>CAMYKW010000064.1:7803-24737 GCA_947259175.1 uncultured Gammaproteobacteria bacterium | reverse complement strand
GCAGTCCCACCAGCTCTTGTGCGTGGCGTTGCCGCCCGACAGCGGGGTGCTGACACGGCGCGGCGCGCGCGGCTCGGTTACATCCCATACCTCATGAGATTCGTCGCCGTTGGACCGCAGCAGGTAGAACTTGTCGTCGTTGATGGGCAGTTCCCTGCCGGGGCAGGTCTGCGCCATTTGTGCGCCGCCCGCAGCCGGAATGTGATGCAGGTAAACGGGGTGCGCCGGATCAGATACATCGACAATTGAGGTGCCGTTGGACTCGCGTTTACCGGTGAGCACATTGTGCTCGCTGCCCCGATGGTGACCGACGTACGCGATCCATAGCCCGTCCTGCTGCTGGATAACGGGTTGGTAGGCGCTGCGGCCGTCCAGGGCGTGATGTCCCACGAATGCCATGTTCTCGCGTTCCGCGCCGTTCGCTGCGTGGCTGAGCCCCGGCAGCGCCGATGTCGGCGTCAGTAGACACAGCGCGGCAATGAAAGTTAATCTGCGCACGGCATGCTTGGGTTTGCGCTTGATGGACATCGGGCTACGGCTGTTAGCGCACCAGCATGGCGCGGTGCGCCGGTTGCAATGAATTTTGACATCGATCATCACGTTAAATCCTTTCACCTCTATCATTAGCGGAGATCTTTCGCCATGGGTCGAATAGTTGACTATTACCTGAGTCCCGTTTCGCCATACAGTTATCTCGGTGGCGAGCGTTTCGCCGAAATCACCCGCGATGCCGCCGCCACGGTGAATGTGCTTCCCGTCGATCTGACCAGGGTGTTTCCGGCGACCGGCGGCTTGCCGCTCAAGCAACGCGCCCCGGAGCGACAGGCCTATCGTCTACAGGAGCTGCGGCGTTGGCGTGATTATCTCCAAATGCCGCTGGTGCTGGAACCCAAATACTTCCCGGTCGACGCCAATCCTGCTTCGTTGATGATTATCGCCGCTCGCCGGCGGGGATTGGATGCGTTGGGTCTGGCCCAAAGACTACTGCGTGCCGTGTGGGTGGAGGAGTCGAATATCGCCGATCCCGACACCCTGATGGCGCTGGCTGCCGATGTTGGCATGGACGGCGGGGAACTGGCGGAGGCCGCCGGTGCGCCGGATTGCGCCGCTGAATATGAACGCGACACCCAGCGGGCGATCGAATGCGGTGTGTTCGGCGTCCCGACCTATGTCATCGACGGCGAGCTATTTTGGGGGCAAGACCGTCTTGATTTTGTCGAGCGTAAACTGAGTTGAGACCGGAGCCGGACCCGGTCTTGTCGTGCCTATGCCCTCCGACACCGCGATCAACGTAAAGGTGGCGGAAAAACTGCGCGAGGCCGCCGACCTCCTGCAGCGGCAAGGGGCCAATCCGTTCCGCATCAATGCCTACCGGCGTGCGGCGGACACCATCCACCGGCTGGACGAGGATCTCGCTGAGCTCGTCGTCCGCCAAGGCATGGAGGGCCTGTTGGCGCTGCCCAACATCGGCCGCGGCCTGGCTACTGCCATCGATGAGATCCTGCGCACCGGGCGCTGGGTGCAGCTCGAGCGGCTGCGCGGTGTGCTCGACCCGGAAAAGTTACTGCAGTCGGTGCCCGGTATTGGTCCGCGGCTTGCGCAGCGGATACACGATGAGCTGCACATCGACACCCTCGAGGCGCTGGAGTCGGCCGCCCATGACGGCCGCCTCGAGTCGCTTGCCGGCGTCGGTCCCCGGCGTGTGGTCGCGATTCGCGCCACGCTGGAGAGTATGCTCGGCCGGGTGCGGGGGGCGCCGCCCCACGCCGGCACCGGTGGCCCGGGCGTGGATATGCTGCTCGATGTCGATCGCGAGTACCGCAGCAAGGCGGCGCAGGGCGGACTGGCTAGAATCTCACCGAAACGCTTCAATCCGCGCGGCGAGGCGTGGTTGCCGATTCTGCACACACAGCGTAATGAGTGGCACTTCACCGCGTTGTTCTCCAACACCGCCCGGGCGCACGAGCTGGACCGCACCCGGGACTGGGTGGTGATCTATTTTTACGATGACCACCATCAAGAGGGGCAGCACACCGTTGTCACCGAGACCCGTGGTGCGCTGATCGGGCGGCGCGTGGTGCGCGGACGCGAGTCCGAATGCCGCGAACTCTACGACCATCCCGCGGGCAGCGCGTGAAATCGGCGATGCGGCAACGTCAGGACGAAGGGCCCGCACGTGGGTTCCCGCGGGCGCGGCTATCGGCGGACCGGCGGTCAAGGTAAAATCAATCATTATCCCTACCGGTTGCAGCGTATGAGTGAGAGAGACGACTTTGATCGGCGAGCTTTTTTCAAATGCGTGCTCGGCCTCGGATCCGCGCTGGCGTTTGCCCCCAACTGGGTGCGCGCTGTGGAGCAGCCGGGGATAACAAGAAAAATCCCAGCATCCGGTGAATCTTTGCCGGTGATCGGCATGGGATCCTGGCAGACCTTTGATGTGGGTGATGACTCGGGGGCGCGCGCAAACCTCACTAAGGTGCTGCAGGTATTTTTCGACCGCGGCGGCGCGGTGATCGACTCCTCGCCCATGTACGGGACTTCCGAACAAGTCATCGGCGACTTGTTGAAGAAAGTGCACAACAAGCAAGCGCTGTTCGCGGCGACCAAGGTATGGACGCGGGGCAGGAAGCGCGGAATCACGCAGATGCAGCGCTCGATGCAGCGCATGGGTGTCGAGGTGTTCGATCTCATGCAGATACACAATCTCGTCGACTGGGAAACCCATCTCGAGACTTTGAAAGCGTGGAAGGCGCAAGGCAAGGTGCGTTATATCGGCATTACCACCTCACACGGCCGCGACCACGGAGAGCTCGAGCAGATTCTGCAAAGCGAACCGTTTGACTTCGTGCAGTTCACCTACAGTATCGCCAATCGCGAAGTGGAGAAGCGCCTGTTGCCGTTGGCCGCGGACCGGGGTATCGCCACGCTGATCAATCGTCCCTATCGGGGTGGCAGCCTGTTCCGCCGCGTCAAGGGTAAGCCGCTGCCGCCGTGGGCGGCGGAACTCGACATTCACAGCTGGGGTCAATTCTTTTTGAAATTCGCCGTCTCTCATCCCGCCGCCACCTGCGCCATCCCGGCGACCTCGAAGGTGGACCACATGATCGACAACATGGGCGCCGGTTTCGGCCGTCTACCGGATGCGGCGGCGCGGCGGGAGATGATCGCTTACTACGAATCGCTGTGAGGCGTGCGTTTCCGTCAACCCATTGCGCGGACGGGAACGTTCGATGAGCAAACCCAAAACGCCGGTGACACAAGCGGTTCGCCTATTGCGCCGCGCCAGGGTCATGTTCGATGAGCACCCGTATACATACATAGAGAGCGGCGGTACCGTGCAGTTCGCGCGCGAGACCGGTGTCGATGAGCACGCCGTCATCAAAACCTTGATTATGGAGGATGACAGCGGAAATCCCTTGATCGCCTTGATGCACGGGGATCTGCAGGTGTCGACCAAGGTGTTGGCGCGAAAGCTGGGGGTCAAGCATATACGCCCATGCGATCCGAAAATTGCCGACAAACACTCCGGCTATCAGGTTGGCGGCACATCGCCGTTTGGCGTACGGCGACCGATGCCGACTTATTGCCAGGCGACCATCGCCGACCTGCCGACGGTTTATATCAACGGCGGCCGCCGCGGCTATATCATTTCCATGTCCAGCACGGAGATGTTGCGCGTGCTGCAGCCGGTCCTTTTGGAGTTCGCTCAACCTGGCGTAGAGCGCGCGCCGAACGCGGCTGACGGGAGCGAGCAGAGGCATCAGTCACCATCATCTCGGTGACGGCGGTATCCGCGTGGTTGGCCTGCAACGGCGGGAGCGTGCAAGGAATTTGATGAGCCGTGGTCGTTGACTACCAGCCGATGTTTTCGAATATGATGAGCAATGCAGTCAGTGTTGCGATACCAACCACATTGGACAAGAACACCGTGGTGGTGGCAAATGCCTGGGCGGCTCGATAGCGCTGGGCGAACAAATAGATATTCACTCCGGCGGGTTGCGCGGCCAGCAGCGTTGCGATCATCGCCCAAAGCAACGGCAGTTGCAGGGCGTATAGCGATAAAACCCATACAGCCGCGGGAAAGGCGATATTCTTGGCTACCACCGCCACCCAGGCTTGCCTCATGTGGCCCGCGATGCCATAGGCATTTAGCGCGGCGCCCAGGGAGAATAACGCGCAGGGCATCACCGCCAACTGCATGTATTCGGCGATCTTGTCCACCGGTCCGGGCAGTGTCAGCTGCAACCGGTTGAGAATCAGGCCGGTGATCATGCCCAGTATGATTGGGTTGGTGATGAATCCCTTCAAGGTGCCGGTGACCAATCTGGAAACCGACTGCTCGCGGTTGCGGCCCAATTCCATCAAGATGGTGGTTGCCGAGAAAAACGACAGTCCGTGCAAAGACAACAAAATGAAGAACGGTACCGTGCCTTCCTCCCCGAAAGTCAGAAGAATCAGCGGCAAGCCGAGCAATACCGAGTTACCAAAGGTGTAGGCAAAGCCGGTGATCACTCGGTCGAGGTAGGGTCGACCAAAGAATCTTTTTGCGACCAGTATCCCCGTCGCATACAACAAACACGCTGGGACATAGAAGGCGGCCAGCAGCCGCCATGGAAAAGTCTCCGGCAGGGGAGCGGTGGCAAACAGCCGCACCAGCATCAGCGGCACCGCCCAGTCAAAGACAAATAGCGCCAGCCCTTCGGCAGCCCGCTCTGAAAACCAGCGTTGGCGTGCGGCGACATAACCCAGCAAGCCTATGCCGAAAATGGGACCGGCGATGTCGATCACGGCATTCAATTGGTGGTTATTTCCCGTTTACGATGCGCGTCTCGATGCGTTATTGTCCCGACTCCACGGTAGCGGTGAGCACGCAGCCTCATGATACGACAACATCGCTAAGTCACGTTCTATTTTTACACTGGCGGAACCGGGTATCGGCAACGGGCACGTCATGACGCCGTTTGTCTCGGCGCCGCGGGAGGAACACGAACGTATTCATCGGGTCATCGCGGAAACACTTTAAAGCGGTACTGTTGCCGGCCCGCGGATTGAATCATTATTGAACGGGAGGGAACATCATATGCCCATTGATCGTAACGAGGTAACCAAGGCGCAACAAGCCTGGGGCGACGGCATTATCGCCATTGGCGAGGCGTTTGCCGAAGGCAAAGATTATGTGCAAGTTGCCAGGGACCACATAGAACGACACTACGCATACGATCTCGGCGCCGTGTTGTTCAAGCCCACGCTGGCGTCAGAGAAACAATTTCGTACGACCGCGGAGGAAGCGGAATCTTATTTTGTGGGTCAAAACGGTGTATGTCCCGAGGACGGAGGCTTTGCCTTGCGGGCGTGGACGCAGGTGCGATTCCAGAACGCGGGCATGATATTGCACGGTGACGTCGCGATGTGCATGGGCAACTACTACTTTACCGATGCGCGGGGTGAGGAAATAAAGGTCGAGTACACTTTATGTTATGTCAAATCGGCCGACGATAAGTTGAAGATTGCGGTGCAACATTCGTCTTTGCCTTACTCTCCGCCGGATGATTAATCCCGCTTCGCTTCGCTCCGGTCTCGCTGACAGGTGGTTAAGCCTCCGCCGCCTGGCGCAGCGGGTTGAGGGCGCAGCCGTCCACATGGTCATCGCCCAGCTCCTGCCAGACATGACGAAGGGCGTGATCCACGTGGCGGAAGAAATTCTCCTCACCGACTTTATCGATGAAGCCGGAGCGCTTTAGTACATCATAGGCCTGGCGCTTGAACTGTGTGAAGATGACCTGCACTCCGATGCCCTGCAGGCGTTCGACCATGGAAGCCAGCATTTCCTCGCCGGATGCATCGATTGCGTTGATTCCTTCGCCATCGACGATGACGTATTTCAGATCCGGTTTTTGCGAACTGCGTTCAAGTATTTTGTCTTCAAAATAGCTGGTATTGGCGAAATACAAGGACCCGTCGAAACGTATCATGGTGATATTCGGGCAGGTCTCGAGGGTGTAGAGCTCCGCGTCACGCAGCGTGCCGTCCCAGAACCTGCCCAGAACCACCACACGCGGATGCATGGTGCGCAACAAATAGAGTCCCAGCGCCAATGCCGCGCCCATCAAAATGCCATAATCCAGGTGCGGCGCCAGCGTGAGGGTCAAAATAAAGGTGAGCACGGCGACAATGCCATCGCTGCGTTGGGTCTTCCAGATGTGTTTGAAGATCTTCAAATTGATCAGCCCAAACACGGCCATCATGATCACCGCCGCCAGGGTTGCTTGCGGAAGGTGATACAGTAAAGGTGTCAGCCACAACAGCACGATAACCACGATCAGGCTCGTGACGACGGATGAAAATCCAGTCAAGGCGCCGGCGCCAATGTTGACCGCCGAACGGGAGAATGATCCGGAGACCGGATAGCTTTGGAACAGGCCGCCGACGATATTCCCCAAGCCTTGTCCAATCAGCTCCTGATTGGCGTCGACCCGCTGCTTGGTGCGCGTCGCCATCGCTTTGGCAATGGAAATCGCTTCCATGAAACCGAGCAGAGCGATGGTTATCGCGGCTGGTAGGAGTTGCGCCAACACGCCGAGGTCTATGGTTGGCGCCTGGAGCGCCGGCAGACCGCGGGGAATCCTGCCTACCACCGCACCACCTCCGCTTACTTCCAGTGCCCCGTCATCGGTGAATTTGATCACCCGCCACACATGTCCGTCATCGGGGACGCCTGCCGGCAATTCGCCGGACAGATAAAAACGCGGCGGGAAATCGCCCCCTTGGGTAACACGGCGAAACCGAAGATCCTTGATTTCAGCTTGATCCAGTTTGATGGTCTTCTGGCGGCGTTCCTTGTGCAGGCGGAGTGAGTCCAGTTGGTGACGGGCATCGAGGTACTTCGGATCATCCTTGCCGAGCGTCTTCGCTACATCTATGAATCGGTTGTTGGCGGATGCGATGGCCTGGTCAATCGTGGCCAACTGCTCGCGGGCCGTGAGTTGTTCGGCGACCAGCGTGCGCACGGTGGTATTGACAATCTGCTCCGGGGGAATGGTTTCGACGCGTTCGAATTCGATGTAGTTGGCAATCAGTGTGGTCACGGCGACCGCGATGAGCACATTGGGCAGACGGGGGTTCAACCGCCGGATTCCGATCATAATGACGAAAGCCAGCACCGCAATCGCCAGGGTCGGCCAATGCGTGTCGGTGAACGCGGCGCTCACGACGTTCCAGATGGTCTCAAAGTAGTAGTCACCCTTCTCGACAAACACGCCGAAGATCTTGCTCAGCTGCGAGGTCGCGATAATGATGGCGGCGGCGTTGGTAAAGCCGATGATCACCGGATGGGCGAGAAAATTGACCAAGGCCCCCAGGCGCAATACGCCTAACGCCAGTTCGAACAGACCCACCATCAGAGCGAGCATAATGGCGTAGGCGACAAAGCTGGCGCTACCGGCAGTCGCCAGGGGCTCGAGAGCCGCCGCGGTCATAATAGAGACGATCGCCACCGGCCCGGTCTGCAATTGGCGCGAGGATCCAAACAGCGCCGCAATCATCGGTGGCATGAATGATGCGTAAAGCCCGTAATAGGCGGGCAGGCCGGCAAGTTGCGCGTAGGCCATGGATTGCGGAATCAACACCAACGCGACGGTGAGGCCGGCGAGGATATCAGTGCGCAGGACGCGTTGATCTTTCAGCTCGCCAAACCAGTTCAGCGCCGGAAACAGGCGCCGAGCCCACAGAATTGTGAGATTACGATCCGCCATACGGATATAGGACGAACAAAGTGGAGTCGTTCTAGGGTTTTAATACGAAGGTTTCCGGCGATCACTACGCTTTCTGACTTATTCGTGCCGGAAAACTACTGAGGAATATAGTATGTGTTTTGACGCCGAAAGTCGAATGACGGCGCGGCCTGATCGCCGGTCGCGGACTATGCTAAGGCCTGCCGGCCGTAAATAGGCAACCTCCGGCGCCGAAACGGCCCGCGCGGATCGATCGCGGGCGCAGGACGACGTGTCCTTTGGACCGAAGCGCCAGTGGTCTCGGCTGTGGGACATAAAATCAGCGCTGGGAATCGGCAGGCTGATCCGGCATTGACACGGATCAATGAGACCTTGGCAAGAATTGATAAATTAGTTACCTGGGTAGATAGTGATAGGGAGCAGCCATGGCAAAAGTACGCTTTAAGATCGCACCAGACATAGAATTAAACATTGATCTCGACGTGGCCGGCGTGGACATGAATACGCGCGATTATGACGTTCAGCAGCACAAGGCCGAAGTGTACGGAGAGTTTGAAAAGCGCATTAAACAGGCGTTTCCCGAGGGCTACCGGATCGATACCTTTGACTTCGGTCTGGATCGGGAGGAGAGCAGTTGACCTGAGCCGGTGGCGGTCAGGAGTGCGCGAGAACGGGAGCCACAGGCGTTTGCGCAGCGGATGCCGGGGACCGACGCACCGCGACGATGGCGCCCGGTTGCTCAGCGTGGTCGCGCGGCACGCCGTTGAATTACGGCTGCAGACCGCGCGTCTATCGCGAATATTAACTGGCCGCGTCTTTTCCACCACGCCGATACGGGCGTCATGGATGATGATTTCATGCAAAGTGGTGCAAAGATCTCACCACCGCATGGCGCGCTGCCGTCTCAATGCGCGGTCGTCGCCCGGGTTCGGCGCAGTTTTCCCAACGTGAAGTACACCGGACAGAAGCCGCTGAAGGCGCTTTGCAGCATCAATGCGCCGACCAACCCGGGAATCCACAGCCAGTAGACGTTCACAAACGCTGCCAACAGCGTTCCCAACAGAATCAATGCACCGGCAATGCCGTCGTGCAGTCGCGTGTTTTCACCCATGGTGCTCTCCTGTAATTATCAGCAGTGTCAATGGAATACCGTCGAAATTGAAGACTCCGCAGAAGCCCAAAGGTTCAACGCGAAACTCGCGCCGAACAGTGGGTTCGCGCAGTTTCTGCGGACGCCTAGTTATAGAGCACTTCGCGTTTGAGAGCGAGCTCGAGGGTCGATTCCGCACAACCGTTATCGCAACACTGTCCCGGTTCGGATGACTCGGAGACCTGCCCGGCGACGACGCCACGGTCAATCAAACGTTCCACCAATTTTTCTTTTTCGGCGATCGGATAGGAGCGGAATATTTCCCGTTTCATCGCCTCCGGCGATCCACCACCGTGTAAGCTGATCACCGAATACCACGCCGCCGAATACGACGCCGTAAGGTCTTCGATAAACCTCGCCACATTGGCGCGCTTCTCGTGGGGAATATCCGGACGCCCGCTCAATAGTGCCTTGAGGTCGCCTGCGGTGTCGGGATTATGGTCTTCTTCCGGACCAGGCAAGGTTACCACCAGCCCCCCGGACATGGTGTGGGCGAGGCGATGCATGTCGTAGATCTTCGTGGCCAGCAACAATTTTCCGATGTTTGCGTAATTGGGTTCCGGCTCGATATTTCCCGCGGCGTCCCGCTGCGCATACACTGATGCGGCGACGCCGCAGGCGTAAAAACCCTCCACGGTTTTGATCAACTCCACCATCGAATCGCGCAGATGCGCGTGCTCGTTGAGATCGAGACCATTGGATTCGAGCATCAAGGCGCTGGCGCCTATTAGCAAGTCGCCAAACCCGGCCCGTGCCCCTATACAGGTGTGGCGGTGATGATTGGCATAGGTCTTGGTGAGAAATTCGGCATGTTGCCATTCGCCGCACAAGAACACACGATCGTAGGGTACGAACACACGATCGAACACACACACTCCCGTCGATTGTCCGTACTGACTGGTGAACAGCGCGCCGGCCTCGCCCGGTCGTCCCGCCGGCCGGGCTATAATGGTCAGTCCTTTGGCATCGATGGGCACTGCGCAGGCTACGGCGAAACGACTGTCCTCCTCTGTCATCGCGCGCCCGGGAAGCACGAATAGTTCATGTACATAGGGGGCGGAGGTTACTATCGCCTTGGTCCCGGAAATCACCACGCCTTCGCCGCGCCGCTCGACGATGTGCACATAACTGTCAGCATCGGCTTGCTGATGCGGCCGCAGCGATCGATCCCCTTTAGCGTCGGTCATCGCGATGCCGATAGTCAGGTCTTCCTCCTGCACCCGATGCATGTAACTCAACAGACGCTGATGGTAATCGGTGCCATGAGCATCATCGGTGCGAAAAGTCGATTGATAAAGGGCGTTGAGTCCATCCATGGTGAGATAGCGCATGGCACAACCCGTGTCCTGGCAGATAAGGCGCACCAGTTCGAGCTTATTGAGCAAGTCATCCGACGTGCGCGTGATTTGCATCAAGCGGTTGATCTCCTTTCCGCTTGTAAATTGGACGGCGCGGGTTAATTCGCGGTGGTCCTTGCGTAGCGCGTAGTCATAGGTTAAACCGATGGCATTGATGCCGGGTAGTAACAGGGGTTCATCGGCGACCGAATCAATCTTTTGTCCGCGTACGAAAACCCTGGGCCTGTAACCCCGCAGTGATTCCCGATAGTCGATCGAGGACATTAACATGTCGTATCCTCCCGAGTAGCGAACCCACTATTTTAAAGTGGACTGATACTCATGGCGAATGTGAACAAAAGTGCTTGAATAATGTTGGAAAAATTTCTCATGAACAGCGTTCGGTTATATTCGTGTGTTCTTATATTCCGATTCCGGTCCCCGCGGCGCGCAACGCTCTCCCCCCGGCTGCGGGATATGGCACGACGTATCGGTGCGGGAATCCGCCGGCGACGATTCGCCTATGCGGGTCCGATGGTTGACCATGGCTTGGCGGTGAAAACGGGCGACATCCACCCACGCAATGGGTTGGTATACGCCGACATCATGCCCGCTTGAGTATCGAAATGGTGGCTATCCCGGAAATCGAGTCCACCCTGCGTGATGTGGGGCTGGTATCACGCGGAGGATTCCATCCCCAAGCCGAGGACCGGGTGCCGCCGATGCCGGACGAGGCCGATGTCGGAACGCTGCTCCTGGTGGGTAATGTCGGCGATGCCATGTGGCGGCATTTCCAGGCGGTGAAATCCGAGTACGCCGCGGACCATCCTCTGAACGAATGGTCTCGTCGGGCTATTGAGACGATCGCTGCGCGTTGTGGCGCGCACGCATTGTTTCCCTTCGACGGCCCGCCTTATCTGCCGTTTCAGCGTTGGGCGCAACGCGCGGAGCCGGTGGCGCCATCCCCCTTGGGTACGCTGATTCACCCCGACTACGGCCTGTGGCACGCCTACCGCGGTGCGCTGGCGTTTCGCGAACGCATCGCGCTTCCGCCCTTCGACGTGCGGAGCATTCCCTGTGACCATTGCCGGGACAAACCTTGTCTTTCCGTGTGCCCGGTGCGTGCATTCGCAGCCGGTGGCTACGATGTCGGCGCGTGTCTGGGCCACGTCGGCGGCGAACACGGCGGCGAATGCCTGGAACGCGGGTGTATGGCCAGACGCGCCTGTCCCGTAGGCGAGCGTTACCGTTACGCCGCGGACCAGGCGCGTTTTCATATGCACGCCTTCTTACGTAATGCGAGACCGTGACCCGGCTGTACCACGGGCACCACCGGAGACTCCAAAGCGTGTATTTCTGCCACCGTCAACTGGTGTTGATACACTGAGCATCATTGCAGCGGTTGGCTCGCGACGATATCTAAAGAGCTATTACCCCCATGTTCCACGCGCACGCCTCGGGTATTCCTCATCCTCGCGGTGAGATCTCCAACCGGGCGGTGCCGGGGCGAATCGTGGTGGTGGAAGCAATCGCCAAGACCAGCGTTGGCAAGATTCACAATAAATCACTACCGCGGGCACACGCGCGACCCACCGGTAAATTGCCTTACTTCAATACTGCGTCGAGGAGGGTGCGGGCGGCGCTGTCGATGCTCAATTCGCCGCGGGAAACCCGCGTACACAGGTCATGTATCATCGCCTCGTTGGATGTGGCCAGGCGCTCTTGCAGCTGTCTCGCTGCAGCCTGGGCGATAAGTGTTTGGAGGCGCTTGTGGGGTCTTTGCCCCCGCTTGGGTGTGGGATAACGTTGGCATTGTTGTTCGACTACCGAAACCAGCCGGTCGACGCCTTCGCCGGTGGTGGCGACCGTGGTCAGTACCGGCACATTGCGCCGCTCCGCGCGGCGCAGCCCCAGCATGGCGACCAATTGTTTGCGTGTCTCATCAGCCATCGGCTGGTCGGCTTTGTTAACCACCAGCACGTCGGCGATTTCCAGTATGCCGGCTTTGATCGCCTGCACGTCGTCTCCGAGCCCCGGCGCGCACACGACCACGCTCACATCGGCGATCTGCGTGATCTCCACCTCGGACTGTCCGGCTCCCACCGTCTCGATGATCACCACGTTCCATCCCGCGGCATCCATCAGATCGACGACTTGCGCGGTGGTCGCCGATATCCCACCCAGGTGGCCGCGGGATGATATGGAACGTATGAACACACCATCGTCGGTGCCGTGTTCGCCCATCCGCAGGCGGTCCCCGAGTATCGCGCCACCGCTGATTGGGCTGCTGGGGTCCACCGCCGCCACCGCCACGGTCTTGCTCCGGCTGCGAAATTCTCGGATAACGGCGTTGATCAGTGAGGATTTTCCCACACCCGGAGCGCCGGTGAAGCCGATGACCCGGGCCGTGCCCGCCCCCGGCTGAACCGCTTGGAGAATTCGGCGAGCGATTGCGGCGCCGCTCTCCACGTGGGTGATGGCGCGCGCCAGGGCAGCCCGCTGCCCACCCAGCAAGCGCTCGACAAGCTCGGCGGCAGCATCGTCGACAGCGGTGCTCATATCGCAATAAGAGGTTCGCCGGAACCCATTTCACGGCGCAGACATGCGACGATTTCGCCATGGGTGGCGCCGGCACCGGCAGCATCGACGACTGCGCCGAATATGTTTACGTTGGTGTCATTGGCCGCGGCGGCCAATTGATCCAATGCCGATTGCACCTGGCGCCTGTCTCGCTCGCTCTTGAAAAGGCGCAGCCGGTCGATCTGTTCCTGAATTCGTCGCGGTTCCGGACGCTCGAGCGGCTGCCGTGTGCTACCGTCCTCGTCGATCCGGTAGGCGTTGACACCGACAACAATCTGTTCCCCGGTCTCGACGCGATTTGCAAATTCACGCGCCGACTCGCCGATCAAGGTCTGCACCATGCCTTGTTCCACGGCCTTGTACATGCCACCCGCAGCATCGATGCGGCTGATCAACGATTCGATCTTATCCTCCATTTGATTGGTCAATGTCTCGAGATAATAGGAACCTGCCAGTGGGTCGATCACATCGGTGAGATGAGCTTCGTCGCGCAGGATATTCTGGGTGCTTACGGCGATCTGCGCGGCGGCTTCGGCGGGCGTACTGAGCACCTCGTCGTAGGCGTCAGTATGTAAAGACTGCAGGCCACCGAAAATACCCGCCATCGCCTGGGCGGTTACCCGGGCGATGTTGTTCAGCGGTTGTTGACGGGTCAAGTCCACGCCCGAAGTCTGCGCGTGAAACTTGAATCGCCAGGCTTTGGGATCTTCGACGCCGAACCGTTGGCGCACTAGCTTTTGCCACAAGCGGCGTCCGGCGCGGAATTTGGCGATTTCTTCGAAGAAGCTGATGGAGATGTCAAAGAAGAACGTGAATCGCGGTAAAAAGAATTCAGGATCCATGCCTCGATCTATGCAGTCTTCGGCGTACTGGATGGCGGTGCTCAAAGTAAACGCCATGGCCTGGGCCGGGGATGCGCCCGCCTGCTGCATGTGCTGACCGACCACGGACAACGGATTCCAATTGGGAACCCGTTCGTTGCAGAACGCGATATGATCCACCAACACGCGCCGTGAAGCCGGCAGCGCGAGACGGAAAAACATATGATTGGCGACAAAGTGGGAGATGTAGTCGCTCTGATTCGAGGTGCCCGTGATGCGGTCCCAGGGAATGCCCCGCCGTTTCGCGACCCCCAACAACAATGCCAGCAGTGTGAAGGGCAGGGGGTCATTCATGGCGGTGGAGATGCGGCCGATATCAATATCGCGGAAGCACACGTCCATGTCTTCGATGGTGTTAACGGTGGTCCCGCAAGTGCCGACCAACAGGGGGTCGACCTCGTCGATGTCGAAACCCCGATAGACCGAATTGCACGGAATGAGGCTGATCGCATTGGTCCCGGCGGCGATGAGGCGCTGCAACCTTTGGTTGTAATCCTGCGGTGTACCCAGACCGATCAGTTGCCGCTGGCTCCAGGTACGTCCGCGGTGCATGGTGGCGTAGATGCCGCGCGTCATCGGTGGTTGCCCGGGATATCCCAGGTCACTCATGTAGCTGGCGTCGCTCCAATCCTGGGGTTCGTACAGCGGCTTGATTGTGATTCCGGAACGATTGGTAATCGCTTTATCGTTAGGCAACTGCCGCTCATAGTTACGGCGCCATTCGGCGTGTGCGTCCGTGGCGCTATTCTCAATTGCCGCAGCATGTTTTCTAGCCACGTCCGGTCTCCTCGTGGATTTACCGATCCTCGTCCGGCACGGCCGCAGGGCCCGCTAAATCGGTAATGGTTTGTGTAATGTCGTCGAGCGACGATCCGGGGTGAAACACCCGACTCACGCCGGCATCGAGCAATAAGGCTTCGTCCTCGTCGGGCACGATTCCGCCAACGACCACCTTGATGTGCGCCAACCCCTGGTCTCGCAACGCCTGCATCAGCTTGGGAACCAACAGGTGATCGGTAGCCAGGCAGCTGAGTCCTATGACGTCCACATCTTCCTCTAGAGCGAGCTTTACCACTGCGTTGATCTCCTGCCATGGCGGTGTATACACGACCTCCATGCCGGCATCGCGCAGATGCGCGGCGACCACGCGGCTGCCGCGATCATGGCCGTCGAGTCCGATCTTGGTGATCAGTATCTTGATCGGCCGCGCTGTTGGTTCCTGTGGGTGGTTCAATGTTGGGTCCGTCGTGAAAACGAATCAGCCGTGTTGCGCATCGCGACAGACACGTTACAAGAGACCGGCACCGAGCTCAACAACGGTAGGAAAGCCGTACCGCTACGACCCACCGGCCGGTTGCGCGCGCAGCCACACGGCGGTATCGTGAAACACCGCACCGCCGTTAGGCGCCCCCGGCTCGGCGCTGGTCAGCGCGTTGATTCCCATGCCGCCGGGGAAGTCGTAACCCGGCCAAATGCCCTCGACCGCGACTACGCCGCGTCCGATGTGTTCAAAGAGCTGCGCGTGCACGGTGACCACGCCGCGCCGGTTGCCGACTTCCACCAGGGCGTCGTCGCTGATGCCCAGTGCGGCTGCATCCTGCGGATGCAGTTTGAGTCGCGGTTGTCCTTCCTTGGCCCGGGAGCGCGGCGTTTCGGTAAAGCTGGAGTTGAGGAAATTATGCGCGGGGGGCGCGATCAAGCGAAACGGGTGAGTCTCATCCGCCGCCTCGACGACGTCCCAGTGATCCGGCAGCGCCGGCATGAGATGACCCAGCGGGCCCAGCGCCGCCCAGTCGGGTTTGAAGCGAAAGCGGCCGTCTGGCCATGCGAACCCATTTATAAAGTGGGCGGCGGCGAAACCTGGTGCCCGATTTTCCCAGCGCTGAGCGGTCAATGCCCCGGCGTCGGGAGCACCGGACCTGCGTAAGGTCGCGTCTATCAATTCCAACTCGGTCATCGCGAAACCGGGATGCTGGGCACCCAGGCGATGGCCAAGCTCGCAAATGACGTGATGGTTCGAGCGACACCCGGGGGGCGGGTCGACAATCTTGCGGCCGATCTGTAAGTACGTGTGACCGTAACTGCGGTACAGGTCGTCGTGCTCGAGAAACATAGTGGCCGGGAGCACCACGTCGGCCATACGCGCCGTTTCGGTGAGAAATTGCTCGTGGACGCAGACGAAAAGATCATCGCGGGCGAAGCCCCGGCGCACCCGGTTCAGATCCGGGGCCACCGCCATCGGGTTCGTGTTTTGAATCAACAAGGCGCTGACTGGGGGACCTTCGCCCAGGTCCTTGGCGTTGCCGGTCAGAACGTGGCCGATGCGCGACTGGTCGAGGATGCGGGTGGATGGATCACGCAGTTCCGAGCCGGTGATTAACGACAGGTCGAGGGGGAACAAGTCCGAGGTGGAGAGCAGTGCGCCGCCGCCCCGCTGTTGCCACGCTCCAGTGATCGCCGGCAGACAACTCACCGCGTGCACATTGTGGGCGCCGTTGCGGCTGCGGGAGAAACCGATACCCATGCGTATAAAACTTCGCGGTGTCCGGCCGTAAAGATCCGCGAAATCGCGAATCTGGCGTTCGGGCACACCGGTGATCGACGCTGCCCAAGCCGGCGTGCGTGACTTCAAGTGGTCTTCCAATTCGTCGGGGACATCGGTGTATCGGGAAAGATACTTCCGGTCGGCATGTCCACCGGCGAACAACTGGTGCATCACAGCACAAGCAAGCGCGCCGTCGGTGCCCGGACGCGGCATGATGTGTTCGTCAGCCGCTTTTGCGGTGGCGGTCCGGTAAGGGTCGATGACCACGAGTTTTGCGCCGCGATTTTGCCGTGCCCGCGTTACGTGGGTCATCACATTGACTTGCGTGGCCGCCGCATTACAACCCCATATCACGATCAAGTCGCTATCCGCCATCTCCACGGGGTCGGGTCCGTACAGTGCGCCCGCCCCGGCGGTCCAGCCGGCGTAGGCCAGGGTCGTGCAGATCGTGCCGTGCTGCCCGGAATACCCCATGGCATGGCGCAACCGGTTAATACCCTCCCGGGCGACCAGGCCCATGGTGCCGGCGTAGTAGTATGGCCACACGGTTTCCGGACCGTGTTCGCGGCTGGCTCGTTGGAACCGGTCCGCCACCAGATCCAGGGCCGCGCTCCAATCCACGGGGCGAAATTCACCGCTTCCCTTGGGCCCGTTGCGCATTAACGGCTGCGTGAGGCGCCGGGGATGATGGATGCGCGCCGCGTAACGCGC
>CAMYKW010000064.1:0-7740 GCA_947259175.1 uncultured Gammaproteobacteria bacterium | reverse complement strand
TCCAATGCGCAGGCCGACGGACAGTCGTGGGGACAGACAGTGGGAGCGCTTTTGGCCATGGTGGGATTGTAGGTGGATTCGGATTGGGTGCAAACACGTTGCACCGGCCGTACAGCCGGGCCGCCGCGCGGCGGGAACGGCGCCATTTTCCGCCGTTTTTTATGATTCTTGGTGCAAGTTTCGGGCTAACCTATACTAAAGATCAATGTCGGCATATTGCGAGATTGACGGTCACACCATGAATTTAACCGCGTCCCGGCGACTTGAAAGGTTGCGGCGGCGTATTAACGCTATTCTCCATCCATGACGATAACCAAGAAGCTGATCTTAGTGCCGATTATCGTGTTGCTGGTGGTGGGCGTGTCCAGCACGTTCATGCTCGACTTCTACCTGCAATCGGTATGGAAGCAGCGTGTGAAAGAGGAACTTTCGGGTATCGCCGCATCCGCGATGGTGGCGGTAAACGCGTTGGGACAGGACGCCGATACGGCATCTTTGGACGCGTTGGCCGATCGACTCGGTAAATCAAGTGGCGCCAGGATCACATTCGTCGACGGGGAAGGGGTGGTTTTGGGCGATTCGGACCTGTTGTTGGAAGAACTGCACCAGGCGAAAAGTCTCAAGTCGCGCCCGGAAATTCAGTCCGCGATACGCGGCGGCTACGGGTTCAACGAACGCTACAGCGCCACTGTCGATTCGGAATCCATGTACGTCGCCACCCAGGTCACCTCAAAGCACGCCGCGGCCCAGCGGGAGCCTGCCGGTGAGTCGCGCTTCGTAATCGCTCGCGCGGCGTTGCCGCTGTCAAGCATAGAGAAATCCATCGCCGGTATTCGCTGGCGGTATGGATTGATCATCATTGCCAGTCTTACCAGTGTGGTACTCATAGCATTGATAGCATCGCGGTTATTGGCGCGTGCGATCGCCAATGAACGCAAGGGTCTGGAGCAGCGGGTTGCGGCGCGAACCAAAGAGATTTCTCTGCTCCAGAATATGTCGGGATTGTTGAATGCCTGTACGACAGTGGATGAGGCGGGGAAGATCCTGAAACAGATTCTCCCCCAGCTGCTACCGGAAATGACGGGAGCGATTTCGATCGTGAAGTCGCATCGAGACAAATTCAGCGTGGTGGCCCATTGGGGTGCTGAGTGGCCGGGTATGGAATCCTTTGAGTCGAGTCAGTGTTGGGCATTGCGCAAGGGGCATTACCATACGTCGAAAGAACAAGAGACCAATGTCGTTTGCGAGCATCTCAACGACAACCTGCAAGGGGAGGCGACGTGTATGCCTCTGTTGGCGCAGGGTGAGACCTTCGGCGTGCTGCATCTCATCAACGCCGCGTCTCATGCAAGCGACAATCAATTCAAGATCGCCATTTCCGCCGCCGAGCAAATCGGCCTGGCGTTGGCCAACTTGCATCTGAGAAACGATCTGCGCCAACAAGCCATCCGAGACCCGTTGACCGGAATCTACAACCGGCGGTACATGATGGAGACTTTGCAGCAAGAGTTCAGCCGGGCCAAACGCCTGCATTCCACCATCGGACTGTTAATGGTTGATTTGGATCATTTCAAGCGGTTTAACGACACCCTTGGGCACGATACCGGCGACCTGATACTGAAACGCGTCGCCCGGGAGCTGCAGAAAAACTCCCGCGCCGAAGACACCGTATGCCGTTTCGGCGGCGAGGAGTTTTGTCTGGTATGCCCCGACATCTCCCTGGAGAACGCCCAATATCTGGCTGAAAAATTTCGCAAACGGATACGCAATCTCGACATCCGCATAAACCACAAACCCATCGATACCGTGACGCTTTCCGTAGGTGTGGCCTTATTTCCCCATCATGCCCACGATGCGGACTTGCTGTTGAAGTCAGCGGATGAGGCACTGTACCGGGCAAAGGCCGAAGGCAGAGATCGCGTAGTGGTATCTCTGGTGAACAAGAGCGGCGTTAAGTCACAATTTCTGTTGATCTGATTTGCGCCGCAGTGTGAAATGCCTATGTTGCATCGGATGGCGTACGGATTTGATGTCCGCGCTCATTTATCCTTGTTGATGTGGTCCCAAATATCGCGGTCGCGTTTGCGGCGCCTGGGACGGCGCCGTCGGTCGGTTTTTTCGGGTTCCCAGCGCACGCCTTGTCGCCGATCCGGATTCTTGCGCCGATCCACTCCGGATCGTCTCTCCGGGCCGGTATAATCCGCCGGTGTTTTGCTTTTTTTCATGCCGCCGGGTAATCCGAAACCGCCTGGTAACGAAAAGCAACCGCATTGACCATGTGTCAAGTTAAGACCGAAATCGTTCACAATGCCAGCCAATCGTGGCTCATCCGTCAAAGCCGGATGAACTCAGCTGTCCGGTTCTAACCGCGGCATGACAATGCGTATCGGATTGATCGTAAACCCCTATGCGGGCATGGGTGGAAGCGTCGGCCTCAAAGGCACCGACGGCGAGATGCGCGATCGCGCCATTGAGCTCGGCGCAACACCCGTGGCTCCGGAGCGTACCAAGGGGTTCCTGTCGCATGTCGAACACCGCAAAGACATCTTGATGCTGGTGGCCCCGGCAAAAATGGGAGCGGACTACATCGAAGGTTTGGACTTGGATTCCCGTGTGGTCGGACGTATTGAAAATACAACGTCCGCCGAGGATACCAAGCGCCTTGCGATTCACATGCTCGACGAAGGGATAGAACTGCTGGTATTTGTCGGCGGCGACGGCACCGCGCGTGATATCTATGACGCAGTCGACCGCAAGTTGCCGGTAATCGGTGTACCGTCGGGTGTGAAGGTCTACAGCGCGGTGTTTGCGCTCAGCGCCCGGGCGGCGGGGGCCATGTTGGATGCATTCATTACCGGCGCCGAGGTCAGCGAAGAGGAGGTGCTTGATATTGATGAGCAGGCATTCCGGCGTGGTGTTCTCGATGCCAGACTTTATGGATATCTTCTCGTGCCCAACACCGCCCGATTCCTGCAAGGCGGGAAAGAGGCATCAGGTTCAGGTGGATCCATCGTTGCCAACAAACACGAAATCGCAGAGTATATAGTCGCGCACATGGAGCGTGATACCTTGTACCTGTTGGGACCGGGAACGACAGTTCAGGCCGTCGCCGATGAACTGGGTGTCGGTAAAACGTTGTTGGGCGTTGATGCGGTTTGTGACCGCAGGCTGACCGCTTCGGACCTCGATGAGAAGGGCATATTGGGACTGTTGGCCCGCCATCCGCAATCAAAGTTGATCGTGACCCCGCTAGGCGGCAACGGATTTATTTTCGGGCGTGGAAACCGTCAATTTACACCGCGGGTGATCGCCCGGGTGGGGAGGGATAACATCATCGTGATAGCGACCCGGGATAAACTCGATAAGATTGAATGCCTGCGGGTCGATACCGACGACTATACTCTGGACCAGGAACTTTCAGGTTATATGGATGTGATTATCGGTTACAAGTACGCCAAGCTGGTTCGCGTCGAATGTTAGAATTACGAAGGGGCTGTTGCGTGGGGATTTGCAGACCGTGGTAATCGCGCTGATGCGGAGCATGACGCTCGAGATCGATCCGCAGGCCCGCGGCACGTTACCGGTACATCCGCGGTTGCGGGCAATTTGGGCGCCGTGGAGCGTCAACAACGATACGCCCACTACGGGTCGAATCATTCACAGCTGATCCCGCTATGCGCCCGATATTGGATGTTGCCGCTGATCTTGGACTGACTCCCGAAGACCTCGTTCCCTATGGGGCGCATATGGCCAAGCTGCGCCTCGCGGCGCTGCCTGACATGCAATCGGCGCCGTCAGGTAGAATCATACTGGTCTCGGCCATCAACCCGACACGAAGCGGCGAGGGCAAGACCACACTGTGCATCGGGCTTGCGCAGGGACTCGAGCGCATCGGTCATCGCCCTGCATTGGCCTTGCGCGAACCGTCGTTGGGACCGATCTTCGGCGTCAAGGGGGGAGGTACCGGGGGCGGTCGATGCCTGGTGGAGCCCTCAACCCGTATCAACATGCATTTCACCGGCGATCTGCACGCGGTGGCGGCGGCGCACAACCTGTTGGCGGCACTGGTCGACAATGCGGTGCATTTCCGCAGTGAGTTGGACCTCGAGCATCGTCAGGTCTTCTGGCGCCGGGTGTTGGACGTCAACGACCGGTCGCTGCGCCATGCGGTGATCGGACTTGGCGGGAGATTAAACGGCGTGCCGCGTGAAGCCGGATTTGACATTACCGCCGCTTCCGAGGTTATGGCGATCCTATGCCTGTCAAATAGCGTCACCGATCTCAAGGCCCGGCTGGCACGCATTCTGGTCGGGTTCGATCGTTCCGGCGCGCCGGTGACCGCGGAGCGGCTGCAGGCGACCGGGGCGATGGCGGCGTTGCTGCAAGATGCCATTTTGCCGAACCTGGTGCAGTCCACGGAAGGCGTGCCCGCAATCGTGCACGGCGGACCGTTCGGAAACATCGCCCACGGATGCAACAGCGTAATCGCCACCGCAACTGCCGCCACGCGGGCAGATTACGTGGTGACCGAAGCCGGTTTTGGCTTCGATCTGGGCGCGGAGAAGTTCTTTGATCTCAAGTGCCGCAGCTCCGGGCTGTGGCCGCGTGCGGTGGTGTTGGTGGTGACGGTCAGGGCGCTGCGCATCCACGGTGGAGGAGACGCCTCGCAACACGGCTCGGTGGACGAGATTCGCCAGGGCCTCAAGCACCTCGAACAACACGTGAGCAGCGTACGCGCTTTCGGCTTTGAGCCGGTGATCGCCATCAATCAATTTGAAGGGGATAGCGAGGCTGAACTGAACGCTATTCAAGCCGGCTGCGTTGAGCGCGGTCTGCAGGTCGCGCTTTTCACCGGTTACTCCGAGGGCGGTGCGGGTGCCGAGGACCTGGCGCGCATCGTCGCCGAGTCGGCGTCGGGAGCGCCGCCGCCGGTGCATTTCTTGTATGACCTGGACGAAACTCCGGAAGCAAAGATCGCAGCGGTTGCGCGGACCATCTATGGGGCCAGGGATCTAGAGTTCAGCCGCGCCGCGCGGCAGGATTTGGAACGCGTGCACCGACTGGGTTACGACCGGCTGCCGATATGCATCGCCAAGACCCATTTGTCTTTGAGCAGCGATCCGCGCGCGGTGGGACGCCCGAGTGACTTCGTGCTGCCGGTCGAATCGGTGCGCATCGCCGCCGGCGCCGGTTACCTGCTGGCGCTGACCGGAGACATCGTTACCATGCCGGGTTTGTCGCGGCAGCCCGCGGCGCATCGCATCGACCTCACCGACGACGGTGAGATCCTCGGCGTGTGACAAGTTTCTGTCCTCGATCATGACGTCACCCCCGCTTTCCACCACGTCGACATGGCGCACCCCGCTGGTGGTATTGGTCGCCGGATGCTTGATTGCCCTGGTTGGCTTCGGCATTCGCTCCATCTTCGGCCTGTTCCTGGAGCCGATGACCGTGGCAAAAGGCTGGAGCCGCGAAACGTACGGACTCGCCATGGCCATCCAGAACTTGCTGTGGGGCATCGGATTGCCGTTCGCCGGGGCGTTGGCGGACAGATTCGGGCCGGTCGGCGTGGTCATCGCCGGCGCCCTGATGTACGCCGCCGGGATCTGGGCCATGACCTTCGCCGACAGTGAGATGGCATTGCATCTGAGCGGTGGATTGCTGACCGGTCTGGGCATCGCATTTACCGCATTCTCCCTGGCGCTCGCGGCGATGGTGCGCGTGGTTGGCGCGGAGAAACGGTCCCTGGTGCTGGGATTGGGAACGGCGGCCGGCTCGGCGGGGCAGGTGGTGTTCTCCCCGCTTAGCCAGGGATTTATCGCCGCCTTTGGTTGGAGCCACGCGCTGTTGATCCTCGCGTCCATCACGCTGGTGCTGATCCCGCTGGCGTGGGCATTGCCCAATGATCCGACAACGGCTGGTGAAGCGCATAACGATCAAACCATTGGTGATGCGGTTCGCGAGGCCGCCGGGCATCGCGGTTACGTGCTGCTGACGATCGGTTTTTTTGTGTGCGGCTTCCACGTGGCGTTTATCACCGTGCACTTCCCCGCATACGTCAAAGATGTCGGGCTTGATCCTTACATCGGCGCCTACGCCATAGCGCTGGTGGGGCTGTTCAATATCTTCGGTTCGTTGTTATCCGGTATGGCCGGGCAGCGCTGGAGCAAAAAATTCGGGCTGAGTTTCATCTATTTCTCACGGGCCGTGGCCATCGGCGCCTTATTGCTGATGCCGAAAACGGAGTTGACGATTTATCTGTTTGCCGGCGCGATGGGAGTACTTTGGCTGTCTACGGTACCCCTCACTACCGGTATCGTCGCCCAGGTGTTCGGCGTGCGTTATATGGCTACGCTGTTCGGAATTGTATTTCTCAGCCACCAATTGGGGAGTTTTCTCGGCGTGTGGTGGGGCGGCCGGATCTTCGACCAGACCGGCTCCTACGACGGTATGTGGTGGGCTGGAATTGTTCTCGGATTGGCGGCGGCAATCGTGCACCTGCCCATCAATGAGAAACCGCTTCCCAGGCTCAAGCGAACAGCCGTTTGAGTGTTGAGCGGCGTATTGTTGGAGGTTGCGTGTATGTATATCCATTCCGGTGCGAACACTTCGACTCGCAGGGTGTCAAATCATAAACTACGGACCATCCGAAGCGCCAACGTCAAAGGAATTATGGATGAAGAGTCTTGCAGCGACGTTACTGATTTGGATTAACGCCAACTCGGGATTTGACTATCTCGGCGAGGCGCCCAAAATCGTCAAGACCGATCCGGTGGCGTTGGTGCATCTGCTCTTGGGTGAGGTGTGGATCATACCCGAGCGGGCCAAGCGGGGTCTCATGGGATTATACGACGTGGAAACCCGGACTATTTGGTTGCGGGATGATTTTGATGCCGAGGACCAAAAAGATCGCAGCCATCTGGTTCATGAACTCGTTCACTTTTTGCAGTACGAGGCGCGACGCGGTGGCGGTGTCGTGAACGAAGCGGACTTTGAAGCGGAGGCCTACCAGATACAAAACCACTATTTGCGGAGCCACGGTCTGCCGCCGATCAAAAGAACCACTGTGCCGGATCTGACAAGATAGATAGTCAACCGCCAACCGGTGTAATGTGCGTCGACGACGGCATGGGACCCCGACGCGCAACTGCCGTGGGTAATGCCACACCGGTCGTGGGGTCTGAGCGGGCATGCCGCCTTGACGAAGATCAATGCAATTTCTTCGGTGACCCGATAAAATCATTCAAAACGCACGTTTGACAAACAGTTATGGTAACTTTTGATTCGCCGGTTCTGTTGTGCGAGATTTGCGGTGAAGTCGTGCTCCGCGACACCACGTGTGAGGATTGCGCACGCGCTCATCATTGCCGGATAGAGCGCTGCCCGTACCAGGACGAATTTCTCGACCGAGGTCAGAAATCTCAACGGCGGTCGGCGACCGCCAGGACGGATTCCAGTAGCACTAAACGCGAATTCAGTGGCAGCTTGAGCGCCGGGGACCAGGGATCGCGCTAGCTGACGGTTCCCGGTCTCGCGTCGAGTCGGCGGTCAGCCAGCATCCCGGCAGGCAACAAAATCATCTCCCGGCGGCTGGGTTTACGGCGTAAGTTTCTCTAACATACCGCAGTTGAATTCACAGTTCCGCGATGCCGCGGGCTAGCCCGCATATTGCATCAGTATCTGGGAAGCTGGCGCAGGACAGGGGCGGCTGAACGCCGGACTGGAACGAAAGTCATAGCC
>CAMYKW010000063.1:48623-53140 GCA_947259175.1 uncultured Gammaproteobacteria bacterium | reverse complement strand
GCCGTCCGCTTGATTGATTCGGCCGATCAGGTTCTTGACCCCGAGATTTTCTTCAAAGGTGAGTACTTCCACGGTACCGGCGGCGTCGGTCACCGTGGTTTGGGTGTCGGAGTCGTAGGCCAGGGTGAATTGTTCCTGGGGCCCGGTGTTGTCGGTCTGCGCGTGCTGGGTGGCAATGGCATTGCCTGAATTCGGATCGTAAGCATAGGTGGCGAAACGATCGCCGTTCTCGTCGGTGATGCCGGTCAGGTGATGCGGGAAGTTGAAGTTTTCGTAATGGTAGATCCGCCGTGGATTATCGGTGTTATCTGCCGGCGTGTCGTCGGGATAGATGACTTCGATCAAATTGTCGTTGGCGTAAACGTATTCGTAGACTTGGTTTTCCGAATCTGTAATCCTATAGAGATGACCATCCGGGTAATACTCGAATGTCAGCGTGTGACCAAAGGGACCGGTAACAATATCTAATCGATTATCTGAGTTGTAGCTGTAGATAGTTGTTAACTCCGAGGCAATCTTTTCCCACTCGAGCCGTCCGTTGAGATCGTAACGCTCAGTATCACCATTTGGTAACGTGAGAGTATAGCCCGTCGCATCTTCAGTGAGTTCGAGTTCCGTATCCGGATCACCTTCCCAGAGATTATTCGCCTTTAGCCAAAGTTCCCCTCGGCCATCCGATTGCCATACGGTGATACCGCTTCCCAACACCTCCAGACTTTTCATGAAATTCGAGGTCCAACCGACTCCAAATCCAATGTCTCGAAAATCATAACTATTGTATAAGCGTCGTACCGCGAGGTAAGTAGTCTCAGAATTAAAGTCCTCTTCCCGCTGGTACTTGTTGCCGGTCGACGGATTGCATGGATTGCCAACACCATTACAAGTATCATTATCACCGTTATTTTTAGGTCGATCATAGGAATATTTTGTCCCAACAATGTTATCCCCCGAAACACAATTACCATTAAGATTCATTCGCGCAAAATTCCCGGTCATTCTTCCGTCGGGATAATCAATTCGGTCATAACTGCACGGAAAGTAGTTGCCCCAACAACTGGTATATCTGGCCCACCAAGCGTCGACTGCGACATCGACGGTGGGGTAGTCGGGATGATCAGCTACGCATGCCAACGTATACCTGTAAGGAGGACCGTAATAGTTGCTGGCGTGGGCAAGTGATACGGCTAAATGCCAAAATAGAAACAGCAAACAGATAAACCAAAACACTATGACATTTCTTAGCCTCGTCAATGTACTTAGGATCGCGTGCATAGTCTCTAACCTTTCTACCGTCCTTTTTCGACGGTACCTGTCACATATACGGCTATCGGCGTATCAGGGCACGACACAAGCCAGTCAGCTTGGCAGTCTCGAACACTGTTACTTCTGTTTTTGATGTTTGAGTCGCGCCTGTGCGCCTTTTCGTACTAGTTCGGTCTTTTTGACGTGGGCCGACCAAATGTCCCGCGCGTTTTGAAGCTGTTCGGGACTGGTACGGGGCGCCTTCGGCGACTTGTCAGGCAGAACGATGTGAGAATCCGCAATCACTCGCTGTAATTCTTGTATGTCCGCTTCGACAGTTTGCGAATCCGCATGCACGCACAAAGGCATGATTACCAGCACGACAAAGACAGCGGTTTTTCTGAAAGACATTAGGTCTGTACTCCTCTTCTCCAGTCTCAAGAGCATTCATAAATGCCTGGGACAATTCGGCGGGTTGATGTCGAAAGCCCGGAGCGCTTCCGTTGATAACGCATCACACAAACGCTGTCGATCGGCCAAGCAAGCAGAACTACTCTCCTCGTTGAAATCGGGATCCAGCGAAATGTTTCAACGTGGCCGGCTCCACGGTGGCATATGTTTTTCACAGCACCTGAATAGGTTTTCATATTTTTGAAGCTAATCAGCTCCAATACTAGCGTGGACTTTCTCAATGCGTTTTTGATCTAGATCAAAAAAAAAACCGATCAAGCTTTTGGCAGGACGGATTATTTGAAACTGGAGATTGGCGATCGGGTCCAGTGTGCTACCGGTCGGTGAATCGCACCCGGCCGTTGCCGGCGATGGTCAACTCAAGCGGTCGCTACGATCAGCGGTACATACATCTCCGCATCGCTGGTGCCGCCGTGCGCCCCGATCTGGGAGAAGCGCGCCTCCGCCGGCAACCAGTCCTTGATCGCGAACCGCTGCTTCATGATCAGCGTGTAATCGCCAACCCGCTCGCGAAGCCGCGGATGGGGGTCGCCCACCCCGAAATAACCGTCTTCGATCAACTCGCGGCTGGGCCGCATCTCCGCACAGTCGGCCAGCTCGGTGGTGACGTACTGTTCGAACGCCTCGCGACGGTCGGGCTTGACGTAGCAGTAAGCGACCCGGCGTTCGCCGCACAGGGGCAAGGCCAGGGTTTCCGCCAGATCGGGGTGACTATCCAATTCGATGTTGTCCGTGGCGGACACGTCGATCAAGCCATGATCCGCGGTAACAACGACCGTGCTGCCGCTGCCTTCAATACTCTCCAAAAACGCCCCGAATGCGGCATCGATCTCCCGGCAATGATGCGCGGCCTGGGTGCTTTCGATACCATGGCTGTGGCCAATATGATCGAGTCCCGGCCAATAGCTGTAAATGAACTTGCGCTTCGGAGGGTTGCGCGCGATTGCCGCGGTGATCGCGAACATCTGCGACAACGATCCGTAGGCGTGCACCTCGGCGCTCCCCTTGTGAGACATATTGAAGTCCGAGTAGGCAATGTTCCAAGGCGTCACGAGATAGGTGGGCAACCCCAGGCGTTTGGAAATCGGGGTATGAGCGAACAACCGTTCTGCGTCGATGCCGCTGTGGCTCAGATCGACACCACCGTAGCGGGGCGCGCCCTGCAGAGTCGTCATCACCGCACCCAACTCTCGAAAATACATGAACCACCCGGTGATCCCGTGTTGCTGGGGCGCATCGCCGGTTAAGTACGTGGTGATTGCAGCGGCCGTGGTGGATGGAAACACCGAGGTCAATCTGCCTTGGAGATGCTGGTGTAAAACACCGTCGCCACATCGCTTAAAAAAGTCGTAACCCAATCCATCGAGCACCAAAAGGATGATATTTCGCTGTTCGCGCAACGCGAGCGGATCAAGCAGGGACAGCGGCGGGTACAGCGGCGAGCTCCCTCCTCCAGCCTGGATCAAGGAACTCATTAGATTAACAATGCTGCCGCGTCGGTAGTCTGGAAGCGCCATAAGCTACTCATAGCCTCCCGGCTCAGCAAAAACAAGCGACGGTGCATCGCCGGGATCGTGATCGTTAGCCAGTCCATCCCGCGTCATGCGGATCTCGGTCAGTACTTCTTCCATGGAGTCCATCTTGTGCATCGACCTACGCCGGCCTCGGCCGCGCCAACGACGGGTGATTAATTACGATATCATGTCAACAGGCAAACGCTTGTGGTAACAATCAACCTGAACCACCACATCTCAACTCCTATGCCGACCAACGTCACCGCCGAATACAAGAAAGCCGAACAGGCGTTTCGCCAGGCCCAGGAACCACGAGAACGCCTGGCCTGCCTGAAAGAGATGTTGCGCACTATACCCAAACACAAAGGAACCGAACATCTTCAGGCGGACATCAAGACCCGCATCAAGCAACTCACCGAGGAACTGGCGGGCCCCAAAAAGGGGGCCGGACGCAAGGGTCCCAGTTACACCGTGCGTCCCGAAGGCGCCGCGCAGATCGCCCTGGTCGGTCCCCCCAACGCCGGCAAATCCAGCCTGCATGCCCGTTTGACCGGATCTCACACCGAGGTCGGACCTTACCCGTTCTCCACCAAGCTCCCGGTTCCAGGCATGCTGGCGTTTGAAGACGTCCTTTTTCAACTGGTGGATCTGCCGCCGGTTTCGACCGACTTCATGGAACCCTGGATGGCCAACGCCGTGCAGACCGCCGACGCCGCGATGCTGATCATCGATATCAGCGATCCGGATTGCGTGGAGCACGTTCAGACAATCCGACAACGCCTGGCCGCAAGAAAGGTAATCCTTGCGGAGCATTGGCCGGGATTTTTGAGCGGCGCCAATGATCTCGGCGATACGCAAAGCGATGATGAATTGACCGACCCGTTTCGGTTGATCTTGCCGACAATGCTGATCGCCAATAAGTGCGATCTCAATTCCGATCCGGACGAAGTGAAGGTGCTCGAAGAACTGTTGGACGTGCGCTTCCCGGCACTGGCCACCTCAACGGAAACCGGGGCCGGTCTCGATAATATCGGCGCACTGCTGTTCGAGGGCCTGCAGATCGTGCGCGTTTATACCAAGGCCCCGGGTAAAGATCCGGACGCGGATCGTCCGTTCACTGTTTGTCGCGGCGACACCGTGCGCGATGTGGCCCGCCTGGTGCACAAGGAGTTGGCCGACACATTGAAGTTCGCCCGCATTTGGGGCAGCGGACAGTTCAACGGCCAACAGGTCGGTTCCGATCACCTCGTCGCCGATCGCGACGTCATCGAATTACACACGAAGTAAGCG
>CAMYKW010000063.1:12691-48608 GCA_947259175.1 uncultured Gammaproteobacteria bacterium | reverse complement strand
TCCTGGGTGAAGCGAATCAGTTCGGCAAGGCGCTTTTCCGCGGTATTGATCGGTTCACAATCCTCGCACCGCGGATCACCGCAGGGTTGACGGGCATACAGCCAATATTGCACGGCGCCCGCGAGCATGCCATCGGCTATATCCCATACGTCGGCGTCCGGTTCGTTGTCCGCTAAGCGATTGGCAAGGTCGATAGCCTCGCGAGCGGCGTTATCATAACTTTTCGACTCGTCGTACTCTTGATTCATGGCTGGAACTCGCTGTGATGAGGGTATGCCGTAAAAGTGACGTTGGGATCCCGGGAGGACCAGGGATCTGACTCTGTTCCGTCTAGTTTACAACGGGCGCTTGCGGAGGGACAGGCGGTTGTAAGATCAATGCTCAAGCCGGGGGTGCGGCGCTATACGAACTTGAGGGTCGTGTCCTTCACGGTGTGCGTCAGATTTCGCGACACCGGACAATTCTTCATCCGCTCCACGATATATGCGACGTCTTCAGCGGTGGCGGTACCCGATGTCAGTGCGGCCTCAAAACGCGCCTGGACCTTCTCCACCAGCCAGTCCTCCGATGCGGTTAATTTGAATCCGCCGGTTACTGTGTCCAGGACCAGGTTTCGCTCGCCAGCGTTCCGGTGCAGGTACATGTGCTGGCAGATAAAAACGGAGTAAACGAATATAAGAAATCCGCGGGTCTGAAGATGTAAATCGAGCGGCTCCCACTGCCCGTCAACCAGCACCCGGACTTCCAGATCAGTCACCGTGTTTTCCGGCAACCCATGTCGGCTGGCTAAACGCAATTCGAAAGTCCGCATGTCAAACCCCGACCGCTTTTCGTCGTCGCGGGAATTCGGGGCCAGCCTCACACACTGACCCCGAACCCGGAGTCGATGACTCGTCTCAGTTTACCGGCTGGGTAATCGTGAACGCACCGCGGATGTCTCCCACCGCGTAGCCGCGCGCCTGATCGGTGGGATACAGTTTTTTCAGTTTTGCTTCCACCGCCGGCGCCACGGTATCGCCACCATGGCACTTGAGACAAACCTCTTGCGTGGGGATCGCCTTCATCCAGCGAAATACCTTCTTCCCATCCTGCTCCATCACCTCGTAATGCTCCATCGCCTTCGGCGCCTCGCCGGCCTTTTTGCGCGCATCGAATTTCTCCAGCACGGAACGCTCCCAGGCATCCGGCGCATTGGCGGGATTGCGGGTCTTCAGGCTGGTGCGGGCGACGCGCCAACCGCTTGCATCGGAGTGCTGCTGACTGATCAGCCGCGCTTTTGTATTGCATACATCGAGCGCATTCACCGGGCCGCCGGCCTTCATTGCCGTTTGCAATTCACCCTTTAGCGACTGCATGAATTGCTTGGCCGTCTGACGGCTCTTCTTAACCCGGTCGTCGGTGGAAATGTGACCTGCGGCGAACGTGATGCCCACGGACGCAAGCAATAATCCGGAAGTCATTACTAAGACGGAACGTTTCATGGTGCACTCCGAAGCTGTGTTAGTTGAACGCGGCACCAGGCTTGGTGCCGACGAGTTTTAATACCTTGGCCAGTGGACAAAAGCCGGTGAACGCGGCCTGAACCAAGTTGACGCCGACAAACGCAGTGACCCACAGCCAGTACGGCTGGTGATAATGCGCCAGGGCGGCGGACAGCAAGATTACGGTACCGGCGAACGCAAGTACAATTCGATCGATAGACATGACAAGTAGCCCTATTAATAAGTAATAAATTATATACTAATATACTTGGTTTCCGCAGTCAACAGCCTCTTATGCGCCCGCCGCCCGGCTGTGCCGCCGCGGGTCATGGACCGATCGCCACCCGGCGGGTAATCCAGCCCACCCGCGGACAGCCCACGCGCAGTGTCACCGTGCCCCGCCCCCGCAGCCACCACGACAGTTGCCGCCGATGGCTGTTACCGCGGCTTCTCTGATAGTGAAACGCGGCGCGATCGTGAAACAGACCCCGCCCCCACCCGTCGAGATGACCGATTTCGCAATGCGGTTGGATTCCGTCGTCCAAGCTACAGCCGTCGGTGTCACAGCGCGCAACAAGCGGCTCGTTCCAGTCGAGCTGGCGGGCGGAATTCAACACATAGGTTGGCAGGTACCCGAGATTCTCGATACTTGCGTCGATGCGGGTGCGCCCGCCTTCCAACGCCGTCTGTGTGACGCTGATGCGAACATCCGGCGCCAATCCCGCCACCCGCAGAAATGCAGCGCTCTGTCCCGCGCATATCTCAGCGATTTTTTCCGGAGGCGGATTCCAGATGCCGACTCGCGGGTCCAGTCCGCCGACTTCCACCGCGCCGATCTGCGGGTGGTTGAACGGCCGCCAGGCCGCCACCGCGCGCCCTCCGTTGTGGTCGATATCCCAGCGGGCGATGCGGATCAGATCCTCCCGATGCAACTGCATATAGCGGTCAATGTAGGGTTTCTTCGCCGCCAGGCCGACCTGTTGAAACAGGTCCCAGAGTTCGCACACGTAGGCAATGCACCCGCGTTGATGGTAGGCGTAGTCGATAACGTCACCGTGCAGCGGTTTGTTGGGCTGGTAAGTAAATTCCTCGAAACCGCTCACCATCGGATAGCCGGTAAATTGCCTGCCCCACTCACCGATCTGCCTGAATATCGCCAGATCTTGCTGGTCCATCTCGCAGTCGGGTTTGTCCCCGAGTGGGCGAATAAACACACCGCCGAAAGTGTGAAAATTCAACCATGCGAACAGATGCGGCAAGCCGGTGGTCGCAGCCGCGACCGCCCGCGATTCCGGCTCGCTCAAGGGGAAGTCGCCGGCCCCCTCCTGCGCGTACTCCGGCATCCATGAATACGGGAAGTTACGGTTGAGGTCGGTGGAATTGTCCGATAGAAAATGGGGCTCCGGGATGCGTATACCGTCGAAATTCTCGATCACACCCTCCGGGTAAATCTTGTAAAACGGACCGTTGTCCTCAATCTCCCTGGGCAACATCCAGCCGGGAGCCTCCGCACTTTCGACGTAGTCACCGGCGGCGTCGAGTTGACGCATGGTGAGCATCAAGCCATCGTTATCGACATCCTGGGCGATCCAGCGAGGGCCGCCGCGATCACCGCGTCCATCGCGGGTTACCGAGCGTACATAGCGTCCGCTGGCCAACACGGCTTCCGCGCCATCCGGTGAGACGCGCGGCACGATATAGAACAATACGTCACGCAAGCGCTGAAGGACGTGCGGCGGCAGCCCATACAGATCCGCCTCCCGTTCGACATGCATGCGGATCACGTCTTCGGCGATCGCCAGCGCAGCGCTGGAGCCGCACAGTTCCGACGCATGCATATTGCCGTCGACCCACACTGCGGGACGAACGCGGTCCGGATCGGGACCCACCGTGAGCAGCCACAGCTCCCTGCCCTCACTGGACTTGCCGATGGAAGTGAGTCGGGTCACATCCGGAAACGCCGCCGTCCAGGCGTGGAGTTGCGAGGAGAGGGCCTCATAATCGAGAAACCGCTCGCGAAACCCGGAGTAAGCCTTGGTTAATAATCCGTTGGCGCCCATTATCGGCTTGTCGGCCTAGCCCTCCTGCACTAAGGGCTCATGTTACGCGGGAACGATGACCCATCGGCGCAGCTTCCAAACCCCGCCACCACGCCGCCGCATCCGCAGCGAACGCCGCGCCTGCATTGCATGGACCCGCGGTCGTCCATCAATGCATGATTTGGCTCAATTCGACCGCGGTGTTCCAGCGCCGAACACGGTTACGGCGGCGTAATGCCCCGCCGCCGGCGAGCGATCCGGTTATCGGCAGGAATCGCGGTTATTGCACGCTGCCGAAGGAAGTATCGATGCTGCCGGGCGGTGGCTCCAACCCAGAGATCTTGCAGCCTTGAGCGACCGGCCCGCCAGGGAGCAGTTTGTAGAGAAATTTTATCCCACCTTTATGATGGAACTTCTCATCCAATGCATCGTGCAATTCGCGTACATTGATATGGTCCTCGTTTTTCGCGAAATACTCCTGTAGCGCCCGCACCGTATCCCACAGATCATCGCTCGCCGTGAGGGATTCCTCGCCCAGCAGGCCCATTGCCGATTCGCGGCTCCAACCATCCGGAGCGTGTGGAAATTCCGGGTCGCTTGCGCCTCCCTCTCCCGGGTGCAGGATGTCTTCCATTGTTTCAGTCATCATGTGTCTCCTCGAAGCGTTAAAAACAATCTGAACCGAGGCGCCGATCATCTACGGGCGTCATCGAAGCGTCCTACTCCGCAGGGTATGGACTCCGTGCCGGCGATAGCACCGGTAAGCCGCCCTGGTTCAATACCGAATATCACTATTTCCTACTGTTGTACTAAGCCAATCCTTGCGTCTAAGGAACCTCTGATTGTCAGCGGTTCCGCCGGTACATGGACGTACCGCACTCTGAAACTTCAGGGATGAATTATGCAGAGCTTCCGTAAAAATAATTAAACGCGGTCAGGATTACAAAACAATTACAGGGTATGCGTCAATGGATTTATACCGTGTCGTTGCGAACTGAGTATGATTACCCACGCGTCGATGTTAGGGTAAACCTTGATGACCGCTCAGGCCGGACCGACGAACCCAATCACTATGAATGAATATCGCTCTGAAGACGTCAATATCAGCCAGTCCGTCGCCATTCTCGTGGACGGCAACAATATTGAACGCAGCATCCATGAGGAGACCGGTGATCCCAACACCATGCTCAATTTCGACAAGCTGGTGCCAAAGCTGTTGGATAATCGGGGCCTGAATCGCCTGGTCTATTTCCGCGAGGGAAAACAGATTTCCGCGAAGCTTCAGGAACGCCTGCACCACCACTACCACGGCTCAGTGCGACCGTGTCACAAAAGCGCTGACATCCCCCTGACCATCAAGGCGATGCAGCTCGCGAGCAAGGTCGACACCATCATCATCATGTCCGGCGACTCCGATTTCGTTGAGCTGGTTAGACATTTGAAATCGGAAGGCGTGAGAGTAGAAATTGCCGCCGTCCCGAGGACCACGTCAAGCATATTGGTGGACGGCGCCGATTACTTCCATGAACTCACGGAAGAAAACTGGTTCACCCTCGGCGGACGAAAATCCACGCGGGCGCCCGCAAAGAAGCGTAAGGTCCATCGATAGATTCGAGTTCACCGTAAAAAAGGCCGATTGACGAGTTATTGAATTCGATTAGATGCTAGAGATCAAACCCGTTGTCAGCAAAAAGGATTGGCGTGCGTTTATTTCCCTGCCCTGGTCGATTTATACACGCTATCCACATTGGGTGCCGCCCCTGCGCGTTACCGTCAGGGATACATTAAACACCAATAAGAATCCGTTCTTTCGCCACGCACAAATGCTGCCGTTGCTGGCCGAACGCGATGGAGAATTCGTCGGGCGCGTCGCGGGGATTATTGACCAGGTCCACAACGACTACCATTGCGAACAGTCCGCATTTTTTGGATTTTTCGAATGTGTAAACGATCAACGAACGTGCGATGCCCTGATGGATACGGTCGCTGATTGGGCCCGGGAGCACGGCATGAACCGCTTGCTCGGTCCGGTAAACCCAAGCACCAACCATGAGTGTGGGATGTTAATCGACGGTTTCGACAAAGATCCCCGTATTATGATGCCGTACAATCCCCCCTATTATATTGACCTCGTAACCGGGTACGGATTCGAGAGAGCCAAGGATTTGACGGCGTGGGACGTGGATTCCGCGAAACACTTCACCGACCGTCTGGTCAAGATAGCGGATCGGCAAAAACGTCGTTCGCAAATTACCGTTCGCGAAGTCGACATGAGGCGATTCGACCGCGAAGTCGGCACGATTCTTGAAATATACAATCAAGCCTGGGATAAAAACTGGGGTTTTGTACCCATGGATGAGACCGAGTTTCGCCATATGGCCAACGATATGAAAATGATCATGGATCCCGGACTTTGCCTCATCGCGGAAGTAGGAGGCGAGCCGGCGGCATTTGGGCTTACGCTGCCCAATATCAATCAAGTCCTGAAGAAAATCCCGGCAGGAAAGTTATTCCCATCCGGCATCTTCAAATTATTGTGGTATTTCTTCGGGCCTGGGCGGAAATCGACCGTCACCGAGTCGCGCATACTGGCACTGGGAATCAAGCACGAACACCGGTCGCTGGCGCTCGGGGCGCTGTTATACGCTGAATATATCCAACGCTCGCCGGCCCTGGGAATGCCCGTCGGTGAGGCCTCATGGATACTGGAGGACAATCGCGAAATGCTCCATAGCCTCGAGGCAATGAATGCCGAACAAACCCGTCGCTACCGCGTGTACCAAAAGGCGTTATAGAAACGCCGCGGATACGGCGAGCCGCCCGTGTTTAGCATCGTCTGAAAACGGTTCAGACTTGTGGGGGCACGTGTTTTTTTTTGTCGCAATCGGAGCCGGAATCAATGCGTTGTCTTGGACTCCTGCAGCAACGCCTGTGCGATATTCGCCGGCACCCCCATATTGGAACCGCCGAATTGCGTGATTATGGCGGCGGTGATCGCCACAACGTCGCCATCCATATTCACCACCGGCCCCCCGCTGCCACCTACCGTGGTTTCCGCGTCGTAGGTCACTACGTCCGCGGAGACCTGACTCACAATGCCTCGGGTGGCCAGCGGCTTGATGTACTCAGCCTCGGACAGACGGCGGGCAACCTCCCCGTCCGGGGTGATGGCTTCAATAAACTCGGTGCTCGCACGCACCACCAATCCTCTCGTGCCCAACGGATAACCGAGCACCAGTACTTCATCACCGGGCCTGGGCTGCTCGGTCTCCAGTCGTAATACCTTCACATCCGGCATGGTTCCAATCACCCGCACCAACGCGAGATCTACCTGCGGACTGACCTTCACCACACTCAACTCGAGCGGCGCCTTGACACCGGGGAAATAAGCCAGCAGGCGGGAGATCACCGGGGTCAACCCCCGCGCCGTGATTGATTCCACTTGCGAATCGTCCTGCCACGGTTCGGCGACATGTTTGTTGGTCAATAACAAGCCCGCTTCGGAAACTACGAACGCCGTCCCTGAAAACATCAGCTGCAATTCTTCGCCCTGCTCCTCCAAGGTAAAGACCGCGATCCCGTCTTCGGCCTCGATATAGCGCAATGGCCGTTGCGTGGCGGGATCGACAAACCCGAATGAACCTTGGACAAAGGCCACCGACGGACTCACACTGGAAACCAGACGGGCCACCAGATCGGAACGCGCCTCCAGAGATTCGATACGCTCCAGGGTGGCGGCAAGCCGCGCTTCCATGCTCGATTGCAGCGCCAACATGTCTTCCCGGGTCATGGCCTCGGCGCCGGTGCGCTCGAGCAACTCGGCGATGCCTTCTATGCGTGTCCCCTCGACCGCTACGCGCTTTTGCAGACGGATATTCTGCGTGACCAGGACCACGACGCTCGCCACCAACGCAGTGAGCAGCACCACAACCCAAAGACGAAACCAGAACGATGTCTGCGTCGCCAGGTCCTTAGTGATATTGCTGAGGAACCGCGCGGTCCTGCCCAACTGCGAATGCCCATCCACCCGCGCACCGTCTCGCGAGTCGGCGAACGCCTCGCCCAAGGTCTTTTTCGGTGTCACACCCCACGGATACGTACGAAAGCGCAACACCGGGCCGGCCTGCCCTATCTCAAGCAAATCGCCCGAGTTCAGCATCCGACTCTCCCCCACCAGCTGCCCATTGACCCATACGCGATGTCCGGCGGCGACCTCAATCTCGTAGGTGTCACCGGCACGATGCATGGTGGCGTGAATATCGCGATCGGGTTCTCCGTCGGGGGGAATGAAACCCACATCCGCGTTGGCGCCGCGTACGACGTGAATCGTCCTTTCACCCAAGCGCACCATGTGCCCTCGCCGGCGACCGGAGAGAACAACCATGACCGGGACTCTATTGGCGGACGAAACCTGATCGGATGCAACAGGCAATGTTTGTTCGGCCCTCGTCGCGGCGTTGATATTGCCGTTGTTGGAAAAGGTCAAGTATACATGCGTGGAACCCGGAACGCCGTGCCTGGGGATTGTTTACGTCCCAACGCGTAGCCCTGACCGCGTCCCTAATCTTTGCCGCGGGAATCCCGTGTGACTGCGGCCGGCTTCGAATCCCTGTCTGATGCGACTGATCCTTTACGCCTGGACGATCGTGCACACTACGTTGCGGTCACGGCGCGGGCCATCGAACTCGCAGAAGAAGATATTCTGCCACGTCGACAATCCCAGCTTTCCGTCGATCAGCGGAATGGTCTCCGAAGGGCCGACCAGTCCCGCCTTGAGGTGAGCATCACCATTGCCATCCTGGGCATCATGCAGCCACACTCCGCGAGGAATAAGTTTGCCCAGAAAGTTGACTACATCCGTCTGCACGCTGTCATCCCAATTTTCCTGGATCATGATCGCGGCGGTGGCGCCTTGCGCGTATAACGAAACCACCCCGTTCGCAACGCGGCTACGTTCGACCACACCACGAACCGACTCGGTGATATCAACGAGCATCTCTCTCGCGTTGGTTTCCAGCGTCACGATCTCACGCATATCGTAATCTAATGACTCGAGTTATAGTAATTGGAGCAAACATCAACGATCCTCCAGCTTATTAAATCTGATCAAGTTACACTCCCGTATCGACTACTGCGCGATCTCATCTTTTTTCACTTGCTCCCATAACTGGTCCAGCTTGAGCGGGTCCATATCCTCGAAGCGTCCCCCTTTTGACGCCAAACTCGCTTCCATACTGCGGAACCGGCGTTCGAACTTTTCGTTCGCCGTGCGTAGCGCTTGCTCCGCATTCACCCCAACGTGCCGCGCGAGATTCACGCACGAAAACAACAGGTCGCCGATCTCCTGATTAATCCGGACGGAATCAAGTTCACCCTCGAGTTCAGCCTCCAATTCGCGAATCTCTTCGCGACACTTTTCAATGGGACCGCTGTAATCGGGCCAATCGAATTGAACACGGGCCGCGCGTTGCTGCAACTTGTCGGCCCGCAGCAACGCCGGCAACGCGCGTGCCACTCCCGCCAGAACACTTTTATCGAATTGCGCCTTGTCATCCCGCTCGCGTTGTTTGTGTTGATCCCAGGCGCTGCGCAGCTCCTGCTCCGAGGCATATTCTGCATCGGCGAACACATGTGGATGACGGCGAATCATCTTTTCGCAAATCGCATTGACGATGTCGTCGAACGAGAACGACCGCATCTCCTTGGCCATCTGCGCATAGAACACAACCTGAAACAGCAGATCACCGAGTTCCTCTCCCAATTCGTTCATGTCACCGCGGTCAATGGCATCGGCGACCTCATAGGCCTCTTCGATGGTATACGGCGCAATCGTTGCAAAGGTTTGATTGCGATCCCAGGGGCAACCGTACTGCGGATCCCGCAACCGGCTCATGATCGCCAGCAGATCGTCAATGGAGTGAGACATCTCTGTTCACCCGATTTCCTGTGTGTAACTCATGTTTTAATTGAGCTCCGCGCGCTGTATCAAACGCCTGGTGCGGAACGACGGACCTGCGGCGAAATCTACAGCTTAAACTGGTTGGCAACAACCGCCACCGGCAATTACCTGCCTGGTTCTATGGGTGGCCGCGCCGAGACCGCGGAGCAACAGCTCAAGTTGCCGTATTTACCGCTCCCGGCATACAATGTTCTCATCGCGATGGTATATGAACATGCGTATTAAAATCTTTTGTCATTATTCGCTGGCCGTGTTTGTCTTGCTGTTCGGCGGCGCGCCGCAGGCGGATATTTTCAAATGGACGGATGCGTCCGGACACACATATTATGGCGATGAACGACCTCCAGGGGCATTCGGCGTCGAGGTGGTAGATATCGAAGATTGCCGCACTCCGGCCTGTATCGAAGAACAAGAACGACGCCGACAGGACGCCGTAGAAGCCAATCGACGCATAGAGGATTGGCTGGATCGAACGGCGGCGCAACGTGAACAAATCAAAGACCGATGGCATTCAACCACAGTTTACGTCCATACCTATCAGCCACCACAGTGGTCGCTCCTTCCGTACACGCAGCAAACAGCCGGCGCCCGCGTCTTACGTCATCGCCCGCATCCGGCAGTCCGGGGCCGCCACCACCGAATGGACGGGCTACGGGGCGGGATGTACGGCAACACCCACCGTTACGTCGCGCGGCCCCGATCTAATCCAATTGGAACCGCACTCCGCAGATAAACGTTACGCTCGCCTTGGGAAGGTACGACGCTTGCGTTGTTTACTACACTTCCCGCGAACTGACCGCTGCCGCGCGGGGAATGTCAACGATCCATAACCCGAACCATTCATGCAATATATCTCCCTCGGAAGTACCGGTTTAAAGGTTTCCCGACTGTGTCTGGGTTGCATGAGCTACGGCTCGCCGGCCTGGCGCAGTTGGGTACTCGATGAACAAGCCGCACGCCCGTTCTTTGAGCAGGCATTGGCGGCGGGAATTAATTTTTTCGACACCGCGAATAAATACTCCGACGGTGAAAGTGAAAGGGTTCTTGGGAGGGCGCTCAAACAGCTTGGTGTCGAAAGGGAGCAGGTGGTAGTCGCCACCAAAGTATACATGCCGATGGGAGACAGCCCGAATGAACGGGGACTGTCGAAAAAGCATATTCGTCACGCCATCGATGCCAGTCTCAAGCGACTCGGCATGGACTACGTGGATCTGTACCAGATTCATCGTTTCGATCCCTCAACCCCCATGGAGGAAACCCTGGAGGCACTGACCGATGTGGTCACCGCCGGCAAGGCCTTGTACGTCGGCGCATCGAGTATGTATGCATGGCAATTCGCCAAGTTCCTGTATCTATCCGACCAAGTTGGTTACGCGCGCTTTGTCTCCATGCAAAACCACTACAACCTTATCTATCGCGAAGAAGAAAGAGAAATGATTCCCTTGTGCCGCGAGGAAGGTATCGCGGTGATACCCTGGAGTCCTCTGGCACGGGGCTTTCTCGCCGGAAACCGGCAACCGGACCGTAGCGGCGACACCACGCGCGCCGGAACCGATGAGCACGCACACCGCATGTATTATCAACAAGATGATTTTTCGGTCGTCAAGCGGCTCTCTGAGATCGCCGAAGGTCGCGGCGCGTCCAACGCGCAAATCGCACTCGCCTGGGTACTTCAGCAGCCGGGGGTAACGACACCGATCGTCGGCGCGACCAAACAGCATCACCTTGCTGAATTAGTGGACGCATTGGAGATCTCACTCGACGACGAGGAGCTGGCGGCGTTGATGGAGTTTTACCGACCCCATCCGGTGCGTGGACACGGTAGCGATAAAGCAGCATCCAACCCGCCGGCCGCAACAACCGCGATAACAAAATGAAGCACAAGCGACAAAAACAAGCCGATAATCCCGGGGGAAAGGTGGACAATCAGCCGGAATTCATAAACCTCCTTTCCTAAGGCCGGAACATTGGGAGTCGTCGAAAAGGTCAGAGATAATCAGCGCGAACGCCTGCAAGGCATACTGGCACCTGTGGTGAGTTGGTTCGCGGCGCACGCCGTGCATCCTAATGTGCTCACCGCGGGCAACGTCCTATTCTCCCTGCTCGCGGCGTGGCTGGTAATCCGTAACCAGCTGGTGTGGGCGGGAGTTGTCTTTCTATTCGGCAGCACGTTGGACATGCTCGACGGCATGCTGGCGAGGTTGAAGAACCAGGTTACACCCTTCGGCGGCTTCCTCGACTCCACCTTGGATCGCGTCTGCGAAGGCGCCATGTTTGCCGCCATCGCTTGGTGGCTGGCGACCCAGGGCAACACCTGGGCGGTGGCGGCCCTGGTGCTGGCCATGCTCGGCAGCATGCTCACCAGTTACACCCGGGCGCGCGCCGAAGCGCTTGGCCTGACCTGTAACGGCGGCTGGATTACGCGATCGGAGCGGGTCATCCTGCTGTGCCTCGGCCTGGTCACTCATCAATTGGTTTTCATGGCGTTCGTGTTGGCGGTGCTCACGCTGTGGACGGCGGCACAACGCATCCATAGTGTCTACACACACCTGCCGCGGGACGTCGAAAAACGGAATATGGTTTGACTACAACGGCGGCGCCCAGGACCGCCCCGAGGCGGTGGAAAGGAGCACCCCGGAATGATCGAAATAACCGTTAACGGCGAGACAAAAACCATCGGCTCGGATCCGCAAACTCCGTTGTTGTGGATCTTGCGCGATGTACTCGGCCTGAAAGGCACCAAATTCGGATGCGGCGTCGGTATCTGCGGCATCTGCACGGTGTTGATCGACGGTAAATCCAGTCACGCCTGTATGGTGCCGCTGGAAAAGGTGCGGGGAACAGAGATCACCACCATAGAGGGCCTCGTCCGAAGCGGTCATTCGCTGCTGCAAGCATGGCTCGTGGAACAGGTTCCGCAATGTGGCTATTGTCAACCCGGCCAGATCATGACCGCGGCAGGGCTGCTCAACCAGCGTCCGAAACCATGCAACGCGGATCTCGAAACCACAATGTCAAAGGTATTGTGCCGTTGCGGGACGTATCCACGAATTCGTCGCGCCATCGCGCGGGCCGCTGACGGCATCGCGACAGGTGATCAGACGCCGCTGCCCGCACGGCTGGAGCCGCCGCCTGACGCCGGTACCGCACTCAACCCCTGGTTGCGGATCCACGGCGACAACACCGTGACATTGACTGTAAATTTTGCCGAGATGGGCCAGGGTACGAGCACCGCCCTCGCGATGCTCATCAGCGAAGAGTTGGAGGCGGACCTGGACCAGGTGCGATTCGAGTTCGCCCCAGCGGCGAAGGTGTATGTCAATCCTCGATTTGGAGTGCAGGTGACCGGGGGTTCCTCTGCGGTTTCCAGTCAGTGGGAGCAGCTTCGAAGGGCGGGCGCCAGTGCGAGAATGATGTTGATCAGGACGGCCGCGCGGCGGTGGCGCGCCCGCATCTCGGATTGCCGCGCCGAGGCGTGCGCCGTAATACACGAACCCAGCGGTCGGCAACTGCAGTATGCCGCGCTGGCCGGCACGGCGTCGCGGCTGTCGCCTCCGAAGCGCGTCTACTTCAAGCCGCCGGACCAGTGGCGACTACTGGGCCGCCCCACGCCAAGATTGGATCTCCTCGACATGGTCACGGGGGCGACCGTCTACGGTTTTGATCTTCAACAACCCCACTTGCTCGTCGCCAGCGTGCAACGAGCGCCGGTGTTGGCGGCGAGTGTGCAAAAGGTCACTGTGGACGACGCCCTGGCGGTCCCCGGAGTAAGCGCGGTGCACGTCATCGAAAGTGGTGTTGCGGTGTTGGCCGATAACGTGTACGCGGCGATCCGCGGTCGTCAAGCTCTGCAAGTGGATTGGTCCGCGGGAAAATCGGCATTAAACACGAAGATCTACTACCAGCAACTGCGGGACGCCGCAAAACGTCCGGGCAAGCCGATACGCCGGCGCGGCGGCGTTAAGCGCGCCCTGGATTCGGCCCATACCCGAGTCAGTGCCGGATATCGCACCGCCTACCTTGCGCACGCCACCCTGGAGCCAATGAATTGCATCGCCCACGTACGCGATCAACGGTGTGATCTATGGGTGGGGACCCAAAACCAAAGCGACTCGCAAAAAATCGCTGCCAGCTTGACCGGGCTGCCGCGGCGCAAGGTTCATGTTCACAGTCAGTTCTGTGGCGGCGGATTCGGCCGCAGGCTGGAAACCGATATGATCGCCGAAGCGGTGCAACTGTCACAAATAGCGCGACAGCCGGTGCAGGTAATATGGACACGCCAGGACGATTTGCAGAACGATGTGTACCGTCCCGCCCATTACGTGGCACTGGACGCGGCGTTGGATTCCCATGGCCAACCCGCCGCGTGGCGCGTGCGCGCCGCCGGGCCGAGTCTGGCCCTGGAGATGATTTCGGTACCCTACGCGGTTCCGAACTATCGGGAAGAGCATCGGGTCGTCGAAAGCGAAGTGCCCATCGGCAATTGGCGTTCCGTCGGCGCCGGACAAAACGCGTTCGCCGTAGAAAGTTTCATCGACGAACTGGCGCATGCGGCGCAGGAAGATCCGTTTGCATACCGCCACCGGCTGCTGGCGCACGCGCCCCGCTATCAAACAGTCCTGGCGCTTGCCGCCAAGGGCGCGGCTTGGGGCGGTAAGCTGCCCAAAACGCGTGGCCGGGGCATTGCGATCTACCGTTCATTCGGAACCATCGTGGCGCAAGTGGCCGAAGTTGAGATTGTCGGCGCCGGGATTGCCGTACGACGGGTGGTGTGCGCCGTGGATTGCGGAACGCCGATCAATCCCGACACCGTGCGCGCACAAATGGAGGGGGGGATCGCATTAGGCTTATCCGCGGCGTTGTACGAAGAAGTGAATGTCAAAGCGGGAAGAGTACTGCACACAAACTTCGAGGATTACCCGATACTCACGTTCCGTGACATGCCCGAGGTCGAGGTACATATCGTGGACAGCGCCGCGCCGCCGGGCGGTGTGGGCGAACCCGGCGTGCCTCCGATTGCCCCTGCCGTCGCCAATGCGGTGTACGCCGCTACCGGACGGCGTCTGCGCACCCTTCCTTTGCGGCTGGACTGAACCAACACACCGATAAGGAATTGCGTTCAACTCGCCCGCCGGGCGGCGCGTTTGCGCTCATATTCCTTCAAGTGGCGTTTCCGCACGCGGATCTGCGCCGGCGTAATCTCCAACAATTCATCCCCGTCGATAAATTCCAGCCCCTGCTCCAAGCCAATGCGCAGCGGCGGATTCAGCAACACATTGTCGTCCTTGGCCGCGGCACGGATATTCGTGAGTTGTTTCGCTCTCAGGGGATTAACCGTCAAATCGTTGTCACGGCTATGGATGCCAATGATCTGGCCCTCATACACCTCCTCTCCGGCGCCAACCAGCAGGCGGCCCCGCTCCTGCAAATTGAAAAGCGCGTACGCCAGCGTCTTTCCGGTGGAGTTGGAAATCAATGTGCCGTTGCGGCGCTCCGCGAGATTTTCCGGCACCGCAGGGCGGTAACTGTCGAACACGTGATACATCAGTCCGCTGCCGGAGGTCAGTGTTAAAAAGTCAGATTGGAAACCGATGAGTCCGCGTGCCGGTATCAGGTAATCCAGCCGAACCCGCCCGCGGCCGTCCGGCCACAATTCCTGTAGTTCCCCCCGGCGCTCGCCAATGGCTTCCATCATCGCTCCCTGATGCCGTTCCTCGACATCCAACGTGAGCTGTTCCCAAGGTTCCTCGCGCACACCGTCGCGCTCGCGATAAATCACCTCGGGCCGCGACACAGCGACCTCATATCCCTCTCGGCGCATGTTTTCCAAAAGAATGGCAAGGTGTAATTCGCCGCGCCCGGATACGATGAACTTCTCGGAATCCTCGGTTTCGCTGACGCGAAGCGCGACGTTATGCAGCGCCTCGCGCTGCAAGCGTTGTGACAACTGTCGAGATGTCAGGTACTTGCCATCCCGGCCGCAGTATGGAGAGTCGTTGACTTGAAACGTCATGCTTATGGTGGGTTCGTCGACGCTCAACACCGCCAGCGGTTCGGGATGTTCAGGATCACACAAGGTATCGGAAATGCCTATGTCGTCGATCCCGGTCACCGCGATGATATCCCCGGCATGAGCACGCTCCACTTCCACGCGGTTCAAGCCCATAAATGACAGAATCTGAAGAACGCGTCCGGACCGCACGCGACCATGCCGGTCAATAATGGCCACCGGGGTGTTGCGTAGAATCTCCCCGCGATTGACACGCCCTATTCCGACGGTTCCCACGTACGTGGAATAATCCAACGACGAGATCTGCATTTGAAACGGTCCCTGGACATCGACCGCCGGTGGGGGTGCGCTGGCTACGATGGTTTCAAAAAGCGGCGTCAGATCGCGCCCCGGTTGTTCGATATCCAAGGTTGCCGTTCCTTGAATTGCGGACGTGTATACGACTGGGAAGTCCAACTGCTCATCCGTCGCGCCCAAACGATCAAACAACTCGAAGGTCTGATCCAATACCCAATGCGGGCGCGCGCCGTCGCGGTCGATTTTATTGATCACAACAATCGGAACGAGTCCATGCGAGAACGCCTTTTGGGCGACGAATCGTGTCTGAGGCATTGGCCCGTCTACGGCATCCACCAACAACAGCACCGAATCCGCCATCGACAGCACGCGTTCGACTTCTCCGCCGAAATCCGCGTGTCCCGGCGTGTCCACGATATTGATGCGGTAATCTTTCCAGGCAATTGCGGTGTTCTTGGCCAGAATAGTGATACCGCGTTCCTTCTCGAGATCATTCGAGTCCATTACTCGTTCCACCGCGCCCGCCCGGGTTTCCAAGGTGCCCGACTGTTGCAGCAGCTTGTCCACCAATGTCGTTTTACCGTGATCGACGTGAGCGATAATGGCGATATTGCGAATACGCTCGATGGAAGGTTCTGTCATGGGTGTGTGTGTTGCGTTACGCGATTCCGGGGGGCTGTTCGCAGTCCTGAAGTTTGCCAGCGAACAGACGGTAATCACGCAAATACGTGAGTAAGATTCCTGCAGGCAACAGGTACGCCTGCTCCGCTCCGATCCCATTCGCGTCGTTGCGCACGGGCAGAGTCGGAAACTCAGCGCTTATCCGTGAACTCCTTTAATGCCGGGTCATTTTCCGTTTCTTGACGCGCTTCAAAACCATCATATCGAAGCTTGGGCGCTGTTCCTCGGTGAGCATTCTTCGCACCGCCGCTATATGCGCGTAGCGCTGCTGCATGAGCTGCTTCTTTAGCGCCAGCAGTTCGTCGATGTGTTGCTGGATCGCCCCGGTGTCGGGCTCGTCGGCCGTAGCAAGCACCGCTAGATCAGTCTTCATCGCCATAATCTTCGCTCGGAGCGGCGCCTGGGACTTTGCCTGGCGTACCCGCAGGTGATCGAGTTTCGTTCGTTGCTCAGGCGCCAATGTCGCCTTCCAATTCCAAGAATCCAATTCCTTACCCATGGATTGCCCATGCATTCCCTGGTGACCACCGCTTCCATGGTGTTGCCCATGACGTCCACCGCTTCCATGGTGTTGCCCATGACGTCCACCACTTCCATGGTGTTGCCCATGACGTCCACCGCTTCCATGGTGTTGCGCGTGATGTCCGGGGTGTTCGCCGTGTTTGCAACGACGCTCAGCCGCTTCCATACGGCGTTCATGGTCCCGATCACCGCGTTCAACTTCCGCAAGCGCCGCAGCAGCGAAAACCGTTCCCGATAATGCCAGTATTGACACCAATGTATTGGTTGGATAAAGCCTCATCGCACATACCTCCGGTTACTCCGGTTCATTGATCGAATTTATGCGCGGCCACGTCCGGGAACCACGCTGCGTCCAGCCCATAGTCCTCAGTTTGAGCACATGCACACAATATATTGGCGAGATTCAATGCGCAGTCGCCGCAAAGGTTTTAAGGTCGGGAATACGCGCGGGATGTGTCAACGCTGCGTCTTGAAAATGTCGGAACTACGACCCGCCCATATCCATCTCGGGCAGCGTGTCGGGAACGTGCCGATTGATCGGAACAACAGCACCGCAGGGAAAAACGGCATGCCGTCAGGCACGTTGAGCGCCCGCGACACGGCATTCAACGACGCCGCCTTTTCTTGCCTCCTCTTCCTCGACCACGGGAATCCTCGTAGCGAATTTTCAATGGCTTACCGCCGAAGGTCTTGCCGTCGAGCCCGGCGATGGCCGCCCTGGCTTCGTGCCCCTCCATTTCTATGAAACCAAAGCCCCGGCATTTTCCGGTAAACACATCGGAGGCCAGTTGTATTGAACGCACCGTTCCAAATTCAGAGAACAAATCACGAACCGCGTCTTCGGATGCATCGGTTGGTAAATTACCCACGAACAGTTTTTTCAAAGCTCACCCTCGCCAGTCGATGACAACCAACATCAGTTGGGACAATAATAGGCACCCCGCAAGCAGTATCGGGGTTCACGTAACGGAGGAAACGAACGAAAAATTAACTTTCGACTTTCACCTGGGCTGCCTGTAAACCCTTCGGGCCTTTCTCCACCTCAAAACTCACGGTCTGCCCCTCGGCCAGGGACCTGTAACCACTACCCACGATCGCGGAGTAATGCACAAATACATCCTGATTGCCGTCGGAGGGGGAAATAAAGCCGTAGCCCTTGGATTCGTTAAACCATTTGACGGTACCTGTAGCCATGTATCTTAACCTCTGTAATCAATATCTTCCTGTCCTCCTGCAAATCATTACGAGGCATACATGGATAGAACCGGGAGGGTACTTTGTGGATGACCTGAATAACATGCAATGAGAACTAGCACTAACTGTATTTAGCAGTGAACCTCCAAGATCCACTACGTCGCAAGTCAGTATAACACAATCGGACATAAAGAAACTTGTCCTGGGAGCGCGCCTTAGGGCACTTTCAACCAATGCCCCGGCGGATCAATTATCGATTCGCGTCGGCATCACCAAGCACCGGTGTTCTTCATGGACGTCCATGGCTCCTGGGGCGGCAGCGGTTCGCCTTTTTGCAGCAACTCGATTGAGATTTGATCAGGCGAGCGAATGAATGCCATGTAACCGTCCCTGGGTGGCCGATTAATAGTTACGCCGCTGTCCATGAGACGCTGGCAAATCTCGTAAATATTATCGACCCGGTACGCCAGATGCCCAAAGTTACGGCCGCCGGTATACTCCTCAGCATCCCAGTTGTACGTCAACTCTACCAGCGGTGCTTTATCCTGTTTTGCGCGTTCTTGATCTTGGGGCGCCGCGAGAAATACCAAGGTGTAACGGCCTTCTGGCGATTCTCTGCGGTTGATTTCCACCAGACCCAGTTTGTTACAAAAAAAATCCAGCGATGCGTCGATATCGCTGATTCGAATCATCGTGTGCAGATATTCCACCGTCTCCTCCTCGAAAGATCGTTAATCAGATGTACATCAATGCTGGTGTAGGCGATCCCCTCGTCTGTTTACGTCGCTTACGACAACGACTGCTCGGCGATGTCGTCAAACGCAGCGGCATGGCGCTGCGTTTGAGCCGGCAAGTATACGCTCATTGCCCGCGATTTCGGACCATCGCTGCCTGCCTGTGCGGTATCAACATGAGCCGCATGTCGACCCCGTCCGGGGGCGGCGCGTGGGGGCCGTTTCCCGGCGTTTTACAGTTTACGGGTCTCCGGGCGTTTACCGAAACTACTCCCACATGAGGACGTTTGCCTGCAACAGCGGGGCCTCCATCTGCTTTCTCACCATGCCCACGATACTCGCGCAGGCTCGTGGAAGTCGAATCCGACCGCCATGTGATGGTAATCTCTACGCTGGAAACAGCTATCGAGCGGAGTGTAGAGTCAAAGTGGAACCAAACGCCAATGCAACCGACATCAAGATGGACCCCGAGGACCTCTATCATGAAGAGGTCTTCACTGACCGAAAGATGGGGACCGTACGCCGGCTAACCCCGGTCAAAGCCGACGGATCAGTCGATACCAGCCGTTCGCAAGTGTATGTCGGTCAAGCGCAGTTGCTTACACCGATGGGCCCGGTACCGGTAAGTTTTGAAATCAACGCCGGTTCACTCGACGAAGCGATAGAGCGATTCGCCGAAGAAGCCAAGCTCGCTGTAGACCGAACCGTGGAAGAACTCAAGGAACTGCGCCGCCAGGCGAGCTCATCGATCGTGGTGCCGCAAGTTGGTCCCGGTGGCCCGGGCGATCTTCCAGGGGGCGGTAAGATCCAGATGCCTTGACCTTGCGACCCGCCCTTACCGGGGCGCGGGTCTGCCTGTTCTCTCCCATCAAGCGCCGCGGGCGTCCGGACTCTCAAGCCGCGGAACCGCACCCACGGGCTATTGCGGTGTCATCCACCGCGACCCGCAACCCGACGCAGTTGCGAAACCACCCGCTTAAGCCATACTGACAATGGCAGGACGGCAATTTTAACCAGCCAATGCAGGCGCAGCCCGCGTATTGCCTCAAGGTTCCGTGGTATCGGCAATAGGATGCGTTGGCGAGGGCGATTGAAAAACCGCGCGTTCACCAAAGAAAAAACCCGACGCATATTGGCTGAACAATGAAACACCTGTCCTCATCTGTTAGTGCCCGTACTTTCCTCACCACCAGCATCATGTTGATACCGATGTTGTTAATGGCGGCGGCGGGCGCGTTTTTCTTCGTCAAGATCATTGACGACGTTGGCGAAACGGAAGAAGAAGTCCGTAAAGAACTTGTTCCCGTGGTCAAGATTCAGACTCTGTTGCTGAAGGCGGTGATGCCGCCCAACGACTATTTGATCCATGGAAACACCGAAGAGCGAGTCAATTTTACACGACTCTCCCTGGCCGTAGACCAGGCGCTCGATGCGCTAGAACCGGAACGCTTTGGTGAACAGGAAGAACGCGACGCGTTGCGACGCGTCACCGAATACTGGCGCCGAGCCCGCATTTCGGGCGAGCAGCTGGTTAAAATTCCCTTCCCCCCGGAAGATCCGCAGGCCGCCGCTCGTGAAATGGAAATATTCGACAAGCATGTCGATGATGCAATCGCCGAGCTTGATCATCTGTACGAGTACGTTCTTGATGAATTGAGAGAGCACGTCCAACGAGTCGAAGGCACGAAGGCCGGTGCCGTAGTCACCACTTTGCTGGCATTCGCGATTGCGATCTTGATAGCCGTTGTCGGCGGACTGGTGCTGACCCGCACGATACTAAACCCGCTCCGCACCCTGGACGAGGGTGTGGCTCAGTTGCGAGAAGGTCATCTGGATTATCGCGTAACCCTGCCGAGTGAAGATGAACTGGGTAAATTAGGCAGAACGCTGAACGACATGGCGATCAAGATCGAACGACTGGCCACCCGCGATGAACTTACGGGCCTGTACGTACGCCGCGAGTTCAACCGTTTCTTTGGTGAAGAAATCAGCCGCGCCACACGCAGCGGCCGGCCGTTCTCACTATTACTGGTCGATGTCGACCACTTCAAGAATATCAATGATCGACACGGCCACCGGGCGGGCGACAGAGTGCTGCGTACCCTCGCGCTTGTGTTGAATCGTGACATGCGCGCGGTCGATCGAGTAGCGCGTGTCGGGGGCGAGGAGTTTGCCGTCATCATGCCGGATACGAGCATCGGCGCTGCGATGGAAACTGCCGAGCGCATCCGCAAGATGACCGCCGCAAAAATAGTTCACACGTCAGACGGGCACGAAGTATCGATAACCATCAGCATGGGCGTCGCCACGTTTCCGGGGCACGGGGAGTCCATGGAGGCTGTGATCGATGCCGCCGATCAGGCCCTGTATCGCGCCAAGGCGGCGGGAAGAAACTGCGTACGACAGGCGGAAGTTTCGCGGCGATCCCTGAAATTGCATCACGGATAATAATCACTCAGTTACCGGCTCCGTGGCGCGCCGCGCTCCAAGTCGTTGGCGCAGTCAATGCAAAATTGCGCCGCAGGATCGAATTCGAGCCGTTTGACGGCGATTTCCCCCCCGCAACTTTCACAACTACCGTACTCACCATCTTCAATACGGCGCAAGGCGATCGTGATTTGTCTTAATTCGGCGTGGCGCCGTCTTTCCATTTCCTGCGACATGGCCTGTCCTTGCAGTGCATCCATCCGCGAGAGCCTCCCCAATCTGGATTGGTCGAGCTCGACGATCTGTGTCGCGTCGCTGCCATTCTTGTGGAGGTCCAAGAGCTCCCTTTGTCTCTGCAGCAACCGTTTTCTAAGTGCCGCAAGAGTTGTTTCAGTCAACATCGCAATCGCTCTGTTTGGAACCGTGGTGATTAGAGATTCACACCTAGTCTATCCGCCAGCGCAGTGAGTTTGTGCGCCCGGACCGACAGATCTTTTATGACTAACCGGCCTGCAACAAGCGCCAGTGACTGCATGGTACCGCGAAAAGTATCCAAGAATCGCCGTTCCTGCTATTCTTTTTTTCATTTCAAGCCAAGTGACGCCATCGGCAGTGAGGACTCAGAAGCATGGACATTAAAGACCGCGCCGAGATAACCGCCCGAGCGGTGTGTGAGCTTCTAAACCAACGAGCTTCCAAGAAATTGCGCAACCAGGTGACCGATATCATCGAGGACGCCCTGCTCAACGCCGTTCTCGATGACGGCGAACGATATACCGAACTCATCATGCAACATTGCGGTGCCGATCGTGACCTCGCATACAAGATTGCCGAGGACATACGCCGCGCGCAAACCGCGCTCATAACCAATCTGTCCAGTATGCGATAAGTCGGCTGACGATCAACGAAGATCTTCGATCGCCTCAAATTCGATGTATGAAATAACCAGAAAGATAAGTATAGATGCGGGGCACCGTATCGCGGACCACACCTCCGAGTGTCGAAATTTGCATGGGCATCGGTACGAAATTCATGCGACATGCCAAGCCGCAGATCTGCAGCAGGCGGGCTCAGAGAAGGGCATGGTAATCGATTTTTCGGTGGTGAAAGAAGAATTGGATAGACAAATCGCACAACTATGTGATCATGGCCTGATCGTCGACGTCGATGACGAAATGATGACCGGCATGCTCGGCGTCGCTTCCGATGAGATTAAAACTGTCAGGGAACGAAGGGTGGCCCGCGCGGTAGCAAATAGCGCCGGCTTTAAAGTGTATCTCGTGCCCTTCCCGCCTACGTGTGAGCATCTGGCAAAACACTGGTACGAATTAGTGTCGGATGCGCTCCAGACCCGGACCAACGGGTGTGTCCATGCGAAAAAGGTCCGCGTTTACGAAACACCCAACAATTACGCAGATTTTCCAAGCGCGAAACTGATCGCCGGGGACTGAACCATTGCGACCGCGATCCGCGCCGCCGAAAGAAGGAGACAGCTGTTTATACGGCCCGCGGCGGCCGCAACACAAACACCAGGGCCACCAGGAGATACACCACGAAAACGACCAGAGTCCAGGCCGGAATTGACAGGCCCAAGAACGTCCACAGCACATCGGCACAATCACCGGTGCCCTTCAAAACCTTACTGAAGACTTCGGTCAACGGGAAACTGTCGAGCATGTAGCCAAGACCGGGCCCGCATTCCGCAACCTCGGGATACATTTGAATCCACACATGCCGAGCCGCCAGCGCCGCACCGATTACCGATAACACCAGCGCGGCAACACCATAGACGCGCCTTCCCCATGCATGCGGATTGTGCGCCAGGGCTATCAGACAGACGACGGCCAGAGCCACAAACACGATGCGTTGAAAGATGCACAAGGGGCACGGCTCCAGTCCTTCGGCATGTTGCAGATAGAGCGCAAAGACCATCAGCGAAACACACGCGAGAAGGCACGCACCATACACCCGTCTCGTGGTCAGCATCACCAACACTCCTGCGCCAACCATGCGGTTGCAGTGAAAACAGCCGGAAGATATAGAAATCCTGTGGCGACGCCCATCGGTTTACTCAGGTCGCGAAACTGCATTCAGTGTAGATTATATTGCATTAACGTGTTCGGCAAATCCGAGTACGAGCATAAACTTAGGGTATGTCAACGAAAACCGCGTGGGCACGAACCCAGGAAGAAAGTTCCAATTTGAGCATGTTGGAGGGCGCTCAGTGGCTAACTGTTGTCCCCTTGAGCACACGCCCGCGGCCGAACCTTTGGCGGTTATCGCGGTCAATAGCCGCTATGCTCGATCACGCATCGGAATCCGGATGAGTTCCCGCTCCCTTCCATACCGCTTCGCATGGCGGGTGTTATGCCTGATGGCACTAGGGTGTACCGCGAGCGGCAGTGGCCTGTCGGGTGACGTGATTGTCAGTGATTTCGCCGGCAGCGGCCTTAACGGCTGGGAACCGATCCGCTTCAAGGGCGAAACCGGCTACCAGCTGGTCGACGCGCCGGGCGGCACCGCCCTGCTTGCACAGGCGCAAGGCAGCGCATCGGGCTTGGTGCGTAAAATCAGTGTCGATCTCAACCGCACCCCTGTGCTTCGCTGGCGCTGGCGAGTCGATAATACGCTGCAAAACAACAATGAACGCAGCAGAATTGGTGATGACTACCCGGCGCGGGTGTATGTGATCCTCAAAAGCGGATTCTTGTCGCTAAAAACGCGAGCACTGAATTATGTCTGGTCCAGTCATCAACCCAATGGCGCCACCTGGCCGAATGCCTACACGACGAAAAAGACCGACAGCGACAACACCGGCCAGATCGCTAAAGCGTGGTACGCCGACATCCGCTTCACCGCTGAATGACTCGCCCCGCTGCCGGTTGCGCGGCGCGCTGGACCAGGGCGCTCGAAAACGAAAAATGCGATTTTCGTTTTTCTCCATAGTTCAATCACTTACGTAATTGAACTATGTCGGTACATCCTTGTACCGGCGGAACCTCTGAATTGATCAGAGGTTCCTTAAACAAGCTCTGAATAATTCATCCGTGAATCTTCAGAGCTCGAAAACCGAAAAATGCGATTTTCGTTTTTCTCCATAGTTCAATCACTTACGTAATTGAACTATGTCGGTACATCCTTGTACCGGCGGAACCTCTGAATTAATCAGAGGTTCCTTAGAATTGATATTCCAACAGCGCGAAAATCCTGACGTCATCCCCGTCTTCATCGCTGGGCCGGGTCAAGGGCTTTGCGGCTTCCAGGTAACCCGTCACTGATTTCATCAATCGAAAACGCAGTCCACCCCCGGCGGCGGCCGCCGACTCTCGTCGCCAGCTTCGGTTACGATCGCGCCGCCACACCGCGCCGGTATCGTAGAACGCATAGAATTGGACTTTAGACACTGGGCCGGCGCGCAGCCCGGTGTGATAACGCAGCTCCAGTTTCAACGCGGCGCCACGGTCGCCGCCGAGCTCTGCAGGGTCGTAAGCGCGCCCCACATAGCGACCACCAAAGGTGAAGTACTCGGAAAATGGCAATACGTCGTCAGTGTACTGCGCCATCAGCTGCAACAAAGCGCTCGTAGTCGAGGTCAACTCAGTCACATAGGTAAGCTCCATTTCCGCTTTGGTAAACGCAAGGTCGCGGTCAGCGTTGGACCGGCCCGGCGCGGTAAACTTGTTGGCGCCAAGACCGTCTATGCCCTGACTCAGCTGCACGAAACTCCGCACCGCAGTCCTTGCGCCTGACCAAACGTAGTCACCGGCGAGCTTGAGGCTGCGCAGATTATCCTCGCGGATGCGGGCGCCCGCTTGATCGGTCGTCGAATCATAAAGTTTCAGGCGGCCGCGCAGCGCCAGAGAATGGCCGCGCCGGCGAATCGCCGAGAACTCGTAGCCGAGCATGAATCGTGCGGCAGTAATTTCGGTTTGCGTGTCCTGTAGCGCGCCGCCGGGTTCGGCATCTGTATACGAACCCGATGCCAGCAGCATTTGCCCTTCCGCGCCCACCGGCCACGCCGCCGCAGCCGCCACGTTCCTGAGTTCCTCGGCATCGGTGGACGACCGCAACCACATGCCGATGTGTTCGTGGCGCCGGAACAGGGAATACCAGTTAACGGACAGGCCCGCGCGGCCCGGACCGAGACGCTCGCTGCCCCGATTATCGATACCGAGCGTCACCTGGTGCTTGCGGCGGTTGACAAAGGCGGTGAGTTCGTAGGCTCCGGCATCCGCGAGGGGCCGCAACTTGAAGTGGGCGTGCACGCCGGGCAGATCGTTGATCAGCAACAAGTACCGTTGCAGGCGTACGGAACGCAGCGGCCGGATCGCAGTCACCTTATCGAGATAGGCCTTGATTACACCCCGATCCCCAGCGTCGCCCGCCAGCTGCGCCTGACTGATGTAGCCTTCCACCACCTGCAGCCGAGCAATGCCGAAGTCGGCCGGTTGCGCCGCAACGGTGGCATAGGACAACAGGAAACCGGCATCGCGGTAGTGCTGGGTAATGGCTTGAGCGATCTGCTCCAGCTGCTCGCGGGTGACGCGGCGTCCAAGTAAATGCCGGTAGAACGGGAGGAAATCCTTGGGTTCGAATATCTCCGCGCCGGCAACAACGACCCCGGCGAGTACGAATGGTTGTTCAAACGCCGCACGGCCGTCATCGATTTTGAAGACGTGTAAACCCAGCATACCGATCGTAAGACTGAGCACCAACCACCGGTGATTACGCCAGGCAAACGGGCGCGCATGCGCTCGTACGCAAAGCTTGGGCCTGGACACGACATTCCACCATCGCACCCACCGCTGCCCCAGGGTAACGCAGATCATATTCCCCACCTTGACTCCGACGCTATAGTTCAGCAATCGGCCGAAGATCACCACATTATTTTTAAGTGTGGTGGGATATTTCCGGGTGTCAAGAGAGCCTCCTAGGGCGTATGCGCGCGCTGCAGCAACCCGGCTATCGCGGTTGATAAGCAACGCCAACATGCCATACTTAGTTAAGGCGTATAAACATTGAATCGAGGTGGGGCCCTCAAACTTTTTCGCGCCGCGATTTCGCGACGGACGCGTACTCGCATCGCGCGTGCGGTTTGTTGGGAACCTGCTTGTTGGGGGCAGCAAATGACGGGGCATACACGACTGATATTGGGCGCGGCGATCATAATGACGACGTGCCTGTTGCTACCATGGCGCGCACAGGCCGAGGATCTCTCTTGGACCATCAGCCAGACATCCGGCGTGGCCCGACTGCAGACCGCGGATGCGCGCGGAGCGCAAACCTGGGCGCCGGCGGTAACCGGCGCACGCTTGCAGCCGCCGTTCGCGGTAGAGACCGGTATCGATGGTCATGCGGTGTTGAGCAACGGCATGGACTCCGTGACGGTCAATGAAAACAGTCGGGTCGAGATTTCGGTTGACGCCACGGACAATCTGACCAAGGCGTTGCAGACCCTCGGAAACCTGTTGTATCAGGTACTGCCGGGCAAATCGCGGCGCTTCGAGGTGCACACGCCTTATCTGGTGTCGGTGGTGAAGGGCACAACCTTCGCGGTGCAGGTTACGGACGAGTACGCCACGGTATCATTAGTGGAGGGTCTGGTAGATGTGTTCGCCACGGATCACATGAATAAGCGGCACGAAGAGGAAATCCATCCCGGTGAGGTGGCGATCTTCGGTCGTGGTAAAAACCGCATCCAGGTGCTCGAAACCACTTCCCGCGTTCCCGAATCCTCTTTGCCGATGGAGGAAAACCTGAAGCGATTGAACGAGGCGCTGAAGGATCTCGAACCGATTGCCGTCGAGGTGGTCAACTTGCCAGTGAACCGGGGGCGCACCGATACCGGCACGTTGCGTGCCGATGTGGCAGCCGACATGCATGCCGTCGAGGCGGAGAGTGCCGGCGCGGCGACCGAACAACCCCGATTGCCCGATATGCAGGATGACATGGATCGCGGGGAGCCGGATGCCGGCGGCGGTGTTGTGGTGGTGGCTCCGCCACGGGTCAACGTGGACGACGACGTGCGCACCCCGACGGATGCCAGCAAACCCGAGATCGATGGGGTCAGGCCGGACCCGGTCACTGGGGTCAAACCACCGGCGAATGATCCCCCGGTGAATGATCCGCCGGTCGTAGATCCGCCGAAGACCGTTCCGCCGGACGACGATGATTTCAGCCAGGACCCGCCCGACGACGATGACGGACTCAAAGGCGCCGATGACCTCAACAAGATGCCTCCGGACGGCACCGTCAGTACATCAACGAATCGTTAACCTGTGTCGGTGGGCGGCGATCACGCAATGGCCACCGTGTCGAGACAGTGAGCGAGTGCGCCTGAATCCGTCGAATCCAAACAGACGCACTCGGCGACATCTCTGCAAACCCGGGACCGCCGCCGGTGGATAGCATTTCTAAGCAGCCCAACGCGCGATTCAAAGTGCTCATTCCGGCGCTCGCGGCGTTTGCCGTTGCAGCGGTACTGACTCTGACCTCAGCGCTGGAACCGATAAACCATGCGCTGCATGACGCATCGGCCTGGCTGACGACGCGTAGCGTCGCGAGTGACCTCGCCATCGTCGAGATCGACGCTAGAAGCCTGCGTTCGCTGCCGACGTGGCCGTGGCCGCGGGGCTATCATGCCGAGGTGATCGATCGGTTGCTCACCGCCGGGGCGCGGCGATTATTTGTCGATATCGATTTCAGCGCAACGTCGCGGCCCGCTGAAGACGAAAAGCTCGAATCGGCGCTGGCGCGTGCCGCGCCCGGGCAGATCTTGTTGCCCGCCTTCTACCAGCCCGCAACCTCCGGCAGCGCGCAGTTGCTGTTGATCCGGCCGCTGGAGCGGTTCCGCCGGCACGCTGACCTGGTATCGGTGAACGTGCGGCCCGGCCGCGATGCCCTGGTGAGGAAGATTTCACTGCGCGAATCGGGGGGCCGCGGCGCGCTGCGCTCCGCAGCCGCGGCGATGAACGACTGGCACAATCCGCCGCTTGCCGATGCGTGGATCGATTTCAGTATCGCGCCACAGTCCTTTGCGCGCCTCTCCTTTGCGGATGTGCTGGCGGGCCGATTTTCCCCACATGCGGTCAACGGCAAGCAAGTCGTCATCGGCGCCACCGCCGTGGAACTGGGCGATATGGTGCCGGTCCCACTGTACCGCTCACTGCCCGGAGTGGTTGTTCAGGCGCTGTCGTACCAGTCGGTACGAGAAGGGACGCTGTGGAATGCCGAGCTCTGGCAGGTGCTGACCATTTGTTTGTTGGTGGCGTTGTGCTTGGCCCCCATTTACCGGCGCGCGTCATGGCGCTGGGGAGTTTTTATCTGCGCGTTATTGATGGCTGCCGCGTTTGCGGCGGAGATCCAGTTGTTGCTCGGGCAACGCCTGTTGTTGGACACGGCGCCGATCATCGTGGTGATTTCGCTGGCTTACCTGTTTCAGCAGCTGGCGCAGCTGGATCAACAGTCCGTCCGCATCTGGTGGCAAAAACTGGAACTCATCAAAAAGGAACAACTCATCACCAACATCGTCGGCAACAGCCTGGATGCGATACTTACCATCAACGCCAAGGGTGTGGTCGAATCCATTAATCCGGCCGCCGAGGAAATGTTTGGCTGCACGCGCGCGACATTCGTTAATCGCTCCATCAACACCTTCATACCTCAGTTGGTCGACAAACAGGACACCGGGATTGGTTGGAATGAAGACCTGATCAGCGGTCAGGTCCACGAGCTGACAGCACGCACCGCAGCGGGTGATGTGTTTCCGATCGATCTGGCAATGAGCCGCATGGAGGTGGAAGGCAATACATTGATCACCGCCATTGTCCGCGATATCAGTGTGCGCAAAGAACAGGAGGCGCAGCTGCGATACAAGGCCACCCACGACAGCCTGACCGGTCTACCCAACCGCGACCTGCTCACAAGTCGAATCACGCAAGCCATGCACAAGCATCCCGAACAGGTTGCGGCGCTGTTGATGTTGGATTTGAACCAACTCAAGGAGATTAACGACACATTGGGTCATGACATCGGTGACGTGGTGCTCAAACAGGTGGGGGCCAGATTCGCGTCTGCAGTGCCCGACCACGCCACCCTCGCCAGGATCGGCGGCGACGAGTTCGCGGTATTCGTACCGGGCGACAGCAAACACGCAATCGACCTGGCGCAACACCTTTTGGACAGCCTCAAGCAGCCGTTCTACGCCAAGGGCATCGCGCTGCGCACCGCGGTAAGCATCGGCATTGCGTACTATCCGGAACACGGCGAACGCCCAAACCTGCTGTTACAGCATGCCGATGTCGCCATGTACGGTGGCAAGCGCTCCAGCGCCGGTTACCAAACCTACGATCCGGCCCTGGACCACAATACGCTGCGGCGGCTTAAACTGGCCGGTAAGTTGCGGTCGGCGATCGAGAACAACCGCTTCTTCATGCTTTATCAACCGATTATTCGCCTGGACGGGGGCCCGGTGCTCGACGTCGAAGGCCTGCTGCGCTGGGAGGATCCGGAATTCGGGTTGGTAATGCCGGATGAGTTCATCGAGCTTGCGGAAACATCCGATCTAATCGGCTTGTTGACGGACCAGACCCTGGATACCTGTATCGCTCAGTGCGCAGCATGGCGACGCGCGGGTCACGAAACCGCTGTGTGCGCCAACATCTCGGCGCGATTGATGCAGGACGCGGATTTTCCGGATGCGCTGGTTAAGAACCTGGAAAAACATGGTGCGCGACCCGATTGGCTTACCGTGGAAATTACTGAGAACGCGTTTATGAGTGACCCGGAGCGTGCCCGCCAAACGACCGCGAGGATAAACCAGCTTGGCATACAATTGGCGATAGACGATTTCGGTATTGGCTATTCCTCGTTTGCATATTTGCGGAATTTGCAGGTGCATATTCTCAAGATAGACAAGTCATTCGTCATCGATATGAGCAGCAGCCAGGCAAACAAATTCATCGTCGACTCGATGATTACCCTGGCTCACGGTTTAGGCCTGAAAGTCGTCGCCGAAGGCACGGAAACCGACGAAACGCTGCATCAACTCCGCGATATGGGTTGCGATTTCGCGCAAGGTTATTTGATTTCACGTCCCATAGCCGCCGATGATGTGCTGCCGTGGTGGAGGCAATGGCGGCAACAGCGAGAGAATCCCGCCGAACAGACACCGTTGAAGGTGGGCGCAGCGAGCGGCTGAACGATCGTCAGCGACGCAGCAAATTTACATGTCCCGCCCGGTACAGCGACGGGACCACCGAGATTGACCCCCCACCGGACAGGCTTGAGGCGCGATGGGCTAGGGATCGTCCTGTAGATTCAAACTCGACAAGGGCTAGGGATCGTCCTGTAGATTCAAACTCGACAACTCGTTGACTGGAGATGCGATCAGGCTCTCTTTGTAAGTGCGGCGCATTTTCTTTATTTGCGCCTCCCTTTGGCTTGCGGAACTTCGAGTGTGACCGGTCTCCAGATATACGATGCGCAGAGGTTTACGACCACGGAAATACTTGGCGCCGCGTTGATCGGCATGTTGCGCAAGACGTGCAGAGACATCTTTCGTAATGCCGGTGTACAGCGAATTATCCGTGCACACGACTATATAGACACACCAACTCGTCGTATTATTCATGCCCATCGCCATGAATGTTTCGCGAGTTTCGCCATACTCATTCAATCTTGGACGACCGGGTCGTAGACACGACCGGATACCCCTCCTGTGCCCATGCATTCATGCCGCCGCTCAGCACCCGCGGCTGTGCGACACCGGATCTTTTCAATGCGCGCAACGCAAGCGCCGCGCGCGAGTCGGTCTGGCAGATTGTGATGACCGTTTGTTCGCAATGCGCAACAAACTGAGGGTCTACCAATCGGGCCGTGAGCTGGTCGAGCGGGACGTTTATCGCCCCCGGTATATGACCCGGGTCCGCGGCGAACTCCAGGGGAGAACGGACGTCGAGCAGCAGCAGGGGTTGGCGTAGATCCAACATGCGCTTGACTTCGGGCGCCGATATATAAGCACCGAAACCGGCGATTAGGCGTGGCAGAAAACGGATCGCCCCGTATATCAGCAGTACCGCGGCGACGATGACATACTCATATCCGGAAAGCATCTCAATGTCGGCTAATCCCTATCGAATGCCGGCACACGCGGGCGGCCATTTCCATATCGCGTTTTCTGTCTCGATGTTTGAGGAACGCCATCACGATTGTTACCGCACCCCGTCACCCGCAAGTGCACTCGAACCATCAATTTAAGATACTCTCTTGTCAAGAGTCGTCCTGAATCACGTGCTTGATGATATAGCCGCCGGACTTTTCATCATACTCCAGTTCCAGCAGCTTGCGCTGTTGCGCCTCCTCCAGCAATTTTCCAAATGTCCGAAAACCATGATAGGTCTCATTGAACCCCGGTTTTCTTCGTTTGATGGTCTGCTTCACCATTGAGCCCCAGATCTTCTCACCCGCGCCGCGCTCTTCGAACAAATGATTGATTGTATCCATGACCAGTTCCATGGCCTCCTGTTTCCTGTCTTCCTCGTCTTCCGCAATGCGTTTGCGTGCACCTGTGGCTTTACCGGTTTTTTTCTTCTTTTTCTTGCCGAGCTTCTCGGATTCGCGCGCCAAGTCATCGTAGTAAATGAATTCATCACAGTTCGCGATGAGCAGATCGGAGGTGGACTCCTTGACCCCCACACCGATCACGGTCTTGTTGTTTTCGCGCAGCTTGCTGACCAGGGCGGAAAAATCCGAGTCACCGCTGATAATGACAAAGGTATCCACGTGGGACTTGGTGTAGCAAAGATCGAGTGCATCGACCACCATCCTGATATCCGCGGAGTTCTTGCCTGATTGACGTACGTGCGGAATGTCGATCAGTTCAAACGATGCCTCGTGCATAGCGTGCTTGAACTCCTTGTAGCGGATCCAGTCGCAGTAGGCTTTCTTGACGACTATGCTGCCCTTGAGCAATAGACGTTCCAGTACGAGCTGCATATCGAACTTGGCGTATTTGGCATCGCGCACACCAAGGGCCACGTTTTCGAAATCGCAATACAGCGCCATATTTTGAATGTTGCTTTTGGATGTCATGACAATATCGGTGTTAAATTTGCAACAAGTATACTCATCTCACGAGAGCGACAGGAAATTTCCATCACCGGCTGGGACGCGCAGTTAATCAAGGATCGCAACCAGACTTCAGTATTGACCCGCCTCGTCCTCCGCATCTTCTTCCGGCTGTGGCAACTCCAATGACGGAATATTTCCAATCGCACTGCCGGCAATACCCCTCACTGAGCCGTACATATCTATGGTGTTGTTGATGATCTTTTCAATCTGTTTCTCCCGTGTCTTCCACAAGCGTTGCATTGCGTTCTTCTCTCGATCCAGTTCGATTTTCAACTCTGAAAAACCATCCACAATAGCCTCCACGCGCTGCTTGAACTCTACGCCGGTCAGATAGCGATAAATCATTTCCATCTTATCGCCCTTGTTCTCCTGGGCGATCTTCACCGACTCAATGCGCAACAGCATTTCCCGCAACACGAAAGTCAGACTTTTGACTTCGGAAAAACTACATATCCAAACGCCCTCACGCTCGCCGAATCGCGTCATATCAATTGGCATGGCCTCGGTCACAATTACCGCGAGTTCCGCGCGCTGCTCTATCTGGTCCGCTTTCAACTTACCTATCCAATCGTTGCTGAATGCCTTAGTGCGCTTGCTCTCGAATACAATTCTGCCGCATTCCCGCTGCCGGGAATCTATCACCGTCTGAACCACATCGGCGCCGCGGGTACCCTTGGGAACCGGCGATACCTGATCGAAGGGGAAGTGCCTTGTTAGAAAATCTTCCAAAGCAAGTTCCTGAACCTCGCCTTGCATCTGCATGGAACCCTGTTCCGCCCGCCGCTTCATCTCCTCAACCAATCGTTTCTGATCTTGCAGTTTTTTTTCATACTCCCTGAAACGCAATTCATTTTTTTCGTTTTCCGCGGCCCTGGCTTTCGCTTCAATCACGGACTGCTTCTCCAGGAGCTGCTTGTCGATCTCAAACTGCATCCGCTCCTTGTCCTCGTTGAGCTGGTTTTCCCGCTTCAATAATTCGACCTCCAATTTTTGCAGCCTCAAGTTCTCATCTCGGCGCGCTTTGTTTTCCTCTTCCAGGGCCTGTATTCGTTGCGCCACACCCTCCTCCGCCTTGGCCCGCGCCGCCTCGAACAGCCGCTGCTTTTCCCCTTCCACCCTGATTGTTATCAGCTGCTCCTGGTCCAGAGCCTGCTTGGCCAGTTTTTCCCTTTCCTGCTCTAACACCGCCCGTTGTTGGTTGAGCATTTCGGTCTGTCGCGCGGCCTTTTGCTGATATTTTTTTTCGAGACGCGCTGATAGTTGTTTTTCCAATGCTTCCAATGCTTCCTCTGCGTAGAACCGATGACCGCAGTTGGGACAAGTGATCTGTGTTTCGGGGCTGTTCATGTGTGTGCTCTGTGGTGAAATGCTACCGGGTTCTTAAGAAGAGGTTTCTAATTCGATCCGCCGGCCGCCGCATATGTCGAGATACGTTGATAGCAAACGAAAATGCGTATGCGATGAGATAAGAATTTATGAATTTTAAGTAATAATCCCAGATTTCAGTAAGCCGCGCAGCATTACCGCTGATTCTATGATAAAATAGGGCCGTCGACGTAGCACAAGCCTTTCTTGTTTGATTCTCTTGATTGATATCCGAAACTCGGATCGTGTTCGTCAAGTTCGCGTCCTCCCGACTTGCCCGGCGATAGGCGCAGCTACCATTTGCATTGTGAATAGCTCAATACGCCACTTCATCACCCGTAAATAAAGGACTCGACTTCATGACTCGACCAACCTCCAGTGACGCAATTCCGGATTCCAAGGATAAGGAAGTACACAACTATACATTGCAATGTACTGTGGTTTCAGTTGAAAAGTCAGAAGGCCCCGGCGGCGCCGATGGGAATGACTGGTACCGATACGTCATCGACAGCCCGGGATCGCCGATCACCGGATATCGCCGAGGCGCAAAGCGGGATATCCTGAAGTATCTGAACGAATGTACCAGCAAACTCGAGGAACGCATGAATACACGCAAACCGGCCCGTAGCGCCGGGCGTAAACCGAATCGTGTCCAGACCACCACCGGTTAGCGAACTGCCGGAGTCGATTCAGATACGCCCCGACAACGGGCAACGATTCCAAACCACCGATTCCCATCTATAAGTTTTGTGCGGTTCCCCCGCATGATCCGGCGCTGGGCTTACCTACCCCCCGCCGGAAACACCTCACTCGGTTTGAGGGGCCGGCGGCATCTCTGAGACCGGCTCCACTGACAGAAAAAATTCGTCTCACTTGCGCCGCAACCACGTTTCAATCGTTCGTAGCGGTTGTCCATCGCGAATTCTGGAGTAATTGAGTTGCAAGCCGCCCGACCCCAGGATTCTGTCGTATACTTGCAACTCGTAACCACCGTCATCCCGAACCAGCAGCGCGTACAAACTCAACGTATCCCCGGTTATCCGCGACCATACATAGGGATCCCCCTTCATAGGATCAAGCGGCACCTTGCCGCCGAACACATTAGTCTTCATCGCCGCCGCGAACACATTGCTGCGGTTGGTTGGCAGGAAATCGATCGTATATGTTTTGGTCTTGAACTTGCCGTTTGGCTTGCGGGTCACCGCAGTCCACTTGATATTGAACCCTTGATCGGTTTTAGAGATCTTTACACCGAGATCGCGTTCTATTTCCTTGTCGCCATCGGCAATCTTGACCTGGCCCAAATACTCGCCGACAAATGGATCGATCAAGTCGCCGGCACTGGCGACAAAGGATTGAAGCCAAAACGCCGCAAGCAACAGCATCGGCATCGAGCGATACGGAAACGAATTTTTCTCACCATACATTGCTTAATAGCCCTTGAGTACACTATAAAGTTGACGCGTTGGATGACTGAAACGCGAGTCCACGGTCCCGCCCGCTGCCACATTACACCGTTCGAATATTTCACGACGGGTTTCCGTCTCATTTGCCATATCGTCAGCCGGCCACCGATCAGCGGCATCGGCTATTCAAATACAACGAGCCGGGGCGGTCAATCAATGATTTTCGTCACAATTGAACCCGGTTTGTCAGATCAAGCGCCCGTCGGCACTGAACACCGGTCGAGTGCTTTGGCATTTCCATGGCGAGCGAACCGCAGTCTGCCGGAGTTTGACGAATTCACTATTCGCATCCGCGGCACATGCTATCTCGATTGACTCACCTGTCAGGGTTTCACCGGCTTCGCGTTGTTATAGGGAATCCGGGCACGTCGGTCATTCCGGAATTATCATTTATACTAAGAGTTGGACACCAGATCGCCCAAGTCTCAACAGGCTAAAATGACCGAGATGTTTGCAGAGGATTTCACGGACAAATTACCCACCGACGCCGTGTTGGCGGGTTACACGATCTGTGAGGCGGTGCTGGAATTTCACCGCCGGCGCCTCCAGGAGAGCGGAACTGTCAGTTTGACCGAAGATCAACACGCCTACTTGGACGCCCTGGCATTATTC
>CAMYKW010000063.1:0-12675 GCA_947259175.1 uncultured Gammaproteobacteria bacterium | reverse complement strand
GCTGAAGGTCCGTTACGAGATGCCCGTCCTGGGCACCGACGGGGGGAAAAACTCCCAGGCGATCAAGGAGTTCTTCGAAAAACTCAAGGCCAGTCTCAACGAGCTCATAGTCCAACAGAAGCTTTCGGACTTTAAGCGCAGCTATGCCGGCAAATTCAACAAAAACTCGTTTTACACATTTACCGATCAAGAACGCGATCGAATCAGGAATGCCCTGCACGAATTACGCGTACTCGTCGGTGACCTCGACACCTTGGCCGATGATGAAAAAAGCCGTCTCATGAACCGCCTCGGCAAGATTCACGTCGATATGAATCTGACACTATCGCACTTGGACCATATGTGGGGGCTGATCGGAGACGCATTCATCGTGAACGCCAAACACGGAAAATCGGGCAGGCTGATCGTGGAACGGTTGTACGAGATTGTGAACACGGTATGGCAGATGCAAGCACGTACTGAGGGCATCAATCCACGAAGCGTCAACCCGGTCCGTCTGTTCCGCGATTCTTGGCCCAGGTGAACCTGGACCGTGATTATCCTCGCCGCGACGTATTACGCCCCGCTGAGTTCTCCCGCCTCTCTCATTTCCGCCAACACCTTATTCGCGATCTTGAATGCCTCGACGCCGGCCGGGATGCCGCAATAAACGGCAATTTGTATCAACGCATCCTGAAGTTCATCGAGCGACAAACCGTTTTTGAATGCACCGCGGAAATGCATCTCAAACTCCGGCCCGCGGTTCAACGCCGCCAACATCCCGAGATTCAGCAGACTGCGCTGCTTACGGTCCAATCCTTCGCGGTTCCAACAAAAACCCCAGCAATATTCGGTCACCAAGCGTTGAAAATCACGATTGAAATCATCAGCTTGATCCAACACCTTTGCGACGCGCTTCTCACCCAAAACCTCGGTACGGATCTTTCGACCGATGTTAAATAATTCTGTGGACATTTCTTGTCCTCCTCGTTAGTGGTTGATTGTAGATTTGACTTCCGGGTAATGCCGCAGATTCGCCGATACAAGCATTGGATTCCCGCTGTCACATTTTCCACGCGGCAAAGCCGTGATGCAATTCGATTGCACCACCGCATGGTAGCGTTTCCAGCGCAGCGCATCCGTTACCGCCTCTAAAAGTGTCCCAAGCCGATATGGGCGGAGTCCCTTCGGCGACCGCGCGCCCGGAGCGCTCGTGCTGACGCTACCGGATCTCCGCGAGGCCGGTTAGTTTCGTTGCGGTTGGGAAGCTGGCACCGCGGGCCTGAACTTCCTAAATCGCGGGGACACCGCTATGCTGGTCACGCGTATCGCACTAAACGACAAGTCGAGGCCATGGATTTATTGATGGATGTCAATTCACACCAAGTGGCGCCAATCTATAATGATTGTGAGGGCATAAAGCGGCTTTAACCGCATAATCGTCTTTGTCCGCTACAATAAGGCTATGTCGACGAGCACTAAAACCGTTCTTTATGTCCGCCTCCCCTGCTGGAAGATTTACCCCGGGGGTGTCGTTTACGTCGCTGACTACATCCACAAGCATCGGCCCGACGTTCATCAGGAAATCATGGATATGGCTTTGATCGCGCCATCACTGCGCAAGCAGGCGCTCTCAGACCGAGTCAGGCAACTGCGCCCCGATATCGTCGCGTTTTCTTGGCGCAATATGCAGACCTTCGGACCGCACCCGGAGAATGACGCCTTGGATGTGGTGATGAATTACGATTACTCGCCGAGCATGTTCGCCCGCGCCAAAGCTGTAAAGGACGCGGTGGCGATCATCCATGACTACGTTTCGTCGCGGGTCAACAATTTCCGTTTCATGCGCACGGTCAGACGGCTGCTGCCAGACGCAAAAATAGTCGTCGGGGGCACCGCGGTGTCCATTTTTGCAAAATATATCGTCGAGAAATGTCCGAATAATTCTCTCGTCGTGGTGGGAGAAGGCGAAGACGCCATGCTGTCTACGGTGAATGGATCCGACGAACCCATCGGAGATTACTATTACAAAGACACCAGCGGCAAAGTCATCCGGGGCTGCCGCCAGACACAATTCGACCTGCCGAAATTGAAAGCTGTCGACTTTAAATACATCGAATCTATTTTCCCCGAATTTCACAAATACCTGGGTGATTACATCGGGGTGCAAACCAAACGCGGATGCCCGTACCAGTGCCATTTTTGCTTGTACAACAAGATCGAGGGTCACCGGCAGCGTTATCGGGACCCTGAAGAGATTGCCAGGGAAGTCGAAATTTTAAATAAACACTACGGTGCTCAGAAGATCTGGTTTACCGATGCTCAGTTCTGTTCGACGTTGCGAAGCACAAAACACGTGGAAAAGATCATGGACGAACTGCTGGCACGAAATACGAATATAAAATGGTCCGGCTATCTTCGGCTGAATCATCTTACGCCTGCCGTGGCGGAGAAAATGCTGGCAACTGGTTTGTGTAGTATCGATTTATCTTTTACCGGTTCGCAGGATGTGATCGACAACCTCACCTTGGGTTATAAATTGAATCAACAGATGGAAGCCTTCAAGATGTTCAAGCAAGGCGGCCACACCGACCAGAAGGTAAAACTCTATATTCCGCTCAATGCCCCGGGCGAGACTCGCGACACACTCCTCGAAACGATCGAAAAGATTGAAGAGCTATATGCCATGTTCGGACGCGACAACGTGCTACCGTTCATCTTCTTTATCGGCATTCAACCCGGCACACCAGTTGAGACTTTCCTGATCAAGGAGGGTTACCTGACCAAAGGATACAATCCACTGACGCTGAATCCCTTTGTCATCAAGAAACTCCTGTACAACCCACTGCCGTTGGGCAGGCTGATCGGCAGGGCATATCTCGAAGCTTTGGCGATGAGTGACGGAAACGCCGCGGACGAATACATCGGCAGGCGCGTAATGGATGTGCTGGCGCGCGAACTGCGTTCGCCCGCTAATCGAGATTGGGGACAAAGACAGAAAGTGCGTCCGCAAATCCTGCTGAGCGAGAAGTAAGCCGCGCAGCGCCCTTGTCGTCATCCGGAGGCGACCGGCTGCGTTCCGTTTGCGTGCATCCGGCAGCGAAATTCGCTTGCTGCGCGGGAGTTAATTATTCTGCCCCTTACCCGCCGCCAGCAAAAATCGAAACAGAGAGCATTCCGGCAAAGTTGATATTTGGCTAAACACGGTCGTACTATTGGCGTTCCAGGCGCCTCCACCCACCCCAATCGATGCCAAATTTCGATTCAAAAATGCGGCGCGCCCCGGGCGCCAAGATCGACTCTGACCGCTTGGACGAGGTAGTCGCACAAGCGCGGCGAAATGCCGACGAGCGTATGCGCGGTTACCGCGAGCAGTCGCTGCGGATACACCCCTGGGTATGCGCTCGTTGTGGACGTGAATACACGCCTAAGAATCTGCATGAACTGACCGTGCATCACAAAGATCACGATCACGACAACAATCCTCCCGACGGCAGCAACTGGGAGAACCTGTGCCTTTACTGCCACGACTGGGAGCATCAGAAATATTCGCACTATGTGCGCGGTGACAGTGCTAGTTTTGGTTTGACCGATCGGGAATCGCAACCGGCAACACATAATCCCTTCGCCGGACTCAAGGACCTGCTAAAAGATCCAACAAAATAGCGCACCATCGTGCGCGGCGGTATCCGAAGCTCGTATACTTCGAGCTGCCGCACACAACATCAATAAGTCACACGTACATACGCGTCGCACTGCGTGCCGAAATTTTAGACAATCCCGCAATAAATGAACGTACGCACTTGAATACTATTACCGAATTGCTGGCGCCGTTTCCGCGTGTTCGTCTGGCGCACCTGCCGACTCCCATCGAAGCTCTGACCAGGCTCAGTGAGCTCCTCGGGGGACCCAAGCTGTACATCAAGCGCGACGACTGTACCGGACTTGCGCTGGGCGGCAACAAGGCGAGAAAGCTGGAATTCTATCTCGGTGCTGCGCGGCAGGAGGGCGCTGATACTGTGCTCATAACCGGTGCGGTGCAATCGAACTATGTACGCATGGCGGCTGCGGCCGCTGCTAAATTGGGCATGGATTGCCATGTCCTGCTCGAAGAAAGGGTTCCCGGCGTCGACGAGACCTATCGCCGCTCCGGAAATGTGTTGCTGGATCGCATCCTCGGAGCTCACATCCACTCTTATCCGCAAGGCGAAGATGAGACCGGCGCGGACCGACGTCTTGAACAGATCGCGCAGGGCCTGCGATCACAGGGGAAACATCCCTATATTATTTACCTTTCCGCCGAACACACCCCCCTCGGGGCGTTGGGATACGTCAATGCCGCTGACGAGATCGTCACCCAGATCACTGAACAACGACTCCCCATTCAGCGCATTGTCATCGCATCGGGAAGCTCTCTCTCACACAGCGGTCTGTTGCTCGGCTTGCGCATCCTGGGAAGCGAGATTCCGGTTACCGGCGTGTGCGTGCGGCGCGTCGCACAACTTCAGTTTCAGCGGATATCGCGGTGTGTCCGAAACCTGGAACAACTGATCAACCTGGCACAGCCCGTGGTCACACCGGAAGATATCCAGGTTTTCGATGGGCCATTACCACCCGGTTATGGCCGCTTGAACTCACAGGTCATCGAGGCCATCGAATTGCTCGGTCGCACCGAAGGCATTTTGCTGGACCCCGTTTACACGGGCAAATCCATGGCCGGACTGTTGGCCTTGCTAAGAGCGAAAAGATTCGACGAATTGAGCGGCGTATTGTTCGTGCATACCGGGGGCGTGCCGGCGTTGTTTGCCTATGAACCGGCCCTGCGCGGTGTTGAGGCCGGGGACGGTGGATGGCACCAGTAATCGGCGCCGCGGCCCGGCGCCGTTTTCTACGGAGAACGCCAATCCAGATGTTAGATGATCGGACCGCAGTTGAATTATGCCATCCTCGCGCTCTACGGTAGGCGCTCCGATACGGCCGTCCATCCGAAGTAGTAATCGAGCGGCGACTACCGGATCGCCCCTCTGGCGACGATCGGCCATATCGATTCCACCCGGTCACAGCGATACCCCACAAACCAGTCGTAAAGATTTACTGTCGGATCGCAGTGCCCGGGCACAAGTTTTATTTTATCGCCCAGCGCTAACGCATCGTCGGCCTGAGCCGTGTCAAGCTGCCCGTGTTCGTCCGACGCCCCCACGTAATTCACCCGTTGACGATCATGGACCAACGGCAGTCCCGAGTCCACGCTGACGGCCTTGAGACCCGCATCGACCACTGCGAGCCCGGGCCGGTTGTTGCTCATCACCGTCGTCAAAACGAACAAGCTGTTTTCGAAGGCGCGGAAAAACTCACCATTTTCGATCCGGTTGCGGCCGTAATCGACATCCATGAATATGTACGAACCGCACTGAAGTTCGTTATAGACACCACTTTTGGCTTCGATCACAAATGTGCCGGTTCCAGCACCGGTGATGATTTCGCAGTCCAGCCCCTCGGCGCTGAGCATGCGGCTTATGTCGCCGACGCGTGCCGCCGCCTGCTGTATCGCCTTGCGGCGCGCATCGTAGGCGCGGATGTGCTGGGCGGCGCCGTGGTAAGCCTGCAGCCCGAGAAACCTCAAGCCGGGCGCGGCGGCGGTTTTCCTGGCGAGCAGCACGGCTGATCCCGTGTCGGCGACGCCGCAACGGCCGGCACCAACGTCGATCTCCACCAGGACGCCCAGTGTCACACCGTAGCGTTCAGCGGTCCGGCTCAGGTCATCGATATTCCCTGCATCATCGACGCACACACGGACACTGGCGAGCCTGGCCATCGCTGCCAGACGCTCGAGCTTGGGGGCGCCGATCAACTCGTTACTCACAAAAACGTCCTTGATTCCCGCATGCACCAGGGCTTCCGCCTCACTCACCTTCTGACAACACACACCCACTGCTCCCAACGCCATCTGTTGACCGGCGATCACCGCGCACTTATGGGTCTTGGCATGGGGTCTCAATTGCAGGCCGGCGCGGTCTGCAAACGATTGCATCTTGTTAAGATTGCGCTCGAAAGCGTCCAAATCGATCAGCAACGCCGGTGTATCGACATCCGCGAGCGCCATACCGACGTTTGCCGGCGCGGAGCCATGAATCATGTTCGTAGTCTGTCCATGCCAATGGAAAAAGATAACAAGATTCTTTATTCAAGTCGCGGACTCGAACCGTATCCACGGCACGCCGCAAACGCAGCCCTTGCCCCAGGCGACCAGCGGCCTGCCGGATGCGACAAAAATTGTTAGTCGACTGCCAAATACCGTCGATACCGCTGGAACATACCGTTCATCGGGATACTGTTGGCGTTCCCGCAGTCAGTGCTAACTGATTGTTTTATCGAAGTTTGATCGAAACCGATTGGATACGGCCGCGCGCTTGGCACAAATTGTGCGTAAGTCACAATAGAGACAATGCAAACAAGGCTGCGAGGTCGCCGATCGCAACAAAATTCGAAGGGGTGAAGCATGCCTAGGAGCGTACAAACACGTTGGGATGGCGCTGATTCTGCCGAGCAGGCGGTAACCAGTGCGGATCCCGGCATGGACGATGACGACGCCGGCCGCGGGTCCAAGCGTAAATCTAAAACCACGCAGGCCGCCAGCACCAACGCCACGCAGATTTATCTGCGAGAGATCGGCTACACCCCGCTGTTGACTGCCGATGAAGAGGTCTATTACGGGCGCCTGTGCCAGAAGGGCGATCCGATTGCGCGCGATCGCATGATCGAGAGCAACTTGCGCCTGGTGGTCAAAATCGCCCGCCGCTACATCAATCATGGATTGTCATTGCTTGATCTCATCGAGGAAGGCAATTTGGGCTTGATCCGGGCGGTAGAGAAATTCGACCCGGAACGCGGATTCCGGTTTTCAACCTATGCGACGTGGTGGATACGGCAGACTATCGAGCGGGCGATCATGAACCAAACCCGCACCATCCGCCTGCCGGTGCATATCGTCAAGGAGATGAACGTCTACCATCGCGCCGCCAAACGACTGGCGCAGCAGCTGGACCATGAGCCCAACGCTGACGATATCGCGGCGAAACTGGACGTCCCGGTGAGCGAAGTGAAACGCATGCTGGGGCTCGAAGAGAACATCACATCCATTGATGCGCCGCTGGACTCGGACTCCGAACGGACCCTGGTCGAGGTCATTCCTGATGAAACTGCCAACGATCCCGCCGACTTGCTGCAAAACAAGAAAGTCATGGGGCACATCAGTGAGTGGCTGGGAACATTGAACGAGAAACAACGCGAAGTGATAGAACGCCGCTTCGGACTGGGCGGCCGCAGCACATCCACCCTGGAACAGGTCGGCAAGGACGTCGGCGTAACCCGGGAGCGGGTCAGACAAATACAAGTGGAATCGTTGGCAAAGCTTCGCGAAATGCTCGAGGCCCGCGGCTTCACCCTGGAGAATCTTTCCTGAGTTTGCGAAACGTCAGGTCCTGGCGTCCAGATATTCCCAGCGCTCGTAGGCCTGTTCCAGCTCTTCGCGGATCCGGTGCAGGCGATCCACGGTCGCGGTGATGATGTCCCGATCCTGTTGGTATAAATCGGCCTGACTGACCTGCTCCGTGAGCAGCAGTTGTTCCTGCTCCAGGGCCTCGATACGGGCGGGGATCGTCTCCAGCTCCCGTTGTTCCTTATAGCTCAATTTCTTGCCGCGCCCGGTTTGCGCGTCTTCACGATGTTTGCGCCTGGCGTCTTTCACCATTGCGGACGAGGCGCGCTTTTCCCTTGTGACGGGCGGCGGCCGTTGCCGTAACCAGTCTTCATAGCCGCCCACATACTCTCCCACGTGGCCGTCACCCTCAAACACCAGGGTGCTGGTCACCACGTGATCCAGAAACGTCCGATCGTGACTGACCAACAGCAGTGTACCGTCAAACTCAATCAACAGTTCCTCGAGTAATTCCAAGGTATCAACATCGAGATCGTTGGTCGGTTCATCGAGCACCATCAGGTTCGCCGGTTGTGTGAATATTTTCGCTAACAACAACCGGTTGCGCTCGCCTCCGGACAGGCTTCTTACGGGTGAATCGATACGCGCCGGCGGGAACAGAAAATCTTTCAAATAGCTGATCACGTGGCGCGAACGGCCGCGCACAAAGACATGGTCACTCCCTTCGCTTAGGTTTTCCTTTACGGTCTTGTTTCCATCCAGCCGTATCCTTTGCTGATCGAAGTAGGCAATCTGCAACCGGCTTCCCAGGGCGATACGGCCCGAATCGGGCGCGATCTCACCCAGTATCAGTTTCAACAGGGTGCTCTTGCCACAGCCGTTTGGACCCATGATGCCGACCCGGTCTCCACGTACAATGCGGGTCGACAGATCTCGCACGACCACATGGTCACCATAACGAAAACTGACATGATGCAGGTCCGCGACCCGCTTGCCGGACAGATTGCTGCTGTCCACATCCAAGCGGACACCCGATGATGACACCTTGCGCTTACTTCTTTCCCTGCGCATCGCTTGCAGGGTTCTAACCCTGCCCTCGTTGCGCGTGCGCCGCGCTTTGATTCCCTGTCGAATCCAGGCTTCGTATTCCGCGAGTTTCTTGTCGAATTTCGCGTTCGCCCGGGTCTCAATCTCCAGCAACTCGTCTTTCTTACGTTGGTAGTATGCGTAGTCACCGGGGAAAGACACCAGCTTGCCTCGATCCAATTCAAGAATGCGTGTCGCCAGGTGCTTGAGCAGTGTGCGGTCGTGGGTGATGAACATCAACGCTCCGTGGAAAGATGCGAGATATCCCTCCAGCCAGGTAATCGCGGCGATATCCATGTGATTGGTCGGTTCATCCAATAACAACAGGTCCGGATTGCTCACCAAAGCCTGGGCCAGCATCACCTGCCGGCGTATGCCCCCGGAGCAATCGGCGATCGGCTTATCGGCGGGCAACGACAAGCGGCTCAACACCGTCGCCACCTGCTGATTGATGTTCCAACCGTTCACGGTGTCGATGCGCTGTTGAAGGCTCGACAGCAGCTCCAGGGAATACGGATCGGATTCATCGACACGATGCGAGGCCTGGTGATAGTCGGTAAGCAAGCGGCCCAACTCGCCCAGCCCGGATGCGACCACCTCAAAAATAGTACTTTGGTTGGCGGCAGGGACCTCTTGCTCGAGATAGGATATCCGCAAGCTGGCTTGACGCCAGACCTCGCCGTCATCCGGCTGGACACCCCCGCTTATCACGCGGAACAATGTCGACTTGCCCGCCCCGTTCCGCCCCACGAGGCAAATGCGTTCCCCTGCGGCGACCCTGAGATCGACATGATCCAACAGCAGCCGGTGACCATAGGCCAAAGACACTTCGTCGAGGGTGAGTATCGTCATGGGTTTAAAAGTTGTCTATCTACTGTCGAGCCGTTCGCCGTCAACACCGAAATCGCCCGTGTGCGCGCAGGATCCGCGAAACATGGATCCTGCGGAGTCCGCGTCACCGGTGTCCAGGGGCAATAATCACTCGACTGGTAACGGATGTTGAGATGACGCCGCCGACCACATCCCCACCGCCGCAAGGGGATGCGATGATGATACCCTGTCAATCCAGCCTGAACGGGTAACCGCCGGTTTTTGCGGGTACCAAGAATACAAGAATATGCGCTTGCTGTGGTGATCACACGCACCGACAACTGGCTGGCGCTGATTTTTTCGGCGCGGGTGTTGATGTACGCCAACTACATGGTGTACGCGGCATGCGTGCCGGTGCTCCTCGATGAATGGCAAATGTCGGCGGCGCAGGCGGGCACTGTCGTCTCTGGCTTTATGGCCGCGTACGCGGTATCGCTGTTCGCCTCGTCATGGCTGGCGGATCATTTCGGCGCCAAGCGGGTGTTCGTGATTTCTGCGGTTTTGAGTGCGGTGTCGGCGATGGCATTCGGATTTTTCGCGCGTTCCTATGGGAGCGGATTGTTGCTCTACCCGCTGGCCGCCGCCACCCAAGGCGGGTTGTACACACCGGCAATCATCTTATTTACCGATCGTTACGACTCCAGCCGGCGCGGTACTGCAGTGGGCTACCTCATCGCCAGCACCTCCATCGGCTACGCCTTCTCCCTGGTGGTGACCGGATTGTCCCTGCATTTTGCAGGCTATAAGGCGGCGTTCGTCGTCACCGGTGTGCTGCCGGTGCTCGGCGTGTTGCTATCGTGGCTGGCGCTACGCGGAACCGCCAACATCATCCACCCCCGGCCGCGCGGCATGCGCGTGTTCAGTTTGCTGAAAAAAAATCGTGATGCCAGGCACCTGGTCGCCGGTTACACGGCACATTCCTGGGAGTTGCTCGGCATGTGGGCGTGGACGCCGACCTTCTTCGCCGCGAGTTTTGCGCTCGCCGGAAACGGTCTCGCCGAGACCGCTCAGTTCGGGGCCTATCTCGCGGCGTCCATGCATCTCGTCGGCTCCTTCGCCTCCGCATCGATGGGACGCCTGTCCGACACCTGCGGCCGGCGCCGGGTGTTGATCTGGGTCGCTGCGTGCGGAGCCGTGCTTTCGTTTACGATTGGGTGGTTGATAATCTTACCCGTTTATATCGTCATGATGATCGGCTATCTTTATTACTTCGCCGCCATTGGAGATTCACCGGTATTGTCCACCGCACTGTCCGAATCGGTTGAACCCGGCTATCTCGGTTCGGTGCTTGCGGTCAGGGCGCTGCTGGGATTCGGCGCCGGTTCCGTGGCGCCGATCGTATTTGGCGCGGTGTTGGACTGGACTAATCCAACCGGCGCACCGGTAAGCCAATGGGGATGGGCGTTCGTGGTACTCGGACTCGGTGGCGCGTTGGCCACCTGGCATGCGTTTCGCTATCGCCGCCCCGGCGCTGCCACCACAAATCGATAGCACAAGAGTTACAGCGCGTCGCCGCAGATACGGCGATCCGGTGTCACCGCCAGGTGATCCTGCGCCCAGATTTTCACGTAGGTCTGTGGCGCGATATTGCCGCCGGACAGCATCACCAATATTTGACGCGGTTGCGACTCGCGCTTGGCCCATTCGACCGCGCCCGCCATCGCGACCGCGGATGTCGGCTCCACCGGGGTCTTGAGCAGATGAGCGAGCCACTGCGTCCAGTAGACGATCTCCGGTTCCTCGATTTCATAGAACCCCGCCAGTTGCCGGAGGTACTGAAACGTGCGCGGCGAGACACTCAGCGTGCGCGCGCCATCGGCAAGGGTGTCCGGCGACGCGGTGAACGGGATGATCTTACCTGCACGGTAGGATTGCGCGGCGTCGTTCGCGCGCAGCGGCTCCGCGCCATATACCGGGGTGCCCGGCGCCAGCAATTGCGTCGCGAGAAACGTGCCCGACAGCCAGCCACCGCCCCCGCAGGTGGCAAAGACCGCATCGGGGCGCAAGCCGGTGTCGAGCGCCTCGTAACACGCGGTGCCCTGTCCGGCGATCACCCCATTGTTGTCATAGGGATGCAGCAGATAGGCCCCCTGGGCCTGCAGTTCGTCTGATCTACGCTCGGCTTCGGCGCGGTTGTCAGTGACAATCACCCTCGCGCCGTATCCTTCGGTCGCCTGGCGCTTGATGGGCGAGGCGTCGGCGGGCAACAGCACGGTCGCCGCCACCCCCACTTGCTTCGCCGCATAGGCCACCGCCTGGGCATGATTGCCGGAACTGAAGGCCACCACGCTGTCCGGTAGGCGACCCGCCTCCTGCATCGACAACAACGCGTTGAGCGCGCCGCGCACCTTAAATGCGCCAACCTTCTGGAATCCCTCGGCCTTGAACACAAACTCGTGACCAAGCCAGTGATTGAGCAGCGTGGATTGAAACAGCGGCGTTCGGTTGATAAACGGCGCGATGCGCTGGTGTGCCCGCGCGATGACGCCCGGAGCCAAGGGAGCTTCAGTCACCGCGCTATCCTAACCGACGCGCTAAAGCGCGCAAACAGCCGGGATCTTGCCGCCGCCACGCCCGCCGGCCGGTTGGACGCAACGGCTAATAATTGCGGTTGATGTCGCGGGCGCGCTCCTGTATTTCTCGCTGCCGCATGCGGCTTTCCTCCTCACGCCGGCGGCGCTCTTCCTCGGCCGCGCGGCGTTCCTGTTCCTGCATATCGAGCTTTTGCTGAAGCTGCTGCTCCCGCTCCCGCTGCATGCGCTCGGCCTCCAGAGATTTCTGCTGCTGTTGCTCTTCCCAGTACTCACGGATCCGCTCCTTGCGCTGCTTCAGATCACCCTCGAGCTGCCGGGCGTCCTCGGTGGACGGTTGCACAACATCCGATGATGTGCCGGTTCCAGACTGCGCGGCGCCCGCACCGGTGTTTTCCGCCGCCGCCGCAGCCGGTGGTGTCGGCGGCGTTGCCGCCTGGCTCAGCCGCAACGTCGACGGTTCACTTGCAGTTACGGTCATCGGGACGATGCAAACCATCATCACCGCGCCAACGACTATACGATAAATATTTTTGCCCATTGACAACTTTTCTTCCTACCTGTGCATCAAATTGATAACGAAAGGCATTTTATAAGAAGAGCGACCGCGTTTCACTGATCTTGGCAAATCATCTCGGTTCGCGGAATTCACTCGCCGCGAATCGCTTGATCCATTATATCGCGTTTGCCGCTCGAACTTCAGAAATGCATTTAACCACGACCATGAGTTCACGTTCCCCGGCCGTTACCGCGGTACCCGAGAGTTTTCAA
>CAMYKW010000062.1 GCA_947259175.1 uncultured Gammaproteobacteria bacterium | reverse complement strand
ACGACGTGAAAATTGGTGCCGCCAAAACCGAACGCGCTGACCCCGGCGCGGCGCGGATGTCCGTTCGCCTGCACCCAGGGACGCGGTTCGCTGCTGACGTAGAACGGCGTCTCGGGAAAGTTGACCTTGGAATTCGGGTGTTCGACGCCGAGCGTCGGCGGCAGTACTTTGTGGTGCAGCGCCGACACCGCTTTCATCAACCCGGCCACACCGGCGGTGCACTTGGTATGACCGATCATAGACTTTACGGATCCAATGGCGCAGCTTTGCCGATCCGCCTTGGCCTCGGAAAACACGCGAATCAGCGCCTGCACTTCCGCTTGGTCACCGGCCACGGTGCCGGTGCCATGGGCCTCGACCAACCCGACGGTCGCCGGCGACACACCGGCCTTGGCGTAGGCGCGCCGCAACGCGCGCATCTGTCCCTCTGGACGCGGCGCCGTCAGCCCCTTGTCTTTGCCGTCGCTCGAATTGCCCACGCCTTTGATGACCGCATAGATACGATCGCCGTCGCGCTCGGCATCGGCCAGCCGTTTGAGGATCATAATGCCGATGCCCTCGCTGATCACGATCCCATCCGCGGTCTCATCAAAGGTGCGACATCGCCCGCGCGGCGACAGGGCATGGGTCTTGCTGAAGCACAAATAGGTGAAGGGATTTTGCATGGTGTCGACGCCGCCGACGATCACCATGTCGCTGGCGTGCGACTCCAATTCCTTGACCGCCATCGACACCGCCGCCAGCGAAGAGGCACAGGCCGCATCCACGGTATAGTTACCGCCGCCCAGATCGAAACGATTCGAGACCCGTCCCGCGGCAACATTGGTCAGGATCCCGGCAAAGGAATCCTCGGTCCATTCGGGAAGGGCTCCATCCAAGCGGTCGATGATGTCTTGTGCGGTGCAGGGAAGTCCCGCAAGCTGGTCGAGCCGCGGAAGGAACGCGCGCGCTCCATAGCCCAACCCGAGATCGGCAGCGCCGCCGCCGGCGCCCAGAATCACCGATGTGCGCTCGCGGGGAAAAGGACGTTGCGCGTAACCCGCATCATCGAGCGCCGCGCGCACCACTTCGAGTGTCAGCAGTTGCGCCGGCTCGATGGACGGCAGACTCGCCGGCGGCATGCCGTAACGCATCGGATCGAACGCGACGTCATCGATGAAGCCGCCCCATTTGGAATAGATCTTGTCTCTGGCGCCGGGGTCGGGATCGTAATACAAGCGCCAATCCCATCGGCCTTCGGGCACTTCGGTGATGGCGTCCACCTTGTTGACAATATTGTCCCAATAAGCGGCGAGGTCCGGCGCCTTGGGCATCAGACACGCCATGCCGATAATCGCGACGTCGCAGGGCCGATCCTCGTGCGCACCGACGGATGCAGCCGAGCGATCTTCGGTGATCCTCGCGAGCCGGTCCGAACCCGCGACCGCGACATCTTGATGTAACTCCTGAACGGTGCAGGTTCGGTTTCTAAGCGCCGCCACCTGTCCAATCATGAACATCCCCTGGGTGGTCTGCTCGGCCGCTTCCAATGCCTTGAACTTGGGCGCTTGAGGATCCTGTCCGAACCGCGGATCCCGGGTAATGCCTTTGGCGGCGATGCGCAGCCGTCCCAGATTGAGACTTTCCAATGTCAGTCGGACTTCCTCGGCCGGTTGCTGCGACTCGATCAGCCGCCGCTTCTCTTGCTGGAAGGTTTGTGCAAACGCAGTGTTTACGCATCGCGTCGCATGGCCGGGCCCGCTCTCCAGAAGGACGGTGTGGTCGCAGGCCAATGCTTGGTCTTGGAAACCCTTGACGATGGCGCCGTTCGCCACCGCCTCTTCCGTGAACAGATAGGCACTGCCCATCAATACCCCCACCCGCGCGCCCCGTTCCGCCAGCGGCGCGGCCATGACCGCAACCATCGCCGACGACAACGCATCATGGATACCCCCGGCGAAAACAATGTGATACCGCTCCGGATGTTCGTCGGTGCTCAGCACCTCGTCGAGCACGTCGATCATCTGGCTCCACAACACGAAGCTGGTGCGCGGCCCGACATGCCCGCCGCATTCCCGGCCCTCGAATACGAACCGGCACGCGCCGTCCTGCAGGAACAGCCTGAGCAGTCCCGGCGAAGGTACGTGCAGATAAGTGGGTATCCCCTCGCGTTCCAGGACCCGGGCCTGATCAGGCCGCCCGCCGGCGATCAAGGCACACGGCGGCTTATTCGCAAGAATCGCATCGACTTGCTCACGGCGCAGCTCCGCCGGGACGAAGCCGAGGATGCCCACGCCCCAAGGTTTATCCTTGAGTTGCAGTTGAGTCTCCTTTAACAGCCGTGCCGCCTCCGGTCCACGCATCAACGCCAACGCCAAAAACGGCAGGCCGCCGGCGCCGGCGACACTCGAGGCGAATGCGGCGCTATCGCTCACCCGGGTCATCGGTCCCTGAAGAATCGGATAGCGTATCCCATGCGACTGCGCCAATGACGACTCTTGATCCAGCGGCCGCAACCTATGCGCGGTCTCGCGATGGGACCGGATCGCCGCCCTGATTCCCGCCACCACCCCGCCGACGGTGTGAAAGCGTTCTGCGAGCGAAGCGGCAAACGCGGCATCCTGTCCGAGCAGTAATGCGTTGTCGTGCAGGGAATCCCACCCCACCCGGTCAAAGATCGCTTGGCGCCACTCACCCAAAACCTCGGGTTGCGGGCGCGGGTCGCCGGCGAGCCGCTGCTCGGTGTGGCGCAGCGCATCCACCGCCTGGCTCCCCGGCTGATAGAACACGCGATAGCTCTCACCCAGTTGCTCTCCCAGACACACGGTCTCGCTTCCGTCCATGGCCGCGATTCTGGACCTGACCGTCTCACGTAACGGTGATTCCCGCGTCAACATCAACTGGCCATCCAGGACAACGCCCACCGCTCCTGCGGCGATGCAGGCGGGCGCACTGTGTAGCCCGATGCCGCCATGGGCCCACACCGGCAGCGAGAACTGGGTTACGAATTGCTGCAACAGGATAAAGGTCGTCTCGTTTCCGACGCGGCCGCCGGCTTCATGCCCCTTGGCGATCAACCCGTCCACGCCGATGCTCGTCCCGAGCCGCCCTTGATCCTGTGAGGTGGCCTCCAGCAGCACGGTGAGATTGTCTTTGCGCAGCAGGTCAACGACCCGTTCCAGATCCTGTTCGCGGCCGCCGGTCAGGATGACCGTGCTTAGACGCGCGGGTACATCCGCCACAAGCGCGGTGATGAACTGTTCGTCATCAACGCTCAGCTTGATTCCAAACGCGGTGTCAACATGACTTGCCAGGGCCCCCACGGCATCGAGCTTGTTACGCACATGGTCGCCACAATCGAGATCAAGCACCCCCATTCCACCCGCACGGCAACCGGCAATCGCTACAGCCGGCTCCAGAAAGCCGGGCGGACTAATCACAACAACATCCATCAGATTCCCCTCCGCTTGAGATCCACTTCTTATAACGCGCTGTATTACAAGTCAATAGTAAATGGTCAAACGCGCCAGTTTTACCGATCCCAGTTCGCGAAAGCGTTGACGAATCGAATCCGCCAAATTCATTGTTTCCGACGTCCGGCAAAACACGCACCGGCATCAGTCATCGATTGTGACCTAAGTCACAGTTTAGGCGTCGCTTATTGCGGACATATGTCTGGTTGCCGTCACCCCGCGCGGTGAAACCCTACGCGAATTTCTGATCAAATCATGGCTCGGTGGTACGGCTTACCGGCGCACCGCCGACGTTCCTCGCATCTGTGACGCTACCTGGAACACGAAAAATCCTTGACCGATGTCGACGGGTCCGTCCATCTCACTTGGTTTTCTCGCGTATGCGATCGCCGTAAGCGATGCGTGCGTGCCTCATTGACAATGAATCAGGGATCTTGTCAACTTCACACTGTCGGTGAGACCACGATTTACCGGGTCTTGCGGCGCATCGAAAAACCAGAGAAGTATGTCCTGTGCACAAACCCGACCAATTCATAACCGTGGTATCCGGCGTACCCAGATCGGGCACGTCGATGATGATGCGCATGCTGGATGCCGGTGGCATGCAAACAGTCACCGACAACGTCAGAAAGTCCGATATCAATAATCCCTATGGCTATTATGAATTCGAGCCGGTAAAGCAACTGAGTAAGAACACCGATTGGCTCACCGATGCTTACGGCCGGGCGGTCAAGATCATCTATCTGCTGTTGTATCACCTGCCGCCGGATCACCGTTACAAGGTGATTTTCATGACACGTCATCTCGATGAGGTCATCGCTTCGCAGGACGCCATGCTCGAAGGGCTGCAACAAAAACGCGGTACGCCGAACAACGCGCGGTTTGCGGACACAATTCGCACCCAACTCGAGAAGCTGGATCAATGGATGGAGGCGCAACCCAACTTTCATACGCTCTATCTCAAGTACGATGAGGTGCTGCGCGATCCTCAGCGTGCGGTGCACGAAATAGACCGTTTTCTCGGCTGCGGGCTAGATATCGAAGCAATGGTCGAAGTCATCGATCCCGCTCTACACCGGCAGCGGCACGCCGGGCCGAGTTAACCCGCTTCACGGGCATATCCTCAACGCCTCTGCTTCCACTCCCGGGCGAGACGCTTTCCTTCGATGACCTGTTCGACGGTGATCGACTCAACGGTTCTGTCGCGCGCGAGCCGCGCCTCCTCGTGACCCTGGCCGGCAGCCAGCTCGAGCCACATATACGCCAGCACCGGATCCTCGGGCACACCCTCGCCCAGGACATACATCGCGCCAAGGCCCGCCTGCGCACCGGCATGCCCGTGTTCCGCCGCCTCGCGCAACCACGCGGCGGCCTGTTGGTAATCTATGCCCACGCCTTTGCCTTCGTGATACATGCCTCCGACCCGGAACTGTGCCTCGCGGTGCCCCTGCTCCGCCGCCTTGCGCCACCACGCGACGGCCCGCCGGTAGTCCGCGGCCATACCCTTGCCCTCATAGTGCATCGCGCCGATATGGAACTGCGCTTCGGCGTGGCCCTGTTCCGCCGCCTTGCGCAGCCACGCGGCGGCTTGCTCGTAATCCTGGGGCACTCCCGTACCGCGGTGATACATCGCGCCGACGCGAAACTGCGCGCCGGCATGACCCTGTTCCGCCGCCTTGCGCGACCACTCGGCGGCCTCCCGGTAATCCCGGGAAACGCCCCTACCCTGGCCGTACATCGCGCCGAGGCTGAATTGCGCGTTGGCATCACCCTGCTCCGCCGCTTGGCGCAGCCACCTGGTGGCTTGCCGATAGTCCCGGGGCACGCCCTGGCCGTTGTGGTACATCATGCCGAGAACCACTTGCGCGCGAACGTGTTCCTGCGCCGCCGCTTTGCGCAACCACTTGACCGCTTCCCGGTAATCCTGGAAGACGCCCTCGCCCGCCTCGTACATCAGACCGAGGTTGTACTGCGCAGCGGTGACGCCTTGTTCCGCAGCCATGCGATACCACTTCACCGCAGCCTCGTTGTCCTCGATCACGCCGCGGCCGCTGTCATAAAGCAAACCGAGATTGTGCTGTGCGTCGGCGTCGCCGCGGTCAGCCTCCCGTTTGAAGATCGAGAATGCAGTGGCGTAATCACCGACCCGTGCGGCGTCGACCCCACGCTGGAAGTCCTGAGCCTGCACCCCCCACGTCGATGGCAATAGACACAACCATAGGCAGGAAGCAGCGATGCGATGGAACATGGTACGCCGGATTTTACGAATCGGCCGTGTTGACCTGCGTAGCGCCGTGGATTAGGGACTTTGAGATGGGCACCGCCGTGCCCGGCGGTCTGCGCCGCCGGGCGAGATACTGCGCACTTGAGCCCGCACCCATCTCGAGGTCACGGCTACTTCGGAACGATGCTGCCGGTGATGCCGATGTAATCCTGGAATCCGTCCACCCTCCCTCCGGGCTCACCCAGCATCACACACTCGCCGCCGGCGCCGCAATCACCGTCGTTGTTGCACGGCTGCCCGGCGCTGGCCTCCGGCGCGGTACACGCGTTGCCGGTGCTGACCGCGATCATCCTCGGGTTCTCAAACTCAACGACCTCGCCGAGATCGAGCCCCTCCGGTTCCACCAGCGGCGTGAGGCTGTCGACATCGCTCATGGCATCGTTGAGCGGGTTCACCGGATCACCGTCGTCGTTGGTGGTGTTCAACGTGTTCTCGTCAAACTGGACCTCACCCACACACACCACACCCGGCTCCCGCGGCACGATCTGCCGCGGCCCGAGGTTCGGTTTAATCCGCAGCCGGTCCTTGCACACCCCGTCCCCGTCCCCCGGCGAAGAATCACAGTCCGCATCGACGTTGCAGGCATTTCCCCGGTTCCCGAACGGCTTGCGGCACACCGTGTCGACGTTCAGCGTCAGGTCCGCCGGGAAATTGATATCCAGACAGGTCGCCACCAGGGTGCAGTCCAGGGTGTTGTTCGACGCCGGGTCCAGGCAGGCCGGCAAGGTTGGCAGGTCGTCTACGGCCATGTCCTTGTTGCGGTCCACCGCCACCGCGATTTCGAACCCCTGCATACGCAGATGAGTTTCCACCTCGTTGGGCGTCGCAGGATTATCGTCGATCAAGACCTTGGGCGGGATGTCCACCCGACCGCACAACTGTATCGGCATGTCGGCGAACAGGTTCGGTGACGGGCTGTTGTCCCGGCACGCCTGGCGCTTTTGTTCCTTGACGGATTCGAGCACAAAACCCGACACATCGATGGTTTCACAGGTGGAACCTGCAATGCCATGACACGCTCCCTCCTTGATCGCTTTGTTCGAACTCAAGCCAGGGAGCGAATCACAATCCGCCTGTTGGTCCGGCGTTCCCTGCTTGTGGCCGTGACAGATGCCGATCTTCTCCGCGTTGAAGAACAGATTACAGTTATTGCGCAGCAGATTGCCGTAGGTCTTGGTCGACTCCAGGCATTGGGTCTTGATCTCGCCCTGCCTGGACATGCCGCCAAACAGCTGATTGAACAAGTCATCTGCAACGACAAAGTAAACATTACCCAGGGGATTGCCGCCGGCATCGAGCTCCGGCGGCATCGGCGCCGAAGCCGCCGTCAACAGCGCGCCGGGCACCGGCTGGATCTCGGGATCCTCGGAATCGGGATTCACCGTAGCCTCGATCGCAACCGTCAGTCCCTGGGGATTGATTTTGACATCGCCGAGCTCGAACTCGAGCTTCTTCATTCGCTCCGCAAAGCGTTCCTTGCTGACCTTCACATCCCTGGCCTTGATCGTGAAATCCTTGACCTTGACCTGCTCGACGAAATCATCGTCGTTGAAGATATTGCCGAGAATCCCGTCAAAATCGATCGGCGGATCCACCTGGCCGAAGGTGAACACGAGCACGAAGAAGTTGCCAATCGCTTCGATGAGGTCGAGAAAAAAGCCGGCGATACATCCCACGTCGTTGTTGTCGCGGGTGACATTGATCAGCGGGTCTTGCTGTACGGTGACGAGCTGACCGAGAATGTCCTCGGTGGCCGGAGACAGGAACTTGGCCTCGGTAACGTTGAACTTGACCGTGCTCTGCGGCAGCGTCACGGTAGCGTCGGTATCGACCCGCACCTTGTGCCAGCAGATGAAGTCGCAGCCCGAGCAGCAATTACCCCGCGCGATTGCGTCCACGCGCAGCGACGGCACCGTCACCACCACGTCGAGCGAGCCATTTTTCAAGTCGATCCCGCAACCCAGCGGCTCGTTGCCGGAAGCGCCAAAGCGCACATCGGTGATACGCGTGGTGACGACAGGATCGCACAACAGCGAAATTTCCTTTTCATGGGATTCACCGATTAATTTCTCCCGGATCTTCTGCCGGGCCCCCTCCGATGCCGCGGCGCAGGTCTCGCCGAAGAAGGTGTCCATGGCCGGCTCCTCGACCCCGAGGACAAATGCGTTGGGAATCATGGTGGCCACCGAGTCGAGCGCGAAAACCGCCTTGACCTCCTGTTCCACCGTCTGCTGCACCAGTCCCTGGATTCGCGCCGCCTCGGCCGCCGACAACGCGGCGGTGGGCGCCGTTGAGGCCACGCTGCCGACGGCGAAGTTGCGGGTCACGTGGGCGCGGTTGCCCCGGTCGTCGGTTGCCGACACCACCAGCCGGTTCGGTCCCGGGCCAACGGTTCCGAGGGTGGTGACCAGGCCGTCGACGTCGTCTCGCAGGTTGGTTTGACCGACCTCGGTACTGATGTCGTACACGAACTCGTCACACGAGTTTTCGCCGTCGCCGGCGGCAAAGGTGCTGGTAAAATCAATGTTCTCGACGAGTTCCCGGCCCTGCACCCTGATGATCTCGAGCATGCGACCGTGCCGCACCTGCCCTTCGACCGGGGTCGGCACCACGTCGGTTATTTCCTGATCAGCCGGGGAGGTGATGCCGAGGCCAAACGTGGCCACGGTCCCAGTGTCCCGGGTGATATCCTGATCCTGCGGGTCATCGTCGTCATGCGCGCACTCGGGCGTATGCTTGGCGGTCACGATGCCCGCCTGCGGGTCGCCATCCACCACGAAGATGTGACAGCCACCGCCCAGGTTCTGCAGCTTCATGGTCAGGGTATTGGAGGACGGGATGTCCACATTCGGCGACGAATCGACCACCAACTCCGACACCGCGACCGTCGCACCATCGACATTCAGTGTGCCGGCACACGGCGCGGCACCGGTGCAATTGGTTGGATCGGTCGCCGGCACCAGGTTGCTGAACAGGTCCACGCCATCCACCTTGAGCGACAAGCTTGCCGGATCGACCAGCGGGATGGCGGCGACCACCTTGGTGAAGTCACCCTGGGCCTGGGAGGCCACGGCCACGTTGCCATCCGGCTGCCAGACTTTCAGTGACGGGACGATGGAACAGAACGCCTGGGCCCGGTTGCCCCCGGCTTCCGCGGTGACGCGCAGCACCGGCAGCGGCGCAGACACCTGGTGGCGTCTGCCGCGGCGATTGCGTTTGGTCAACAACCTGAAATCCGCCGGATCCAATCGGCTCTTGAGGTGCGCCTGGTCGCCGTTCTCCACCGGCAACGCCCCCAGAATCTGGCCATTCGCGTCGAGCGCCAGCAACTCGGCGGTCACCACCGCCTGGCCGCCGTCGCCGCTCACCGCGTACTCGATCCGGTGTTTGCCGTTGCAGTCCCTGCCGCGCCGGCCGTGGGTATACGGCAGCGCACAGCTCACCGCCAACGACGCGGCGCCGCAGCTGGCGTCGGCGGCGTCGATATCGCCGTCGCAGTCGTTGTCGATGCCGTCAAAGCACGTCTCACCGGCCGGCCCCTCGACGCCGGCGACCCCGATGGCGTTGCATTGCACGCCGCTGCCGTCGGCGGTGCACACGTTGACACCCGCGGCAAAGCAACCACTCGAGGGCGGAAAGCCGTTGTCGCAGGGCAGCCCGAGTCCGAAGGCCACCGCGTCGTCAGCGCCATCGCCGTCGTTGTCGAGGCCGTCACAGATTTCGGCAAAGGTGCAGCTGTCGAGATCGTTCGGAAAATCGGCCAGCCCGTCGCAATCGTTGTCCTTGCCGTCGAAACAGCTCGCCGGTTGCGGGTCCACCGGCGTCGCCGGACCTTCGGTCCCCGCAACGCCCGGGCTCACCGAACACACCGCCGCATCCTGGGTGCCGTTACACACCACCGTGCCGGTATTTTCGCAGATGCCCTGGCCCACCGTGCACGGGTCGCCGAGGGGAATGGTGCCGGCGAGCAGGAAGCCTTCATCGACCTGGCCGTCGCCGTCGTCATCGAGCCCGTTACACACTTCCGCCTGTTGGCAGGCGGCCTCTTGCGCAACGTCCACCAGATCATCGCAGTCGTTATCGATGCCATCATGGCAGGCCAGGGAATTGGGATCGTTTTCTGCCTCCTGGGTGAGTATCGGCTGCGTGATCGGTGCACAGTCGGCATCCACGTTACATGCCGTGACACCGTCATTGCACAGGCCCAGTCCGGTATCGCAGACACCGGCGAAGGTAGGCAGCTCGCAGACGATGCCCAATTGGTCACCGGAGCAGAATTTCCGCCCGAACGTCTCGCAGCAGCCCCCCGGATCGCCGTCCGAACAACCCGGTGGATCGTTGAATGCCGAATTTGGGCACATTCGGTGACAATCCTCATCGACCGTACACGATACCGTATTATCGACGTCACACACCCCGCCGACACAGGTGCCCTCATCTTCCAGATCCAGCCGCACGACACCGAATGGATCGTTGCCGTCGCAGTTCTCGTCGATCCCCGATGCGTCGCACAACTCGGTGGCGCCGGGATAGATGGCCGCGTCGCCGTCGTTACAATCCGCCTCGGTGGTTGAACCCGCGCAGCCGGACAGATCGGATCCCTGTGCGCCGTAGGTGTCACCGTCCCCGTCGACAGCACAGGCAGCCCAAGCGGCAGGGGCGCTCAACAGCGCCGCACTTACTAACACAATCGCGAATACCGCAATCAGTCGAGCACCTTTCATCACTACGTCCTCCAAAACTCAGTGTCGCCCATGATCGTCTCTCTTGAGACTGTCGGGCGGCCAATCTCTACATGCCGCATACAAAAACGGCGCTCTCAACACCCCTTTCCAACGGGAGATTGTTGAGAACGCCGTTACCGTAAAACCTTCGCAGGAGCGAGTTCGCCGGTGTGTTGCCGTTGACACTAAACTTCACCCCAAAACCCCTCTAACATGCCTTTGCCCGCAACTTCGAGCCTCTACATCGTCACACGCCTTGATCCGATCGCGGAAACTGCAAGCGCCTGGTTTTTTATTTCTGTGATGACGCCTATCGTACTCCTAATAAGGACCAACAACCAAGGGCCCGACCTCAAATTCCACGCAAAGCTGAATTTAATGCCATGCAATTATCACGCCCGATAACGTCAGTTTCACAAGGCCGTGTCGATGTACTTCGAACCGGTGGCATGCCAAGCTCGAGCAAACAGGCGGGTTACGCAAACTTATGGGTGCCTTCTTTGCTGTCCCACATAATCTAAAATCCATGTGTCGACATGAACGGGTGGGTAGGTTCCGCGACCGGATGCCGCATGGATGCGGCATCCGAGCCTCGATGGATGGATTCACGGCGGCTCGCCGAATGTATCCACCCGTTCATGTCCCGTTCAGTGTCGCGTCGCGCAGACGCTCGATAAAACAGCGCATATCGAAGTCTCTATCCGTTGTTTATTGGACCGCGGTGGGGTGGCTTATAATTACGAGTTCATCAATGTGGCGGAGTATCCGCGCCATCAACAACACTGGGATAAGCATCTATGCTCGCTAACAAACCTGTGCGCGCCGCGATTGCGCTGTTGTCATTCTCACTTGCCCCCGCGGTTTCGCTTGGCGAATCGATTTGCGACAGCGACGGTATCCAATCCAGCGGTTCGATCTACCGCATCTGCATGCCGCCCGCTGATCAATATAACGGCCGCCTGGTGATCTTCGCCCACGGCTTTCAAGACGCCGGCTCGCCGGTGGAAATCCCCGAAGATCAGCTGTGCGTGGGCGATCTGTGTCTGCCGGACATTATGAACGATCTCGGATTCGGCTTCGCCACCAACAGCTACAGCAAGACCGGGCTCGCCGTGCGCCAAGGCATGGAAGACATACTCGATCTGGTGGACATCTATACTGCAACCAAGGGCGCGCCCGAGAAGGTCTATGCAACCGGCGCCTCCGAAGGTGGGATCATTACGGCGCTGCTGGTGGAGCGATATCCCGACACCTTTGCAGCCGGCGTCGCGGCCTGCGGACCGGTCGGGGACTTTCCGTTCCAGATCAATTACTTCGGCGATGCGAGAGCGACATTCCAGTACTTCTTTCCCGGAGTGATCCCGGGCGACCCGTTCGATCCCGACCAGGGGCTGGCAGCTATCTGGAGCGACTACTACGAAACCATGGTGAAACCGGTGGTGTTTCATCCGTGGAACCGCGCACGGCTGAAGCAGTGGGTCAAGGTCGCCAAACTGCCTTTCGATGCCGGCAATTATCTGGAGACGGTGGAAGTATCGGTGCGCGACGTGCTGCGCTACAGCGTTGTTAATCTCAACGACGCGGCGGCAACGCTCGGCGGTTTTCCTTTTCACAATCGCACCCGGTGGTACCGGGGATCGAACAACGACCTGCTGTTGAACCTGCTGGTGCCGAGGGCCGATGCCGATCCCGCCGCGATCACAGAGATGCAGACTTTCTATAACACCACCGGGGTGCTGCAGTCCCCATTGGTGACGCTTCACACCCGGCGCGACCAACAGGTCCCCTACTCCCATGAGCCCTTGTACATCGCCAAGACCCTGGCGTCGGGGTCGTTCCTCGCCCGCCACATCAATATACCGATCAATCGCTTCGAGCATTGCAACTTCACCATCGGCGAAGCGCTATTCGCGTTCGCCGTAATGTTGGCTTATGACAACAGCCTCGTTGAATTGATCGGACTCAACTCGTTTCTCGCGGGCGCGGATCTGGAACAGTTTGAGAAACGGGCCAGTGAGGCGGGCGTGCCCTATCGAATGCAGGGCGAGCGGTTGGCGGTGAGGCTGAAGAATTAGCCAACGCGGAAACTGGACAGGACACGCTCGGCAGCGCAATCGCCACCGGCTTAGCGCATGAAACAAGGTGATGCGCCCAATCGCCCGTCTTGGCAGCGTCGCTACGGACCGTGGCTCGCTGTGTTGCTGTTCGCCGGACTTTTCGCACTCGGGAAACTGACCGGGCTGGTCGAACGTTTGGACACCAATACCGTGCGCACCACGATCGTTGATGCCGGTGCGTGGGGAGTGTTGGCGTTTATCATGATCTTCGCATTCGGCGAACTCATCCACGTGCCCGGCATGGTGTTCGTCGCCGCCGGCATTCTCGCCTACGGTGGCACACTCGGCTTCGGCATCTGCCTGCTTGGCGCATTGGTGTCCGTGTCCGCAAGTTTCGTGATCGTGCGAGCGGTGGGCGGCCAGGCCCTTGCCAACGCGCGCTCCCCCCTGATGCAACGCATGCTCGACAGGCTCGACAAGCACCCGGTAATCACGGTAGCGGCGCTGCGCGGCGTGTTCTGGTTGGCGCCGCCTCTAAACTTCGCGCTGGCGATGACCAAACTCAGCTTTCGCCACCACCTGCTCGGCTCCGCCGCGGGGCTGATCGCACCGATCCTCGCTGCGAGTGTCTTTTTTGATTGGATCTTCAACTGACGCCTAAGGCCGCGAATGAGGTCCCCAACTTGGGCACGGCACCTGTCTGTGGGAGGTTTGCAACCGCGAAAAAACTCGCCGGCCCTGCAAGACGCTCCCACATAAACTAAAGTGCTTGCACTCACTCACGGAAGCCGAAGTAATCGATGTAAGCCTGCAGGCGCTGTCGTATGCGCGCTCGGTGACGCTCAATCTCCGGCTCCAGCTGGATCGGGCGTGGCTCGATCATGTCTGCAATCGCGGTGTCCGCCTCACACTGAAGCCCGAGAAACCCCAATATCGCATCCAGGCTTGCTTTGGGATGCACACAAACCTCGTCGTACGTAATGTTGATGTAGTCCGCTGCGGCGAGTTCATCGACGTGCCGCAAGAAATAACGCGTAGCCCGCGCAACATGGCGCGTAGCGATGCGCGAGGCCATGCCGAAACCGCCGGAAAACAACCAGCGCGTCACCGCCAACCGCAGGGGTTGATCAAACAGTTGCCGATACCAACCGTCGAGCATACCGTGGTAGACGCTGTAGTCCCCGAACAGCGCGCGCGTCGCCTTTACTTGTGAGTTGATAACATGAAGCGGGTCCCGGTGCAGAAACACGAAGCGAGCCCCGGGAAAGTTGGCATTGACGTGCATGAAGTTGGCAAAGTCCCACGGATTCTTGAGCAACAGTGGCAGCGCCGGGTTCGAGACCCGCTGAACCTTCTTGCAAAGCTCGATCAAGCTTGCCGCGTTGGCCGGCCGCAAGAATGGCCGCGGCCCCGCGTCTCGCAGCCGAAACCCGTATTCCTCCGGCAGGTCCGGCGACACTTCGACCCCGTCCATGGCACGTTGCGCCAATCCCAGTTCCGCAAATTCGCGCCCAAGCGCCTCTTTTGCCGCTTGCTCCCCGCCCCGCGCATGATTGGCAAGTATTTCGTCGTATTTGATGATGTGATAGGCGGTCACCACGTTGAAGCATCCGGTGCTGTTCAACAGCTGATACAGCAACGTCGTCCCCGATCGGTGGTCACCCATGATGAACACCGGTTGAAATTCAACGCCTTCCAACAGGCGCAGGTACGGATGATCCGGAGCAACTGCAGGGTTTTGTTCCATAGCCGGAATCATAACGTCACACGACACGAATCCGCTATCGGCGCCGTCCAACAATTATCTGCAATGAGCCGCCATTCAAGACCATCTCAGTCTTTGTGCGGCAGGTGCTTGCCGATCGTCTTCGCACTGAAAGTTTTCACGAGTATCAACCTGGTGCGTATTTCAGAGTCACCTCACCCGGGGGGCGACCCGCGCGATCCAAGGACAACCAACAGCGCTGAACAAGCCGACGTATATGCTGGTGAGTAGACATCAAAACGGATTGTCCCACCGTGTCAGTCATCTGCTCTGTGGCCCCCCCCGTCACAAACTAAGGCGCATTGCTTGTGATCATACAGATCCGCATACTAGCATCGATAACAGCCGCCATATCACGGCGCAAGCAAAGTCAAAAATAAAGCTGGGCTCGTCACTATCGGAGAAAGATAGGTGCGAATTAACACCAAAAGGGAAGATCGCTTAACGCGTCGCGCGAATGCGACCGCTGTTCGCGCCATCTTTTCCCAAGACCATACCCGACTGGCCCCCCTATTAATTGCTACCATGACGGAGTGGCTGCGAAGTGTCATCGGCAATTGACTCGGCGCGGATACCAACTGCCGTCCAAGATGTCCAGACGTGCCGTACACACAAGGCGTCGCGCCGAGAATACGACTTATTTGAGACCTATCTAACCGAACTGGTCAATGAGGTCGTCGAGAAATTGGCCGCCCGTGCCGAGGGCATCGCCGTGCGCGTACCGCTGCGCGATCCACACACCCCGGACACCTCGGATCTCGACTTCCTGGTATTCGCATCCGTGGACGCCCTGCTTCCAGCGCGTTTGAGCTTAAAAGGGAAGCGGCCATTCGACTGCCCCGTAGATCTCATCTGGCTGCCGGTGGCGAACCTGGACAATCCGCGAGATTTTGCCGCGAACGGCCTGCTGCCGCACCGGCTACTCAGCTCCGAAGTGGTGTGGGACCGCTGTGGCCGCGTCACTGAGTTCGTGAACGCGGTGCGAACTCACTTTGGCCAGCCCGATGTGCAGCAGCGCCGGCTCCACGGCTTTTCCGAACTTGCTCGCTACACGGTCGAAGAAATCGGCATCAGTTGGGATTTCCCGCCGATTGCGCTGTTCTGGCTGCACATGGCCCACGCCGCCTGTCTGGCGATGGCAATCGATGGAAACGGAGGCCTATGCGCGAACGTCTATACCCGCCCCTTCGACCATTTGCCGGATGTTGATTCGACTGACGGCTTTGATTTCAGCCAAGAGTTTGTGGAAACCCTGCGCCTCAACCTAAATCCCGGGGCGCTCGTCGAACCCCTGAGGCAGATGCACGGCATCGTAACCCAACGCTGCCTCGAGCCCGCGTGGCCGGCAGTCATGCGACCGACCACCCGGTATGAATACCGTTACTTTTCCTCGCAGCACGAGCTCGAGTGGCGCATACGGGTAGCGGAGGAGTTGATGCGAAGAGGGCAAGACTCCGCGGCGGTGTTTTCCCTGCGTTTCTGGGCCTACTCGCTGGCGCGAGTGGCCATGGTCCACCGGCGGGCCGCCGAGGGCCGCGACGTCTCGTTCGTACGCCCGGCCCGTGCGGTACGGCCCGACCTCGCGGCGCACTGCCCTGAGCTGCTGCCGCACCTGGAGCAGATACTGAGCGGCGATACGACGGTCACAATCGACGACATCCGGCGAGGCATCGAGCGCTTGCTCCGGCTCCGAACCCAGATTTTTCAAGATCTCAGCGCGCGGTCCGTCAGCCTTCCGGAACGGACCCGCTGGGAGCCCTGTAAACCCCCACCCTCTGAAGCGTGACTCCGCGAGGGGCACCTCTAGAGAGGCATTGAACACAACAGGAGGGCTCTAATGCCAGGTTTGACCCAAACGTGCGAATTGTGCGATTCGAAAATCAAATCCGAGTTCGATCCGTCGATGGGACCCCGGCATACCGAGTACATTGCGGGGCTGGTGACGACCACGGAACAATGCTTCGTGGCCGATGTGATCCATTTTATCAAAGGCCAGCTCGTATTCGCCCCGGACCCGGAACGCCAGGAGTACTTTCGGGACTACTTCGTTGTCTGCCGGAAACTCATAGTAGACGGCGGCCATCCGCCGTTCACGCTGGATCCGTGCGGTCCCGATGATCCGGGCAGCTCCTACCAAAACAACAATGCGATAACCTGGCAACACCGGCTGAGCCCGGCGGCCCAGGGCGCTCCCCCCAGCCCCTCAAAAGCCAACAACGGCACCTCCCACAATCGATTCGTGTGGTCGAGTTCAGCCCCGGACGACAACGGATCGAATGGAGGCAACGGGGACCCGGGGTCGAAAGGCAACACCGGCGGCGGCGGCATGAGTGCCCCATCGCTGACCGTCATTGCACTGGAGACCGAATTTGCCGTCGGCGCGCACCTGGTCATCGACTTCGACGGCCAGACCGGCGGCAAAGGCAGCGGCGGCCAGGACGGGGGCAACGGTGGTAACGGTATGGGCGGGAATATCGGGCAGTCAGACACGTCGTGGCCAGGTTACAGCTGTGAACGGCAGCCGGGCCACGGCGGCGATGGCGGCAACGGTGGCGCCGGCGGCCCGGGCGGCGACGGCGGCCCGGGCGGGGATGCCAAGGCAATGGAAATATGGAGCAGCACCGACAGCCTCATCGGAATCTTCGCCACCACCCGGGTCACCTATGTGAACGACGGCGGCAGCGGGGGCGACGGCGGCCTCGGGGGCGGGGGCGGCTTCGCCGGACTCGGCGGCAATCCCGGTTTCCCGACCAGCGAGTGCAACAGCGCCTCGGGCGGCGCGGACGGCCTTCCCGGAGAGCCTCAACCGTTTGACTTCGAAGGGAAGCAGTTCATCAAAGGCTCGCCCGGCGCCCACGGTACCGCCGGGACGCTGGACTTGAAGGAGATCCCGGAAGACGCTTGCACGGACCTGTTACCGTTACCGGTAGAGGTGAGCGCTGCAGGCCTCGACCCAACGATATACTGCCGAGGTTTCTCCGCGCCGGGCAGCGGCACCGGCACGATCCTTGGGAACAACCTCGCCCAAGTCACATCCATTGACGTGCCCGGCTTGACGGGGGTAACGGCGACCAAACAGCTCACCAGCACCGATACTCAGCTGAACGTCAAGATCGACATCGCCGGTGGTTCGACGCTGGGTACCAGCGACCTGCAACTCAATCGCGCGTTCGGGCCGCCGCACGTCATGAGTAACGCCATCACTGTGCAGCGCTTCGAAGCGACGTCGATCACGCCCAACACCGGGGCACGGGGCGATAATGTCAATATCACCATCACCGGCACGTGTTTCGATCCCAGCGCGCTGATCCAGCAGGTGCAAATCGCCGGGCTCGGCGTGACGGTGACCAATGTCATCGTGGTAAGCAGTACGACCATCACCTGCGTGTTCGAAATCGGAGGACTGGCCCCGCTCACTGCCCGCAACGTGACGGTAAAAACCGGTACCAACCAGAACACGCTGATCGATGCGTTCACCGTTACCAGCTGACGTCGTCGCAGCGGACCTGTTCCCGTCAACGACGATTGCCGCCCTCGACACTGCTGTCGAGGGCGGCTTGGCGTTTCTCTT
>CAMYKW010000061.1 GCA_947259175.1 uncultured Gammaproteobacteria bacterium | reverse complement strand
CCCCGGCCGTAATAATCCGGCGGTCCAACTGATACACTCCGGTATACGGTGATCAAGGCCCGAAAAATCGCTCTTCCCATAGCCGTCCTCGCGATCGGCGTGGGCACCTTCGCCTATCTCAAGTCGACCGCGCGAGAGCAGCCGGCGGCGGAGATCAAGGAACGGGTGTGGCGCGTGGAGGTGAAGGAGGCCGCGCCGCGCACCCTGACGCCGACGCTGACCTTGTACGGGCAGGTGGAAACCCCCAAACGCCTCAAGGCCGCGGCCCCCGCGGCGTCGATCGTCGACGACGTCGTCGTCAAGGAAGGGGACCGCGTGACCAAACATCAGCTGCTGGTGCGCCTCGACGAACGAGATTTTCTGCCTCGCCTGAATCAGACGCGTGCCGAGGTAGCGGAGTTGCGGGCGCTGATCGCCAGCGAAGACAATCGTTACCGGTCGGACCAGAAGGCGCTGCGGCACGAAGAAGAACTGCTGGCCCTGGCGCGCGCCGAGGTGGAGCGCAACAAGGCGCTGCAAAAGCGGAAACTCGGCGCCGAGTCGGCGTTGGACCGGGCGCGTCAGGATGCCGCGCGTCAGGCATTGACGGTAACCTCCAGGCGCTACAGCATCGACGATCACCGCGCGCGGCAGGAGCAGTTGCAGTCGCGGTTGAAACGCGCCGAGGCCCAAATGCAGGAAGCGGAACTGGCGTATGAACGCAGCAGCCTGCGCGCGCCCTACGACGGGATCGTGGCGTCGGTCGCGGTGACTGCGGGAGACCGCGTCAAGCAGTCCGACATCCTGCTCGAAATGTATTCGTTGGATGATCTCGAAGTGCGCGCCCGTATACCCGCCCCCTATCAGGAAGAGCTGCTGCGCGCCCAAGGCGAAGGCAGGCGGCTCACCGGCGGCGCCGAGCGCGGCGGCGGTGAAATCAAGCTGCGGCTTGACCGTGTCAGCGGTCAGGCGAGCCCCAGTGGCGTCGATGGTCTGTTTCGCATCGATCAGGGTGCGGCTCTGCTGCGCACCGGTCAGGTGTTGCGCTTTCAGTTGCTCCGTCCGCCGCAACACAATGCGGTCCCGGTGCCGTATCAGGCGGTATACGGCGGCAACCGGATCTACAAGCTGGTCGAAGGGCGCATGGAGGGTATCAAGGTCGAACCATTAGGCGGCTACTTCGATGGCGAAGAGAAACTGCTGGTTCGCAGTGAAGAACTGCGCAGTGGCGACCTCATCGTAATCACGCACCTGCCCAACGCAATCAGCGGTCTACGTGCCGAGGCGTTGCCGTGAACGGACACAAGACCGATCTGCTCGGCATCTTCGCGCATCACAAGGTGGCGGCAAACCTGTTGATGCTGATGATGCTGTTGTCCGGCGCACTGGCGCTGGACCGCCTGAATGTGCAGTTCTTCCCCAACTTCGCCCTCGACTTCGTGACCGTGCGCGTGGTGTGGACCGGCGCCAGCGCCGAGGACACGGAGGACGGCATCACCAATCCCCTGGAGCAGCGGCTCAAGAACGTCGACAACCTGAATAAGATCACCTCGACGTCCTCCCAGGGGATTTCGTCGATCACCCTGGAATTTATCGAAGGCACCGATCCATTGATTGCATTGGAGGACACGCGGCGGTTGGTGGATGAGTTCCGCAATCTGCCGCAGGATGCTGAGCAGCCGGAGATCGCCAACGTCAGCCGCTACGAACCGATAGCCCGCCTGTTGATCACCGGCAGCGACGACGCTAACGAGTTGCGTCAACTGGCGCGCCGCTTCGAGTCCGAGCTGTTGGCGCGCGGCATCGATAAAGTCGATTTCAACGGATTGCCGGAACAGGAAATCGCCATCGAGATCGACAGCGGACGTTTGCAGGAGCTGGAGCGTTCCCTGGATCAGATGGCCGACCGCATTGGCGATCTGAGCCGCGATCAACCCGCGGGGATTCTCGGCAAGGGGCAGGCGGCGCGGGAATTGCGCAGCCTCGACCAGCGCCGCGACGAATGGGGATTCTCGCGCCTGCCGGCGATCACCGAGGGCACGCAACGCATTGATCTCGGAACCATCGCCGACATCCGCCGCCAGGCGCGGGAGGGTCAAGTGACCCTGACCGTGAACGGCAAGCCGACTCTTGAGCTGTTATTGAGGCGCTCGGAGAGCGGCGATTCGTTCGAGGCGGCGAGCGTCCTCGAGCAGTGGTTGCAGGATACGCTGCCCGGTCTGCCTCCCGGTATCGAAGTTACGGTATACGATGAATCGTGGCAGCTGATCAAGGAACGCATCATGCTGTTGGTGAAGAACGGCGGCGGCGGCCTCGTACTGGTGGTGGCGATACTTTACGTCTTTTTGACCGGCCGCGTGGCGTTCTGGGTGGCTGTGGGAATACCGGTTTCGTTTGCCGCCACCCTGTTCATCCTGTATCTGGCCGGGGGCAGCATCAATATGATCAGCCTGTTTGCGCTGATTATGGCCCTGGGCATCATCGTCGACGACGCCATCGTCGTCGGTGAAGATGCGCTGACCCACTATCAGATGGGCGAGGATCCGCTGCTTGCGGCGGAAGGCGGCGCGCGCCGCATGTTGGCGCCGGTGATGGCATCGTCATTGACGACGATCGCGGCGTTCATCCCACTCACCCTGGTCGGCGGCATCATCGGTAACATCCTGTTTGCCATACCCCTGGTCATTATCAGTGTCATTCTAGCCTCGCTGCTGGAGAGCTTCCTGGTGCTGCCGGGCCATCTGCGGCATTCGTTCCTGCGCCTCACCCACGACGAACCCAAGGGCATCAGGCGATGGCTGGATCATGGTTTCATCCGTTTCCGGGAAAACGTGTTCCGCCCGCTGGCGATGGTCGCGTTGCGCAACCGCGGTACCACCATCAGCGCGGCCGTCGCCATGCTGATCATTTCATTCGGACTGGTGGCCGGGGGGCGGCTTAACTTCGTATTCTTTCCCACACCGGAGCCGCAGGTGATTTTCGCCAACGCCACCTTTGTGGCCGGAACACCCCGTGACCGGGTGGACGAGTTCTTGAACCATTTGCACGAAACCGTTTTCCTGACAGAAAAAGAGTTCGATCGAGGCCAGTTGATTAATCACGCCGTGACCCGGCACGGCACCTTGAGCGGCGATGACACACATGGCCTCGCCACCGGCGATCAGCTCGGTTCCATCCAGATCGAGTTGGCGGAACCCGATGAGCGTGAGGTGCGTAACGACCAGTTCATACGCGAGTGGCGGGAAAATATCCAACTGCCGGCCGGTTTGGAAAACTTCATCATTACCTCGCGACGCGCCGGCCCGCCGGGACGTGATTTGACCATCCGCATGACCGGAACCGATGCGGATTCGGTGAAGGCCGCGTCGCTGGAATTGTTGGAGGCGTTGAAGGGAGTCCCGGGGGTGAGTGAAGTACAGGACGATATGCCCTATGGCCGCGAGCAATTGATCTACCGGCTCACGCCGGAAGCCGAGGCGTCCGGACTGACGGTGGTTGACCTCGGCAGGCAGCTGCGTACCGCGTTCGACGGACGGCTGGTGCAGATTTTTCAGGATGGGCCCGAAGAAGTGGAGGTGCGGGTCAAACTGCCGCGCACGGAGCGGGACCGTCTGGGCGCCCTGGAGAGATTCAATATTCGTCTGCCTTCCGGAGAGTTCGTGCCCTTGTCGACGATGGCCCGTTGGGATACCAAGCGCGGATTCGAGGCGCTGCGCCATGCGGAGGGACGATTGGCGGCCGAGGTCACCGGCGATGTCGATACCCGCGTCAGCAACGTCGACCGCATTCTTGAGGCCTTACAAGAATCCACTCTGCGTGAGCTCTCGAGTAGGTACGGTATCGACTACTCGTTCGAGGGCCGCTCGGCGGATCAACGCGAGACCCTGGCCGACATGCGCAAGGGCGTGCTGCTTGGATTGATACTCATCTACCTGGTGCTGGCCTGGGTGTTCGCCTCGTATGGCTGGCCGCTGGTGGTCATCACCGCGATCCCGTTTGGATTTATCGGCGCGTTGCTGGGACACTGGCTGATGGGTCTGGATCTGACCATCCTGTCGATGTTCGGCCTGTTTGGACTGTCCGGCATCGTGGTCAACGACTCGATTATTCTGGTGACCTTTTATAAGCGCCTGCGCGACCAGGGCATGACGGTGGACGAAGCGGTGGTGGAGGCATCCTGCCAACGCCTGCGCGCGGTACTGCTGACGTCGCTGACCACCATCGGCGGCTTGCTGCCATTGCTGTTCGAGACCTCGTTCCAGGCGCAGTTCCTGATTCCGATGGCGACCTCCATCGCGTTTGGATTGGGATTTGCCACGATGCTCATCCTGCTGGTGATTCCGTCGTTGTTGTCCGTCCACGAGAGTATCCATGAGGGTCTGCGCCGCTGGCTGGGTAAGGCTGAACCTGTCGCCAATGCCTGATGGCAATGATCGCCGCGTGGACGGGATGTTGATCTGATTCTTGAAATGTCGGATCAACGGGCCGGAATCGATTGGCACAAAGCGCGTAACGTTCTGATTATCAGGGACGACCGGCTCGGCGATATGGCCCTGTATCTGGTGGTCATTCAAAACCTCGCCCGCCGGCTGCCGGGACGGCGCATCGACGTGCTGTGTTCCCAGGCCAACGCCGCGTTGCTTGCCGACGATCCCGCTGTCGATGAACGCATTGTGATCAGCGGCGGCCGGCTGTCAGAGGGTGCGCGGTCACATCTCGCCGCGCATCCACCGGACGTGGTTATCTATTATCAAAACTACGCTAACTTTGACAACCTGGCGACATCCTTGCGCGTAATCAATCCCAACGCGGTACTGTGTTCCATGGTCAAGTATGCCGAGGAGGCGCGCGGATTCACGACGGCTTTCGTCCACCACGGCGGGGGATCGATGTATGAACGCAATGTCGGCTATGCGGCATGGTTGCTCGGCATCAAGAAGTCCCGGGTTCGCCGCCCCGAACTCCCCGTCGACGCGCGGGTGTTGACCGCGGTGCGGGAGAAACTCCAAAGCGCGTTTTCCAGTGATTTTCCGTTGGTGCATGTTAATCTGTCCGGGGGAGACTACAAGAGTTATCTGCGCTATCTGCGGCGTAGCGTCAGCGTCGCCAATTATCGTCGCATCGTCGCCGGCATCAAGCGGCGCCGTTCTGCTACTAATTTCGTTCTAACCGCGGCGCCGCGGGACGCCGCCATCGCTGAGCGCATCGCCCGACAACTGGGCGATACTGTCTATTTCTACCGCAATACCAGCATTGCTGAATTGGTATCGGTGATGAAGCTGGCGTCGCTGGTCATCACGCCGGAAACCGCCGTATCGCACATGGCGTCGGTGCTCAACAAGCCGCTGGTGACCTTGTTTTTTGCGCAGCGGCAGAAACGCGATTGGCGGCCGTTCAGCGACCGGTATCGTTGCGTGATCCCGGGGCTGCTGCCACTCGTGTGGACCATCAACGGGCGAAAGGTCGCGGACGCCGCAGTCGAGTTGCTGCAAGCCCACGATTCACCGCCGGCAACCTGAGGACCGGCCGGTTGATCGGCGCCGATTGCCAGTTGACGGCGCGTAGGCAGCGCCGGTCGGTTGGCCGGTAGCTTTGGCGCGCAACTGCCGTTATCATTAAATACCCACCGGTGGACTAAGGATATCGTAGTGTGATTGGTGAGGTTGCTCGCGATCAGGATCAGGAGACGCGCTCGACGCGGTCCGGTCAGCGCATACGGCCGGGACACGGAGGCGCGACCGGCGGTTTGTTTGTCGCCTTTGTGGCGCTGTTGTTGCTCGCCGTTCCGCCTGCCGCCCCCGCGGTGGAATACCGGCCGGGGGGGTCCGCCGAGGTGTTGTACTCGTTCCCGCGCTCGGCGGATGACATCTCCGTGGGGCGCAACGGTGAAAACACCTTCTCGTTAAAGATACCCAGCTTCCCCGCTTATCTGACCAGCAATACTAGCGCGGTTTACAACAGCCGCGGCAGCGACAGCGTGATGGGCGTGGGCTGGGAGTTGCCGGTGCCCAGTATCAGCCTGGATTTCAGCGACCATACCGATGCCCTCGATCAGCCCGCCGCCGAGTCGCCGATCGTCACCCCCGACGGGGTGTTCATCAAAGGACGATGGGTAACCGATCCCGGCGGCAAGCTGGTTTGCCGCCGGCGTAATCCAAACGGCGGATTGGAACGTTTCAACTGTCATCTCGACCCGCGCGGTCCGATGCGCTACACGCCGTCGGGTGCGCAATTCGCGCAGCAATGGAAAGCGGTCGATCCATTGGAGGGCGTCACCCAATATTTTGGAGAGGGCGACGCTTCCAGGATCTACAACGACGACAAGGCGGTCGCCTGGCTGCTGAGCCGTGAGGTGTCGCGGCACGGCAAGGAGGTGCGCTACTTTTACGAGGAACTGGACGGCGACGATCAACGCCTGCTGCGGGCGATACATTTCGCCGGTGATAAGACGATCCGATTCAACTATCAAAGGCGCACCGCCCACATTACCTCCAGCTACCAGATGTCCGTGCGCCGCACATCCGAGTGGTTGTTGACCGAGATCCAGTTGCTGGATCGCTGCACCCCGATTCAACTCACCGACGGCCGCGATCACGTTCGCACCGCGTTTGACGAGTGCCCGCACGCGGTCGTGGTTGAAAAAGTCCGTCTCGAGTACGACGACCCGGACACCCGCTACACCGGACGCTACGTACTGAGGTCCTGGCGGCACATGAGCGGCGATGAATCGATTTCATACCAGGCGGTGCGTTTCGACTACAACGGTGACGGCGTGGCGTCGCGCGGCAACGGCGCGGTGACCGGGACCCTGGTCAACGAGGTGACCCCGGACTTCAAGGTGCCGGACGGTTATTCCCTGATTACCAACACCGGTTATGGGCCGTATCAGAACTACGCGGACTGGAACCGCGATGGCCTGGCGGATTGGATTTCCACCAAGGGCGATAACAACAAACCGTGGCCGACCTGGAACCGCACCAATCATCGCATTCACGTACGCCTGCGCAACGCAGACGGCGCATTCGATGCCAAACACAGCTATGACGAGCCGCTGGCGAAGCACGCGGCGTGGATCGGGGTGTCGCCGCTGGTGCCGTTCAAGTCCCTGTACACCGAATCCAAAGACTCTACCGCCAGCGGACAGATAGCGATCCCCGACGAGAGCGAATTTTCCGATCGTATCCGGGAGTATTGGCCGCACGCCAACATCGGCATCAACGCCACCCCATGGATCTATTCGCCCGGCGCGGAGGGATCGCAGCCGCTGTTCGAGTCGCTGTCGATGACCGTGCCCTGCGCCAAGCTGGGAACGGTGATCTGCGCGATGCTGTTGGATACCTACCGCACGGTGTGGAGCGCGGGCTTCGATACCGAATTCGATGAAATCGGGATCAAATTGACCGATCTGCACGACTATAACGGCGACGGTTATCTGGACCGTGGGGTGTCCGGCCTGCTGGTGGTGTGGGACCCGGAGGCGCCGGATGCCGACGCCAACGGCATGCGTGAGCCCGCCACCGGCGACCCATGCATCTACGTTTCCTTGTTCAATCCCGACACCCAGCGCTTCGACGGGTTCATCCGCTACAGTATCACGCCGCCGGACGGCCGTTTCGCGCCGCTGAGCGCGGCGTTTCTCTCGGCGCTGGCGGTGAACTACAAGCACAACAGCGACGTCAGCAGCGGCGACATGTCGGCCCAGGGTGCGGCGCGTTCGTTGATGACCGCGCTGGGCCTGGGTGCCCAGGTGTACGGCGTCGCCAGGCAGTTTCCACCGGCCAATGCCGCCGCCGAGTCCCCGGCGGGCGCGGAAGCCAACAACAACGCGTTTGGATTCAGCGGCGCCGCTTCGGTCGCGGGGCTGGCGCTGACCGCCACCAACGTGGCGGCGAATCTGGCCGATGCGCCGCCGGAGGTTACCACCGGACTGGCGTACGCGTCGCTCGCGCACACCGGGGTGACCGGGGCGTACACCGCGGTGGAGTCGGTCAAAGCGGCGACCGACGCCACCGGCCTGGCGTCGGCGGCGGGCTGGGCGGGGTTCGCCAACGCCATTGTCGCGGTGGCCGCGCAAACCACCAACACCATCTGGCGCACGCGCTCGAAAAAGCGCATGGAGGCCGCCGGCTATAACGCCGGCGCCGTGGCGTCCAACACCAAGACCGGCACCGCGATCGTCAGCATCGTGGCCGCCACGGTGGGTATCGCCGCCACCATCTTGCTGGTGGCGGCGGGGGTGGCGACGGTGCCGGTGGTGGGCTGGATTATCGGTATCGTGCTGGCGGTGTTCAGTCTGGCAATCTCTTTATGGAGCCTGCTTTCGGCGGAGGGCAATTTCGAGACCGCGGACGGCAAGGTGTGGTACGACCTGAAAACCAAACGCGGCGTCGTTTACAAGAATAAGAGCGATCCCGATCACGCCTCGCACACCAAGGTGTTGCTGGATTGGATGGACATCACCGGCAACGGCCGGCTCGACCTGGTGGTGGCGAAGTACTCACCCGACGAAAAAGGTTTTGCCGTATCGCCGGGCGCCACGCAAAGGGGCTGGGCGAGCCTGCAGACCGGCGCCTGGCGTGCATGGACCTTCCCGGTGTCCAATCCGCCGAAAACGCTGAACAAGTTATCCACCGACACGCGCTACGAGGGCGGTGATTCCCAGCGCGCCGATCAGAGCGACGGTGACGTCGGCATGGTCGACATCAACGGCGACGGCCTGGTGGATCTGGTGGACGCGCGTTCGCCGCCGTCCTATGGCTACCGCGCGTACTTGAACAATGGGCGCGAATTCGGCGAGGAGGTGTTTTTCAGCGTGCCCCAGAATCCGCCCTCCGGTTGCACCGGCACGCTGAAGCTGTCGCGCTCGCGTTCGGTGTCGTGGACTGAATACGTAAACACCAAGGAGGGCTACTCGGTCGCCTTGAGCAACGTGGTGCAGACCCTCGGCCCCGACCTGGACAACAACGGGCTGCCGGACATCGTGATCAAGGACGAGAAGTCCTACGGGCAAATTGCCGCCGGCGGCAACTGCGTCCTGCATAGCGGCAGCAATATGTGCGACGCGGTGTTGCCCGCGGACCCCGAGCCGGAGGGCAGCGGGCAGAACAAATGCACCAGCGGCGCCAATATCTGGTATGCCAAGTTCGACGGCTGGAACAAAAAGAACGGCGACGGGGAGGGCGAGAGCCACTTGTCCAAGGCCGCCAACGAGATCCACTCACCCAAGGTGAAAGGCCATCACTACGTCGCCTTCAACACCGGTGAGGGCTTCACGCCGTTTATCAAGATCGAGCAGAAGCTGCCGTCGTTCGGCGGTGGGCTGACGGTGATTTCGATCACGAACGAGGACAACGACCTGCCGGACCCGGCGCTGAGCGGCACCAGCAACGCCTTGGTCGACCCGGACGCCGACGGCCAGCTGCAGTTGGTGGCGATGGACATCGGGGCGAAGAAAATCTGGAAACTGAAAGGCAGCCACCCGGTCGCCCACCAGTACGAAATCGGCCTCAAGAACGCCGATGCGCTGACGCGCATCACCTACCCCGAGGGCGGTTTCGCCGACTTCGTCTATGCGTTGAACAAAGACGTGCAGGGCGAGCAGGGTCCACCGATCTGGGTGTTGAATAAAGTCACATTCAAGGACCGCGTGCGCGCGGACTTCAACACCGCCGAGGGCTGGCAGTGGTCGGCGCCGTTTGTCGAATATGCCTACGCGGGGGCCAAGTTGCGCGAGCGTGAGTTCCTGGGTTTCGAAGCAATCGCGGAGCGGCGCTACAGCGGCAGCGACATCACTCAATTCATACAGGTGTATGAGCAGGACGGCGCCGCCCGCGGTTCGGTGCGTTGCACGGAAGTGCGCGGCCGGGTGGTCGACAACGTGTCGCGGTTGATCAACGGCAAGGCGGAAGACACGATGTGCATCACCGATCCGGTGCGCAAAGACAGCCTGAAGATCTCGCCGGTTATTGCCGGCAATGACGCCAAAGAGGTGGTGTCGAGCTGCCTGGCCGGCGCCGAAGACAAGCTGGGCATCGATTTACTGCCGCTGCAACTGCTCACCCGCTACAGCTACGACAGCGAATACACCCTGGAACGTACATTGCCCAACGACGAAACGGATGAGCTGTGGCGCGCGTTCGTCAATAACCAGATCGTGACCTATCAGTACGACGGCGCCGCAGCCAGCGCCTGGCTCAAGCTCGATATCGAGTACGATCCGCCGCCTTATCAGACCCCGACGCTGTCGGTCGCCACCACCAACCACGGGCTGCGCCGTTCGCTGCGCACGCAATGGATCCATCGCGACGACGAATGGATCTTCCAGAAACGGTCGGAGCGCAAACTGAACGGCGACGACAGCGTGCACCTGGCCACGCGTTATCAATACGATACCGATTATCCATTCGATCTCATAGAGATCAGAGAGATATCGAAACAGTTCGAACAGGAACGCTACCAGCGGTTCCTCGCTTACAGCAGCGGCGGGCTGCCGGAGCGGATCGAGGACAACGGCATCCTCAGTCAATACCGGTATTACGACGACGGAGAAAACGGCACTGCGCTGCTGCGTTCGTTTCAGCGTGAGGGCGATCGTTTTCAACCCGTGGTGGGCACCGAGAAGTACGCCTACGACGTGATGGGGCGAGTCACCCGCCACCACGATCTCGCCGGCAACCGATCCACCTACAAGTATGATGCGCTGGGCGTACTCAAGTGGGACGAGTTGAGCGGACAGACGCGCCGGGATTACAAGTACTACGACATCGGCCAGGTGGATTTTACCCGCCATCGGGATTATCTCGGCGGGTCGCAGCGCACGCTGCGCGTCGATACGATCAATAACCAACAGATTATTCACCACACCTGGTGGGACGGGTTTCTGCGCAAATACCGCCAGGGGGTGATGATCGAGGGTCATCAGACCATCGACCTCGATTTCGACGGCGACGGTAACGCCGAGCAGTCGCTGGCGTTCAAGAATGACCGCCAATGGTTTGCCCGGCGCAAGGCGAGTTATCTGCTGCGTGACTACCGGCTCAACGGCCCCGGCGAGCGCCAATGCACTTCCTTGCCTTATCTCGATGGCAAAAAACCGGCGGCGTACCGGGCGGCTTTATACGATCCGCTGCGCCGTATCGCTTACTCACGCAACGCGCAAGGATTCGCCACCACCCATCACTACGATGTCAGCGACGACCGTCTCGCCGTCAATGAACGGCGCAACGACATGGGACATACGTTTACGATCGTCTACGACGGCTTCGAGCGCGCGATCGACAAAGACAATGCCGGATTGATCAAAGAGCACTATCAATATCAGGATTGGGACGCGCGGGTGCGCCGCACCGATGGCCGCGGATTCGTGGAAATCTGGGAACCCAATCCCTGGGGTGAACCGGTGAAACACTGCGGCCAGGTGGACGGCGTGGCGCCGGCGGCAAACCAGTGCCCGCAGGATTGGCCGACCACCCTGACGCGGTATGACGCCCACGGGCAGCCGGTGCTGGTGCGCGATGCCAACGGCCACGAGACCGAAATGGAGTATGCGAATTGCGGCGTCGCCGGGCGCGTTACCTACCCGAGCGTGAGCTCCGGCGATCCCAGCGCCCGCCCGCGGCGGGAAGTGCGCCTGGATGCCGCCTGCCGGGAACAGCAGGTGACAGAGGCCAACGGCAGTATTACCGAGCTGAGTTACGACAGCGGCGGCCGCCTGTCGGATGTGACCGTAGCCAAGGGCAGTGCCGACGAAGCGAGCGCCGCCATCGGTTATGATGACCTCGGCCGGCGCCTGTATACCCAGGACTTCAGCGGACGCCGGGTGTATAAACTGCTGGATTTCCGTGACCTTCCGGTGGAACACCGCTTCGCACCCAGGCGCGTTGCCACGCGAGTCTACGGTGTGCACGGGAATATCAAATCGAAGACCTCGCCGTCGGGACGCACCGTAGAGTTCGAAACCGATCTCGCCGGCCGCACCACACGCGCCAGGTGGAAGGCCAGAACCTGCGATCTGCCCAGTATCAACAACGGCACCTTCGCCACCCAACCGGTGCAGGCCGAACACCGCTTTGTCTACGACGCCAAAGGCAGGCTGACCGACGAATACGCCGCCGACGGCGCCCGTGCGCACTACGAATACGACGCCGCGGATCGTCTCACGCGGCGCTACGCCACCGATCTTGCCAACCGCAGTCAGTTCGATGCCAACGTGTACAACGAAATCACTTACGATGCCGCCGGCAACGCCGCTAGCAGACGCCTTTACGGAGGACTGCTCAGTGAATTCGGCTACGACGGACTCGGGCGCCGCACCAGCAACCGCCTGGTGGCGGCCAACGGCCGGATCATCGAGTCGCGTTACGCTTACGACAACAAGCACAATGTGGTCACCGTGACGCCGCCGAACGGCATTACCCCTTCGGCGTGCGTGATCGGAGCCGCCGATCCCGCCGATTTCCAGGTGCGCAACGAGTATACGCCGCAGGACAAACTCGAGAAGCAGTGGTCGCCTGTCGACCGCAATGGCCGGCGCGTGTCTTTCACTCGCGCCTACGACACCGCCGGCCGCCTGCGCGGTACGGCGAATCCCAGGGGTAAGTCAGTACAGTTGAGCTACGATGCGCGCAACCGGCTGCAGTCGTATCGCGATCCGCTGGGCAACGGCGGCATGTGGACCTATTCCGAGAACAGCGATATCAAGACGGTTACCGATGCGCGCTCCCTGGCAACGAGCTTCCGCTACGATGATTTGGGCATGCAGCGGGAAATTATCGACAGCCGCGGCATACCGCGGATCGCGGACTACGACCCGGATGGTCGGCCGCTTGCCTATGGCGGGTTGATCGATCCCGTCAGTAATCTTTGGCAAGGTCACTCCGTTGAGTACGACGTGGCCGGCAGGGTGAAGCAGATGGATCGGGTGTCTTTCACCGGTGCCGCGCCGCCGAATCCTGATGACTGGGTATCCGAGCAGAGCGAGCGCATGTGTTACGACGCGGTGGGACGATTGCTGGCGCACACCGACGGCAACGGCAGCATATTCCAGCGCCGGTACGATAACCGCGGCCGCCATATCGAGGACTGGCTGCCGCCGGTGGGGCCGGCCGGGTGGGTCCGGCATCAATATAAATACAACGACGACAATCTGCTGGTTGGCGTGAGCGAACCGATGGGCGGCAATGGGCCGGCCAGGCTGCAGGCCGAGTATCGATACGACGGCTTCAATCGTCAGGTGGAATTCGAGTTCGAGCAGAGCGACCACATTACCCGGTTCAGTTACGACGACAACAGCAATGTGTGTGCCAGTGAGGATATTGTGGCGGGTTCGACGGTGCGGCGCATCGATTTTACCTACGACCCGCGCAATCGCTTGCTCCGCGAGGACGACAACGCCGGCTCGGTCTACGAGTACGGCTATGACGACAACGGCAATATCGTCCACATCGACGAACCGGCCGGCCGCTGGGAATATGCGCACGACGAGCTCGACCGGCCCATCAGGCAGACGCAGCGCGTGGACGCCATCAACACCGATTTCGTCACCGGTTATCACTACGACGCCGTCGGTGACTTGACCCGAATTGATCTGCCGCTGATACCGGGTATGCCGCAGGCGCCGTCCCAGGTGCGCATACAGCGCCAACCGGACAGCTACCTGGCCTCCGAAGTCAGTATCGACGGCCGGCCGTTGTTGGGCAATCCGCAATACGACGGAAGCGGACGTCTGACCCGCTGGGTGCAGGGAGGCGTGTTGGACCACTACGACCGGTACGACAATCTAGGCCGGCTCGAGGAGCGGCAGGTCGACGCCGGCGCTAACGCGATCCACCAGGCCAACGTGACCTATGACGACGCCAATAATATCGTGTACGTCGATGACACCGTCGACGACGCCTTCGACATCGAAGTGGGGCTGGACGCGCGCAGCCGTATCACCAGCCAGGCCGGTGCGGCGCTTGCGGGCATGTGGCAATACCGCTGGAATCATCAGGACCTGCTGAGAGCGGCGCGTTCACCCACCGGCGTCGTACGGCAATTTGATTATGGCGCCGACGGCGCGCTGGCGTCTTTCGGGCAGGGCGGAAGAACGGTGGCGTACACCCGTGACGACTTTGGCAACCGGCGAGAGGACGGCCGCAGCCGATCGCGATTCAGGTTCGATGCCCGCGACCGCGTGGTCGCGGTGGAACAGGCGACCGGCACCATTGAATACTCCTACGCCCACGACGGGCGCAGGCTGAGCGCCGGCGACAAGCTGTTCGTATATACCCAGGGCCGGCTGCCGGCCTTTGAGCTCGATGTCGCCGGGGGCGTCATTCAGGGCGCCCGTTACAACGGTTTTGTCGGTGATGATCTGGTGCTGACCCAGGACGCGCGGACCGGCGAGCGGCGGCTGTTCGTCACCGACCGCCTGGCTTCGCCGGTGGCGGAAACCGACGGCAGCGGCAATCTCGTCGCCGAGCGCGCCTTCGACGCGTTCGGCCGCGGACTGGCGCGTAGCGGCCGCGCCGCGCAGTCCATGTCCACGGACATCGGCTTCCAGGGCAACTACTGGATGCCGGAGACCGAAACGTATCTGATGCACCACCGCCTGTATGATCCGCAAACATTTTCCTTTATTTCCCCGGACCCGTTGGGTGACCGCGCCACCGGTACCCGCTACGGCTTTGCCCAGGGTAATCCGCTGCGTTACACCGATCGGCTTGGACTCCAGTCCCAGGACTGCGGATCGAATCCCAATTGCACGACGATTTTCGATGACGAGGTGAGCGCCAATTGGGGCGCGACCGTGGTCGCCGACCCCATCGATCACGGCCTGCCGGATATCGTGTACCAGACCGCGGTCTATTCCGGCATCGATTATCAATTGCTGGATCCGGCAAACCAGAACCTGGTGGACAATATCGTCGAAGCGGAGCGCTTGTACGAGCAGGGTGATCTGCCCAAATACATGCGCGACGCGATGATCAAGAATTCCACCGCCGGGATTATCGGCTCGGACGACGCCGCGCGGGCGTTCGTGGAGAACCTGGATGCCGCCAAAGAGGGCGACGGCTATATCTACGAGGGTGAGGGATTCTTTTACAACAAAGTCGTGTACCGCAAAGTGGTCGCCGATACTGCGCGCAGCGGAGTCATCGAGTTGGAAGCGTATGACAGGTCCCAGGGCGAGCGCTGGTTCGAAGTCACCGAGCAGCACAATCTCGAGGCGCTGCAGAATGCGGTGGCGATCCATGAACTCGCCGAAGACTATGTGACTGTCGCCGAAGCCGTCGTCACCCTGCCGGTGGCAGGCCTGGAACTGGCCGGCATGGCGGTGCACGGCAGCCGCCTCGCCAAGCTGGGCGTGGTCACCGACGACGTGTTTGAACTTGCACTCGCCGCCGATGACTTATCCTTGGCCGACGATTGGGCGCGTGCGCCCGGCGTGCCGATTCGCACCGACCCAAGCGTGACCACCAGCGCCAATCTCCTGCTGGAGACCGGAGACCCGCTGTACCGGCGCGCGCAGCGGGTCAGTGGCTGGCAGTGGAACGGTGACGACGTGTTCGAAGTGGTCGTACATGGCGGTGAGCACACCGGTGCTTCTGTTGCGATTTCCGGACCCACACCGGTGACCATTACCGGACCGGTGAATGGTGTACAAACCTCGGTAACCAGCGTCATGACCAACCGCACGTGGATGCGGTTGCCGGAGGCCTATCTCGGGCAGCTCATTCGCAATATGCCGGGCCTGCGTGCGGGCCAGCCGATACGCATCAACTCGTGCTGGCTGGGTGCGTGCCCGGGATACAACCTCAATCGCCTGGCGGCGGAACTCCCGGGCCACGACATACTCACAGGCACGACCAAGGTGTTTATGGACAACGTGCCGACGCCCGCTCCGTATTTGGAGAGCGGTGGCCGTTGGATCAGCACCCGCGCGCCGTTTTCCATTCCGGATAATTTCGGATTGTGACGTCTAACGCCCGGTAGCATTCCGCGCGGGCATGACCAATGCGATCAATTCAGGTCGATGGCATGCGCCTTGAGGTCGTCCATGGACACCAACTCCAAGGCGCGTTCGTGGGTGGCTCGCAGGTACACGCGTGGTGCGCAACCCGCTTCCAGGGCCTGTTGCCAGCGCGCGGCGCACAGGCACCAGCGGTCACCGGGGGTCAATCCGGGAAATCCCATCACCGGCGCCGGGGTGACCAGGTCGTTGCCGCGCGATACGCTGAATTCCAGAAACTCCCGGGTTACCTGGGCGCAGACCGTATGCGAACCTAAATCCTCCGGTCCGGTCTCACAGCACCCGTTGCGGGTAAAGCCGGTCAACGGCCGGGTGGAGCAGCTCTCCAGGGTTTCCCCTAAAACATTCTTCTGGTTGGTCGTCGTCATTAGCGGATAAATTGTTACAAAGCGATTGATTGTGAGGGGCGTGAATCTTTTGTTGCGCGACACATTCAGCGAAAACAATTGCGCGCGCAAAAAGTGTCAACAGCGTAAGAGCATATTCTAGCGCTTCCGCAGCACCATATCGAACTCGATGAATTCTGTGCGCTTCGAACCCACCCACTGTGTTTCGAGAATCTGGTGACCGTTGGCGGTTACAATGAAATGAATATGGGGCGGGAACAGATTGGGCCATTCGGTTTCGAATTCATAGCGCCCATCGGCATCGGTAAACAGGTACGCGCGCAGACGATCTACATATTCACCGTCTTCACCGGCTTGCCAGTGGGCGACCTTGGCATCGGCTATCGCGGTGCAGTCCGGTGCGGCCAAAACCCGCCCGCGTACCACGACGCCTTTGCTGATGTTGACCTTGTGCTCGGTAACGGGTTCATAGTGCGTGCCGGTCGTTCGGTGTGGCGTCGGTGTGCAATCGGCAGAGTAAGCGACGAACGGTAACGCGAGCAACAGCACGGCTGCAACTGGTCTAAGATCACGCGGCACGGGGCCTCCAGCTTGAACGGTGGGCTTACGCGCATAGACCACGCCGATGCATTGAAGTTCAAAGGCGCAGCACGGGTTCCATCGCAGGCAAGCCCATATTAATCAACCGGCGTCACACGCGATGAGTCGGGACCCCGGATTCGTTCCCGGCGCAACAGGCCGCCAGCATGCGTTGTCCCGCATGTCGAAGCCTGCGGCCCAGCTTTCTTGCGCGGTTCATCTGTAGCAACGCAAACTGTTCGACATCCTGTTCGTAAATGTCGAATAACACATTGTTCGTGATCTCGATAGCGGTGGTATCGACCAGTGCCTGAACCATAGCGCTGCGCGGGAACAGACCGGCCATCGCCGTCTCGCCAAAACAGTCGCCGCGCTTCAGTTCATCCAGTTCGCATTTGCAGCGATGCCGTTGCTTAAACACGCTCACCGTGCCGTTTACGAGGACATACAGCGACGAACCCTGATCTCCCTCCCGAAAATACAGGTTCCCTCTTCCAACCGAGGTCAACGAGGCCCGGTCGAGTAGAAATCGCAACATATCGATGCGGATACTGCCGAAGATGGGCGCATCCTCAAGCGCCGCGAGGGATCCTCCCGTTGAGGTCTTTGATTGAGGCAAGACTAGATTTTGCATCTGTCGATCCTGGATGGCGTATTGCCGCATAAAGACTACGCTGCCTCTTAATCTAACTAGACCGTGTTGGCTGACAATTGCTTGATGCACACCGAGCAGATGAAACGTGTGTAGGTGATCTAAACAGGCCGGTGATGCTGCTTTCATCGGCATAGTCGAACAAGTCCACTCCACGACATGCAGCTGTGTAACGGTGGCACCGGTCCCACTGCCGCCGCGGACAGCTTTTCAAATCGATCTGTGGCTACCCCGGTCTAATGAGTTGTTGTTATGGACAAGCAACCTGGATCGCTCTAAAGCGATCTCCCCGCACATCGAACGAAAGAAAGACCACGGCAAGTTCTAAAAGTGGTATGTAATCAATGATACAGTGATCTTGCTATGAACCGAGCCAACAAAGGGGTATGCGGAAATGATTAAATTTGTTATGTGTTTACGCCGGCACACGGATATGCCAACGGCGTGCTCCTGAACAAGTGGCCGGACGACTTTATCAAGAAGAGACCCTGCTGGGTGGACATCGTGGAGTACCCGGTCATCCCGTAGCAGAATGACCGGCGGGTTGGGAATCCATCGGTGCGGCGGACACCCTGGACGGTGTCGCCGGGGGCGGCGTAGAAGCGACCGCCTCGATGCATCACTTTGGTGCACACAGACACAATACGTTAGTGATATAGGCTGGAGGATAACTGGCTGGGGTTGCGCGCTCCGTCGATCGGTATTTCTTGGCAACTGGTCAATCCCAACTGGTAACGAGGTTGACGTGTTATATGCTTGAATGTGAATAGCGTCTGCCTCCCCGAAATTCCGGCCAACGCGGGGAAAGCCCCGTGTTATGCGAGCGTTTCGCCGTACGCCAAACCTGCTGAGAAGCATCGAAACTACTCATGATCATGCGTTTAACAAGTAATCCACTACGGGTAATTGTGGCGGTAATGATCTTGCTGTTCGTGTCCGAGAGCACGACGATGCTGCTGATAGACAATATGTCTCCCATATCCAAACTGACGGAAGCATTTTTCGCCGCAGGTTTACAATCGTTGGTGTTGGGACTGGTTTTGGTGCTGCTGGTGTACAAGCCGTTCACTCAACGCGTCCAAGATCACAAAGCCGCCCTGCATAAGCTCACGAAAAGCGAGCAGCGATTTCAAGATATCGCGGAAAATGCAAACGAGTGGATTTGGGAAGTCGATACCGAGGGCAAGTTTGTCTACGCGAGTTCCGTGGTGGAACGGATACTGGGTTACACCGCCGAGGAAATGCTCGGCAAGCATCTATACGATTTGTTTCATCCAGACGAAAGAGAACCCCTAAAACAGGAGGTGCTGCAGATAATCTCTACTAAGCAACCGTTTCGCAGATTTATCAACCACAATGTCCACAGGAATGGGAGATCGGTATGGTTGGTTACCAGCGGCACGCCTATTCTCAGTGACTCAGGGCAGTTGATGGGTTTTCGCGGTATCGGGGCGGTAAAGCACGACGAATCATCGGTCACCGACATGTTGACCGGTTTATTGAATCGGCAAGGTTTCTACCTCCTAGCAGGGCAGCAAATCAGACTCGCCATTCGCAATGATTTGCCGATTGCTCTTCTGTTCGCCGATATGGACAACCTGAAACCCATTAACGACATATTGGGTCATATAGAAGGTGACCGCGCCTTGATAGAAGCAGCAACTATTCTCAAGAACTCGCTTCGCAAATCCGACGTTGTCGCGCGGTATGGCGGAGACGAATTCGTGGCGTTGTTAGTGGGAATAAGTGAAGCGGACATCAAGCAACGGGTGCTACGGAATATCGAGGATCATATTGCAGATTTCAACGAACCAGGG
>CAMYKW010000060.1 GCA_947259175.1 uncultured Gammaproteobacteria bacterium | reverse complement strand
GATGAGTTTGCACCTAAAGCATGACCGGTGTAGGGCGGGATTTCCATGACCCGGATCAAGCACAAACGACGTCACCAGCGGCAATGCAGGGCGACAAGTGGCCGCGAACTTTCGCGGTTGGAAACCCACAGTCACGTCCCCTTTGTCATCCTGAGGCCCGAAGGGCCGAAGGATCTTGCCGTTGATCAGTGTGGTGTCATCTGGCGCTGAAAAGATTCTTCGCTGTCGCTCAGAATGACAAAAAGGGCTGGGGGGGCAGAAACCGCCGTCCCGGAATCCCGGCAAACCATCGCAACAGTCAATTAAAGCAGGTCGGGTCTTGATAATGTGGCAATGAAAGACCTGACCCCCAGTCGTGGTTGGTCTTGATAATGTGGCAATGAAAGACCTGACCCCCGGTCGTGGTTGGGAAGTCAATGGTCCAATTTATGCGGTGAATTGTGCCGCCCGACGATACTGGTAAAAGGGGGTCAGAGATCCCGTAAGGGTTCTCACCCCTTATTGTTCCTTAAACTGTACTGATCCCTTAAATCCTTAAATCGCGGACAGTCTACTCATTGTGATCTTGAGTCCTCCGCCGTATCGAAAAATATCATGACAAGGACGCCATGGAACAACACCAAACACGATTCAATCGTCGAGCACGCCGCCCCATGAACCGCCCGGGTCGCCGGCATTTGATGGCCGACGCATTCCCTGTATATTCCCACACCACACGATAAATACTCTATGGCGTCCAATATGACATCATCAACGCACAGCTCTCCAGACAAAGAATTGATCAAGGCTTTCGAAGCGGCGGGAGTGGTCGAATATTTACAGTACCTGAAGTCGACCAGAAAAATCATGTGGACCAATTTCCTGGCCGGTATAAGCAGAGGATTCGGCATTACCGTCGGCATGACGGTGGTGCTGGGTATATTCATCTGGATCCTCACCCAACTCGTCAGCCTTCCCGTGGTCGGCGAGTACTTCGAGAAAATAGAAGCAAACATTCAGGAATACGCGGAGAAAACGAACTACACCGACGAGTTCGACCGGATGAACCGCCTGCTGGAGCAAATTAACGAGAATCTAAGAAACAACTGATCACTCAAATGGGGTCTTTCATCGCCGAATGAAAGCAAAAGAAAAGAAAGAAAAAGGGGTCGGTACCCAACGCTGTCCCACATACGCACGGATGCGGCATCCGAGCCTCCATGGATGGATTCACGGCGGGTCGCGGAATGTATCCACCGGTTCATGTCCCTTACGGTGCAGGGCTCAACCAACACCCCATAAGACAATGCATTTCGACGTCTCTATCCGCGTTTCATGGGACAGCAGTGGGTCGGTACCCTTAGGTGAAGTTATGTGCGCTTCGGGTACATGGGAGAACATCGCGATACGGACGATCGGTAGCGCATGCGGACTGAGCGTTTTAGCACCAACTCGCCGGGGCACCATTAGATAACTAACGCTACGCCTTGTAGACGGCGATCCGCGCGAAACGATTCCACCAAGTGGTCCATCAGCAGGCGAATGCGCTCCGTGCGGCGCAACTCGGGGTGGGTCAGCAACCAGATTTCCGACACGAACGAAGGGGTGCATGAAAATAGCCGCTCGAGAGTTGATTTGGCCTGATCGTCGGGGAGCAATGCGATGCCGTGGCCGGCGGCGGCCATCGCCGACATTGCGTTCAGCGTGGAGCAGGTCATGACAATGTCATCGGCGCGCTCCGCTTCGAGTTGCCGGAACGCGGGGATACGCCTGAGCGCGCCATCGGCGCCGATCAGGCGGTGGCCGGCAAGTTGTTGCGAGCCCTCCGGCCAGCCATGACGGCGTAAGTAAGGTTTCGCCGCGTAGTAATACCATTGCAGCGAAAACACCTTGCGGCCCACCAGGTGGGGCGGCGGATTGGTGGTGGCGCGTACGGCCACATCCGCCTCGCGGCGCGTCAGATCGAGGCTTTCCGCGCCGACCACCAGTTCAAACGTGATCTCCGGATAGCGCTTCGAGAACGCCGTCAGATAACGCGGAAGATATTCGTAGGCCAGGTTGTCCGGCGCGGTCAGCCGGATCTTGCCGCTGGGGCGATAGTCCTTGCCGAGCACTTTGAGCTGCAGCAGGTCGATCTCCTCGCCGACGCGCGCCGCGTGCGCCAACAACTCGTCGCCCGCCGCGGTTAGTTGGTAACCATCCGTCAGGCGCTCAAACAGCCGCGCCCCCACCGTGTCTTCGAAGCGGTTGATGCGCCGGAATACCGTCGAATGATTCACTCCCAGTCTGCGCGCCGCGCCCTGGAGCGAGCGCGCCTGCGCGACCGCCAGAAAGTAACGTAGATCGTCCCAATCCATATTTGCAAATTTGCAATATTATTTTGCCTATTTTGATAATTTACTTGCTTTATTACAAGGGATAAATTTTCCACTCCGAACACAACTTTACGCTCAGGAGAAACCCATGAATACCAACATTCAAGACCACGGCGCACTCGTAACCCGGGTCAGCCTCGGACTGGTGCTAATCGCCCACAGCCTGTATTTGAAACTCGTTGTCTTTACGCTGCCGGGGACGGCGCAGTTCTTCGCCTCCCTCGGCCTGCCCGCGGCCGGCGCCTACGCGGTCTTCGCCATCGAAGCGGCTGCCGGGGTCGCACTGGTGCTGGGCTACCGCGTGCGTATCGCAGCGGCGGCGGTCGTGCCCGTGCTGCTTGGCGCGGCGTGGGCGCACTGGGCGAACGGCTGGCTGTTTACCAACAACGGCGGCGGCTGGGAATATCCCGTGTTTCTGGCTGCCGTCGCCGTAGCGCAGGTTTTTCTCGGCGCGGGTAGTTACGCTATCGACGCATCTACCACAACCCTGGTGCGTCCGTTACAAAGGGCGGCTTCATGATCGACCTGTTGTTGCCAGGCAGCATCGTCATCGGTGTGCTCACCTGGTGGCTGGTCGCAAAGTGGTATGTCCTGCCATGGATGGCGGGCAAGCCGCTGGTCGATGCGCTGACGCCGCTGCTGCTTTTGAATACGCTGCGCTACGTGGGTCTGGCGTTCTTGATCCCAGGGGTTACGGCGGAGGCGTTGGACCCGCGGTTCGCTGCACCCGCCGCCTGGGGCGACTTGGCCGCGGCGGTGTTGGCGCTGATCGCGCTGCTGGCGTTACGCCGGAGTTGGTTCTTGGCGGGGGCGCTGATCTGGGTCTTCAATGTCTTCGGCGCGCTGGATCTGTTCAACGCCGTGCTGCAAGGCTTGCGTTACACCGCGGACGGACACTTGGGGGCGACGTACTTTATCCCGGCGCTGTTCGTGCCGGTACTGCTGGTCGCGCATGGCGTGATCGCCATCGTGCAGCTACGGCACAGCGCCGCGTCGCGTCGACCGGCAACGGCGCCGTGCGCACATTGAGATCTTGCTTCGCCGCGCCGATGCCGGGTCAATCGCCGGCAACTGCTGGTTTTGTTTGGATTGAACCCGTCACTCCTGGAACGGCGGTCAGCCCGTTGCGGACGGACCGCCGGTTTTGCGGCTAAAACCAGGCCCTGATGCCTGCAACGAACTGGGTGTCACTGGTTTCCTCACCTTCTTCACGAGCCGAGTCGGCGGTACCATTAAAAAGCTTGGTCCAGTTAATGCCGATATAGGGCGCAAATTCCCTCCTGAATTCATAGCGCAGGCGCAAACCCGCCTGCGCGTTTGCCAAGCCGGAACCGATACCCAACTCGGGATCATCTTTGCCAAATAAGTTGAGCTCGACTTCGGGAGTGAGGATGAGTTTTTGCGTGAATAGAATTTCGTATTCAGCTTCCAATCGCAATGCGGTGCGGCTGTCCTCGCCGATGAATGCCGCGGCGTCAATTTCAAAATAATACGGCGAAAGTCCCTGAAGGCCCAACGCGAGCCAATCTCGATTCGGTTTCGGCCTATCGTCATGACGCCAACCGACCTGCAGATCCCAGTAGGGTGCGACCGCCCGGCTGTAGAGCAACTGCAGCTCCGCTTCCTCGGTTTCGCTGCCGACCCGCTCGACGTCGGCTTTGACCCAAAACTTGTGCAGGTCCCTGCCCAGCCATCCTTGCGCCTCCAGCACAACGGGGTCCGACCCGTCGGCTTCACGCACTTCGAATTGACCAATCATAAGCTTGCCCAACAGCGGGTCATCGCTCCGACCACCGGCCAGGCTGTTTGCTGAGGTGAGCAGGCACACCAAAGTAATGAATAGTTTTTTCATTCCAGTCCCCCTAGCTCACTTCAACTTTGCGGAACATGCCCAGCATGTGGAAAAACAGGTGGCAGTGAAATGCCCAGCCACCCAACGCGTCCGCCGTCACCAGATAGCTGAGTCTGGATCCCGGTTGAACAATGGTCGTATGTTTTCGCGGAATGTAACCGGGATCGCCCGTTTCCAGGTCGCTCCACATGCCATGCAGATGCATCGGATGATTCATCATCGTGTCATTGATGAAGTTGATGCGAAGCCGTTCGCCATACCTGAACTTCAGCGGCTCGGCATTAGCAAATTTGATGCCGTTGATGGACCACATGTAACGGCTCATATTGCCGGTCAGATGCAGGTCAATCTCCCGCTCGGGTTCGCGCGGATCCGGTGTCTTGTAAAGATTCTTCAGATCGGCATAAGTCAGCACACGACGTTTGCCGTGGCGCAAACCGATACCGGGATCGTCGATCCTGTATTCCGGCGCGTCGGCCCGCATGTCGATATGCGGACCGTACTCCGTATCCGCGTGGACCACGTTACGACTGCTGCCGAAACCGGCCTTGCCAGAACCATATTGGGGCCGCGACGCCGTGCCCTTCATACCGCCGCCGCCCATGTCGTGGCCGCTGTGATCCATGCCCTTCATGCCGCCGCCCATGTCATGGCCGCTGTGGTCCATGCCCTTCGCGCCGCCGCCCATGTCATGGCCGCTGTGGTCCATGCCCTTCATGCCGCCGCCGCCCATGTCGTGGCCGCTGTGGTCCATGCCCATCATGCTCATTCCCATGTCACCATGACCGAGGACCGGCGCAGGATCCATCTCCGGCACCGCGGCGGCCATGGCCGGATTGGGCGTTAACGTCCCCCGCGCGTAACCGGAGCGGTCGATCGCCTGCGCGAAGATGGCATATGCCTGCTCGATACTGGGCTCGACAATGACGTCGTAAGTTTCGGCAACGCCGATGCGGAACTCTTCGACAGTAACCGGTTGCACGTTCTGACCATCCGCCGCCACCACCGTCATTTTCAAACCGGGAATGCGCACATCAAAGAATGTCATCGCTGCCGCATTGATGAATCGCAGGCGAATTTTTTCGCCACGCTTGAACAGACCCGTCCAGCCCTCGGCCGGAACCTGACCATTCATCAGGAAGGTATAGGTATAACCCGTGACATCCGATATATCGCGGTCGGACATGCGCATCTGATTCCACATGCCGCGCTCGGTCCAGAATCCCTTCCAGCCTTTTTCGCCGACTTCACGCATTGCGTCGAAAATGGTGCGTTCGCGAAAATTGTAGTAGTGGGACAGCTTCTTCAGCTTGGCGTAGATATGAGTCGGGTCTTCGTCACTCCAGTCGGACAGCACGACCACGTAATCCCGATCGTAACTGAACGGTTCCGGTTCCTTCGGGTCGATGACGATCGCCCCATAGGCGCCGGTGGGTTCCTGAAAGCCGGAATGACTGTGGTACCAGAAAGTCCCACTCTGTATGACCGGAAATCGATAGGTAAAGCTGTCGCCCGGTTTGATTCCAGGAAAGCCGTCGCTGATATTTGGCACGCCGTCCTGACTGCTCGGCAGGATCATGCCGTGCCAGTGAATAGAGGTATCTTCGGCCAGGTGATTCGTGACCTTCAAAGTCACGGTGTCACCTTCGCGCCAGCGCAGCGTTGGCGCCGGTACGGAGCCATTAATGGCCGTGGCAAACCGTTCTCGGCCGGTAAAGTTGACCGGTGTGGGGCTGTAGGTCAGATCAAAACGGGTGCCGGTCAAGGTCTGCAGCTTCTGCTTGCGCATCGGGGCCGTCGAAGCAATACCGGACGCCACACCCGCACCCAGCAGCGCGCCGCCTGCCGCTATGCCGGTGACAAAGCGACGTCGGGACAGATTGACCCCCCCACTGTGAGGAACAAAAAAACGATTCATGATTCGCATTCCTAATTAAAGCGCTGTGGCCAAAGCCCAACAGCATCAACAGAAAAAAATTGGATATTTCGAAACCGGGAACCGGCTTCTTTGCAGAGAAATTAAGCGCGCGGTGGTTTGTGGCGGGGGGGACCGAACAGATTGACGATCACCGAACTCAGGAGTCCGGTCTGCTCTCCCGATCGTGCCGCTACCGAGGTTGAAACAATATTTCTCAAGAAAGGCATTTGCGACATACACGATCCGGATGCACACACCCCGTGGCTGCACGAACCCGCATGATCGCACATAACGGCCTGGTCAACGGCTTGATTGTGCTGCATAGACGCATCGGTTGTCGCCACATGGTGATGCATGGCGCATGTCTCGGTGTTGGCACCGGAATGATTGGACATGCCCGCTTTCGCAATCACGGACTGTAGCGGTCCCAACAGCAATGTGAGCGCGAGCAGGTAATATAGTGATTTCTTGACTCGTAGCGACATGGCGCGCAGAAAGACAGCAAGAATTTACTGATGGACGACTGTCGGGTTAGGCCGCAAGCAGCGGCAAAAGTTCCATCGCTAGGGTGATTTTGGTTTGCGAGGCTGATGCTCCCCACCGCGATCCCGTGACCGATCGTTCGCGTCCCGCACAACCCGATGGAGTGTTGTGTGTCGACCGGCGCAGGGCGTAAGGCGGCGGATTGATGCCGGGTCAGCGGCGCGGGTTCAGGAAAGCGGCGAACGGGTTGGGGGCGACGCGTGGGGCCGATTGGGAGACGAACGGAAATCCCGGAACGCGTGGTGCGGCGCCAAACGGCGTACCCGCAAAGGACGACGCGCCAAACGGCGAGCCGAACATCGGCGCGGCGCCGAAGCCCATGCCGCCGAAACCAGTGTTGGGCTGCGCCATCAAACCAAAGAAGTTGGTCATGGTGGTTGGGTTCATCGACGCCACCGCGTAATTCACCGCCACCGGTGCCATAAACCCCATCGCCCCCTGCATCATCGGCGAAAACATATTCATGTTCATCCCCGGATTCATCATCGTGCCGCCCTGAAACGGCGCCATGAAACTACTGCCGTAAGTAGGGGCGGAATAGTTGTAGCGCGGGCCGGGCGCCGCTTGACCAAACCAGGGAAACGATGATCCGCCGGCCGGTTGTTTGCGGCGGGCGGGTTGGGTCGTTGGCCAGAACGGGCGGACCGCCTGCGTCTTGGGCGGCTGCGTTGTAGTCCAGGGAGTAAAAAACGGAAAGCTTTGCCCCTGACCGCCCTGTTGCGCTACGGCGGTTCCCGGCACAAGAATCACAAACATCACAAGAGCGGCTGCTAACTTCGACATAATTCGCATCATTGGAAAAATTATCAGGCCGCACCACATGGCGGCGGTATATGAGTCAGGTGCGATTGCGTCACGGATTGGTAGTGGTCCAATCCGCCGCATAAATCGGCGTACAGAGACGGCGATTATGGTGTACAACATCCCAAGCAAGAGCGCCGAGTATAGCCCATTGACGCGGCGGGCGTAATGTAGTTTCAGATAAGCGGTTTGGGTGTTTATGCAATTAACAACCGGTTCTAATTGCGACCGGGAGCGCCGCTGATCTCTGCCACCACTACGGCATCCGCCTCGCCCTCCACGCAATGGTCAGTGGTCGGAGAATGCGTCTCGCAGGATGCCGCGTATCCAATTTGTTCGGTGTCTTGAAATTCCTTTTGCTTGCCCGATTTCTTGGGTGTCTTGAATTTCGTCTTGAATTTCGCGGATCGTCGGCACGCCGGTCATCCAAACTGTGCCGGTTTCCGGGATTTTCGTCATAAATTCGTCACAAGGGTGTGTTGCAATGATTGACTGTCGGGGAGGGGGCCTGATACGATCGTTGCTGAAAAATACTAAGAATATTAAGGGATTACAGACCCATAGTTGGGGGTTGTAGGCGCACCTGAACACGGGTGCGAGTGTTTACAAGATCAAATTTCTTGTCCCGCTGCCATGTGCCGCACCGGGATAGACCTTTCTCGCCGTCACTGAGTTCCGCCTCCGAACAAGCTTTGGAGCGCACCGGTGACCCGCGCGATACCGCGCTCGGTGAGAAGATCCGTAACGAATTCTTTGGAGATTGATAAATGGAGAAACAGATTACACATTTGAATGATTTCGCGGCAGTTGTCCCCGCCGAGCCCCTGCGCGGCAGCGTGGCCGGCGTGGTCGAGCATCCATTGCGCTTTGGCTTGAACAACGAGCTTCACGCGCGACCGTATGAGCTGCTGGCGGCGCCGGTACAAGCGTCCCACTTGGCATTGATGCACGACGGCGATGCGATCCTTGAGGAGCGCCGTCTGATCGTCCAGCTTTGCGAGCGCTATGGCGTTAATCCACCGGCCGAATCCGCCAATCACTACAGCGAACAGCTGGGTTCTTTTCGGTTCAAGTGGGAACGTCACACCGAGTTTTCCACCTACACCTTTTTCCATGCGGCGCCCTTCGACACACCGTTCGCGGTTCCCGCTATCAGTCAGGTGCCTTCAGAGTGGCTGCAACAGCTCCCCGGGCAGGTCGTTGTCGCGACCCATCTGGCGATCGAGGATCGGCGGGCACCACAAAGGGAGTTGGAAGACCTGGGTCTGCTTTTCGCGGGCAATACGGTGATCGGCAGCCGACTAGCCGCCGGCGCCGCCGCCGTTTGGACGGATTACCGGATTCATGCGGACGGTTTCGGGCGTATATTGGTGCGCGACATCAATTTACGACGCCGACAGGCGGGGCGCGTGGCCCAACGCCTGCTGGAAATCGAGACATACAGGACGCTCGCGGTGCTGTCCTTACCGCTGATTCGCAGGTATACGCCGCAGTTGGCGGTGCTGGAGGAGCGGTTGGCGATGTTGACCGGCAAGACGATCGAACTGGACGGCGTGGAGGACGAGCGGCACCTTCTTCAAGAATTGTCCGGTTTGGCCGCCGAAGTCGAAAATCTATCCGCCGCGACGAACTATCGTTTTGGCGCCTCTCTGGCGTACCACCAGTTGGTGCAGAGCCGAATCGCGGAGCTGCGCGAACGCCGCATTCACGGTCTGCAAACGATTCAGGAGTTCATGGAGCGACGCTTGACTCCGGCCACTGACACCTGCGCCGCAGTCCGCAACCGTAAGGTGGCGTTGTCCACGGGAGTGTCCCGCGCATCGGACCTGTTACGCACCCGAGTAGAGATTGCCACCGAGGAGCAAACACGCGATCTGTTGCGTTCCATGGATCGTCGGTCACACATGCAGGTGCGCCTCCAGGAAACCGTGGAGGGGCTCTCCGTGGTCGTGTTGACCTATTACTCTGTCGGTCTGCTGAGTTACGCCTTAAAGGCAGTAAAGGCATCTGGCGTTAAAGTGGACATCGAAGTGACCACCGGACTCGCTATTCCTCTTGTGATGGGCCTCATCTTCCTTGGCGTCAGATATCTGCGCACGCGGGTAAACCGCGAGGACGAACGCCCGGTTCTCCGCAAGAGATTTCGCCGCATCCGCCGTAGCCGACTGGGGCGATCGATGGTGCAGGGCGCCTAGTCGCGGCGGCCGCGTCAGCGGTCTCAACGCGTATGCATTGCCGGTTCCGTTGGCGGCAAGGACAGCCGCCCACGAACGCCTCGGCTGTTTAACTGCGAAGTGTGGACTTAGGCGACGCGCTCGAACTGCAACGACTCTGTTCCCGTCGGCACTTCCAACCGCTTGCAGACTTTCGCAGTGCCGGTTTTAAACTTGCTGATAGTCGTTTCCTCGTGGACACGTACCTGTTGCCCTTTCTCATCGCGGTAGGAAAAGAAACGGAATAGACCGTTATTGAAGTCGATTCTAAAGAAACAGGCCCCTTTGTCCCGATGCCGGTACAGGCGCTTTTGTGAGAACAGATTCTCCATTGCTTTCTTCACGGTTCCCTGACTGACGTCGAGAGTCGCTGCAATCTGCGGCTCTGACGGGATCAAGTCATCGGGAATCAGATTTCCGCATTTGATCAATTCAATATGTAAGACTCGACGAACTGTTAAAGGGGGTCAGCGCGTCTCATGGTTTACCTATACAATAAGTCGGATCCGGCTAAGACCGAGACAGTAGCTCTCATCGCCATGGGCATCTGCGGCCTGACGGGAATTAAAGACATGCTGATCGGCAGCGTCGCGCACAAGGTCAACATCCTGGCGCACTGCCCGGTGCTTACCGAGAGGTGATCGAGCAAATCGCGGATGACGTGATCGGATCTGGAATAACGCTCATGAGCACAAGTGACCAGAATTACCATTACATTATCGTCGGCGCCGGATCGGCCGGTTGTGTGCTCGCCTACCGTCTATCACAAGACTCACGAACGCGGGTGCTGTTGCTCGAGGCCGGCGCCCGCGATCTCAGTCCGTGGATCCATATTCCGGTCGGCTACTTCAAGACCATGCACAACCCGAAGACCGACTGGTGCTACATCACCGAGCCGGACCCAGGGATAGCCGGCCGTCAATTGCAATGGCCGCGGGGTAAGGTGCTTGGGGGATCAGGTTCGTTGAACGGATTGTTGTACGTGCGCGGTCAAAAGGAAGATTACGACCGCTGGGCGGATCTGGGTAACTCGGGCTGGTCCTACGACGATGTGCTCCCCTACTTCAAAAAGTCGGAGGACCAGGAGCGAGGCGCCGACGCCTACCACGGTGTCAGTGGACCGCAGAAGGTCTCCGATCTGCGCCTGCGTCGACCGATCGCCGACTACTTCATCCAGGCGGCCACCGAGATCGGCATACCCCGCAACGATGATTGCAACGGGGCGACCCAGGAGGGGGTGGGTTATTTTCAGCAGACCGCCTACAAGGGATTGCGCTGGAGCACCGCCAAGGGATTTTTACGGCCCGCGAAAAGACGTGCCAACCTGGACGTGCAGACTCGTGCCCAAACCACCCGGGTGCTGTTCGAAGGCAACCAGGCGATCGGCGTGGAATACATGCTGGGTGGCCGCATGCACCAGGTCGGTGCCGAATCGGAGGTGATCCTGTCCGCGGGCGCCATCGGTTCACCGCAGATTCTGCAGTGTTCCGGTGTCGGGCCGGGGGATTTATTGCACCGCGTCGGGATACCGGAGGTTCACGATCTGCCCGGTGTCGGCCGCAACCTGCAGGATCACCTGCAGATCCGTCTGGTGTTCAAGACCAGTCAACGCACTCTCAACGACGAGGTCAACAGCCTGCTGAAACAGGTATGGGTCGGTCTGCAGTACGCGCTCACCCGTACCGGGCCCTTGACCCTGGCCGCCAGCCAGGTGGCGATCTTCACCAAGTCCGATCCTTCCGTGGACCGCCCCGACATCCAGTTTCACATGCAACCCTTGAGCGCCGACAAGCCCGGTGACGGCGCGCACAAGTTTTCGGCATTCACCTCCTCGGTGTGTCAACTGCGCCCGTACAGCCGCGGACACCTGGAGATCGAATCCAAAGACCCGCTGCAATATCCGGCGATTCACCCCAACTACCTGTCCGACGAGCGCGACCACCAAGTCGCGATCGCCGGCATCAAGGTGGCGCGGCGGATCGCCGCGGCGCCCTCCCTGGCGCCGCATATTCTGTCCGAATTCGTGCCGGGCTCCCAGTATCAGACCGATGACGAGTTACTGCAGGCGGCAAGACTGCACAGCCAGACCATCTATCACCCCGTCGGTACGTGCAAGATGGGGGACGACGAGACGGCCGTGGTGGATGACCGGTTGCGGGTGCACGGCATAGGACGCCTGCGGGTGGTCGACGCGTCGATCATGCCGGAGATCGTTTCCGGCAACACCAACGCGCCGACCATCATGATCGCCGAGAAGGCCGCCGACATGATCGTGGAGGACGCACACCACAACGCGCGTTAACATCCTCACGGTCCCTTATCAACACTCTTGAACATTCAACCAAAGGAGAATTCTCATGACCCATCCTCTCCCTGAGCGCGGGGTGGTGACCGGCAAGCGCCTGATGACGCCGTCGGAGGCGTTCGTGGAAACCCTGGTGGCGAACGGCGTCACCGACGTATTCGGCATCGTCGGCTCGGCGTGCATGGACGCACTGGACATCTTTCCCGCCGCCGGCATTCGTTATGTGCCCGTGGTGCACGAGCAGGGCGCCGGGCACATGGCCGACGGCTACGCGCGGGTAAGCGGCCGCCATGGGGTATGCATCGCCCAGAACGGGCCCGGGATCACCAATTTCGTCACCGCGATCGCCGCCGCCTACTGGGCGCATTCGCCGGTGGTGGTGATTACACCGGAGACCGGGACCATGACCCAGGGGCTGGGGGGCTTCCAGGAGGCCCAGCAGCTGCCGTTTTTTGAGACCATTACCAAGTATCAGGCCCACGTGAACAACGCCAGGCGCATGGCCGAGTTCACCGCGCGATGTTTCGACCGCGCGATGTTGGAAATGGCGCCGGCGCAACTCAACATCCCGCGGGACCTGTTTTACGGCGAGCACGAGTACCAGATACCGGCGCCGATCCGGGTGGAGCGCGGCCCCGGCGGCAGCGACAGCCTGGACCAGGCCGCGCAGCTTCTGGCGTCGGCCAATTTTCCGGTGATCGTCTCCGGCGGCGGGGTGATTCTCTCGGAAGGCGTGCCGGCGGCGGTGGCCCTGGCGGAACGACTCGGTGCACCGGTGGTGACCAGTTACCTGCACAACGACGCGTTTCCGGCCAGCCACCCGCTGTGGTGCGGGCCTTTGGGCTACCAGGGCTCCAAGGCGGGCATGAAGCTGATCAGCCAGGCGGACGTGGTGCTGGCGCTGGGCACACGCCTGGGCCCGTTCGGCACCCTGCCCCAGCATGGCCTGGAGTACTGGCCGGAGAACGCCAAGATCATTCAGGTGGACAACGACGCCAAGATGCTGGGACTGGTGAAGAAGATATCGGTGGGAATCTGCGGCGACGCCAAGGCCGCCGCCGAGGCATTAAACGCCCGGCTCGCGGGCAAGGACCTGGCCTGTGCCGCCAACCGCGAGCAACGCGCCGAGACCATGCGCAGCGAAAAGGCCGAGTGGGAAGCGGAGCTCGATGCCTGGCACCACGAGACCGATCCGTACAGCCTGGACATGATCAAGGACGCCAAGGAGATGCATCCGCGGCAGATGCTGCGCGAGTTGGAAAAGGCGCTGCCCGCCAATGCCATGGTGTCCACCGACATCGGCAATATCTGTTCGATTTCGAACAGTTATCTGCGCTTCGAGCAGCCGCGCAGCATGTTCGCGGCGATGAGCTTCGGCAACTGCGGCTACGCGTTTCCGGCGATCATCGGCGCCAAACTGGCGGCGCCGGAGCGTCCGGCGGTGGCGTACGTGGGCGACGGCGCGTGGGCGATGAGCATGGGCGAAATCCTGACCTGCGTGCGCGAGGACATCCCGGTGACCGCGGTGGTGTTTAACAACAAGCAGTGGGGCGCGGAGAAGAAGAACCAGGTGGATTTCTACCACCGCCGGTTCGTCGGCTCCAACCTGGAAAACCCGAGCTTCGCCGCGGTGGCGCGGTCGATGGGTGCCGAGGGCGTGACCATCGACCAGCTCGGCGACGTGGGCGATGCGCTCAACACCGCTTGCGAGGCGCAAAAGGACGGCAAGACCACCATCGTCGAAGTGATGGTCACCCGCGAGCTGGGCGATCCGTTCCGCCGCGACGCCCTGTCCATGCCGGTACGCCACCTCGAGAAGTACAAGGACTATGTCTAGAGTGCCCCCGGAAAAGGGGGCAGCACCCAACGCTGTCCCACATAATCTCAAACCCATGCGTCGACATGAATGGGTCGCACGGATGCGGCATCCGAGCCTCCATGGATGGATTCACGGCGGGTCGCGGAATGTATCCACCGGTTCATGTCCCTTACGGTGCAGGGCTCAACCAACGCCCCATAAAACAACGCATTTCGACGTCTCTATCCGCGTTTCATGCGACAGCAGTGGGTCAGTACCCTTTTCTATTCCCAAAGGGTTCCGACCCCTTTTCTTCTTTTCCCTTCGTCGTGCGGCCGGAAGGTTTCCTACGCACCGACGGAAGAACAAGGTAACTCAGTAGGCGCCGTTGGCGAGAAGATCGAAAAACTCGAGTCGATTATGTCGCTGCGTCATTGGTTATGGCGTTGGAATCTTGATTAATTTGCTTTGCGCTCCACTGGGCTTAAAGCTGATATTGTTCTTTTTGTCGACACTGAGACTGAACATGGGATTGTTAAAACCGTCGGCGTATAGTTGTTTACCGGTCAACATATCGACGATGTAGATCCAAAGCTTGGTGGGCCCCAACTTATTTCGATTGACCACCGCGGCAATGGTATCGTCAGGGCTGAACAGCAACTTATAACCCTCGACGTAAAACGCGCTGGGTTCTATGCCGTGAGGTCCGCTGATCTTGGTACCCGGGTTCGTCTGGCTGTCTACTTTGAAACCGATATTGTAAAAATTGACGTAGGCCGGCTGAACCAAGCCACCGGTGGTCGCGGCAACCATAACGCCGACCTTGCAGTTTTTAGAGAATCCTAAGCCGCTCTTGACCATATTCGTACCCTTAAACCCGGTTGCAAAGTTGATCAAGGGTGTCGTGCCTTGCTTGAATCGGCCGGTGAATATGTTGAGTTGTTTTGGAGGCCAATCCACCTCTGCAGTAAACTTGCCGCAGGTATGGGTTTTGGGTTGCACCTTGTCTTGCCGTTCCACGAACTTGCCGGTCGCACGTGTCACTTGAAAGGCCTTTTTGACAGTGACCTTGTTAACGATAAGCTGGACATGGGTGGTCTTTAACGACGCCGCCGACGGCACCTTGAATACGACCTTATCGGCCGTAAGACTCTTCGGTGTCACAGTGATGCTTTTGCCGGTGGCGGAGGAATACAATTCGAGTTTCGCCCCGCTAAAGTACTTGCCATTAATCGTCACCTCGGTTCCTATCGGCGCCATATCTGGCGACACACTCGTAATCTGGGGCGGCGGTGGCGGTGGTGGTGGTGTAATCGTGACGCTAACCGGCGATGAAAAGAACGTCATTGGATTCTTACCAAAATACGCCATCACCTCATAGACGTGAGTCGTACTACTCGTCACCTTAGGCGCCGCAGCGGTATACGTTGTCTGGCTTTGCGCGGCAAGCACCTTGGGAGGCTGCGATGATTTTTTCTCGCGCAGACTATAGGTGTAGGACGTAGTCGGCTGTGGTCCGGGAGTCGGGACTCCCCAACTCAGCTGGTACTTATTTGGGTAGTGAACAGAGCTCGGGCTGACTTTTAGATTTGGCGGCGGCTCCACATGCGTAATCATTATGCTCTGTTGGTTGGACCAGCCGGTAATATAGACCCATTTTGAACCAGCGGCATTCGCCGCTTTAACGCGATAGGAAAAACTGCCATCTTGTTTGAGCGGTGGTGCAACAAACTTGTGTGAGGTGGTGGTTGGCTTGTAATCCTTGGTGGCGCCATCTGGCCGTTTCTCTTCCAGTAGATAGGCATTCGCCTTTGTGATCGACGTCCAGCTGATAGTGTAATCTTCACCGGAATACAGCTTCTTGGTAATAGGTAAAACCGAAGGAGTCGGTAACGGCGTGATTGATATTGAAACGACGTTAGAGGGGTCACTCAGTATATCCGCCGGGCTGAAATATTTACTCGTATAGCCGGCGACAATCCGATAATAATACGTTACCGGACCTTCCGGTGCGACGATTTGACCTGATTGTTGTTGAGTCCCGGCAGCTTGGTGCGCCACTTTATATGCGGTGGGTGAGCTGAAATTCTTATTCGTTGATTGCTGCAGGTAATAAAATTCGGCCTTTGGCCCGGTTGCAGCCGGGATCCAGGTAAAGGTATACACATCTCCAGACTGAAATGTGGCGCCTGGGCTATTCAGTTCCGGTGGCCAAGGGCGTTGCTGCAGGTACTCAACCCATACCCAAGCGAACAATGCAATAAGCGACACGACAGCTACGGGTGCAGCGTACTTAATCCATGCCTTCATCAGTTGCCTCCCGGAACTCAGGAATCCTGGTTGCAGCCGTTGCGCTATCTTTTCTTACACGCGTGCCAGTTGGTGCCGCGACCGGTCCAACTGTCCATGCGCTTATAGCCGCGCCCGCATCCATATTTTGTGGAACACTTTACGCAGTCTGGATTTTGTTCGCAGTAGGCCGCGCAAGCGGCGTGATTATCCTGTGAGCGTTGTTTTTCCGCGCAGGCGTGCCAGTTGGTGCCCGACCCGGTCCAGCTCTTGAGCCGTTCGTACCCCACCCCGCATGCCCGGTTGGTGTCGCACTTCCTGCAATTGTCATTGGCGTTACACCACGCCATACAGGCGTCGTGATTACCTTTTGAGCGCGCCTTCTCCGCGCACGCATGCCAATTCGATCCCGGGCCGGTCCAGCTCTCGAGGCGTTCGAAACCCACGCCGCACGCGCTGTTGGTATCACATTTGACGCAATCCGTGCGCGTATTGCACCAGGCTTCACATTCGACCTTATTATCCCGCGACGTGCTCTTGCGGCAGGCGTGCCAATTGGTTCCCTTTCCGGTCCAGCTCTTCAAGCGCGCATAGCCGGAGCCGCATCCCACCTTTGTGGAGCACTTGGTGCACTCTCTGTGGTCCCTGCACCACAGTTCACAGGCGGCGTGGTTCTCTCTCGAGCGCGACTTTTCCGCGCAGGCATGCCAATTGGTTCCCCTCCCCGTCCAGCTCTTGATGCCCTCGAAACCGACCCCGCAGCCGCTACTGGTATCGCACTTGATACAATCATCACGGGCATCGCACCACTCCTGGCAAAGTGCGTGGTTGTCGATGGTAATCCCCTCTTCGGCACAGGCGTGCCAGTTCGTTCCCCGCCCGGTCCAGCTTTGCAGCCGTGTGTAACCGGGACCGCAGGTCTTAATGGTCGAGCATTTAGCGCATTCTTCATGCTCACGACACCAGGCCTCGCAGGCGGCATGATGACCCCGCGAACGTGCCTTTTCCGCGCAGGCGTGCCAGTTGGTACCCGACCCGGTCCAGCTCTTGAGCCGTTCGTACCCTACCCCGCATGCCCGGTTGGTGTCGCACTTCTTGCAATTGTCATTGGCGTTACACCACGACAGACAGGCGTTGTGGTTATTCCGGGAACGCGCCTTCTCCGCACACGCGTGCCAATTGGTTCCCGGCCCGGTCCAACTCTCGAGCCGTTCGTATCCGACACCGCAGGCGCGGTTGGTATCGCACTTGCTGCACTCGGCATTCGCCGCGCACCACTCTTCGCAATCAAGTTTCTTGTATTCAAAGTGGCCATGACCGCTCAGTTTGTCGAACCCGCGATGTCTTACCCCGACGCCGTCGCCAACATTGCCCTCCAGCGTCCAGACTTTGTCGGCATCGGCATCATAGGCAAGAAACATGGATGAGTGGCCCAGGATCTTAGTGGTGCCCTCGAACTGCGGCAGGTAGTCGCCGCGGAAGTCCTCAGTGGCGGCGCTGGCGGCTATATCGTCTTTGGAACGATAAGAATGGCGGTACTCGAAGAATCTCACCATCTGCGGCACCGATGTCTCGTTCTTGATGCCTTTGATATAGGGCGTCGTGGCCCAGTTATAGAATTCCGAACACCACGCTTCCGTCGGACGGGAGCCATACTTGGCGCCGTCTTCGTAAGGTTTACCCAAATACCCCACCCTTCCTTCTTTCGATTCATTCAGTTCATGAAAACCACGAAGAAGAATCCCGGTACGTCGTTTGTCTTCGGTGCCCGGCCCGGTCGTCGTGGTGAAGTACTCATCCGTTTCTGCGCCCAGCTCCGTGGAGCTGCCCACATCGGCAAATTGCACAATCGCCTTATACACGGTGATCGGATCCAGATTCGGCACCGTCAACGTCGCGTAGAGTCGACTGCCAGACGTCTCCCAGTCGATGTAATTGAGGGTGATAGGAGGAAGACTCGTTTGAGATTGTTTGAGATTAGTGAGGGTAACGACCGCTCCGACACGCTGGCCCCTCGCCCTGGCTTCCGTGATGACGCGGTCATTGATTTTCAACTTTACCTTGAACGAGCTCGAGGTCACCCAGTTGGCGCGATTATTCATCGGATACACAAATCCGGGGTCGTCGGTGCGACCATCGCTGTCGTTGTCGACGCCGTCATAGGCGACTTCCGCGCTGCGCGGATGAATATCCCGGTTGCCGGGTACGTTGTCGTCGTATCTATCGCCCGCCAGCTTGACGTATCCGTTGGGACAGTTGAGTTTTTGGCTGTGAAGCACCGTAAGCTTTTTTGCGGTTGCCCCCTCGCGGGCAAAGCCGTCACTGTCTGCGTCCTGGGAGACGTGGTAGCAGTCGCGTACCGTGGCGTTGGATGTAAAGGTCGTTAAGAGAAATCCGGCAAAGACCATCGCGGAAAGAAACAACCGACTGAATTCCTTCATTAGTTTCTCCTTTCACCCCAACGGCGCAACCATTCGCCATCGGTAGGGTGTTCAGGACCGAAGTTCGAACGTCAGTTGCACCAACAAGGGTGTATTCATAATTGTTGGTGCGCACATGGCGGCTTCCTTGATCGGCAGCCCGTGTCGTATAGCAGCACTCCAACACAATTCGTCGATGCGTTCATTGATGGGGATCACCCACGAATAAGATTTAAGGAAGCTCTGAATAATCCATCCCTGTATTATCAGAAAAACGAAAGGTGCGATTTTTGTTTTTCTCCACCGTTCACGAACACGAAGCCTTATTCGGCGCGAGATCGGGTTACGGCGAATACCGACTGAGGCGTTGTGGATTTGCGTCGCGCTCTGGGCGGGGCCCGAGCGCGGTGTCCGGGACACTCCGCAGGCACACACCCGTTACTACAACTCGGTTCAGTACCCGGAGTTACCGCGCCGCAGGTGATCGAGAGACCACCTGCCGGCGCCGAGCATGAGCAGGGTCACCAGGCCGGCCAGGATCATAAACGCCTCGCGGTAGGCGGGCAGCGGATCACCGTCGGGCAGCGGCTCCGGGATGCCGCCGGCCAGATAGCCAAACACCAGCAAGCCCAGAATATTGAGGATATTGATCACCACCGCCGGTTTGAAGTACAAACCGAGCAACATGCCTACGCCGCCGGCAAATTCGACCACCCCCACCACCCAGCCCAGCAGGTTCGGCAGCGGCAGTCCGAGCAAACTGATCATGTGCGAAATATTCTCGTGACCGCCGTCGACAAACAGTTTGATGCCGCCGTGCACGATCAACCCGATACCGAGCGCCAGCCGCAGCGGAACGGGGATCCATGGTTTCACGTCCGGTGGGGGCATCTGCGGTCAACGCCGCGCTCAGGTCAACGACGCAATAAACTCGACGGCCCGGATGCCCGGCATGAAGAAGTACTCGCCGCCTTTCATCTCTACGAACGGCGGCAGATCGGTAACGCGCGTTCTCACCGGTTCGGCCTGCACCGTGAATACGCCGCCCGGCATGTCCCGGTGGCCGCGACCGCCGATGATCGGGTCGTCGTCCTCGTACAATCCGTCGAATTTTGGATTGTTCACCCAGGTATGCTGGATGAACTCGAACTGGCGGCCGATGTGGGTATTGAAACAAAGAAAATGCAATCCGCGTTCCCGGCCGTCGGGTTCGGCGTTGATCAGATCCTCCGCTGTCAACGGCAAAGACAAAGCCGGGCCGTAGGTGCGGCCGCGGCGCAGGATGCGGTGACGTTTGCCGACCTCGATCGAACGGTCGGAGCCCGGCTGCGGCTCCAGCGAGTCGCGCGGGTTGGTGCGGCGTATGTGTGCACCGATCGGGCACTTCAGTCCAATGGCGTCGCCTGAGCGGTGGTAGAGAAAGTCATTGTCGCTGCTCAACGCCGGGTCGTCGTGGTCGGGAGACCGGGTGAGTGGTGCACCACCGGGCCAGCGGCCGACCATCTTCGCCGCCAGGCGCGTGCAGGCGGACAAGTCGACTTCGCCATCGGCGCGACGCGATTGATCGGCGATGTAACGCCAGAATGCGCTCACATTCTGGCCGAGCTGACGAAACACCAGATAGCTGCCGTTTGCTCCCAGATCCCGCATGCCCGTTTCGTCGGGAGCGGGCGGGAGTAGATTGTCCGCATCGAGTTCCGCATCGCCGTCCGCTAGAAGCGGTCTCGCCGTGTACTGGCCGTAGGCGTTCGGGTAGCCGAGCAAAAACTCGCCGGCGGCGATGGTATTGCCGTCGGCGTCGTCGACCGAGTTGGCGCCGAGGCCGGCGATCGCCGGTTGCGCAACTCCGTCACGAAAACCGAAATGCTCCTTGTGTTCGGGCAGGCGGTTGGTATCGAGCTGCGTTAGGATTTCCAATCCGGCAGAGTGCGAATCAGCCAGATGATCGTCTTTGAGCCGCGCCAGCGAATCCTCGCTGCCGGCATACAGCAGCAACAGAATGTGCACCGCCGGGCGGTAGCGACCGCCCCAATGCCAGTGCTCCGGGGCGTTGGGACCGTGGTCGCCGAGTATGCGCACGCGATGCTCCGTCCCCGTCATGCCCTCGCGGAATTCGCCGGCGAATCCCTGCAACAGGCTTTCCGGCAGGCCGAGTTCCGCCAGGCCGGAATAGCTGAACGCAATGTTGACGCAGCTGTCGTCCGCCGACGGCCTGGACCCGGCATCGCGGATCGGCAGGGTCTTGAGCCAGCTCTTCGTCGACTCCGCGTCACGGACGGCAAGCAGCACGAAGCTGGCGAAACCCAGCCGGCCGTAGCCATGCGGAATCAGGCCTTGAATATCGTCTAGCTGCAATTGCGACATATCCGGTCCCACCTGATGCTGTCGAGGAGGCGCGCCACGAAGCCCGATGCCGGCAGCCGATTGCCGACACCGAGTCGCAACAGCCAATCCGCGGCTTGCGCCTCGCTCATCGTCTGCGACAAACCTTCGCGGATTTCCGCGTTGTTGGCGATATTCTTGGTCGTCAGATCGGGATAGGCGCTGTACCAGACCCGCGAGTGCACCTGCCGCGTCGGCAGAAATCGCTTATAGGCCTTCTCGTCGGTGATGCCGCCGCAAAACATAAAACACGTCCTGGGGAATCCGTCGCCGTTGGAGAAGATGGCGTTCAACCCCCACGCCGCTTTATCGATGAAATCGTTCATGTAGCTCTCCAGACTGCCGTCGTAGTTGCTGGAAAAAAACAACCTGCGGTCGTCGTCCATCGGCACCCAGCGTGCGAAGTGGATGGTGTTCAGGCCGGAAAGAAACCCGCGGTTATAGATATGGCGGGCGGCATAGTCGGTCAGCTTGAGCATGCCTTCGGTAAGCAGCCGCCGAAACAATCCCGGTTTGACCACACCGACGGCGATGATCTGGTTGTGGACCCAGATATCTTCGTCGGCGCGAAAGGCGCGCACCGATTCGGCGGATGCCGCGGAGTCATCGGGCACGTCTCGTTTCTCGTGGTAACGCAACACCAGCAGGAAAATGGGCAGGGAGATAAGGAACACCGGCGCCAGCAACACCGCCAGCGCCAATCCGGCCCAGCGATGGACGAGCTCGTTGCGCTTCCAGAGTTCCGACGGACCGACCTCCGGTTCCAGCGCCCAATCCAGGTCCGAGCGGTCTTTCACGAAAGATACGATGGCGCGATGCACCTCAGCGGGCGATTGCGATGCAATCGGGTGAGCATCGAGATGTCGCTGGATCTCATCCCGGAGTTGTTTTTCCCTGAGAATTTGACTGACCGTGCGACCCTGCCGGTTGACGTACAACGCTTTTTCCTTGACTCGATGCCGGCGTAGATACTGTTCGCGCCTCGCGGCAGAGACCGCGGCCTGTTCGGGGTAATGCACGCAGGCCGAGAATACGGCGTCAAGGCCGCCACCACAGGTGCCGGCGATCGCGCCGATGTGCGCGTCGACATCGCCGTCAAAATTCGTCAATAACGCCAGCTTCGGCGGCAGCGGGTTACCGTCAAGATCGCGATCCTGATCGAATACGACCAGCCTGGCGAAGTGCACGTTTCCAAGCGCGGAAAAAGCGATGGCGTCATGCAACGGACCCGGGGCGGCGATGGTGCCCAATGCGGTTTTCAGTGATTCCACCTGGTCCGGCTTGATCTCATCGATAATCGTCAATGCAGACTGATGGGACATGGCTCGATTTCCGGCGACTATTTAGCGGTCAACGCAAAATCCAGAATACGTGTCTTACCCCACCACACCTTGCCCAGGTAAACACCCGGCTCGACCTCGCGGATTTCGTCGCGGATCTTCTTGGCGATAAAGGACGTCGTCGAGTAGTCAATGACGATGGTCGGCTCACCGTCCAGCCAGCTGTCGTCCCGGTACACCTTGGCGACAACAAACGTCAGGCTGAACGGCGTGATCTTGTTGATCAGGATGCCGCGCTCTAGATCGGGCGGGAACATGTCGAATACTTTCCCCTGCCAGGCAAACAGCTTGGCGATCGTCGCTACGATTTTCGCATGGCCGCTGCCAAAGGCGACGGCAATCGCAGTCCCTTTGGTATCCCCGGCGGGGATGGCTCCGGGCTTCGCCTGGCGGTAAATGTCGTCCAATTCGTCGCGGGTTTTTCCCAGCCAGCCTGAAATGGTCTCATGCATATCGTATTCCCTCAACCAAAGTCACTGTGACGTATTGCGGGCCGCCCGAAACGCCGCCATCTCGGCATACACCGTTCTGCGCACGCGATTGATGCCCCCCAGCGGCTGGTGCGCGGCCAGCGTACGCCACGGGTTGAAGCTCATCCGCTCGCAGCTTTCGCGCGCATCCGGATCCTGAATGCTCTGTTTGGGGACGGTGATACGGGCGACCTTCAGAAACGGAGACACGGATTCGTCCCAAACCACGGAAGCGTCCTCGATCGGCATGTGTTGCGCATCCTTTTGAAACTGTACCCTGAAGTCGAAACAAGCCTCTCCTTTGTCGAGGTGCTTCTGCATCGCCGCGGTCAAATAATTCTCATCGGCGCCTCGCGGCGCGTCGCCGACGAACTCTGAACACGGCGTTGCGGCATATTTCACCGCCTTGGTGCCGTCGCCGCCGTAGCGGTAGGGCGTGGTGCTGTAATAAGCGATGTCGAACGGGCTGGAGATCTTCTGCCTGCCGCGCAGCACGATCAGCAGCGAGTAAAGATGCGTGGGGTTCAAGAAATATTGCCAACGGCGGCCTTTGCGCGTCGCCGCGACAAAGTCATAGAAGTCTTGCGGGTCCGCGGCGAACAGGGCCGGGTGGCTGTTGAGTACGAAATCCATTTCACCGCTTTCACCCCACAGACTGTCGCCGGCAACGCCGGACAGTTTGATCGACATGCCACGAAAGTCTTTTTTGGTATCATCGAACTGACTGGCATTGGCGAAGCGGATGGTCGCGGGATAGGTGCCGGGGTTGGCGAACAACCCTCGCCTGAGCTCAGGACGGATGTTATCGCCCACTTCAAATCGGGCGCTGACACAGCCCAGGGTTTTCGCCTGATTGAAGCGCAATAACGGACCTTGTGGATGGCGCTCCAGACTGATTTCCTTTATCGCCTTGACCAGTTCATCGGCAATGCGGGCTTCGTTGTCGTCGATCCGTTCCTCACCCAGGCGTAGCGCATCCCCTGCGCTCGCCGGATTGAGCGACAGGCACACCAGCAGGACGACAAACAGTCTGCCGATCCCAAGTTTGCTAGCGGGTGTCTCGTGAATACACATCAGCCGGCCTCCGATCGATTATCGCCGCGCGGGCGGACGCCACTAATTGGAAAAAGACGGATCGGCGGCCGCGTCTGCGCGCGGCTTCCAGGCCAGCGAATAGTACTTGCCGCGATCCCGCGCCCACGGGTCAAAGGCGTTGAACACGTGTTTGAGCTCGCTGCGCAACTCGGGAACGTTGCGCGCCAACACCCTTTTGAGCGGTGATACCGGTACTTTGTGCCCATTGGACAGCTCAGGTTCATTGCACACCGGTTTGTCGTCTTTCGTTTTTTCCGGCGCATAGGGACAATCGCTCAGCGGGCCGTTGTTTGTCACCCAGTCGTAACCGAGCCGCGAATAGAACTCGGGTCTGAAGCTGGAGGTGAAAAAGCGGTCACTGAACAGCCGCCGCGATGCGTTGATGATAAAAATATGAAACTGGGTTTCCGATATCGCGAAGCCATGGGGCCGGGTGTACTCGGCCAGCCAGCCGACAACCGTATCGACGTCTTCGATGTTGTCGACCCGGGTGCCGTCCGCGTGACCCAGGCAATCGTTTAGGAATTCACCATTTTCGTCACGCTGTACACGGGTGATCTGTTTGCTCGCGTCGCAGACGTGGGTGCCGTAGACGTCACGAATCAATCCCACCACCTCCTCCTGCGCCCGCCGCGCCGCGGATCCTTCGGCAAGCCGCTTGTCGATAAAGTCGTCGAAGCTGGTCAAGGTTTTCAGCCCGATCTGCCGCCGGAACTCGTTGAAGCGCGGCACCCCGCGCTCCCGATCGCGCAATATGTCCAGCGCCACCACGTCGATTTTCCCGGAATCCGAACTCAGGTGCGGCATGTCGAGGTTTTGCAGAAACAGCGGATGATTGCGCAGATGCAGCAGGCCGAGACGCTGCCTGCCCATGCTCAACGCCCAGTTCTCCAGCCCACGCGAGCGCATCTCGTCCGTCGATTCACGGCGCACGGTTTTTACCACCGGGATCTTCAGTTTGATCTCGTTGGGCGAGTTCGTTTCCCGGTACTCGATCAAATCCGGCACCAGCGGGTGCAGCCGATACACGGTGGTGAATTCCTCGGGGAAATTGAACGGTGAACCGAAATGGTTGATGCCTCCATTGACGTCGTCAGGATTGCTCAACGCCCACGCATCCCGTTTCCAGAACAGCTTGCCTTTTTCCCGTTTGTTATTGAGACCGAAAATCCCGGCTCCCGACGCCAGCACCGAATACCATGCGTTGGACTCATCTCCCTTACTCTCGCTCCCCAGGCCGCGCGCGATGCGACTCGACCAGCGGCTCAGGAAGTTCTCGTCGCGATCGAATATTTTTCTCAGCACCACGGAAACGTCATCTTCCTCGTGATTGAACAGCCCAAACCAGTTGGCGTTCATGCCCTTGAACAACGGCTCGCCGTACAAGAGCTGCGGGGTCCATTCAATGGTGTGGATCTTGGCGATCATGGCCGAGACCACCAGCCGGGCCGCCTGGTAGATTTCCTCGTCACTCACGTCCCGGTAACGGATGACCTCATCGTGCTTATTGGGATGACGAAGCCCCGAGTCGTCTTCCGGGCGCGTGCGCTGGATGTCGCGAAAGGCGTCGACGAAGCTGTTGTGTTCGCGAACAAACAGATTGTGATAAAAGCTCATGCCGATGTTCCAGTTGTCGGCAAATGCCGCTGACTCCTGCCCTTTCCATTGCGGCTTGACGGCGCAGTTGGGCGCGCAATCGTCAATCAGCGGCAGATATCCCCGCGGCTGCAGCAATTTGGCTTGGTCCCGGGGATCCCGTATGACGCGCTGTCCCGAAACCGAGTCGAAACCGTAGATCTGAGACGCATCCCACCACGCGGTGTTGGTGTTTTGCGTGGTTTTGTACGCGCGTTTCAGGAATTTCGCGCCGTTGTGTTCGAATGAACCCGGCGCCGTCTGCTGCGCGAACAGGGAATACTCGATTTGATCGCCCGGCCGGCAACCGAGCCGGCGCGCCTGTTCCGATTCGCAACCCACGGTCTTCAGCCCCGGTTTGTTGTGGCCTTCGACCATGTGCGAAAACCAGTCGTGGGTCATGAACTGAATCCAGAAAGCGGCCAGTACGTTGAAAAAAGGCGCCTTGGCGTAGTCGCAGTCCGCGGCCGAAGAATAATCTGCGGCGCCCAGCCCGTTGTTGCAGTTGTTATCCGGCTTCTGTTGTCGGGTAAACAGTTTACGGCTGATCAACTGCGGATCGGGTTTGAGCAGTCCGATGCGAAACCCGTTCTGCGGATCGCTGTGGCGATTAATCGCCAGCTGGTTGCCGTGCTCGCGAGCCAGGCGTGGATAGGTGGCCTCGAATTCAACGTTGCGTGAAAAATACGTGCCGGTCGATCCCATCTTCGGGTTGTCGATGTCGTTGCAGATCCCATCCAGCGTGCGATGGCGGATCAGACCGCCGCGGCAACGCTGTTGTTGTTCGCCGCCGACCGCCGTGTAGGCCGTATGAGTCGGATCCAGCCGCATTTCGTCCCATCGTCTGAGCGCCGATCCCGGCGTGCCGTTGATGCCTTTGACGTAGGATTCGTAGGTATGGTTATCGAACAGATTGAACTTGATCAGTTCGATCCGCTGGTATTCGAGGTCGAGCAATGAACCGTCGATTCCGCGGCCGTTCGGCTTGACGTGATTGCCCAGCTTGGTCTTGGCTTCCGATCCGTCTTTGAGCGAGGTTTCATCACCCGTGGCCCAGTAATTCGCCCAATCCACCCACGGCGTGTCTCTATACTCTACGGCCTTGTCACCGCCGCGGCAGCGCGCCGCCGCCTCGCTGACCTTACCCATAAATCTCCGCGAGCGATCTTCAGCCACGTCCCGCAGCCCCTGTGTGACCATTTGCTTGCAGGCCGCGATGTCGGTGGCGTTCGCCGGCGGCGACCAAACAGTCGGGGAAAAAATCAGCACCACGAACGAAGTGCAATACAGGGGAAGTCTTAACAGCATGGCGGATCCTCCTTGTTTCACCGTTGGGTGATACGTCTAACAACCAATCAAAACGCCTACACCGAGTTCTTCGGTGCTTGCGCGGCGGGCGCGTCGAGCACGCGGATCGTATCGTTCACGGCAAAACCCGATGTTGCGCCGCAATACGTCTGCCGCTGAAAGCCCGTCAGCGAGATCATCCGCTTTCGTTGCGCGTTAATCAATACCCAGCCCGGCGGTCGGTTATGTAACGCGACTGAACGGTCACATACTTTGATAATAAATTCGCGACCTTAGCGACGGCGGTCAATTGTCGCTGACAAAGACCCCACTTTTGTTACGGGTACACGGGCGATTGGACCGCAAACCGCCGCGAGCAACGCGGTGGATGAGAACATGAGGTGAATCGAACGGACGATCGCTCGTGGGCGGCCCAAATCGTTGCAATCGCGCCGTTGCCGAAATACTCACCCATGCAAGCGTTATCTACGTCGCGATTGCGTAGCATGGATCATCAACTCCATATTGACCCGAGGCGTAAAACAGGCGTTGGTGAAATTCGCTGCAACGGCGAAATAATGCAGCAAGCGCCTTTCCACGTGAAGGGGTTGCTTGGCGTCTTGTTGTGTCTCTATACTCACTCGACACCCAATGACACCCCGTCATCTCCGGCGGCCCGGGATTGGCCCTCATGATTTACGCAGTCCACCCGCGCTGGTGGATCAATGTATGAAATCGAACGCGTCCATAGCGGATTGGGTGATCGACCGCATCCTGCTCAGGTACCCGCGGGCGATCCTGCTGGTCACGATTATCGCATCCGCGTTCTTCGCCTATTGGGCCAAGGACCTCCGTTTCGACCCGTCGACGGTCAATTTACTACCGGATGACAATCCAGCGGTCGAATACTTCAACAACTTTCGCCAGACCTTTGGAAATGACGAAACCCTGGTCGTTGCCCTCGAAGACCCGGACACCATATTCAGTCCACGCGTACTTGCCCGTATTGACGAATTGACAACACGGCTCACGGCGCTGTCCGGCGTCGACCAGGTACTGAGCCTGACCAACGTGCCGACGGTCAGTTACATGCTGGGCATGCCGCAACTGGTCGCCGCCTACGGCTTGTACTCCCAAGACGAGCAGGGCATCGCCGCCTTCAAACACGGAATATCGCCTTTGGTGCGGGGGCTGCTGATCTCCGAAGACGCGCGCGTGGCGACCTTATATATTCACCCCAAGCTGCCGCAACACGGAGAAGTCGACGCCGTGCTGCTGGTCGAGCGGGTTGAACAGATACTGGCCGAATTTCCCGGCGAGTACCACGTCGTCGGCAGCCCCAAGATCAAGCAGGGTCTACTGGAGGCGGCAAAGCACGATACGGCGGTTGCCATGATCGTCACGCTGGTACTCGTCGCCGTGGTCCTCGCCTTTATCTTCCGTGACATCTGGGCGGTTCTGGTTCCAGTCGCCACCTTTGTGCTCGCCATGGTGTGGCTCGCTGGATTCATGGGGCTGTTCGACCTGGCGATCAACAGCTGGACCTCGTTGGTCGCCCCATTGATACTGGTGATCGCCATCGCCGATGCCGTGCATATTCTGTCGACCTACAAACAGAATTGCGGCGCCGGGGACAGACCCGCGGCGGTACGGCACTCCCTGGCGCAGAATCTGGTGCCCTGCGCGCTGACCAGCTTCACCACGATGCTTGGATTTCTATCGCTTACCCTGGGCGATATTCCGGTGATGAAGGTATTCGGATTGTGTGCGGCTTACGGCGTCGGTGTGGCGTTCATTTTGTCCGTCACCTTCGTGCCGGCGCTGCTTCTGGTGGCGCCTGCGGTATCCACCCGCCTGTGCCGACCGGACAAACGAATCGATCTGTCGGCGACGTGGTTGGAGCGATTGATCGAGCGCAGCCCAAACCGAATCATCGGCGTGTTCGTGATCTTTGCGGTGATTTTTCTGGTGGGTATGTCGCAAATAACAACGAACACGAACTTCCTGAATATATTCAAAGCCGACCACCCGGTTTCACGGGCGAACGATTTCGTCGAAACGCGCTTCGGCGGCACCGGTCCCCTGGATATTATCGTGGAGGGAAACGCCGGCCAGCTGCTGACCGTGAATGCATTGCAGGCTGTGGACGCCCTGCAACGACGGCTGGAAGCGTTCGAACCCGTGCAAAAGACATTTTCCATTGTCGAGCTGGTGAAGCTCGGCAACTTGTATCTCAACCAATCCGACCCGGCCTTCCTGTCCGTCCCCGGCGATCAATCGACCATAGACAACTTCGTTTACCTGGCCAATCTGTCCGAGCAAGGGGAGGGACTTTACAAATTGATCACCGCCGACGCCGCCAAAGCGCGAATCATAGTCCGTCTTCGGTCCCTCGGAACCACGGAACTTCAAAGCCTTATCGAAGAGCTCAATGCGGAGATTGCGAAAGCGCTCGCGGACACCAACCTGACGGCGCGCATCACCGGCACGGCGGCCGTGTTCGCAGAAGCCACGGAACACCTGGTCAACAATCAGATTCGATCATTCGTGGGCGCCTGCGTGACGATTCTACTGACCATCATTATCGTATTCCGCTCCGTCCTCGTGGGTATGTTCAGCCTGATACCGAACCTGTTACCCATCATGTCGGTGTTCGGGCTGATGGGCCTGATTGGAGTGAACCTCGATTTTTTCAACGTCATGGTGGCGTCGATCGCGATCGGCATCGCGGTGGACGACACCATTCATTTTATGTCGCGTTTCAGAAGCGGGCTGCGAAACAACCGCAGCGTCAAACAAGCCGGCTTCGAAACGATGCGCGAGATTGAAACCGCGGTGATCTCCACTTCCCTGATACTCGGCCTCGGGTTCGTTGGCATCGCGTTGTCGGCGTCACTCAGCGGCACGCTGCGGTTTGGTTTGCTGACTTCGGGGGCGATTTTCGTGGCGCTGATCACGACTTTGATCGGCTTGCCCGCGCTGTTGCTGCAGCTGTGGCAACTGCGGCCGGAAAACGTGTCCACCACCGGCAAAGACTGACGCGGCCATCGACACCCGGCGGCGCGCCGCTGCACGCGGCTGACTGAGCAAGCGCGAAGATCGGCAGGTTTTTACTCGGGCGGCGCGTGCGTGCCGGCCAACGGCCGGCACCGGCTCACTATCCCATTGGATATAGGTGGAATTATTACTTAATAATTATTTAATAATTCCTTATATTCTAATATTCTATTTTCACAGTAAGCGAGTTCCCCAAGGCGCGTTACGGCCCCAGCGGACTCAATCAATCAACCCGTAATCACTGAAGGAGAGCCACCATGGCCAAGATCAACCGTTACCTGGTCTCCGTCGCCGCCGCGCTGATGTTGGGAACCACCACTATTTCGCAGGCAAACGAAGAACAGGCCCAGCCCACCTACAACGACGACTACAGCACCATTACCCTGCTGGAGCCGTCTACCTGGTTTCAGAACATGCCGAAGCCCGGCATGACGATGGCGTTCAATCCCGCGCATCCCGCCGGCTGGGCCCAGATCATGAATCCGCGGACTCACACCAGTTTCCATATGGCGTTCACCAATCCCGCGACTTACGCCCAGTTCATGCGGCCTGAATTCTACGCGCAGTTCCTGAATCCGCAGAACTGGCTGGCGTGGATGAATCCGGCTTCCTACGCGACGTTCCTGGATCCGAACACCTATCTGTATTGGATGACGCCGCATGCGTACATCCATGCGATGAATCCCGACAACTATCTGCAGATGTTCAACCTCGCCAACTACACGCCGTTTATTTCGACGGAGACCTACGCCGCATGGGTGGACCCGGCCGCGTACTCCATCTCCGGTAAGCCCACCGGAATCGTGGAAGGCGGCGCCGGCATCGATTTCCTTTCGCAGTGGTTAGGCGGCTTTCAGCAGGCCATGGTTACCCAGTAAAACCAGCATAAATATACAATGGCGCGAATTCGTTAACACGGATCAGTTAACCGATATATAAATGGACCCAACGCAGGGGCGATCGACATGTCGATCGCCCCTTTTCTTATTGAATACATCTTTCGCGCACACAGTGCAGCAGGAACCTCGCGGTCAGCACCAAGACACTACGACAGCAGGCGCATGACGTCTTTTGCCATCTGGCGCGACTGTTTTATGATCTCGACGCTGACCGACGGTGTCAGATTCCCCGCGGGGACTTTGGCCGACAACGGAACCATGTCGATGGTAGGTACGACTTTACTTATCGGCGTGCCCACGAAGTGGTGCAGCTGCGCTAACACGACCACATCACAGTAATCCACGGGGCCGTGCACATTGCGATACCAGTCGTCTGCCTCAAGGTTGGTGATGATGAACTCCTCCGGCAATCCCCATTCTTTCAGGATGACGCCCCCGATCCAGCCGTGGAGGGAAGTCACCATTTGCTCCACGGCGTCTTGGCCGGCGGTAAAGTCCACATACTTGAGTATTCCGAACGCGCCGATGTCGTGGATGAGGCCGTGCAGCCATGCGCGCTCCGGATCAATGCTGGACGTGTGCCGTGACAACACATAGCTGATACAAGCCACTTCCAAGCTGTGGCGCCACAACTGCTCAAGACGCTTTTGAACCGTTGTGTCTCTTATTTCGAAATCATCCTGATCGATGATCTCGCGGACCAGAGACAACACAATGTGCGGCTGCAGCCGGTTGACGGCCTGCACCAACGTGGACACCGGGACAGCGTATTCACCGGGCGTCGTCGGCCGATTCGCGGCGGCCAGCACTTTTACCGTAGCCGCCGGATCCACCGCCACCAATTCCGCCACCCGGTTGGGGTCCGACAGGTTTTTTTCCATGGCACCAAGGACACGCCGTGTCAGGGCTGGCAGGGCGGCCAAGACCCATCGCCGCTGGTTAAGGTCTTCATACAGCACCTCAAACATAGACGCCGCGGGGGACTCGGCGCCGACGAACTTGTCGGCGTCACCCGAAAGGGCATTCACCTGGTCATAGTCGACCCGCAGAAATTTCGTATCTTCGATCGCCCGCGCCGTGAATTGACGCGGTCGCAGCAACGACAACGGCCGCTTGGCTGCCGCGTCCCCAGCCTTGATCGTCTTGACACGCTGATCGGCCGCCTCCAATTCCACACTTCCGTCCATGAGGAAGAACGCATACGGATCTGACGAGCCGCGCGCAAACAGCTTTTCTCCCCGGTGCAGGCTGATGATCGACATACGACCGGCCAGCAGCGCGAGCGGTACGTCTGCGAGCCGGGAAAATGTTTCGTACTCCCTCAGTCGACCGATCGACATCTGCTCATACTGATGGCCGAGAGCGACCCGTATCATCACCGACGTTGAATCGGCCCCCGGCTGTTTCACCTCCGGTATCGGTTCCCTGCGCCAATCCGATGTCTTTTCTTCGTCCATTAATTTCAACTCGGATGGCTTACGTAGTGATTTATAGATGACGCCCGCGCAGATCTTTTGAATCAATTCCCTCACGATATGTTTATTCTTGTCGGTAGGCGTCATCAACGAGATGAGGTTGATGATCTCCAACAGCGGCGTGGTTTCATCAACGTCTTCGGCGGCACCGCCTAGCAAGACCTGCCGGGTTGCGGCGTCGATCTTCCTATCAAGTATCACAGGGCAAAACATCGGCGTTTCCGGCATCGACTCCACGCGGTATTCGAGCAACAGCTCCAGCCCCCGATAGATGCTTTGCCACTGATTGCGTTTCTGGAATGTCGTGAGAGGATCGGTAGATTGCTGGTGGCGGATCGGATATAAGCGACGCAACAAACTATCCGACAATCTGATCGTCAAACTCTTCCAGGGACGGTCCCCATCGTTCTCCAAAATCACCCCCAAATGCATGCCACCTTCCGCCGGATGAAGCTTGTACTCCTGGAGAAGCTGTTGTGAATAGGCATGAAACGCGTCGGTGGCAATGTCATCAACAACCGTTCGTCCTTTGCGATCCAGGAATCCGATATCACCATCGACGCTCAGAACACAATGCCGGGCCATTGCATCGAGATTGGGAAAGTTCGATAGCACAGTGCGAGTAGCCGCTGCTTTTGCTGATAAATTGTTGTTAACAATTCATTGTAGCAGCATATATAACGAATGGTCGGTTCTGTACTTTTCAGCAGGTCCGCTCACACACCTGTCGATGTTGCGTCGATCACGTCACGTCACACGGACGTTACCAGTTGATACAGGCGACTGAATTCCTCCTCGAGGGTATTATCCGGCATGGCGACGTCGGCACGGTTGTACCAATAGCGTGCGTTGCTGAGATCTCCTTCGACTCGATGCAAATAGCCATGAATCAAACAAGAGGTTTTATCGGAGAAAGGTTGAATCAGCCGGTGGGCCTCGTCCCATTTTCCTTCCTTTGCATAATTTAAAGCCTTGATGTGATCTACCGCCATTTTTGAACCTTCTCGAACGCGTGTAATCATTGTATTTGAGATCCCGCCAGAATGGAAAAGGGAGCTGCTCCCTCTACGCGAAAAGCGTCGGCACCCCATTCACTTCACGACGTCGAAAGCATCGAGGCTGAACGGAAATATTATATCGCGGCGCTATGACTGTAACGGGCATCGCGTCCGTCCCCGTGCTCACGCACGGGGTTTTGTTCCGCGATAAAGCATCAACTGACAAGTCAGTGCCGGCTTCGCTGATTCGTTTGATTTAGGTCAGTTACCCGATCAGACGAATTGGCTAGGATTTGAATGGTAGCCAATCCTTGAGCGAGGAACGCCCATGAAACTGGAATATGATCTTGTTGAAGACTCTTTTGACGACACCACAAATCTGCGCACGATGACAGAACAGGCCCAGTCCCCGTGGGGTGGATGGTTGGTCAGAACAACAGTGTATTCATCGCACCATATAAGCACCAACGTGATCCACGTGGTACGGGAAGGATCGTCGGAAGGATTCGATCCGGCTGCGCCGTAAAAAACGCCTGCACAGCCTCACCTTAAGCCGGCTGCGCCGCCCGAAGCGTCGTTCGCCGGCACTGGTTTAGCGATTCCCTGTAATACGCTTCAATTCGTGAACACCTAGCCCGCATTTCTCACCAGGATCCCGGATGCTGGCGAAGAGACCGGGCGACTGGACGCCGCGCTGGAACGAAACCCATAGCCGTAGCTATGGGTTG
>CAMYKW010000059.1 GCA_947259175.1 uncultured Gammaproteobacteria bacterium | reverse complement strand
AATCGATGATAGAGCCAGACGCTATAGCTGATAATATCGGGTGGAAATCGGTGACGCTTGTATTTATTCATTCACCGATTCTATCAACTTCCGCCGGTTAACTTGTCAGCACCCAGGGAGGTGTTGTGCTTCACCGAGCCAGCACTCAAGCGTAACCTGCTTTTTCGCTCGCGGACGAATAATGATGAGGGAGTCCGAACTATATCGGGGTTTGGGATATCCGTATCCGACCGCCTCGAACCGTCACAATCGCTTTTCTCTCCAGGTCAGCGGCGCATTTTTTCAGCACGTTGGCCATGAGTTCAATCCGAGTTCGCGCTGGCACGTCAGGTAATCGCACGAGCCCGTAATGTAGCGCATTCTCGAAAAAAATAAATTCACCGAAATCTTTGTCCATGGTCACAAGAATGCGGTGTTCTTCCGTAGCCCACTCCAGTAACACGCGATCGCCGGGATCTGGACCTCGCTCCCGCGATTCAACCACATCATGTCCCCACTCACGGAGCGCTTGAGCCAAGCGATGACCGGCGCACCGGTCGATGAGGAACTTCATTGACCGGCTACGCTTACTTCATCGAGAGAATCGTGGGCGATTACCGCATGAGCGTACGCAATGCACGCCCGAATGTCCTGCTCTTCCAAGTCCGGATAGTCTTCCAATATCGACTGCGTAGTCTCACCTTGAGCAAGTAGATTTAATACGAGTTCCACAGAAATCCGCATACCGCGGATTATGGGTTTCCCGGAGAAGATCTCCGGATTTGCTGTAATGCGTTTCAAGAGTTCACGTTCAGTATCCGCCATCGACTTCTTCCTCAAGGCGTCGCAGTCATTGTGACTGCTAGTTTATAGCAAAGCACAGTCAATCGCAGCCACAGCTATGACGCATTGAACCGCCTGACCCGATCGGCAAAGCCCGACGGGCAGGGGGTGACGGTGCTGCTGGTGCGCAATGCCTATGACCCGGTGGGCAACCTCACCCAGGTCACCGACGCCAACGGCAACGTCACCACCACCGGCTACAACCCGCGCAACCTGCCGGATACGGTGACCTACGCGGACAACACCACGAGTACCCGGACCTATGACGGGGTGGGCAATGTGCTGACATACTCGTTGATTGCGCGACGCAGTGATCGGACCCCGATGGGGATGATCCGGTCGAGGCATTCGTCTTTGATAGAACGCACAAAGCGGATGGTATCCGCTCAACTTGACAGAGCCGCTTTTTGGCTCGCGGACGTATAATGATGAGGAACACCTTAAATGCTTAAGAATCATCGTCCTTTTAAGCGATAAGGCATTCATACGGAATGTTCAGGCCCTCGTGCAGCTTCTTGATCATTGCTAAAGTTAATTTTCGCTTTCTGTTGAGCACCTCGGACACACGGCCGCTCGTTCCGATGTAAGGTTCCAGATCTTTTCGCGATAAATTTTTCTGCTCCATTAAAAACTTGATTGCCTCAATCGGATCCGACGCGGGAATTGCATAGTGTTCATCTTCATATTTCTCAACGAGCAGCATCAAGACATCCAGCTCATCACCACTTGACGTATTTGGTTTTGCGCCCCATAGCTCCTCAATTCGCTTTAACGCGCGGTTTAGTTCACGATTATTCTTAACAGGCTTCAATTTCATTACAGCCTCAATTATGCTCAATATCGTCGATATCATCATATTCGCTGTGTGTTCCCACAAAGCGAATTAACATGCCATGCCTGACGTAATCCATAAGAACTACGATTCTGTATTTGTTACCACATATATTAAAAACAACACGGTTGTTCTTTAAGATACTTGCATTACGTAGATCGGCCTTTAATTTGTGCGGCGTGTTCCATTTGGCTTTCGCGCAATAGTTGTACCACTCCGTCATTTGCTTCTTTGCATCTCTGTATTTCGGGTTACTCTCCCAAAATTTTCGCAAAATGTGTAGTGGACCAGCGATCTTTTTCGCTCGCATATTCGAAACAGTTTATAGCGATTGGCGACGGAATTTTGTGCTTGATGGAGCGTGTATTCGCAAGAAAATCAGCCTTTAAGTGCGATGAGTACGCGAAAATGCGATTTTCGTATTTCTCCATAGTTCAATCAGTTACGTGATTGAACTATGACGGTACGTGCATGTATCGGCGAAGCCTCTGAATTAATCAGAGATCCCTTAGAATCAGTTTTCCAGTGTATTCAAAGCAGGTCTTTCAACTTGCTGTTCGCCAGAATGATCTTTCGTTTCTTGCGTAGCGCCACGACAGTAGGGCCGTAGTTGTCGATGATGTCGCGATAGGAACGTTCAAGAAAGTCAAGCGCGCCGCCACGCTCCGTAATAGAAGATGCAGTAAATGGCGCGCAGGCCGTCCTTCCAGTTGATCTTTTTTCCTTCGGCGTAGCTGCGGCCGATGTAGCTGATGCCCACTTCGTGGAAGCTGATGTTCGGCACCTGCGCCATCTTCAGCGTGACCTCCGGTTCAAATCCGAATCGGTTTTCCTTGAGATCCAGGCCCTGGATCAGATCGGCGCGGAATAACTTATAACAGGTCTGCAGGTCTGAAAGCGCGCGATTGCTGAACAGGTTATACAGGAAAGTCAGGAAGCGATTGCCCAGGTAGTGACCCAAATACAGGATGCGATTGGCGTCACCGCCCGTGAAACGGCTGCCGTACACGACGTCGGCGCCATGCTTGTGGATGGGTGCGCACAACAGCGGGTACTCATCGGGATCGTACTCCAGATCGGCGTCTTGAATAAGAATAAAGCGCCCGCGGGCGCGCTGGATGCCCTGTCTCACCGCATATCCCTTACCGTAATTCGCATCGAGTTCGATCAAACAATCGATCCTGTCCCGAAATTCCCGTTTCACGATGTCCAGCGTCGTGTCGGTGGATTTATCGTCCACCACAATGATTTCGAAGCGTTCCTCGAGCCTTGAATTGATGACGCGATTGAGCAACCGGGCGATGGTGTTTTCCTCGTTATAACAGGGAATGATAATGCTCAAGAACGGTTGCATGAACAGTGCGCTATCGGTGGCAGCGTTGCTGGCGAATGACTGGATCAGACTTCAATTGATTGCCCAATTTTTGTGGCTACTTTACAGCGGCCGATCGCCTGCCGTGGCGGATGCTCGATGGTCGTGTTGGCGCAGTATTGTCTGTGTGCCGTTGGCCGTCAAGATCGGAGGGTACGGGAGGTCGCTGCACCGCCCCGGGGATGCCGGGCGGCATTTCCCGGTACGTGTTGAAGCCGTCGTGTGCCCGCTGTCGGTATCGCGACGCCCTCCGGCATTGCGCGTTGCCGCGGTTGACCGTCGATCGCCACCGGGCCAATTAACGCCATGGCTCGGGAGCGTACCGGGGCGAGTGATTTGCCGGGGCCTCGGTGGGGCTGGGTTGGGGCAAAATGCATCATGGATCGCAAAAAAATCGTGGCTCATGAGCTTTATCTATATCTCGAAATAAATTACATAAAATTAATACGTTATACTGTAGATTTAAAGTAATTTCTTATATTTATTTCCCGAATCCTCGGTGCAATATCCGGCTTAACCCTGTCTGCCAGGGGGCATTCCGAGAACAATGAATCGTCACCAGGAACCACGACCGTTTTTGCACAAACGTCAGCGCGAACTGCGACTGAGACGCTGCAAGACAAACGCACGCTGCGCTTGGTACTCGGGTGGTGCGACGTCAATGAAGCGGCGGTAAAAAACTGCCGCCTCGGCGGGCCGCCCCAATGCGTCGAGACGCGTGGCCAGGTTGTACAGCGCCTCCGTGTTGCCCGGATCCAGGCGGATCGCTGCCTGGTATTGGTCGATCGCCTGCCGGTGCCGGCCCAGCATGGTGTACACGTTGCCCAGCTGGCTGCGCACTTCGGATTTTTGCGGATTAAGGTCCCGCGCCCGCTCCAGGGCCGCTGCGGCGTCGCGGAAACGCCCCTCCGATGCCAGCGCCGTGCCCAGGTTGTAGTGCATCTCCGGGCTGCGGGGGGACACCGCCACCGCGCGCGAGAATAAACGGATCGAGTCCCGCCAATGACTCACCTGGTGCTTTGTTGCGGAGATCAGCAGCACGAGGACCAGCGCCGCGGCAAGTGCCGCGACCACTTGCACGCGGTGCCGGCGCGGCACAAGCTCCGCGAATCCCCATACCAGCATGATGTAGATGCCGATCAACGGCACATAGGCGAAGCGGTCCGCCATCGCCGGCCATAGCCGCACCTGCACCAATCCGAGATAGGGAAAGAGGGCGATGAGGAACCAACACCAGCCTACCAGCAGGTAAGGTCGGCGGTGACGCGTCCACCACGCGGTTGCGGTGATCGAGCCGGCGGCCACCGCGGCGCCGGCCACTTTCCATCCTTCGATGGCGGTCGGAAACGGGTAGAACACCGCAAGATCCCGGGGATGGAAGGCGGTGTACAGATAGGCGACTACGCTCACCACGGCGTTCTCGATGCGCAACGCCAGGCCGACGGCGGAGTCCGGCCGTTCGCTGTGTAGGGAATAAAGAGTAATCGCGATGACGCCGACGGCGAGAACCAGTAACGGGACTTTTTCGAGCATTACGCGGGTGCGCGACGCCTGTGGGAGCGGCGCTCGGCCTGTCGACGGTGGGCCATCGTTGACGGGCGGGGCGAGGCGCCCCAGGGGCCAGTAGTCCAACAGCAGCAACAAGGCCGGTAACACGACCAGCCCGGGTTTGGCCAACAGGCTGAGCGCCATGAGCACGAACACCGTGAGGTAGCGCACGAGTGTCGGGCCGCGGGCGTAGTGGACATACGCCCAGACCGCGAGCAGGCCCAGCAAGGTGCTGAGCACGGTCTTGCGCTCCACCGCCCAGGCTACGCTTTCCACATTGAGCGGGTGCACCGCGAACAGGAGCGCCACCAGGGCGCTGAGTTCGATGCGTCTTGTGAGCTGGGTCAACGCCGCGAACAGCACCAGCGCCGACAGGGTGTGCAGCACGACGTTTTCCACGTGGTACGCCAGCGGATTCAGTCCAAACAGCTCGTGGTCGAGCATCAAGGACAGCCAGGTCAGGGGATGCCAGTATGTCACCGTGCTCAGCGAGAATGCACGCGCCATTGAATCCAGCGACAGACCCCGGTGCAGGTCAGGATTACGCACGATGATCTCGTCGTCGTCGAACAACACGAAGGCGTTGTCCACGACGCCCGCGTAGGACACAACCGAGGCGAGAATTATCAAAGTAACCGCAACCATGCTGCGGTGGGTTGATGTCACGATGGCAGCCTTTGTGCAGACAAGTTCAGCGGCGGAATCCTCGAGCGTTGGCTTAACCGGGCGTTGTTACGGCCGGGGCCTGGTATTGTAAGCCACCGGAACGACTCCGTGCCGGTCGCGGTGCGGAAAACCCAGAGCCGTGTGGCCGGTGCGGTTCGTAGCCCGCACACGGCTATAATACCCGCAGATTAAATAGCGCATCGGATCGGTTCGTGAACAACCGCGGTTCGGTCCGTGATGTGATGCAGCGCCGGGAGACATGACCAGCAAGAAACACGAACAGGTGGCGATCCGCCGCGTCGTATTCGACGGCGCGGCGTTTCCGGCGCTCGACGACAGCGGCGAATCCGCGGCCGTCACTGCCATGCGGGTGATTCGCGACTTCGAAACCGAACGCGGCGATCTGCTGGTCGTGTGCGTGGTGTTGCCGCGGGAGGTGGCGGCGGACGCCGTGTCCGCGTATCAGGACGCCGTCGGTGCGGAAGACGACAGTCATACCGTCGTGGTAGTCGATGACACGGCCGGCGCGGGCGATTTGCAGCGCGTATGCGCGCAGTTCGACGCGGCGCTGGGCTCCGTGGATCATTCCGGGATCCTGTTTGTGACCGCCTCCGCGGCGACCGCGAACGGCGCGGCGGCGACGGGTATGCAGGTGCTGGCGCTGCCGGCGCGGGAGGCGCAGCGTGATGACGCCTTTTGGGCTTCGGTTCCGCTGCAGATTGCGCGCCGCATCCCGAGCGAGTTCAATCTGACGGCCGCGCTGGGTCATGCCGTCCAGGGAACGACCGAGCTCGGCGACGTGTCGGTGGTGAAGATCGACCGGCGTCGCGCCGAGGCGCGGGCGCGGTCGTGGTTCGTACTGGATGACCCCGGACTGGGGGATCTCGATGGCGTGGAGATCCAGCTGCCGGTGGCGGTCAGCATCGGGCTGGATGCCGACGGCGCGATCGCCGGCGTGGAAGCCGCCCAGCCCCAACCCGAGGCGATGGACGAGGCCAAGCATTACCTCAAGGGCCTGATGGCGCGCAAGCAGATTGCAATATCCGGCAAGGCATCGAGTGCCCAGACGCATGTGGTGCGCACCGACGCCCTGGGGCGGCGGCGCCTGGAGCGCCGCCACTTCGAGCGTTAGGATTTCCGGTTATTTACAAGGGTGAGCGTGCACGCGGCAGGCGTAGCACGCCCGCTGCAGGGTCTTGACGCCTTTTTTTACCACCACCTCGTGCGACGTACCTCCAGCCACCGCGCCGCCTCCCGACGATGCGCCTTTGTAGGCAATGGCGTTGTTGTGCACGAGCTGCGCGACGAAATTGCGCACCTCGTCCACGGTCACGTCGGCCTGGGGCAGCGCGCCGAGGATCGCGGCGCGACCCTCCACCGCGCCGATGCGCACCGGCTCGGCGGCTTCAGCCACCACGCCCCGCAGCCGCTCGCTCAGTCCGGTCAATGACACCCTGCGGCTGCTGATCGCCTCGGCAATCGACTTGCCCGCGGCGGTCACCGCGCGGATCTGCAGGCGGGTGCCGGCCGCCGCGCCGATCCGCGACAGCAGGTCGTCCCGGGTGCTTTTCGCGACCGAGGCGCGGCCGGCGCGGCGATCGATGCGCGGGGAGGGACCGGAGAGCGCCGCCAATGGGGACACCGCCGGCGCCGCGGATATCGCGATGTTATGGAATGCGAACGCCCGGATGATCTGTTCCTGGTGGGCGCCGTTGTTCAGGTCCTGGTCCGCCGCCAACATCGCGTTGCCGACGCTCTGGAAGAACCGCGGCGTCTCAATCGCGTTGCGGGTACCCTCGACCAGCAGCTTGCCGGCGGTGCGGGCCGCGGTGCGCAGCGCGCTGTCCGCCCAGGACGGCTGCCGGTTCCACAGCAGCCCGATCAGATCCCACAAGCATCCGCTGAAGATCTGTCCGAAGGTATGAATCTCCGACGATAGCTGCCCCGGCGGCGCGTCGACGGGGAGCGTTGTGGGCAATTGCCAGTTGAACCAGTTGAAGGCGTGGCGCGGTTTGGACGCGGAGTGCCCCGGATACTCCCGGCGGATGCCGTCGGACAGGTCCTCCGCGGTGGCTTCGAGAAAATTTTCCGACCACATGCTGGGCGACGCGGCGATCAGCGCAACGCGCGAGGGCTTATCCTCCAGTGCGGTGAGCAGCGCCAGGCAATCGCCGAACGCTTCGTGAAAAGCGTTGACCTCGGTGAACAGACTGCTCCACAGATCGGGCCGGATCGCGTCCAGGCAGGCATGGCCGGCTTCATGGGCGACGACATCGGTGCTGGCTCCGGAATACGTGGTCTTGTTGCCGGTGGTATGCTCGAAGAACAGCAGGCCGCTGCGGTTGTAGTAGGCGTTGAGGTCTACGCCCTGGTTCTGGCGCAGCGACAGCAGGCGCCGGTTCTGCGCCCAGCGGTTCAGCGGTCCCGCGATCTGCTCCCAGCCGGCGATCGCGCCCAGCGCGGCCTCGCGGCACTGCCAGTAGAGAAATTCAGACGTGCCCACGTCATATTTCGCTTCGGGGACGCCGCCGAAAAATCGGAATCCGGCGCGGTTGCCGGGACGGTCGGCCCGCGGCGACTTGGCGCGCAACGGCGCGTCACCGGTCGCCAGCGGATCGTTGGGTAAGAAGTTGATGGCCATGGTCTTGGGTAGTGGTGGGTTGGTTGGTGGGGAAAGGCATTATAGAGCAGGCAAAAATACCGGGACAGTGGAGCCCGACGAAGGGAACAGCACCAAGACCCTTCCGCCGCCGGCGCAGCGTCAGGGCGACATCCGGGGAAGGCGCCGCGTCAGGGTGACATCCGGGGAAAGCGCGGCCACAATAAACGGCGTGAGCTTGAGAGTTTGCGCACAGCTTCGATACCATGCGCTGACATCCATGTTGGAGCTCGTGTTCAACGACGCCGCCAGCGGTGAGGGCGATGACAAACAACGAGGTGCAGACCATGAGCGATGATGCGGCGGCGCGTGTGCGGCGGCTGGCGGCCAGTGACCGGTTCATGCGCCTGTTGGGCGCGGAAGTAGTCGACTGCGGCGCCGGACGCGCCACGGTGCGCGCCCGGGTGGCCGAGGATCACCTCAATTTTAACGGCACCTGCCACGGCGGATTCCTGTTTTCATTGGCCGACTACGGATTCGGCCTCGCCTCGAATTCGCAAGGCCGGGTGGCGGCGGGTATCGACGCCCACATCGTCTATGCCGCAGCCGCGCGCCTCGGCGACGTGCTCACCGCCAGCGCCGAGGAGGAGACCTGTTCGCAGCGATTGGCGACCTACCGGATCAAGGTGACCCGCGAGGCGGATCGGCGCGTCATCGCGATGTTTACCGGAACGGTGTTTCGCACCGAGGATGAGCACGACTGAGGATACCTGCGCAAGCGGGTATCAACACGACCGACTGAATGGCGGCAATCTGCGGGCTAGGGTGATCCGGGTGTCCCGTGAGGCAAGCCGTCGGTCACGGGCCGGGGGGGAAACGAAACTGTGATGCCGCGATACGCGCACGCCGCTGCAGTGGGCGACGTCGCGACCCGTATTGATCCGTGTCACGAATAAGGCCGGCAGGTACGACGGGATAATTGTGCCGGAACGGGTTTTTCACTATATTGGCGGAGAAGGAGGATCTGGCATGAAATTCAGAATTTTACGCAGCTTGAAGTCGCTGCTGGCGATATGGGTTCCGGTGATCATCATGGCCTCGCCGCTTACCGTTTTCGCGGATCTGAGACCGTTGTCGCGGTCCATGCTCGCGAACCTTCAGGCGACCAATGCCATCGGCGAATCGCTCGCCGTGGAAGATTTTATCGGCGTGGCAACCGCGGCGCGGGAACTGACCAAACGCGCACGGGAGATTCAGACCTGGGACGTGGCCAAGCTCGGCTTCCGGCCCAGTGACAAGTCGGAGTTTGATGCCTACCTGAAACTACAGGAGGAGATCGCGGAGAAAATAGTCAGCGCCGCCAACCAGGAAAACGGCACCTCCGTGGTCGCGGGCCTCAATGAGATGCTGAACAAGTCGTGCCTGTCCTGTCACAAGGCTTTTCGCGACCGGCAGGGGATGTTGAAGCCCTCGACGCTGTTCATGACCAGTTTCGTCAGCGCGTGGCGTGAAATCAACCGCGGATTGTTGCTCAATGACTTTTCCCTCGCCGCGCGCGGCGCCCGCGCCATGGCATCGGTGGGTCAAATCATGTCATGGGATCCGATAATCCAGAGCACGTTCAATATCTCGGAAATGGCGCAAAGGAACAAATTCCGCAACTACGCGTATAACCTGATCAACGCCGCCGACAAGATCGAAGAGGCGGCGACCCGCGGCGAGTCCGAAATGATCGAGACCGGGCTTTCGCAGATGTGGAATGCCGGTTGCCTCGCCTGCCATCAGGAGTTCCGCTGAGCGGCTGAGCTTGTTCAGCCCGCGCGGCAGCTCCGGTCAACGCCGCAGCGGAGTCATCGGATTAATCATGCCCGCGTCTTCCTCGATGCCGGGTACCGGATCGTGGTCGACGCCGTGACAACTGAGATAGCACTCGGGGCCGTCCATCCCCATCTCGTTGTATTCGAGGCGGCCACTGCCGGATGCGCTGACCACCACCTGGCCGTTGCGGTCCGCCAACATGAAATTGATCAGCGACGGATAATCCCGTGATCCGTGCGCGTCGTGGCATGCCGCGCACGGCGCCTGTTGATCGACGACATGGATGGCGTGGGAGAAGCCGCCGGCCTGATCATTGATCAGGTAACTCCGATTGTGGCACTGGTAGCACAGCTCATAGCTTTGCGCCGATTCCGGGGTGGGGTCGTCGGTCTGATATTCGCCGGCCAGCAACGGCGCGTAGCGCGATCCGTGGGGGCCACGAGGCGCAACGTTTCCGGCGGATGCCTCGTCGTTATTGTGGCAGTCGGTGCAGGTGATGATGCTGGCGGCGGAAATCCCCGGTTCGAACCCCGTCACGCTCGGGTTGGCGCCTACCGCGGCGACCGGATGATAGGAGCGATTGGCGGGACTGATCTCCACGCGTACGTTGCGAACATTATCCTGGCGGATGACGCCAAGATTACTTTCCTCGAACAAGCCGTGGCACTTGAAACACACCTCGTATTCCTGGGAGGCTTCGCCTACCAGTTTGCCGGACATATCAATGGCCGTGACGCCTCTCAATTGCGATGACCCCAATGCAGTGGTTGTCGGGGAGGCAGCCGTCCGATGCGGATGGTGACAGTCGGTACAAGTCACATGGCGCGACATGGTGAACGGGTCTTCGTCCGGTTCGTGGACGGTATCCGCGGTGGCGACGGGATGGGCGCTGAATTTTTGAAATTCGTTCTCCAGATTGTGTTTGGCGACATTGCCGTTGTGGCATCGCAGACATACTCCGGTGATGCTGACGTCGCTCAATAAGCGATGCGCACCGGGGGCCGAGTGAGGCCGATGGCAACTGCCGCAGCCGTTTTCGGCGACGGTGGCGTATGGCGAGTCCGCCGGCCACGGTGCGGCCGCCTGCTGCCGCGGCATCGCGTTCGAGGTCGCGTGTATCGACGCCGCCCAGTCCTGGACTAGGTGGCAGCTCAAACAGAATGCGCCGCCACGGTCATCCATGCGCAGGAATTTGCGATAGGGGTCCTCGTGGGGATCGTGGCAGGTCGTGCATTGCAGGCGTCCTTCATTATCCAGCGGCAGATCGTTCACGAGCGCGGTGGGCACCGCCAATCGCCCTTCCTGCTGGACGGCGAGCTCGCGGTCGTAGTGGAACGACACCGGGTGGTCATCGGACAGATCGACGCCCACCGACGCCCGGCCGGTCAGGGGGGCGAGGGTGACTTGACCCCCGCGCGGCGGCCTGCGCAGATTCCCCAACGCCAGGGTGCCGTCGTGGCAGGAGAGGCACAGGCGGGATGAACCGGTGGGTTGCGCGCTGCGGCCGAACTGCTTGAGCTTCGAGGTGGAGCTGTCGTACAGCGTGTACACCTGTCCCGGGAGCTCGCGATTCCAAAGGGCGCCGGCGGGATTCGCGTTGTGCGGCGTATGGCAGAACACACACAGCTCGTCGACCCCCGGCGCCTTGATGTCTCCCGGCCCGGTGGCGGTCAGATTGTGTACCGTGTCTTCAAGCGCCGCCGTAGCGACGTTCGAGTTGAGCCATAAGGCCAGGGACAATAACAAAAACAACCGCGCTTTGATCAACCGCCCGTTCCTCGTAGATATTGAAACACTTGCACACGCCGATTATAAGCATCGGCGACGTAGATGCGATCCTGGGAATCGATGAACAAACCACCGGGCAGCCAGAATTGCCCCGCTTGCGTGCCATGTTCCCCGAAGTTCAACAGCAACCGGCCGCCGCGATCGAAGATCTGTACGGTATCGAACAAGGCGTCGACCACGTAGATGTGTCCGTCGCTGTCGCTGGCAACGCCCTTGGGCGATGAAAAGTCTCCGGAACCGTTTCCGTGACGGCCGAATGCGCTGAGAAACTGACCGTCGCGGGTAAAGATCTGGATGCGAAATCCCAAGGCATCGGTGACGTACACGCTACCGGCGCTGTCGACCGCCACGTGGGTCGGAAAATTGAACTCGCCGCGCTGGCTGCCGCGTTGGCCGATTGATCCCAGGCGCCGGCCATCGCCGGTATACATCCACACACGGTGCGCGGCGCTGTCGGCGATGAACAAGCGATCGGCGGCGGCGTCATACGCCAGGCCCGCCGGTCGCTGGAAGTTCTCGTCGGACCAGGTATTGAGCAGGCGGCCGGACGGGTCGTAGACGAATACGCTGCGGTGGAAGGAATCGGCCAGATAAATGCGTTCCTGCGTTCCCAGGGCCACGGCGACCGGAGACGCCAGTTGGCGGTCACCGGCGGCGGTTACGCGGCGGATCTTCTGTCGCGGCGGATCGAATATCCACAGCGCCGGGGCCCCCGCGTCCGCCACGTACAGCGCCTCGCCGCGGGTGGCGACGGCGGTCGGGCGCACGAAGAACGTATCTTCCTCTCCGGCGACGAAATTCCTGAACCGCTTCCACAGTGAATCCTTGATGCCCATGTCGGCGCCGCTCGCAACGCTGGCGACGAAACGAATTCTCGGCGCGACAGGCGGCGCGGGCCAGACCAGCGGCGAGTCCGGGGCTGCCGCCAACGCCTTGGACATCGTCGCCGGCGTGTGGGTCGCGGTGGTGCACGCGCTGATCGCGCTGGCCAACAACAGTATCCCGATCGCTATCGTCGAATAGCGCACCAATGGCTCCTCAAAAGCGGCGGATCACTCGCAGGGTGGCCCGATGATCCTTCAGATCGGTGTCACCACGGCGGCGCTGGATGTACTTTATCGTCGGCCGCACGTCCAGTTTGCCGAGTCGCCACAAGGCGCGCGCGCCGACTTCTTCGTGCCGCTCGTCCGGCACCAGGGTGTCCTCGTATTCGCGGACTTCGCCGAACAGCTCAATGCGAAAGTTGGCGTCGCGTGTAAAGGTTAACAGTCCGCGCAGCGCCCACAGATCCACCAACCGATCCTGCGGTTGGGTGAACTCGCGTTCGCTGATGCGGCCACTGAGGCGTATTCGCCAGCGGCGCGAGAGATTAAAGATCAAGGTGGCAATCGCAGTATCGGCTTCATAGTCCTGGTCGCGGGAGATCACCAGTTCGCGTTGCGCACGAAAGTTCGCCAGTAGAATCCGGGTGTCGTATTTCAATTCGATTCCGAAGATTTCCTTTTCGCGGTCGTTCAGTATATCGGTGTTGAAACCGGCGATCAGGTCCTGGTCGATTTCCTCACGCCGGTAAAACGGTCGCACGTTCCCTTGATCCAGCGAGACATCGAAGACGTATCCGTCCGATTCAATACCCAGCGAAGGGTCGACGGTAAAGGTATAGTCGGCGAGGATCAGGTCGCCCGGATTGAGCCCTGGGTTGATCAGCGAGCAGGGCAGGGGCACGATCTCGGTCAACGCGCCGGTGGTGCGCAGCTCATAATCGACGCCTTCCACCAAGGCTTGGGGTACGGTGAACCTTGCGCAGTCCGATATGTCGGGACCATTTCGTGTCTTGAAAATCACTACCGAGCCCGGATCCACGAACGGCTGCACCATGGAGACCGGCAGCGCGAAGGTCTCGTCCATCCGGTACGGCTCCTGGGATACGAATCCTTGGGTGGTCTCGAAGTCATCCTCCTGGCGGTCTTTGAACAGCGCCAAGTTGGCGTACAGCCGCGCGATAGGTAGGTTTTTCTCGTAGTCGAATTCCAGCCGGCCGCGGCGTCTTTCCCGACTGCCGCCGGGGAAATTCTCGTTGGTGCCAGCCAGTTCAAATGTCGTGTCGAGGCTGTCATACAACTTGTGGTTCAATATAAACGAAAGCGTGTTGCTGTCGGTGTCGCCCATCGTCCGATTGGTGAACGCACCGAGATACCGGTATCGCGTGCGCAGCCGATCCGTGTGATCGATCTGAACCGATTGATCCAAGTCGAGCCGCGTCTCGTCCGTCAGGCCCCGCCGGTCGACCACGCGCACGCTGGAATCCAAACGCTTGCGTAACTCCGGTCCGAAATCCATGGTGTAGAAGGCGCGGCCTTCGTGGGTGCGGAAATCGGTCGTCGACCGGAACTTGTCGCTTCTGTCGAGAAAGCGGTAGCGCAGCCGCAGCGCGCGATGCAGCCATCCGCGCCGGCCATCATAGATGACGCTCTGGCGGGTTTCGTCGCGGCGCGACGTCACCAGTTCTTCGGTGCCCGATTCGTTCTCGGCGCGGTCAATTCGAACCGTCAGGGTCGAGGGTATGTACAGCCGGCGCGCCGCGACCCTGATGCCGGCGTTGCTGATATCGGTAAGCAGCGGTCCCACCAAGGTGCCGCTTTCCGTCACGCGGTTACGATTGGCGAACAAATCCACCGAGAATGAATTGAGCGGCAGCAGCTCGGCAAGAAACTCGTATCCCAATACGTCCCCATCTTTATCGTCTTTCTGGATCGTCTGCTCTCCGGAGACCACATCGAGTTCGCGTTCGATGATGCCCACGGTGCCGCCGAAGGTCAGGCGCAGCAGACGCGGATCGATGACGTACGCACCCCGGTTGCGCAGCGTGAGTCGCGCGTCGAGGAGCCGATTGTCGTTGCGGGTCTCGGACGTCGGGTTTTCGGTTTCGATACGCGACTGATCCCAGTATCCTTCCAGTCGTCCTTCCCAGCGGCCCAACTGGAATCCCGGTATCAATTGGGATATCGCTTCACGCGGGCGCCACACGTATTTTGTCGGGACGTCCTGGGTCCTTGGCGGTGTCGGCGCCGGGGCGTCCACCTCCGGTGAAGCAGGCGCCGCCTGGGGCGCACCCAGAGGCGGCGGCGGTGGCGGCGCGGCGGGTGCGGCCGCCGGCGACGACGGCGCGAACCGGGGTTCGACGGCAGGCGGCGGTGGCGGTGGTGGCGGGGGGGCGGCCTGCGGCGCGTCGGTGGGCGTTGATTGTTGCGCGATCATGAGCGAGAAACCCGCAATTGCCAAGTCGGTGTCTGCTTGATCCCCACCGCTTAGCACGCCGGTCGACGTCGACTGCGGGGCCATTCGTGGCGCCACGTCCACGCTGATGGCGGTAACTTGCGGCGGCGTCCTGGGTAAGCGGGGACGCCGCTGAGTTGCCTGCCATGCTGCGGTCCCGACCGGCGCTGCCGATGCGCCGATATACGTTGCACCGGTGGCGAGGTCGGACGAGGCAATCGTATCTGCATAGTTCGCATCGACACGCCACGGCTCAATCGAGATCGCGGGATAAAACACACTCGCCAATTCGACGCCCGCGCGGCCGTCCCCGGCAAGCTTGCCGCGGCGCGTGACAGATCCCGATCGGAGGCCGGTCTGGTAGGCCAATTGGAAAGACACCGCCCGGTTGTTCAGACTATAGATTGGAGATTGTGAGGGAAGGGGTAAGACCGCCGCCAGCACCACTGAATTGACGAAGAACACTGACGACCATACGGCGACGCGGCGTTTCATAACGTATTGCCGACCCGCGATTATCGTTTTCGTTGTGTTTGATCTTCTCAACCCGGTGCGGCCGATCTCTGTTGCTAACGATCATGTCCGGGAATCCGTATGCACCGGCTTTTCCACGGAGTTCGCTGGATGGTGTACGCATCTAATTTGCGCGCGGTGTGCTGCTGTATGATGGACGTTCCCCGGTCGTAATTTCTTTATTTTATCTCAGTTTTCCTTGTGGCACTTGGGGCAGGTGTCGAAGCCGGCCGCCCATGCCTGATTCCCATTGTGACAGGCGCCACAAAACTTCCCCTGGAGTATTTCTTCCATGGTTATCTTAGTCGCACCGGCCTTCATTTGAAAGATATTGTTATGGCACACATAGCATTTATAGTGAATTCGATGCTTCCAGTGCGGGAACACCGCCGGCGGTGTGGAGTCGGCGGAATCGCCCTCCTCCTGGCGCTGGAAGTGAATATCCCCGAACACCGCGCCGGCGACATTGGCCGTCAGCATCATGCCGATAAACACGGTGATTGCCGGCAAGTTCCGCCGCATCACTGGTCCTTGCCGGCGAGGCGCGTGTGACAGCGGCCGCACGCGGTGACCGGAAACGCCACTTTGCCGTGACAAACCCCGCAGGATTCGCCGGCCTTTATCTTTGCCATGGAGGTGGGATTCGCGTTCTTTTTCATTTTGAAGATACCGTCGTGGCAAATCGCACAGGTCAACCATTTTGTGTGAGCCTCATGTGGAAAGGTAACTGTCATTCTTTCGTAGTCCTCGACGGCTATTTCCACATCGAGGTCCAATACGTTTTGCGCGGGCGCCGAGGTATCCACTCCATGGCGGGGCTTGACCACGCCGTCATTGATGGCCTTGGACCAGTCGGGGGTCGATAAGGTGACCGGCAGCAATTTGGCCGCCGCTTCCCAACTGTCCACGCGCTCTATGGGTGCGCCCGAAGGTTCCGGCGGACTCCATTGCGTCGTCATCGGCAACGCAGTGTGACAACGCGGGCAACTGGTTTCCACCGCGAACGCAACCTTGCCGTGACACACGCCGCAGTACTCGCCCTCGTAGATCTTCTTCATGGTAATGGGGTTGGCGCCGCGTTTCATTTGAAACACGCCGGCGTGGCAGTTATTACATCCGAGCCACCTGGTGTGCGCCTTATGGGAAAATATCGCCTTGAACGCCGGGCTGCCGGAGTTATTCAACACGATATCCAGCGGCAATACCGCCTGATCGGCGGCAGACTCATCCAGACCCGAGCGCGGGTCCACCACACCGTTGTCGATGGCCTTCGCCCAGTCGGGAGACCCGGCAACGACCGGCAGCAGCTTGGCCGCCGCGTTCCAGTTGGCCGCGCGTTCGATGGGCGCCCTCGGGTCACCCTGGGGTTCCCACTTGGTCTGTTCATAAGAGGCTGCATGACAGCGTTGGCAGGCGTTCTCGACGCTGAATGCGACCTTGCCGTGGCACGCGCCGCAATACTCCCCGGCGCGGATCTTCTTCATGGTGATGATCGGTCGGGGCTTATCACGTTCCAGGGAAAAAATCGCCGGGTGGCAGCTGCTGCAGGCCAGCCACTGGGTGTGCGCGTTATGCGAGAATGTCACCGCAAATCCACCGCCGCCGGCACGGGCGATCTTTACATCGAAATCCAGCACCGCCTGCACCGGGGAGTCGGTCTCTAATCCGGGGCGCGGCGCAATGGCGCCGTCAAACAGCGCCTTGCCCCAATCGACGCGACCTGTTTTTTCATGGGTGGGTAAAAGCTCGGACACCGCATCCCAGTCAGGCGCCGCCTCGGTGGGCAGCCGATCGGCTTCGTCTTCCCCGGGCTTTCGCGTCCGCATGAGTTGCATCTGCCGCTCGGTCGCGGCCAATTTGCGTTCCAAATGCTTGATATCGCGCTGCAGGTTTTCTCGCACCTTGGTGGTGGGCGGAAGCGGCCCGCTATCCACGCCATCGAAGAAGATCGAACGGGTCTTCTGGCCGCAGCCGCCCGCCACCACGAGTCCGATGCTGAACAGGCCGATAATCAGTCGCCGTAAGCTCCATCCGGCGCGCACATGCATCATTCACCCTCCGCGGGATTGCTGAATTAACGGGACGGGGTATGGAAACGCCCGCCGCCCCTGACCGGAACCCAAGTGTAACCCCCAATATGGTCCGATGAGAATAAAGGAATATGATAATTGTCAAGAAAATCCGCCGCCTACGCACTGGTAGTCAGCCGCGGCTGCACTATGGCGCGGGTGGGCCGGGTGTATTTGCGTGGGAATCGGTGTGGAGAAAAAGCGAGGTTTGGTTCCCTGGTGAAGGGGAACCAAACCTCGTGGGAGCGGTTGATCGCGTGCGACTGCGATCGATTTAACTCTCAGGTCTGTGTGCTACTTATCGTGACACTTTACGCAGATATAGTCGGTGGTGTTACCCCCCAACAACCCGAGCAGAAAGTACGGGCCTATGGTATTCGGGCCGTTGTGCACATCGTGACACGAGGTGCACTCGATGCCGGTCTGGCCCGGCGTGGAACCGGCGGTGATGTTGCCGAAGCCGTCATCGGAGAACAGCCGGATGCCGAGAGATTCGGGATCGGCCTGCCAACCGCTGTTGAGCGACGACGCGCCGTTGGTGACCCCGTTGTAGGTATTTGCCACGCCGCCGAGCGGGAACGGCATCGCCACCGGGTGGTTATCATCCATGATGCCGCCGGCGCCGACCTGGTACAGCGGGTCGACCGTGATAGCGCCGATGGGCGCCCCCGGAACCCCGCCGTTCCACCAGCCGATGTCGCCGACCGCCACACTGCCGTCGTGGCAGCTAAGGCACTTCGCGGTGGCACCTTGATAGGTATTGCCATCAAAGCTTGGAAAATTCGTGCCGCCGGTGGTCTGTGGATTGGTCCAGGAAAAGTTATTCAGGGTTTTCATATGGTTCCACAGCAATTCCTGCGTCTGCGCGTTGTGCGGCGTATGACAGAACGTGCACAGGCCGGTCGCCGGTGCGGAGAGACCCGAAAAGTCATGTGCGGTTCCCGCCAGTCCGTCGCCAGGCAGGGCCCAGGCTATGGGCAGGAGGGCGAACGACGCCCCGAGTCCCGATAACAGAACGATCAACTTCCTCATAAGACACCCCCGTGTACTTAACAAGTTGTGAAAACTATCGCAGTCTTTCTATGCTCCTGCTCGATGCAGTCAGATCACCCCATGATCTCGCACAGAATAAATTCCGTGCGCTTGATTAAAATTTAGTACGGATTAACCGATTTGCAAGGGTTGCTTAACGATTTTTAACGGTTAGTCAACCGCCGGATTCATCGAACTTGCGATTGGCATCGCGGACGTCGTCGGGCATGCGGAAGCTGTCCTCGGCGGTGGTGTTGACCAGCCGGTAGATATTGACGCGATGGTTGATGAAATCGGCGACATAGATGCGGTTGTGCGCGTCGATGTCGACGGCGGTCGGGTTTTTCATCATGCCGGGGATGGGACCGCGGCCGCCGAAAAACATTAAGACCTTTCCTTTGTTATTAAAGATCTGGATATTCGACCAGCCGGAGTCGGCGACGTACACGTTGCCAAAGCTGTCCAGGGCCACACCTTTCGGCTTGTCGAACATTCCCCATGCGTTACCGCGTTCGCCGTATCGTCGCAGAAACTTGCCCGCCGGATCGAAAACCTGAACCCTGGCGTTCAAGGTATCCGTTACATAGACGTTACCGTCGCGGTCGACGGTAACGTAGGTGGGAAACATGAATTGACCCTCTTCGTTTCCCTTGCCCTTGCCGATCTGTCCGATGAGTTCGCCGTTGAGGTTGAACACCTTGACGTTGTGTCCTTGCTTGGTCTCACTCCTCATGTCGCTGCGCCCGGTGTCGGCGATATAGATTCTTCCATGGGTGCGGTCGATGGCGATTCCCGACGGCCGCTCGAGGCGCGGATCGGAGAAGCTGCGTATTTTGTCGCCGTTGGCATCGTATACCGAAACCTCGCGCTTGAACTGTTCCACCACATACAGGTTGCCGGAGGAATCCAGGTCCAGGCCCACCGGGTGCGCCAGGCCGTCGATCTTGGAAAATTTCTTATTGGTGAAATCAAAACTGAATACCGAGCCTCTGAAGTTGGCCACGTAGATGCGTCCGCCATCGTCGGAGACCGCGATGCCCATCGGCTCGACAATGCGCGTGGGCGGCGGTTTTACGCCGGAGAGGAAATTGACCACCTGCTCGGTGAAAGTGGTATCGGAAACGATATCTTTCTCACTGGAGATGCTGCGCACGAATTCGATGCGGGTGGTGAACGGCGGCGCCGGCCATTTCAGGCGTTCGACTTCCTGCGGTTGCTCCGGCACGCTGACGCATGCGGTCACCATCAGCTGTGCCAGGGCCAATATCGTTAATCGCCGGATGTGCGGCCGGCGGCGCATGGAATGCAAAATTTTGGTCATCATCGGTTCGCTAATTGTGGGTCTTAATCAGAATTTTATCCGTGCTTTACGAAAGGGCAACTCCCAGACCGGTCGGTGTGGACCACGGCCCTCTCGAAAATGCTATGTATACCGGCGGTGACGGACAGGTGGGCGATCGCTGTGACGGGTTGCGGGGTGGTCGAAACGGCGCCGTCGATGATGCGGCTGGGTTCAGGCAAGTGGCGTTCGTGGCAAAAAAAGAGGCGCCCACACCGTGGGCGCCTCGAGGATCAATACAACTGTGTGCCGCGAACCACTACTTGTCGTGACACTTGGTGCAGATGTAACCGCCCGCAACCGGGCCGCCCAACATGCCGCGCAGAAAATAGATGTCTTCCACCTGGGTGCCGTTGTGCGGGTCGTGGCAGGAGGTGCACTCGATGCCGGTGCTGCCCTGAACGACGCCGGCGGCGACGCTGCCGCCCGAATCATTGTACAGCTTGATGCCTTCAGCTTCCGGGTCCGTCTGCCAGCCACTGGCCGCGGCCGACACGCCGTTCTGCACCCCGTTGTAGGTGTTCTGGACGCCCAGATAGGGGAACGGCATGGCCACCGGGTGGTTGCCGGTCATATCGCCGCCGCCGCCGATCTGATACGGGGGGCCAACGGTGATGGCGCTCAGAACCCCTGGATCGCCGCCGTTCCACCAGCCGATGTCGCCGATGGCGACGCTGCCGTCATGGCAGCTCAGGCACTTCGCGGTGGGACCGGTGTAGGTGTCGCCACTGAACGTCGGATAATCCGTTCCACCGACGGTGGCGGTAACCCCGGACGCCGCCCAGCTGAAGGTGTTGCTGGACGTGGGACGGTTCCACAGCAGTTCCTGGGTTTGGGCCTGGTGAGGCGTGTGACAGAACGTGCACAATCCCACCGGTGGTACGCCGCCGAGCCCGGCGAAGTCATGCGGGGTGCCGCTGATGCCGGTGCCGGGCGTGTACACCTGTGCCCACACCGAAGGTGCGACGAAGATGGCGGCGCCGAGGCCGGCTAATATGGTTAATAATCTCTTCATTGCCAATGTTCCCCCTTTCGTTGTCAAAAGTTCTAAGTGCATCGACAATACCTGTAAGCACGTCCTACCGGAATTGATCGACTGAGTAACTTTTTCCAATGGTTGATCGGAGTGTTAAGTTTAACTTGAACCGATGGTGCGAGGCTACACGTTTCCTTGCATTTTGTTAATAATCGCCTAGGGCTCTAACTTGACTTGTATCAAGAATTACCCTCATTAGTTGTAAAGATTGTGCCCACACAAAAATATCGAACAAACCGGACATACGGGGCGCGGTTGCGCCCCGGGCGGTGATGAATGAACACGCACACCGGATCACGGCGACGAACGGTAGCTTTGGCGGGTACGGGGCCGCCGTTGAATTGATCCATATGAAGAGCCAACCCTCGATGCGATGTGACGATTGTTTACATTGACGGTGCTCCTTTTCGCAACGCTCGGCCGGCTGCGGGACGGTGGCCGCGCGTGTAACGCGGTGATGCCGACCGCGGCCGGTTGGCCGATCGGGCAGCGGGCCCGTTCGGCCCTCGGGCCGGGCAGGGCCGCGGGTGGCGGCGCCGGACCGCGGACCGACGACGCGTCGCCATGAACGCCGTCGACAGCCCCGGTCCCCGCGCGCAACCGGAACCGCGAGGCCGGCGAGTCGATTCGCCGTCGCGTGTGGCGCAGCGGTTCGCACCGCCGTCCAGTCCACTGTGGGCGGTGGCGGGCCTGACCGCGGCGCTGGCCCTGTTCGCGGTGCTCAAGCTCTACGGCGTGCATTTCGTGCGCGGCGACGAGCACCTGTACTACTACATGAGCCTGCTGATCCTCGACGGGTTGGTCCCATACCGCGATTTTCATCATTCCCACCCGCCGTTGCCGATCTACGTCAACGCGGCGATCTTCGCGGTGGTGGGCTTTTCGTTGTTCGCCGCTAAACTGGTGCCGATGCTGGCCGCCGCGAGTTCCGCGGTCCATGTCTATCTCCTGGGGCGGCGCGGGTTCGGCGCCGCGGAGGGTTTGATCGCGGCGCTGTTGTTCCTGTTCAGCTTCGATGTGTTACGCGGCTCGAATCACGCCACCGGCGCCAATCTCGCCCTGGCGTTTATGCTCGCCGCCACCTATCAGGCGCTGCGCCGGCGTCCGGCGGCAGGCGGCGCGCTGCTCGGCCTGGGCGCGTTGTGTGGTGTGTACGTGGTGCCGTTGTTTTTGATGATTGCGGTGCTCACGCTGCTGCGATCGTGGCGTGATGCGTTGCGGCTGACGGCCGCGTTCGCCCTGGTGTATGCGACGGTGCTCGGCGGGTTTCTCGCCGCAAGCGGCGCGGCGATCATCGACCAGGTATTCGTGTTCAACTGGCGGCGGGCGCCGATGCCGTATGCGTGGTGGGAGAAGTTCGGCCACGTGTTTTATCTGAATCTGCCGCTGATGATCGGATTCGTTCCCGGCATCGCCTGGGGAGTGGCGCGCTGGGCCCTGGGCGGCCGGGCGCGCGGCGCGGTGGAGCTCGAGCCGCGGCTGCCCGCGTGGCTGGCACGCTTCGCGCGGTGGTTGGCGCCGTGGAGCGGCGACCGGCTGGGATTCGCGCTGCTGATGGCGATCTTCGCCGGCGGTTACTTGTTCTTCTATGCCAATCTCGAGGTGTATTTTTCCTACTACTTCATGCTGGTGATGCGGCGCTGGATGATGGGTTTGCCGGCGAGTCGCACGCGGCGTCGAATGCGCTCCGACAGGCGCCCGGCTGGCGTTCGCTGGGGATTCCCCTGGTCATCACGGCCGTGGCGATGGCGGGTGCGCTGCGCTATGCGGACTGGATCGAGGCACAGCGCATTGAACAGGGAGGCGACCGCGGCCGGTGGTACACCTTTGTGTCGTCGCCGTACTTGAGCGATGGCGTCAACGGCATGATCAAGAAGCTGTTTTGGCAGCGGATGCGCGATCCGCGGCACCCGGTGCGCGGCGTCACCCGCTATCTGCAGCACGAGTCCCGCCACGCCACCACCATCGACCGGTTTATCACCGGGGTGCAGCGGGAGTGCCGGCCCGGCGAGTCCCTTTTCGGCGAGTACTCGCTTGGCCCGTTCGGCGCCGCGGTGAGCGATTGCCGCGTCGCCGCCGATCTGGTGGACATCAATTACTCGCGGGTGCTTGCCGGTGAGAGCCGCATCGCGGACTGGATACGCGCGGTGGAACGCGATGGGCTGGACATCGTCATCTGGCGCGCGGGTTCGGTGTACGCGCGCCACCCGCTGATGCGACGCTATGTGCTGGAAACCTTCCCGCAGGCGGTGTTCCGCTGGGACGATCCGCACATGGGCACCGTCGA
>CAMYKW010000058.1 GCA_947259175.1 uncultured Gammaproteobacteria bacterium | reverse complement strand
TCATCGCCGCCGTCAGCGTCGTCTTCCCATGATCTACATGACCAATCGTCCCCACATTTACATGCGGCTTCGTTCGCTCAAATTTTTCCTTAGACATGGGAGGTACCTCGCGTGTGTGTATTGTGTCAAAGATTTAAGTCCGATGAATCTGAGCAGGATTTCGGCTGCTCGCTTATTTGCCTGTGGCGTACTGTCACTTTCCTCAACTGGTGCCCACAACTGGAATTGAACCAGTGACCTCTCCCTTACCAAGGGAGTGCTCTACCATCTGAGCTATATGGGCTCGCATGTGCGTTGGGAGTCAATTTTCCGAATCACCTTTTGTCTGCGTTAAAAATCAACTCCGACCCCCATGTCATAAACTGACCTCCGTCTCACCACTGTTGGAGCGGGTGATGGGAATCGAACCCACATCATCAGCTTGGAAGGCTGAGGTTCTACCGTTGAACTACACCCGCATCGGGAATCAGGAAACCGGTGCCTGCAGTCCGAACTCATCCGCTCCGAAACGTCCACGGCAGTTGGCTGCGCCGTGGCGCCTGTCTCCAGCATGAACTGGTGGAGGGGGGAGGATTCGAACCTCCGAAGGCTGAGCCGTCAGATTTACAGTCTGATCCCTTTGACCGCTCGGGAACCCCTCCAAAAGCGTAACCCGTTATTGTCGTAAAAATTATGAGGCACTGTCAATTAAAATCCGTAGATTTTTTCACGCATTCCGGAGCCCGCAGAGGGACTCGAACCCCCGACCGGCTGATTACAAATCAGCTGCTCTACCAGCTGAGCTATGCGGGCCACGCCGCCGGGGGGCGGATTGTAGGAAGAATCGGGTTGCGAGTCGACCTCCGTGAGTGGGTGTGGGTCTCGGTCCTGAAACCGGGCCGCGACCGAGGTGGCGGGCGATGCCCGGTGGACGCGGATGTCGGGCCCACATCCTGATGCTATTTCCACACGGATCCAGGGGAAATCGGCGGCGTCTATCGCTTACGGGCCGGCGGTGAATCCAACAGCCACCCGATAAGAAACGGACGCGAAGCGGCGGATCGCCGTGCCCGGTTTGGCCCGCAGTGTTCATCCATCGCCCCGCCCCGTGAGCGAGCCGGCTGCCCGAACCAGGGTCTGATCGTGATTCAGCTGCAGGGGAAAACCCTAAGGCGGGCGCGGTCACCCGGCCACTGGGTCTCGCGCAGCGCCGCGAGTACCCCGGAATTCGACTCGAGATCGTGCAGTTCCAACCAATAAGTCGGCCCCAGGGTGCGATTCTCGGGTCGCGTCTTTGCGCGAATATCCTTCTTGTTCAACTGCTGTAAAAAGTCATCCGCCCTCGCCTGCTGCGAAAAAAGACCCAAAGAGATCAAATCTTGCGTGTCGCGCTCGCTCTTGACGTAGTGCTCGTTAATACCGCTACTGCGTAATATGTTGCGCTGGGTTTCGATTTGTTCCGAGGTATTGAACGGGCCAAGGTATACCCGGTACGCACGCACTTGCCGTTTCTTGATGGTCAAGGATGTGTACACGACCGACAATGCATTGAGAGTCGCCGCCGCCTGGATTGAACCATCCTCCTCAGAGAACGGACCGACGCGATAACAAGAACGGGCACTGCGATTGTTTCTTGCTGCGGGCAACTCACTCAGCAGCCTCATTCCTTCGGTATTTACCACGGTTCGGGCTGACGGTGAACCGCTGGTCTTGTGTCCGGTCGCCCACAGGTACATGCCGACGTTGACCAACACCAGTAATGCGAATACCCATTTCATAAGCTGTTCAGCGCCTCGAGCAAACCTTTCAACACCAGTTCCGGCTCCAGCCGGGATTGCGACTTCAACAACGGTTGTACGCGGACCGCGTCTCCACCCGTAAGATACAAGCTTAGGTCCTGATTCAGCGCTTTTTCAATCTCTCCCACGAGCCGGTCAATGCCGCCGGCCAACCCATAATTAACGCCGCTCGAGACGCATTCCGCGGTTGAACGTCCAAACACCGATATGGTAGCCGCACTGCTTGCACCGATGCCGCGCGTGCTGACCAACAGGCACTCGCCGGCCAGGGTCAATCCCGGAAGGATCGCGCCGCCCAAGAACACGTTGTCGGCACTCAAGGTGTCCACCGTAATTGCGGTGCCGCAATCAACGACTACGACGACGCCGTCCGCGAGCGCGCGCGCGCCGATCAATGCCGCCCAGCGATCCGGTCCGAGCTGCTGGGGATCATGGTAGCTATTGACGATGCCGTAGGCGGACGCCGCCGGTTCGAGAAACTCGGGGGTAACCCGCCACTGACTCTGGCACCAGTCACTGAGCTCGGACTTGAACCCCTCGCCGCGCACGTTGGACGCCACGATCCGTTGCGGCGTCGTCAAGCGGCCCCAGCACGAATCAAACAGGCCGGTTCGTCCATCCGGGATGGCGGTGGAGAATCCACCATCCCAATGGCCGTTCTCCACCAGCGCCCATTTCAAGTAATTATTGCCAACGTCAATCAGCAGATTCATCGATCCAACAGCAAACGGACGTCACCCGACATGAAGCGATGCGTGCGACCGTGGTCATCTATTATCAGCAATGCGCCGGTTTCGCTGGCGCCCGCAACACGCCCACGAATCTCACTTCCATGACCCAACGCCGTGACCCGGCAACCCGAATATGCGTGCAGGCGCTCCCACTCCTCCTTGAAAGCGTTAAATCCAATTTCGCCGAACCGATCCAACATCCGGACTATCTCTGTTCCGCACGCAGCAATCAACTGGTTTCGATCGATTGCCTCCCCCATCACCGTGCTGAGGTCCGTGTAGGGCTGGTCGATAGCGGCGGCGTCCGCACCCTCGATACGTACGTTGATGCCGATACCGATGACGGCGACGCATTCACCGGCGGATTCACCATGGACGTCGATCAAGATGCCGCCGAGTTTCGCGCCGCCGACCATCAGGTCATTGGGCCACTTAATACCAACGTCGCAGATCGATAAACCGCGCAATCCGCGCACCACCGCCACCGAGGCCGCCAACCCGAGACCGGTGACCGACTCCGGCCAGGTGGAGAACTCCCATCCAACGGAAAACATCACATTGCGGTAGGGCGTCGCCACCCAACCATGTCCGCGCCGGCCGCGGCCCCGGGTTTGCGCCTCCGCGGCGCATACGTGGCCATGTATACCGGACTGTTCCTGCCTGTGCAGCAACCAGTTGTTGGTTGAATCGACTTGCTGCAAAACCGTGACTTGGGTGATTCGTTGGGCAATATCCGCATGCAAACCACGCCGAATGCAGGACGAATCGAGCAAGTGCACGTCGTGGGACAAACGGTAACCGCGACCCGGCACGCGGTGAATGGGAACGCCCTGACGCATCAGCGCCTGCACGTGTTTGTGCACCGCCGAGCGGGACATGTTGAGACGTTCGCCGAGCGCGGTGCCCGATGTGAGTCGACCGGTACTCAATAAGGCCAGCAGTCGGTTTCTGTTATCGTTAGACACGGCGTGTTTGTCGGTGCCGGGATCATCAGCCCCAGCCTGGATTGCACGGTACCCGGGGTGACTGTCGGCCCCCCAGCCATTGCGCTTGGCGACGGAAACGATTAGTTTACGATCCCCCCGGATCTGACGCACCATGTAATCTATGCATATCGTTCGTAACCCGACGCGATCCGTTGCCATCGGTAAAGTGACTATCGGGGCGCATCACCCCATTGTAGTACAGAGTATGTGCGCCACTCGCACCCAGGACATCGATGCAACCGTGTCTCAAGCCAACGACCTCGCCGCCGCCGGCGCCGGAATTGTGCGTATCGCGATAGACAACCGCAAAGACGCCGAGGCGTTGACGGTGATAACACAACACACCGACGTCACGTTGTCCGTAGATCTGCAGGAGAATTACCGCATGGCCGAGTTGGTGGCGCCCCATGTAGAGAAGATTCGCTACAATCCGGGACACCTGTACCACCATGAAAAACACAAGCCCTGGCAGGACAAAGTCCGATACCTGGCGGATATCGCCGGCGCCAACGATTGTGCTGTGCGGGTGGGCGTGAACAGCGGTTCCGTCGATCCCGACAAACTCGGCGAATATCCGGCGGACGATACCGTGTCGCCAATGGTGGACAGCGCCCTGGAACATTGTGATCTGCTCGACGCCATCGGCTTTCGCCGCTATTGCGTGTCTTTGAAAGACTCCAACCCCAACAAAGTCGTAACCGCTAATCGCCGTTTCGCCGCCCAGCGCCCGGACGTTCCTTTGCATCTAGGCGTCACCGAGGCCGGCATGCCGCCGGACGGCGTGGTGAAGACTCGCATCGCCTTTGAGCAGTTGATCGGCGTTGGAATCGGCGACACGGTGCGCGTATCGCTCACCCTGCCCAATGTAGACAAGGCGGACGAAGTGCGCGTCGGCCACGAAATTGTCAATGACATCTACGCCGGACGGGTGCGCAGCGTGGTTCGTTTTGACAACGAAAAACTGAATATCATCAGCTGCCCGAGTTGTTCCCGGGTTGAAAACGAGTCATTCGTTGAACTGGCGCAGAAGGTCAAAACGTTGACTGACTATGCCCAGAACTACGCGATCACCATCGCGGTGATGGGATGCCGCGTCAACGGACCGGGCGAAACCGACGATGCCGATCTTGGACTGTGGTGCGGCCCCAAGTACGTGAACCTGAAACGCGGCCCACAAAAGGTTGGAGCCTACAAATACGACGAAATTCTGCCGCGTTTAAAACAAGAGCTGGATCAGCTGATCGCAGCAAAAACCAATCGTTAGAATCCTCGCGCTGTTTGCTTCGCTGCGGCTGCTCGCATCGGAAGACAAAAAAAGCCCGGCGAGCCTGACGGCCGCCGGGCCTCGTGATTACCAGATCGCAACTTACAGGTAATCGTAAGTACCGTCCTTCCAAACATAAAACACGTAACCCGGTGCAGTAACATCACCTTTACCGTCGAAGCCGATCTTACCCAGCACCGTGTCAAACTGGTTATTACGCAGTGCGCCGATCACCTTGTCGGTATCGGTGCTTCCCGCCTTGTTCACTGCATCGACCCAAGCCTGAATCGCGCCATAGGTATACAAGGTGTAACCCTCCGGCTCGTAACCGCCATCGCGGAACTTCTTCACCACCGGCGCTGCGGACGGATTCTTGCGTGGATCGGGGCTGAAAGTCATTAACGTACCTTGTCCGGCGTTGCCGGTGATTTTCCAGAACTCATCGGTCACCAGAGCATCGCCCGAGACCAGCTGCACATTGTATCCCTGCTCGCGGGCCTGGCGGATCATCAGGCCGGCCTCGGTATGGTAACCACCCAGATAAAATACATCGATAGCGGCGCCTTTCATTTTCGAAACCAGCGCCGAATAGTCCTTTTCACCGGCGGTGTAGGCCTCGTACATGGCCTCCTTCATGCCACGCTTGTTGAGTTGTTTCATGGTTTCATCCGCGAGGCCTTTTCCGTACGCGGTCTTGTCGTGAAGGATCGCGATCTTTTTACCGGCGTAGGTGTCGGCGAGGAAATTACCTGCCACGCTGCCTTGTTGATCGTCACGGCCGCAAGTACGGAACACATTGGGACCACCTTCCTCGGTCAGTTTCGGATTGGTCGACGCAGGCGAGATCTGCAGCATGTTCTCCTCTTCGTAAACCTTTGAGGCCGGGATCGAGGACCCGGAGCAGAAGTGGCCGGCGACGAAGATTACGCCGTCGCTGGCCATTTTATTGGCAATCGCTACCGCCTGTTTGGGATCGCAGGCGTCGTCTTCGATACTCAGTTGAAGCTTCTGCCCCATCACGCCGCCGGCGGCATTAATATCCGCGACCGCCATTTCCGCGCCGCGCTTCATCTGCTCACCGAACGAAGCGTACTGGCCGGTCATCGGGCCGGCGACGGCAATCTTGATGTCGGCCATCGCACCCGAAGCAGCAAACAAACCCGCCAGCGCGGTAACGATTGTTGCAGTTGTCAGTTTCTTCATTGCTAAATTATCCTCCAAATGGGGTTAGTAAATAGTCGGCTCCATCCTCACTACAGAACATCCTTGATGCAAGTGCGGGTAAATGTAGCATATGTGATATCGGCGTAACATCAGCTTGACCGGTCAACCGCCGGTATCGCTCGAATCTATCGACTTCCACCCAAACAGCCCCGCACGCCGGTACCGCCACGGATACTGACTCACCATTTTCCGGGCTTGTGTCAACCGATACGCAAACAGGGCGATGATAATCAACACCGCGGTATCGACAAGATAGCCGGTGAAAGACAGCAACTCACCCTCAAACAAAGCGTAGATTAAAAACCGGTCGGCAAGACCCAAGAACAAGCAATAGATCAGCGCATGCCACATCGGTTTCCAGGTGTTGGCGGTCGCCTGCCCCGTCATAAAGGCGACGAAACCCATGACCATTACGGTAACAAGAAGAAACACCTGCCATGACGTACCCAACAGCGATAGCGAATTCATTTGTGCCCGCCCTCCAGATACGCTGCGCGGATCTCCTTGTTCGACAACAGTTCCTGGCCGGTCCCCGACATGATGATCCGGCCATTAGCCATTACATATCCTCGATGTGCCAGACGTAAAGCATGAAACGCGTTCTGCTCCACAAGAAACACGGTGACCCCCTGTTGTTCGTTGATTTCCCTGATGACCTTAAAAATCTGCTGCACCAGAAGCGGCGCCAATCCCAGGGATGGCTCGTCCAGCAACAACAACCGTGGCCGGCTCATCAACGCCCGGGCTATGGCCAACATCTGCTGCTCGCCACCGGACAGGGTGCCGCCCCTCTGGTGCTGGCGTTCCTTCAAGATCGGATACAACGTGAATACCCGCTCCAAATCTTCATCATAATAAGCCGGATCGCTTATCGCCGCGCCCATTTGCAGGTTTTCGAGCACAGTCATGAACGGAAAAATACGCCGCCCCTCAGGGGACTGCGCGATGCCGCGGCGAATGATCTGATGCGTTAGCAAGTGAGTGATGTCCGCGCCGTCGAACTCCACCGTCCCCGCCGAGGCGCGGGGACTACCGCATATCGTCATCAGCAGGGTGGATTTACCCGCGCCGTTGGCGCCGATGAGGGTAACGATTTCGCCCTCATCGATGCTTACGTCCACCCCCCGGAGCGCTTCGATACGGCCGTAAAAAGTATGGATACCGGTTGCGTTCAGCAGGCTCACACTCACGACTCCGGGTTTTCGAGGTCTTGGGCGACGACATCCGGCAGCGCCTCGTCCTCGGTTTCGCCCAAATACGCGCGAATGACGTCGGGATTGTTTTTGATCTCATCCGGCGTGCCGGCTGCAATCATTCGGCCGTAATCGAGAACGTTTATGCGGTCGGAAATCTCCATCACCACCGACATATCATGTTCTATCAGCAACAACCCGATCTGGTGTTCGTCGCGTATGTAGCGCAGCAATTGATTCAATTCTGCGGATTCTCTCGGGTTCAGCCCGGCGGCAGGTTCGTCCAGGCACAATAATACCGGGCCTATACACATTGCGCGGGCGATTTCCAGACGGCGCTGATCACCATAAGGCAGGTTGCCGGCGTCCCAGTCGGCGCGGGCGGTCAAGCCGGTGCGATCCAGCCAGTACTTGGCGCGTTCCACCGCTTTCTTCTCGGCATCGCGATAACGCCGCATGCCCAACAGTCCGGCCACCGAAAAACCCGATGCGCGCATCAATTGATTGTGTTGCGCGACAATCAAATTTTCGAGCACCGACATCGCCGGAAACAACCGGATGTTTTGGAATGTCCGAGCCACATCCGCTTGTTGCGGGATCTGATAACCTTCCATGCGCTCAAGCAACAACTCGCCTTTGCGCGGATGATTCAGGGTCAGTCGGCCCACGGTGGGCTTATAAAACCCGGTGAGACAATTGAATACCGTGGTCTTGCCGGCGCCGTTGGGTCCGATGATTGCGGTGATCCGGCGGTTCTCCCCGGTAAATGAAACATCGTCGATAGCCACCAGCCCCCCGAAACGCATGGTCAGGTGCTCCACCGATATCAACGGCGGAGTCTGCCCCTCAGGTCGCGCGTTCACGACGGCTTCTCCTTTTCAGGCGGCCCGTGGGGATAAAGACGGATGGTGGGCTCGCGATGCGCCAGCAAGCCACTGGGTCGCCACACCATAATCGTCACCATGGCCGCGCCGAACGCCAACATGCGGTACTGCTGCAGCTCGCGGAAAAACTCCGGCAAGCCGATCAACAGGATGGCTGCCAATACGACGCCAATCTGGCTGCCGAATCCGCCTAACACCACGATGGCCAGAATGATGGCGGACTCGATAAAGGTAAAACTTTCGGGACTGATGAATCCCTGCCGGGTGGCGAAGAACGAACCGCCGAAGCCACCAAACATCGCGCCGATAGAGAACGCAGTCAGTTTGGTGTTGCGCGGATTGATGCCGATGCTGCGACAGGCGATTTCATCTTCGCGCAACGCCTCCCAGGCGCGGCCCACCGGCAGTTTCCGAATACGCAAGGTAAAGAAATTCGTTATCAACGCCAGCACCAGGATCAGGTAGTACAAGAAAATGATCCGGTCCAGCGGTGAGAAAGTGAGTCCGAAAAACTCGTGAAAGGACTGCGTGCCCTCGGGGGGACGGCGGGTGAACGGCAACCCGAAGAATGTCGGTCGTGGAATACCCGAAATACCGTCCGGTCCACGAGTAAACTCATACCAGTTGAGGAGAATAACGCGCACCATCTCCCCGAACCCCAGTGTGACTATCGCCAGGTAATCACCCCGCAAGCGCAACACCGGAAAGCCGAGCAGAATTCCGGCGAACGCCGCCATGACCCCGGCGAAGGGCAGGCAGATCCAGAAACCCAGGTCGAAATGCATGGCCAGCAGCGCATAGCTGTACGCCCCGACGGCGTAAAACGCCACATACCCCAGATCCAGCAGGCCCGCCAGACCGACCACGATGTTGAGCCCCCACCCCAGCATGATGTAGGTGACAACGAGGATGGCGACATCCAGCAGTCGGCGGTCAGCCACCGGTAGGAACGGCAACACAATCGCGACCCCGAGCATCAACGGCCCGAGGAATTTGGCTGCCCTTTGCACCTGGGCGCTTAAGCGGTCCATTGCCGCCTCGCGGTCCACCACTGCCTGTGACGGTCGCGAATGGACCCACGACCAGGCGGCGCGACCCGCCAAACTCAGGGCGAACAAGGTGATCAGCCAATTGACCACCAGGCTTTCAAACGGCAGCAACCGTTGCCATTCCCACTCGGGATACGCGATGCCACCGACCAAAAGCGCCAGCATCGCCGCGCCGAACGCGCCGCCGCCGATGAACACCGGCGGAAATCGCCGTTCGCGTAGCAGGATGAATCCTACCCGACCGGCAAAAGCGACCAGGGTCGCTGCAATCACTTGTCCGAAGCGGGTGACGATGTCCAAGCCGCCGGGTACATCTTCGGTCTTGAATCCAACTAATCCGATAGTCAAACCCAGCACCACTACGGCTACATAGCCCGCTTCCTTAAAGATCGCAGCCAGATCCAACGGCTGGACGCTTGATTGCTCAGACGACGAAAGTGCCATGCAGACGGACCGTATATCGGGCCATGGATCCCGCAACTATTGTTGCCAGGAAACCTGGAGAGCCGGGTGAACTCAACTCCGTAGCGAAACGCTGTGGGTATTTTTGATTGTTTACCATGAATAGTCGCGGGACACCTCGATGCGAAGCTCCGGCTACACCTTTTCGATATCGGGTTTACCCAGTAATCCGGTGGGCCGGAAGATCAACACCAATACGAGGATTGAGAACGCCGCGACGTCTTTGTATTCCACGGTGAAGTACGCCGACCAGAAGCCTTCAATCAGCCCGATCAGCAAGCCACCGAGCATCGCACCAGGCAACGAACCGATGCCACCCAACACCGCCGCGGTAAAGGCCTTTATTCCGGCCAGGAAGCCGATGTAAAAATCAATCACGCCGTAGTTCATCAAAAACATCAGTCCGGCGACGGCCGCCATCGATGCGCCCATGACAAACGTCAGCGAGATGGTACGGTCAACGTTTATGCCGATAAGAGCGGCCATGCCCAAATCCTGCTGGCACGCCCGCTGAGCGCGTCCCAACGCCGTCTTATTGATCACCAGCGTGAAAATCACCATGAGACCCAGTGTCAACAAAATGATGAAGACCTGCAGGTAGCTGAGCGTAACAACGAAGTCCGATTCCTGCATGAACCGGAAACCGCCGGCGATGACCGGTTGCAGCGGTTTTATCCGCGCGCCCTGCAGCAGTTGTACATAGTTCTGCAGGAAAATGGACATGCCGATGGCGGTAATCAACGCCGCCAGACGCGGCGAATTCCTTAGCGGCCGGTACGCCACTCGCTCCAACGCCCAACCGTAAACCGAGGTCAACGCCATGGTGATGATCATTACGACCAGCACCGCTAACGGCATCCATCCGATTCCGAGTATTCCCAGCAGCAGAAAGGTGATAATGGACACAAACGCGCCTATCATGAATATCTCGCCGTGGGCAAAATTGATCATCCCGATGATGCCGTAAACCATCGTGTAACCGATGGCGATCAGCCCATAGATCATACCGAGCGTTAATCCATTGATTAGCTGCTGAACGAAATATTCCATGACCTCACCTCATCTGTCGCTATGCTGTTAAGGTTGGGGTTCGTGTTTTTTTCATTCTCGTTAGCCTGTATCTACAGGGCGTAGCTTACACAGCAGAGGAATACGAAGGAAAGGGGTAAGTTGGAAATTCCCGCTCAGGCGACTTTGTCTCCAATCGCCTTCCGGCGTTTACTGAGCAAATCATGGACTATGGGAGTGAAGATCAATTCCATGGCGTACCTTAATTCATCACCCGGTACGACAATCGAGTTGCGGCGCGACATGAAAGAGTTGGGAATCATTTGGAGCAGATACAGCAAGTCCACGTTCAACCGCTCTGGATGCGCAACGCGGATTACAACAACCGTTTCCTTCTCCTGGGGCGCATCCAGCGAAATGAACGGATTGGAAGTATCAACCATGGGTACGCGCTGGAAATTGATATCGGTGCGGGAAAACTGGGGAGTGATGTATGTCAGGTAATCGGGTAAGCGTCGCAAGATAGTCTCGGTAACGTCATCGGGCCGATACCCTCGCATGCGAATGTCCCGGTGAATCTTGCGGATCCATTCCAAATTCACCACCGGCACCACACCAACCTTGAGATCCATATAGCTTGCGATGTCATACTGCTCGTCAACGAAACAACCATGCAGCCCCTGATAGCAGAGCAGATCCGTGCCGTTCGGAATCGCCGTCCAGGGGGTGAAGGTACCCGATTCCTGTTGAAATTTGGCGGCCTCAATCTCATCGTGCAGGTAGCGCCGCTGCTGTCCTGTCCCGCTGCTGGAATATTCGTGCAACAACGCGTCCAATTTATCGAACATGTTGTATCTGGGGCTGAAGTGGCTGGGATGTTCCGCAACTTCGGCGTCAGCCACGACCTTGGTGAATTCCGCGCGGTTGTAGCGATGAAAACCATCGCCATCAACCACCGACATCGTGGCCTGCTCCCGGCGGCAAATATGCTCGAATGCGGCAATTACCTGGGAACTGCCGGCGCCCGAGGATCCGGTTATCGCGATTATGGGATATCGACTCGACATAAGTGCTTGGTATTATTTTCGCGATCGCCACCATAACCGAAACGGGTGCGTGCCGATCGCAGAGTAATTTATGTTCGCCTAATACAGATTTATCACATTTACTGTGCCGCCGCATCTCTAAACCACGGAAATTTCGCCTTCCGTTAGGTAAATTTATGATCACCGCTCCCACCACCCGGGTCCGAACCTGGAATGCCGGACGTACCTAACGCGCACGCCGCGGCGGCATCGTCACGCCTATTGCGGTGAACATAGCTCAACAAATCAACCTGCCCGCGAGGCAATTGGTGTGGGCGGTATTGTTCGGAGCGAAATAGAGTGACACCACGCCGATGGCGTACAAGACCAACCGGTTGGTTATGAATGCAGGAAGCTATACGTGCAGCGACTTCATCCGTGTTGGAGCGCCGCCCACCCTGTGATTATCTGGGTTACCCCGAGCTGGTTATTGCCGGCAATCTACAAATTGCAGCCGATGGGAAAACGGCTGGCTGCCGATACATCAACCGTTGGCGACGGCTTTGGCCGGGCCGCCGACGGAGCGAACATCTAGCGGGGCTTCCTTGGCTTTCTCCCTTTCTTTTTCATTGGCGATCTTGAGCAACGCAACGATCCGCGAGAAGCCGTGATTTTGCGCCACGGTCAGGGCGGTGCTACCGTCGCGATCCATAGAATGAATATCGGCGCCGGCAGATATCAATAATTGCGCGATGTCGGTGTAACCGCGAAATGCCGAGGCCATCAATGGTGTCTTTCCGGATACCGTGCGCACGTTTACATTGACTCCGGAATCTATCAGCGATTGAACTACCGGCACATTGCCTTTGAGCACTGCATGAAACAGCGCCTTGGCTCCATAGGCGGTTTTCGCCACTTGTTTCGGTTCCAGCCCGGTGGGTAATTTGAAATAACGGTTGGCCAGCGGGATCGCGATCATAATCCCCAGCGTGTACAACATGACCGCAGGATCAAGGTTGAAATATTCGGCAAGTTCCGCCGGCAGATTGGCGCCCATGACCAGAACCGCGGTAACTAGGATCAAGCCGGTGCGTAGGTAACGAACCAGGGACACCGCCACGATAATCAACAATCCGACCAACAGCCATTTCTTGTCGACGGCGATGTATTCGCCCATGCTTTCCGGCAGATTGGCGACGACGCTCATGAGCACGACCAGACCGAGCAGCCAGCGATCCCGGGATGACTCTTTTAATACGAACACCTTCGCCCCCTTTCTATTATGAGCGATAAATGATGGTTTTATTCTAGTCCAAGAATCCCGAATCGGCCATGAAAACCCAGATTCTGCACCGTCGGGACCTTGCGCCAAGGCGCCCAGCTACTATTTCCGGGCAGACAATATGCTGATCTTACGCTGTTTATTCGTAGAATTGACGTTGCGAGTCAATTCATTGCAGGACGGAAATAGTAGCTGGAGACAATATGCTGATCTTACGCTGTTTATTCGTAGAATTGACGTTGCGAGTCAATTCATTGCAGGACGGAAATAGTAGCTGGGCAGACAATATGCTGATTTTACGCTGTTTATTCGTAGAATTGACGTTGCGAGTCAATTCATTGCAGGACGGAAATAGTAGCTGGGCAGACAATATGCTGATTTTACGCCGTTTATTCGTAGAATTGACGTTGCGAGTCAGGTCATTGCAGGACGGAAATAGTAGCTGGGCGCCTTGGCGCAATTTCCGGGCTAGAATCCGGACAACGAGCCCCAGTTGTCTCGGCGGCGGCGGACGCGCAAACGCGGCAGGATCAGGCCCAGCAGGATGCCGACAATTATCGCGCCGGCCCCCATCATGAACCACTTTCGCTCGGACTGATTGCGGAGATCCTGATTGTCCAATTTCAACTCCCCGACCTCTCCGTTCAATGCGGCCACCTTTTTACGCAGCGTGTTTCTTTCATCGGCGATGCTGACCGCATTTCTCGTCGCGGACCGGATCTCCTCCAATTGAGTTCTCAGGTTCTGGTTGTCGTTCTCGGCTTTCGCATAATTGTCTTTTAAATCTTCATACTCAGTCTGCAACGTAAGCAATTTACTGGCCAGTTTCTCGGGTTCCTCCTGCAGCTCAGTCAGCCGTTTCTCGGCCGCCGCCAGGCGTTGTCTCGCACTTGGAGTTTCGATCAACAAGCGAGTCAACACGTATCCCGTGTCGCCGGCTTGGGTACGCACGTGGGAATACCCGGTGTTATCGTTGCTGCCGAGCACCTCAAGGGGCGCACCACTCGGCAACATCTGCAAAACTTTGTGCTCGGTGCTCTCACCGGAGCGCAACGTGATTCTGACTTGATCGGTTACAAACCGGGTTTCGGCCAATACCGGATCCAACATCAGCAGGGATACAACAACAAAGAAAAAATGGCGTTTCGAGACGGTCACTAATGGATTCCCAACAAACTCAGGATAATTGAAGGATTCTTGCGATGCGCAAGAATGATGATCCGGGCCGATACCTATCGCATTCATTCATCGGTAACACATCCCAGGCTCGCATCTTTGACGGTCTTAATATATTTGTAAAGTGTGCCGCGCGTCACCTTAAACGGAGGCATCTTCCAGTCTTTTTTGCGCTTGGTCAGCTCGGATTCCGACAAATCAACATCAAGCGTATTGTTACCGGCATCGATTTTTATGATATCGCCGTCGCGAATCAGGGCGATAGCACCGCCTTCCTGGGCCTCGGGCACCACGTGGCCGATGATAAACCCGTGGGAACCGCCGGAGAATCGGCCGTCGGTAATTAACGCGACCTTATCGCCCAAGCCGGCTCCGATGATCGCGGACGTGGGGGTAAGCATCTCCGGCATGCCAGGCCCGCCTTTGGGCCCCTCGTAACGAATGACGATTACGTCACCCGATTGAATCTCGCTGCGCTCCAGGGCATGGAGCATATCTTCCTCGGAATCGAAAATTCGCGCCGGTCCGGTGAAGCGCTCCCCCTCCTTGCCGGTAATCTTCGCCACCGCCCCGCCCGGTGCGAGGTTGCCTTTCAGTATCTGGATGTGCCCGCGGTGATGTATCGGATTGCTGAGGGGTCGAATAACTTTCTGCCCTTGCGCCAGACCGGACACCTGCGCAAGATTGTCCCGCACGGTATTTCCAGTCACCGTCATACAATCGCCTTCGATCAACCCTTCTTCCAGCAGAAATTTCATCAAAGCGGGTGTCCCGCCGATGTCATGCAGGTCCTCCATTACATAACGCCCGCTCGGCTTGAGGTCGGCGAGAAACGGGACCCGGTCACTGACCGACTGGAAATCGTCGACGCTGAGCGTCACGCCGACCGATCGCGCAATTGCGATCAAATGAAGCACCGCATTGGTGGACCCGCCCAACACCGTAACCACCGCCATCGCATTTTCAAACGCCTCTCGCGTCATGATATCGCGAGGCTTGATGTCCCGCTCCAACAATTTGCGTATCGCTTGTCCCGCCGCGTGGCACTCCTTGATCTTTCCCGGATCCACAGCCGGCGTCGATGAACTGTAGGGGAGCGACATGCCCATCGCCTCGATCGCGCTGGCCATGGTGTTCGCGGTATACATGCCGCCACATGCCCCTGGTCCCGGGCACGAATGCTTGATGATCTCCTTACGCTGATCGTCATCGATAGTATCGGCGAGATACTCCCCGTAGCTTTGGAACGCCGATATCACATCCAAGACCTTCCCTTGCCAATGACCGGGTTTAATCGTACCGCCGTAGATCATCAACGAAGGTCGATTCAGCCGACCCATGGCCATCAAACAACCGGGCATATTCTTGTCGCAACCGGGAATTGAGATATTCGCGTCGTACCACTGCGCCGCCATCACGGTCTCGATTGAATCGGCAATCAAATCACGGGATTGCAATGAAAAGCTCATGCCGTCGGTGCCCATCGCGATACCGTCGCTTACGCCGACGGTATTAAAGCGCATGCCCACCAATCCGGCGTCGTTTACGCCGCCGCGCACGTGGGAAGCAAGATCGTTCAAATGCATGTTGCAGGTATTCCCTTCCCACCACACGCTGGCGATACCGACCTCGGCTTTAGACATGTCGTCTTCGGACAATCCGGCCCCATACAACATAGCCTGAGACGCACCTTGCGATTTCGGCTGCGTCACGCGGGAACTGTAGCGATTTAGTTTAGCCATGAGTCAATCAGTACCAGAGGAAATGCCGCATTGTAGGCAATACCGCCCACCGTTAGCAAAACAAGCGTAAAAAGCTCCAACACGGCTTGGTTGACCGTTGGCCCGTTCGCCGTGACGCACAAACCTGCCAGCTAGCCCGCAGTTCTCACCAGGATCCCGGATGCTGGCGAAGAGACCGGGCGACTGGACGCCGCGCTGGAACGAAACCCATAGCCGTAGCTACACATCAGGAAATTAAGCTGTCTCTTCATAGAATTGACGTCACGAGTCATCCCGGGGGGTGCCAGGAATAGTAGCTGGGCGCCTGCTGAGAAATGCGGGCTAGGACTTCGGATCGCCCGCCTTGATCAGGTCAGTCTTCTTAACCGAGACCGCGTCATACTGGTGCTCCGGGATCACATACACCCATTGCTGCCAAAGGGCGCGCGGAACATCGGCCGACTCCGTGTTCGGTGGTGAATCATCCGGGTCGTCCGCATTCCCTCCGCTGACCCGTGCGTAGATTTTTTCGTTCTGTTTGAAGAACGCGATATCGATCCGCGCGCCTGCAAAAGTGCCGACCCGCACTCGAGTCGCTTCAGCGCCGAGCTGAACCTCACCGATCGGTACGACATCATCGGCCATCAACGACTGTAGCGTACGCGGAACGTTATTGACCGCGTATGCGGATTCGACCTCCTCTCCCTCGGATAGCCCGGAAAGCACAAATTCGTTATCGGTGCGGTCGTCCCGTCGTATTTGCAGCCGCTCCCCGTCGGTATGCACAACCTCCACCGATTGAATCTCGTCGATTCTCAATCTCACGAACTGCTTATCGATCCAGTCCGCAGCGTCGCGTCCCGACGGCAACCTGCCCTCTGTCAACCACACCTGTGTCTCGGTGGGTGCGCGAACATAATACTGGTTGTACCGGCTGCGGTTGCCACCCATGCGGGCGGGCTTTTGTTTACCAATCATCACGGCGAGTATTTCGCGATCAGCCTGATCCTTGAGACGAATCAGCATCGATTCGGATTGGGGTCCACGGTCCGCCAGACCGAGTTTGGCGTGCAACTGCGGATTATTGGTCTTGGGCTCTATCCGCTGCAACTCGGCCAGCCCTAGAACAAGGGCCCTGACTTGATCCAGCGACGCCGGATAATCGTTTTTTTGCTCAACCGTCCATTGCGAATCGCCCCGGGTCAAGGTGATCGCGGCGTCGCCCGTCTCAATCTGCGCCTTGGCAACCTGGTTGGCCTGGTCCAGGAGCGAGGGGAAATGCGCGACCACCGCATCCGCGGCATGCTGCGGACTACGCTCACTGAAATACACCCCGGCCGACGCCAATACCGCCGCGACCGAGAGAACGGCCAGCAGCTTCGCGTTGATCATGACGGCTGCTTCCGACGCTGGCTCACCTGACGGCGCCGCGCCCGCTGTAAGGCAATAAAAATACCCCCGGCACCTATCAATATCGGCATCAAACCGATATTGACGAACTTCATCCACGAGGCCAGACCTTCGATATCCTTGTGTAACTGATGGCGTACGGTGCGGAGATCCTTACGGATGCGAATTTTCTCCAAACGGAATTTTTCGATTTCTGTTTGTTGTTCCTGACTCAGGATAACGGCCTCATCGCCCTGTTTCCGATCCTCCAGTTCCAGCAGTTTGTTCTCCGTCTCGCGCAAGCGCGTCAGCAACTCCTGCTCCTTTTGTCGGTATCGCAGTTCCGCGTGCTGTTGAATGTCCGTAACCTTGGTAAAAGGACGCGTAAATCGGCCGCGGCTGCGGACGCTGATCAGATCGTTGCTTCCGGTCAAGCTCTCCAGCGCATTGACTACAAAATTACCGTTAGCAGCGGATGGAATCAGAATCCGGCTGCCAAGGAAATTCTGTACCCGCACCCAAAACCGGTCATTGAGCAGGTCGGTGTCGGCAACCACAATCAGGTTCACGGCCTGCGATGACTCCGCGCGATGCGGCGCCTCGGAAACATCATCTTTCTTGGCATCACCTTTTTGCTCCGCAGCAGCGTCGCTTTGGTCGGTGGACGATTCTGCGACCGGTCTGCCGTCCGGAAAAGCGCTCTTCATCGGGCCGGATACCCGCGCCGCCAGGATCAGTTTCTTTCCTCCCGGCCGGAATTGGCGCAGCAGCATCGTGGGATCATTAAGAAGACGCAGTTGTGCGGCGTCAATCTGCATCGCATCGGGAGTCGTCTCCACCAGCGGTTCCACCTTGGTCTGTGCGGCATCATTGATCTCCAATATGCCGGAGGTCGCGAACATCAGGTTTCCCAGTTCGGCGGTGATGATGTCGTCGGCATTGAACTGGTCGGGTTGCAGGTTCATCCACACCGGGTATTCGGTCACCGCGGTACGCCCCTGGTCGGCATAGCGGACCCGTTCGGCGACGCGTAAATCACCGGCCACCTTGCCGTCGACCAAGTCAATACCCAATGACGCAAATACTTTGGGCAGGTCCGATCCGCCGGGTGTGCCCCCCAACATCGGCATAGCGCCGGGCTGATCAGACTCGGAATTGGGATCAACGAAGATCAATGCCCGACCTTTGGTCAATAGAAACTGGTCGATTGCATACAGCGTTCGGTCGGAAAGGTCTTTCGGATGCACGATCATCAACACATCGATGTCGTCCGGGATCGATGTCGCGTCCGCGGCCACCGTGCGTACTTCAAACAATTGACGCACCTGTTCCATCACCGCCCAGGGTTCCGCCATCCCGCGACCGGGCATCCCCATGCCGCCGTCGATGGGCAGCGTGCTCATGACGCCGACGATCCGTCGCTTCGCAGCGGTCAGCTGATGGACGAGCTTGGTGATGTCGTGCTCGAGGAACTCCTCGCGGTTCGGTGAGAAGAACGGGATGACCTCCTGATCGTCAACAGCGTTGGTTCCCACCAGGCCAAAATAAAAGACCCCATCGCCTTCCAAACCGACACCGCGCAATCCGTACCCAACGGCGCGGTCTTCCTGCTCGGAAAAAGGCTCGGGATCTATTATCTGCAGGCGGATCTTTCCACCGGCGAGCCGTTGGTACTCTTCCAATAACTCCTTAACCCGCTGCGCATAACTATTGATCCCGGGCAAACGAGTCGCCTCCCGCTGCGAAAGAAAAAACCGCAGTGTAATCGGCTCGTCAAGTTTGCCGAGAATATTGGCAGTGCCCTCCGTCAGGGTGAATAGTTTCGCCGCCGTCAGATCAAGCCGCGTCGACGTGAACGTGACATTACTCAGGATGTTTACGGCCAATAACAGCGCGACCGCGACCACCAGACTGGTAATGGTGAGGAATTTCTTGTTCGACGACATCGTTACCCTCAGTCCGCCTTCTTGACTTCGATCAGAACGGAGTTCACGAACAACCAGAAAACAATCAGAGACAGGAAGTACACCATGTCACGCAATTCAATAATCCCCTTACTGATGTCATCGAAATGAGCGAGAAAGCTCATTCCGCTGATCGCCCGCAGCACGATTTCCGGAGTCCAGCCGCTGAAGAAATCCAACACCAATGGAAAACCACTCAACAGGAACATAAGGCACACCACCACGGTAACCACAAACGCAATAACCTGGTTTTTAGTCAAAGCGGATATGCACGATCCAATGGCGATATAGGCCCCGGCCATGAGTAAACTGCCCATATAGCTCGCCAAAATGATGCCGTTGTCGGGATCACCCAGGTAATTGACCGTCAACCACATGGGAAAGGTCATCGCCAGGGCGATCGCCGCAAAGATCCACGTAGCAATAAATTTACCCAACACTGCTTCGAGCATCGACACAGGCAATGTCAACAGCAGCTCGATGGTGCCGGCTTTGCGTTCCTCGGCCCACAAACGCATCGTCAACGCGGGGATCAGCGCCAGGTACAGCCACGGATGAAAACCGAAAAAGGTGACCAGGTCCGCCTGGCCGCGCTCGAAAAAGTTTCCCAAATAGAAGGTGAACACGCCGTTCAAGAAAAGAAAAATCACGATAAATACATAGGCGATGGGCGTCGTGAAATATCCCGACAACTCCCGCTTGGCGATTATCCACACACTCGACATCGTGTTTCTCGCGGTCAACCTTTTGCGGTAATTGCTCTGAATACGTCGTCCAGGCGGCCCCGCTGGACGTGAAGTTCTTCCACCGTCCATGCCCGTTCCCTGGCGACCCCGCTGACCGCAGCCAGTATGGAGTTGCCGCTGGTGGGATATACGGTGCAATGAACCCCGCCGTCCCGCCCAACGCACTCAACCGAGGCCACGCCCTGCAAGCGTTCGAGCTGCTGTCGAACATCGCCTTGATCGGCGTCGCTGACCATCAGAGCTACCGCATTGTGACGCGGGGATCTGGCTTCCAATTGTGACGGCGTGCCGTCGGCGACGATCTTGCCGTCCGCAACGATGATGACCCGGTTGCACACGGCATCGACTTCCTCCAGGATGTGTGTGGACAGGATGATGGCTTTGTCTTTCGACATGTTGCGGATCAAGGCTCGCACTTCGTGTTTTTGATTTGGATCCAGTCCGTCCGTCGGCTCGTCTAGAATCAACACCTCAGGATCGTGAAGAATCGCTTGGGCTATACCCACGCGGCGTTTAAATCCCTTGGACAGCGTCCCGATCGGTTGCTCGAGTACCGACGCCAGTTGCACTTTCTCGACGGTATCGCGAATGCGTTTGCGCAGTTCCTCGCCCCTGAAGCCGCGCACAGCGCCGACAAAACCTAAAAACGCCGCCGGCGTCATGTCCGGATATAACGGCGCACCCTCCGGGAGGTAGCCGATGCGGCGTTTAACCGCCACCGACTGGGCGCCGATATCCACACCGCCTATGCGGACATCACCGCCATCCGGGGCCAGGAATCCGGTGATCATCTTCATCGTCGTCGATTTACCCGCGCCGTTGGGGCCGAGAAAACCCAATACTTCACCTTTGTCGACGCCAAACGAGATATCGTCCACGGCGGTGATGAAGGCAAATCGTTTAGTCAGGTGGTTTATTTCTACAAGCGCGGCCATCTAGTCCGAATTTCTCACCAGGATCCCGGATGCTGGCGCAGGACTCGTGCGGCTGCGCGCGGCGCCTGGAGCGAGACCCATAGCGAGCTATGGGTCGAGTGAAGGCCATGCGCAGATGTGCGAGGACCAGCCAGGGCCGGGATAGGCGTGACTGTCTTTACACAGTGTATCTCATTGATTCTGCACATCGCCTTATACATCAACGTCAATTGTCAGCCTGGCGCCGCCTGGTGAGAAATTCGGGCTAGTTACTGCATACGTCCAAACGATCACATACGAGCGGCGACAAACCAGGTCGCGGGGATCAGCGCCCGCGATTGGTTCCCGAGCGGGACCTAATGATAATAATCATTGGACTCAAGTCAACCCGGATTGGCGCCAGCGGTCGCGGAAGGCTTGAGTTGAATATCGGCGATACCAGCCATGTCCCGCAGGGTCGATACCGGCACTGCACCGGCGGCGATACGGCGCCCGATAATGAAAGCCGGCGTACCGTTGATCCCCAGTCGCGAGGCCTCACGCAGGTTGGCCTGCAACTCCCGTTCGTAGCGAGGATCGCTCCATGCCTGCTCGACTACCTCGTCCCCCACACCCGCGCGCCTGGCGATGGCCCGCAACACCTCGGGGTCTCCGAGGTTCTGCTGATGTAGAAAGTAGGCGCTAAACAAATCATCGTTCAACCGGTTAAACGTCTGCACACCCGCAGATTTCCCGGCTTCGGCCAATAACAACGCCTTATGAGAGTTGGTGGTGAACGTACGTTGCGCCAATTCTACGCCCTCCTCGGCGGCCATCTTTTCCAGATTCTCCATCATCCGCTGCCACTGGCGCGGGGGATATCCGAGTTCGGACAAAGGTCGTCCCTCGGGCGGGTTGTCCGGATGTATTTCCAGAAAACGCCAGTTGATTTTGACATTATAACTGTCGCGAAGCTTGGCCACTCGCAGATGTCCGATGTAGCAGAAGGGACAGATGTAATCGGAGAACACGGTGACACGCAATTCAGGTTTCATAGCGAATACGCACAGACATTTACATGGGTTGCGCCAGACTTTCCACCCGGCGAGCGGTCACTGTCAACTCTTTAATGATCTGCCGCCGGAGAAACCATGGGCCGATAATCGGCGGCGTGCGGAACTTCGGCACTAAATGTGCGCGGTAACGAAGCCGTGTTCGCTTTGCATCCGACGCATCCGCCGTAATCGAGAGTTCCTCACGTGCTTGGTGAAAATCGCTGAGCGCCGGTACGGTTACATGTATTACATCACCGTTGTCTGAAATCGACGTATCAGTCACCTTGGTAATACGCTTACAGAACACGATCAAAAAACACGGTCGCAATACGAGCTTGACGCGGGACCCGCCGCCCGGATTGGAACTGACAACGGTGCTGAGAATCACCGTGGGCGACAGCTCCCGCAGATTTTCGTAATCGGTGACTAGTTGCCGTACGCGGTCGTGGCTAGCCTTGAGCACAACGTCAAAAGAGACGGAATAGGCGGGTTGGCTATAGCGCACCCAGGCGCCGATGATGTTCGCCGCCGACAGCGGCGCCGGGGGAACACAAAGAATGCCGGCGAAAATACAAGCTCTTGCAGACCGGGGCGACGCGCGGCAGGATATGCATGACCATAGGAACTCAAGCTGTCTCTTCATAGAATTGACGTCACGAGTCATCCCGGTGCGTGCCAGGAATAGTCGCTGGGCGCCTGGTGAGAAATGCGGTCTTGTTCCGCCGGCTGACATTCAGGCAGGATCAATATTCATCTGGATCGCGCCTGGTTTTTTTCCGCTTCGTCTTCAGCGCGTTCTCGATAGCTGGTAAAGACATGACGTACCGCACCATTGCCTGCCGGTCTTGTTTCGTCAAGCGGCTGGTAACGTTATCGATAACTTCCGCCATCGCACCTCCGGCAGCATCGCCATCGGGGGTGAGGCCGGTTTCCAAATAGAACGACAAGTCACCATCCGACCATTTTCCGATACCGTTTTGACGGTCCGGAGTGATATTGGGTACCGCTTCTCCGTCCGGGCCGTGCGCGGTCCCCCCGTGGCGCTGGGATTCGATTAATCCACCCAACCAGTCCCGCGGCGTGTGACATTCACCGCAATGCGCCAGTGCATTAACGAGATATGCGCCGCGTCGACGCTCCGGATCAGGATCACCGGCCGCCCCCGCGCCGCGGGGCGCGAGGTAAAGGAATTTCCACAACCAAAGTCCGGGACGAAAACGCAAATACCACGGCAGACGGTGCCGCCGGTTAGGCCGCGCCACGGGGGGTATGCTGTCCAAATAAGCCTTCACCGCCAACACATCTTCCCGGCGCATCCCGGCATAGGCGACATAAGGGAACGCCGGGTAATAATTACCGCCGTCCGGCGCCAGCCCCGCCTTCATTGCGCGCAAAAACTCGGCCTCGGTCCAAGCGCCGATACCATACTCACGGTGGGGAGTAATGTTGGGGGTGTAAAACGTGCCGTAGGGCGTGTTCAGCGCACGCCCGCCGGCGAGAAACCCGCCGTTTTCATCGGTATGGCAATTGCTACAGCCGGCGGCGGCAACCAGGTATTCACCGCGCTCGAGCAACGACTCACCGCGTGCCGCCGGGACCGCGCCGGCCGCGACTACGCACAATAGAACGAAGTTACGGGCCCGGTACCAACCGGCTGCTATTGTTCCTTCTTTTCGCGAAAATCCTTGTGGCATGCCTTGCACGAATCCACCATGGCTTTAAACTTTGCCGCAAAAGCCGCCTTGTCGTTGGCCTTTGCCGCATCGACAAAGGCTTTGGTCGCGGCGCGGGATTCTTCAGACACCTGCTTGAATTTGTCGGCCTGGGACCAAATCGCATCCAAAGCCCGGGTCTCGCCGAAATCGGTATCCTTGGGAAACAGCGATTCAACGGTCTGCATGGATCTCGCAATGGATTCAGCGTGGTAGACGAGATCGTCGGCATAATCGACCTTTCCGCGCACAATCTGCGCGGCCGCAGCCGTGTGTCCACCTACGGACTTCATCACCCCTTGGCGGTATTTGATGATGTCTTCGGTCTCTGCTCCCATCGTCGTCGCGGGCAACGCCACGACAGCCAACAAACAAATGCCGAGTGAGGAAGTTTTGAGGTTGTGAATCACTGCGCTCTCCTTTGTGGTTTGATAACTGGCTGCAAACGGCTGGATTTGACACCGGCAACCGTATACAAGTTTCCCACGTTACGACGCAAGCGGCAAAACGTCCCGCGCCGCGTCGCGAATGACTTCCACACCGGCCCCCGGCTTGCTGACGTTTTCGCTCAAGTTACGCCGCCAGACTTTGGCCCGGGGTTGCCCGTGAAACAATCCCATGATATGTCGGGTGAGCCAGTGCAGCCGACAGCCGGCCGCCAATTGCCGGTCGCAGTATTCCATATACCGCTCCAACACCGTCTCGCGGCTGAGCGGGGCCCGCTGAACATCATAGAATCGCCGATCCACATCAGCCAGCATGTAGGGATTGGCGTAGGCCCGACGTCCGATCATCACTCCATCGACCGAGCGCAACTGCGTCGCTGCTGCATCCAGGTCGACGACCCCCCCGTTGATGACGATGGTGAGATTGGGAAACTCTCGTTTAACGGCGTGAACGATATCGTATCGCAGCGGCGGGACATTACGATTTTGTCGCGGACTCAGTCCGCGCAACCAGGCCTTGCGCGCGTGAATGATGAACACATCACATCCGGCGCTGGACACCGTTTGGATAAACGCGCATAAGCTTTCCAGTGTATCCTGGTCGTCGATGCCGATGCGGCATTTGACTGTTATCGGCACGTCAACGGTACGCACCATGACGTGCACACAATCGGCGACCCGCTCCGGCCGCGCCATCAGACAGGCACCAAACCGACCGGACCGCACGCGATCACTGGGGCACCCGACGTTCAGGTTGATCTCCTGGTAACCGTAGTCCTCGCCAAGACGGGCACCCAGCGCCATCTGTTGCGGATCGCTGCCGCCGATCTGCAGGGCCACTGGCCGTTCAAAGGGGTGGAATGTCAAGGCGCGATCGCGATCACCGTACACCAGCGTGGTCACGGGTATCATCTCCGAGTACAACAATGTCCGCTGCGAGATTAGCCGCAGTAAATAACGGTCATGCCGATCGGTGCACGCCATCATCGGCGCCACCGACAGCTTGCGCTCCAGGCACGGCTGCCACTCAATTCGCGTGCTGTCCGCGCTCGACATTGCTCATCCCCGATTGCGGAGTAGCCGGTCGATATCGCCGCGAATCTTTTGTGCGCTGAATCCGAAGATCCCGGTGTAGCGCCTGGACACTTCACCTGCGGCGTCGAATACGAGAGTCGTGGGCACCACACCTACACCCTGGGCGGCGGATTGCTGCCGAGTGCGGTCGGATAAAATGGTAAACCGTAGCGGTTTTTGTTGTTGTTTCAAGAATCCGTCGATAGCCGCCCGAACCTCCCCAAAATTGATCGCAACGATGACAACGTCACGGCTGGTGTACTCCGCATGGATTTCCTGCAGCTGCTGAAGCTCGGTCCAACAAGGCGGACACCAACTCGCCCAATAACTCGCGATCACCACCTTACTCTTGAAATCCGACAAATATACCGGTTTTCCATCCAGCGACATGCCCAGCAGCACGCGCGGTTCCGTTGCATCCGGCAATACGCTGCCTTCGATTTCTTCACCGGTGACTTCGGGAGTGGGTGCGGCGGGATACGCCTTGGCGACCTGGGCCGCCGGCTCCGGCGTCGAAGCAACCACGGGTGCGGGGTGTTTGGGGGCGCTCGTGGCGCAGGACGACGTCATGACTGCAGCCGCAATCGCCGTGAAACACGTGCGCATGCAATGATTGAATTGACTCACGATGTTAAGCCTTTGTTGACAATTAATCGGTAAACAGTGCGTCGCCGCACCGCCGGCCCCCACCGCGGTGGCGCCCTGGGCAGGCCGAACGCCAAAAAAATATATCATACCCGGGCGGATACGCGCCGGTGCCGTCAGATTCTAATGCGAGATTCAACCGCGGTCATTCGCTGTTCGATCAACCCACTGTACCTGGACTCGGACAATCCCGGGATCGAACCGCCGCCACAAGCCGGCGCACCATACGTGGTTTGTGCGCCGGACCGCTGTCAGAGTACCGCCTTGGCGCGTGAATACTCCCGCTTGACGCAGCAGTGCTCCTTCCATTGCCGTTTAGCGCGCATGCCGGAGAGATACTCCTCGTGCTTGTGACCGATTGGAAACGGCGGCGGTCGCGGCACCTCGGACCACAAGCCCGCCGCGCGCCGGGCGATGCGTTGATCGATCAGCCAGTCGTTGTAACTCTCCATCACAATCCAACCGCCGGGACCGTCGAGCGAGGCGGCCCGGTACCGGCCGTCCATTTCATCCATATGGGCGATTTGCCCGGGATCGAGGTGCAGCGGCTCGAGTATGTTGTCGTAGCCGAATTCCCGCAGCGTGTCACCCGCTACCGCGGCCATAATACGCTGGTCACGAATGCTCAATAGTTGCTTGTAGATCCCCACATGCTTGTCGGATATCGGTTCGGCCAGCGCCCAATTGTCTTTGGTCTGACCGCGGCGTTTGGCTATTGGGGTGGTGTGGAACGCCATCAATTCGTCGCTGTAGTCTTCCTGCAAAAAAGCGCACAGCCGCTTGAGGTGTCCCACCGGCTCCCGCACGAATTCTTCGTATTTGATGTCGAACCATTGGTCGGCGGGCAGCGCCTCCCGCCATGGCTTCACCGCCTCCTGGCCCATCAGCCAGAGTTCCGCGGCGCTGTAGATGTTGGTGGGACCGAAAGAGGAGTCGAGGAACTCCGCGCTGGCGTCGCGACCGTCCCGGTAGATGAACACCAACTGGGCATTGGGGAAGTCTTCGAGTATCTGTTCCACATAGAATAGGTTGTATGGGGTCTTCTCTCCCCAACGGGGCTTGCCCTGCTGTTCGGCATAGCGTTCGAGCATGGCGGCGTAAACGCCGGCGAAACTCTGCTCCAGGGCCACCGCACGCTCCACGATCTCGTCGCCGAACGTGGACGGATTCACTTGCATGTCCCAAAACGGCGTGCGCAGCCCATAGGCCATTTCGTGACACAGGACACGATAGTTGTCGATCTCGTTCAGATCGCCGTAGGTGAACAGGTATGGACGGAAACGGGGGTAATACCATGCAACCTCGGGCACCGCGAGCCGGGGATGGCATCCCAGTATTGCCATGATCAAGGTCGTCCCGGAGCGTTCGGAACCGAGTACAAATACGGGACGTTCGTTAAGCGTCAAAGACATCGTGATTTTTCCCCCGAGATTATTAAACGCTGGAACGGGTTAGCCACTGCCGTTGCTCAAGGCCATTGCGCCCATTAATCCGTCCTTAACCTCGTCGACCATGTGCAGGAACTCTTCGCTCTCACGGCGCTGCTCGCGATCCACGGTAATATGGTATTCGTTGACGATGTGCGCCGGCTTGTCGCCCAGGAGCAACACCCGGTCGCCCAGGTACACCGCCTCCTCGATGTCGTGGGTGACAAACAGGACGGATTTGTGGGTTTCCTGCCAGATGCGCAGCAGTTCATCCTGAAGGCCGGTGCGGGTAATGGCATCGAGCGCGCCGAACGGTTCATCCATCAACAGGATCGCCGGGTCAACCGCCAACGCGCGGGCGATGCCGATGCGCTGACGCTGGCCGCCGGACAACTGGTACGGCCACCGGTCCTGGTAGCCGGCGAGTCCCACGAGTTCGAGGGTCCATTCCACTCTTTCCTTCTTGACCGCCTCCGACACATCGATGCCTTCCAAGCCCAGCGCGACATTGTCTCCGACCTTGCGCCACGGCATCAGCAGCGCCGCTTGAAATACCATCGCGATCGGACGACGCGATGGATCGTGCGCCGCATCGAGCTTGACCGACCCCTCGTAGGGCGGGATGAGATCGGCGATGACCCGCAGTAACGTGGATTTACCCGCGCCCGATACGCCGACCAGGGTCACGAACTCTCCCTTTTCGACGGTCACATTAAGATGACGAAAGATGATGTTGTGCTCATCCGACTCACCGAAGGCAACCGCCAGATCCTGGGTCTCGATTATCTTTGCCATTCCAGGATTCTCTTTTGTATGAGAACGAATATGTAGTCGCTGATCCCATAGAGCAATGCGATCGAGAACATGTACAGGATAACCACGTCCGTCGCCAGCAAGCCGGATGCCTCGATCATGCGTTGACCGATGCCCTGGATGCCGAAAAGCTCCGCCGCCACCACCGTCATCCAACCCTGCCCCAGGCCGGCGCGCAGCCCGCTGAGAATGCCGGGCGCGGCGCCGGGTAAGATAACTTTACGCAGCAGCGCCGGAAAAGAACGGTGACCGAAGGCGCGGGCGACCTCGATCAAGTCCTTGTCCACCGCCTGGACGGCGCCCATGGCGGTAAAATAGTTGATCCAGAAGATGCCGATGGAAATGATGAACGCCGCCGCGGTCTCCGTGATGCCGAACCAGATGATGGCAAACGGGATCCATGCCAGCGGCGGGATCGGACGCAGCACCCGCGCCAGCCACGCCTGGCTGGCCTCGATACGCGGAAACAACGCCACCATGACGCCCAGCCCCACACCCAGGACCGATCCCAACACAAAGCCGATGCTGTAGTGACGCAAGCTGGACAGCACCATCACCTGCCAGAACCCCTCGCGGATCTCGGAGGTCAGCGCGGCGGGAATGGTGCTGGGCGGGGGCAGCAGGTGGGTTGCCAATAAGCCGCTGCGGGCGATGGCCTCCCAGATCAACAGGAAACCGATCAATCCGGCCGCCGACAGCAAGTAGCGCGAGGTGGCCTTCACGTATGCGGCCTTGGTAGATAACCGGGCAAAACTGCGCCGTCACATGCCGAGATTTTTCGCCGCCTCCCGGTAAATGCTGAAATCGAACAAACCGTCCACCGACACGTTGGTCTTGATCTTCTCGCTCTTCTGAAAGTCGTGCATGTACTGGGTTCCTTCCACGATTTCTTCCGGATTGGCCTTGAAATTGGACGACGGTGATTGCAGGGACTTTTGGATCGTGCCGACGTCGATCAAGCCCTTGGCGACGAAATCCTTCACGTACGGCGCCGCCTTGGCGGGATCACTCTTCAGCAATTCGGTGGCTTTGATATGCAATTCCATCAGCTTGACGAGCGCTTCGCGTTGCTCGGCGATCACGTTCTCGCGGGCGGCGATGGTGGATCCCGGCTGACCGTCCATCATTTCCGTTGCGCGGGCGATTACCCTGGCGTCCGGCAGCTTGCTTTCGACGATGGTCAAGATCGGCTCCAGGATCCCGGCGGCATCCACCGAGCGTGACAGCAGCGCCTGTTGCACACGGGAGGCGCCCATCCCTATCAGTTCGACATCGCTGAGCTGCATCCCCAGCGCGCGCAGCAACCAATGACGCGTTACCGTATCGGGAACCGAGCCCTTGGGAAAGCTCGCAATTTTCGGTTTACGCCCCTTGTCTTTGGCGAAAGCCAACAGGGCATCCTTTCCGTTCTTGTGTTTCTCGAAATACTTCACCAGATCGCCCTGGGCGACGACCGCGATCTGGTTGACGATACCGGCGGCAATGACCTTCAGTTTAATATCCTTGCCCCGTGTCACCATCGCGGGACCGATGCCGAAGCACATGACGTCCATTTTCCCCGAGGCAATCGCCTGAACGATCGCCGGCCCGTTGGGAAACCGTGTAAGCTTGAGATCAATACCTGCGTCCTTGGCCCATCCCATGCCTTCGATGACGAACAGCTGGCTGCAAGGAACAATCGGCATATAAGCCATTTCCAGCGTGGTTCGGGCACGGGCCTGGCCCGACACACCCGCGATGAGAATTGTCGCTGCAAGAATTCCAGCAAGCGTTTTCGATTGAATTTTCATGGATGCCCTCCTTTAATCAAGTCACGTGCCGTTATCGAACCCGTACGTTCTCACCGGATCGATGGCGCGGCCGCGGCTTTTGTGTGATGTAGTTATAACAGATAAAGATTTCTTATCGTGACCAGATGCATCCGCGCACGAGTTGTATTCTTTTTCCTCGGCGTCGACTGCGATGTATCTGACAGTCAAACACTCTCGCTGTTTATTCAAAAAGCCTTTATCCAGTACGCCAAACCTAGGCAAACACGAACATCGGTTTATCAGGTGTCTCGATTCCGGCACCTCAATGGTTTGCATCGGCGTCGTAGAAACACACTATACTCCTGGGAAATACAGATAAAAACCAATTAATTACCAAGTTTTTAGGGAATAAAATTTATGCAATTTCGTCGCGCTTGCGCATCTCCACTGCAAAGCAACCCGTTTGCCGGCTGCTTTGCACCACCGTCGAGCGATTACATCTCAGTCCCGCCAAATGAAAGACGGTCCGCGTTTACCGCTGCGCCTTGTTTAGCATGCCGCGAGCCGAGCCTGTGGCTGATTTCGCAAAACCGTGCTTCGCGTGAAATGAAAGCGCGGCAAATCACTTGATGTCGCAATACGCTTGCTATAGCCTGCGGTCCACGTGTGTTCCCGCCGGCATTAAGCAAGCGGGCAACAGTACGCGGAACCGCCCGCTGAATTGAGGCGTGAAGCGGTATGTATTCGGTATCATAAGTTTGTCCACGGCGTTGCATATATTTAGGACCCCTCACTCGGTTTCGAGTGGCGCGCCCTGCAACATCCCCGGCATCCTTGATACAACCGTGAGATAAAGAGCTCGGCGCATGCAAACGTCCGCCCCTGCAGTAACATCAGACAAACCGGTAGCGTTACTGACGCTATCAGCCCTGTTGGCGGTCAGCCTGTTTCTACAGAATGAATTCCAGACCCGCCAGGCGCTGTTGTTCCTGATCGGCGCCGGTCTCGGCGCGACGCTTTTGCATGCCGCCTTCGGATTTGCCGGCGGCTGGCGACGATTGATTCGCGAACGCCGAAGCACCAGCGCGCGAGCGCAAATACTGTTGCTGGGGGTGACTTCCATACTGTTTTTCCCGGTGCTCGGCCAGCTGTTTTCCGGAATCAGTGTGCAGGCGGCAGTGGCGCCGGTGGGCCTATCGGTGTTGATCGGAGCGTTCGTTTTCGGCATCGGCATGCAGCTCGGCGGCGGCTGCGGCTCGGGAACCCTGTTTACCGTCGGCGGTGGCCATGTGGCGATGCTGATCACACTGGTGTTTTTTATCGTCGGCTCCACTATCGCGTCGGCCCACCTGCACTGGTGGCTGGCTCTGCCCAGCTTCGGCAAGCTTTCCCTGATCAGCACCTTCGGTTGGGGACCCGCATTGGCGGGCCAGGCCCTGTGCCTGCTGGTTTTATACGCCGTGGTACTCGCGGTGGAACGGCGTCGTCATGACAATATCGAACCTCTGTTTGCGGCAAAAAGTGCGGACGCCAGCTTCACCGATCGTCTGGTTCTGGGTCCCTGGCCGCTGTTGTGGGGAGTCATCGGTCTGGCGGTGTTCAATCTGCTCACCCTGGTGATTGCCGGACATCCGTGGTCGATAACCTTTGCCTTTGGACTGTGGGGCGCCAAGATCTGGTCGGCTATCGGTGGCGATGCCGCCTCGTGGCCGTATTGGAGCTCGGGATACCCCGCCGTCGCCCTGTCACGCAGCGTGCTGGCCGACAACATCTCAGTCATGGATTTTGGGCTTATCTTGGGAGCGGTGCTCGCTGCCGCATTGGCGGGGAAGTTCGCCCCCGAAGGCCGGATCAAGCGCGAACGCGTGGTGGCCTCGGTGGTCGGCGGTTTACTGCTTGGTTACGGCGCCCGCCTCGCCTTCGGCTGTAATATAGGCGCACTGCTGGCCGGTATCGGCTCGGGCAGCTTGCACGGCTGGTTGTGGTTGGCGGCGGGATTTGTCGGCAGCTTGATCGGGGTGCGCCTGCGGGTGCGTCTGCAACTGGATCCGCCGACGCGCAAATGACGGCGTTACGACGCAATCGCGGGATAATGATCGCGGCCATTGTCCTGGGTGCGGTTTTCGTCGCCCTCGACCACAGCCGGTATCGCCGTTCCGCACCGGCGCCAGACACCGGCGAGTTCTCGCCGCAGGTCGAAACCGGAGGCTACGGGTCCGCTTCCGACGACAGCGACAGTCCCCAGGTCACCGGGCTTGGCGCAGAAACCGGAGGCTATGGCGCGGCTGGCGATGACTCCGGCCCGTCCGCCGGCCCCGCTCCCGAAGCCGGGGGCTATGGCGCAGCCGCCGGCGACGCGGATACCGGTGAAGATATGGAGGAGTATTACCGGCGACTCCAGCTCGACGCCGAGACCGACGACGCGCGTTGACGGCCGTTGGTCATATCGTGACCGGCGAACCGGCGGGCAGTACGCAGTCAAGGCGGCGGCATGTATCCGCGTAAGCTTGCAAAGCGCACCAGCCATTGTTCCACCGCGGGGAACGGGGTGGTGGAGATGTCGCCATCCGATGCCATCGCGACGTACGGGTAGCACGCGACGTCGGCAACCGTCGGTGCGTCGGCGGCTAACCAGTCGTTCGCCTGTAAACGCGCTGCCAATACCTTCAACGCCGTGTGCGCAAACTCACGGCATTCCTCCAGGTTCCCCAGTTGCGCAAATCGCGTCGGCAACTCTCGCTCCGCGGGCGTGATCGAAGCGCGAATCGACGGTCTCCCGAAGCCGCCAACGAGTGACGCAACTTGTTTGCTGACTGTTTCCGGCCGCCGCTGCGCTGTAGTTGTTACAATGAGCCCATCTCAAGATTCGCCACAAGAAGGAGTCCAATGTGACGTCGGTACAAGAGAGCCTACCCGATTTTGCCAATGTCCTGGATAATGAGTTCGGCCCTGGAACCGCGGCTAAAACAAGGCCTTTAGTCCACAGGCGCAACGTCAGGTTTTTGTTTCAAGTCAACCAGCTCTATAAGGATCCCGCACAGACACAACCCTTCGCGGTTGAAAATATCCTCAACACCTTGGCTGACTTCGGTAACCACAATATGGCCGCTCCGGATTACGAACTGGTTGCCATCGTCCACGCCGACGGCTGGCCACTCATCCTGGACAACGGCGCTGCCGATCGCCACCGAACCAACAACCCGTTTCAAACAGGAATGGAGGATCTGCTGCAACGGGATGTCCAGGTGCTTTTCTGCTTGAACACGGCGCGCAAAAAAAACGTGCGGTCCTCCCAGGTGATCTCCGGCGTTATGTTCGTAACCTCCGGCGTCACCGCCATTGCCGATCTACAGGCCGAGGGCTATCGGTACATTCAGCCCTGACCCGGGATTCCAACTTTGCGGTGGGAACACAGATTAAGCGCGATTAAAAATGCGAACTAGAAGCCGCTCCCACAGACCCGACGAAGGCGCAAGCGAGGGAGAACTGCCGGGACCTATTAGGGTCTGCGCGACGTCTCAAGTGATTCGCTTGGCGACATAGCTGCCCGGTGCGTCTTCAATGACCTGGAGTTCACCGTCTCCGGGTTGGCGAGCAGGCACCTTGTCGGGTGCTTGTTCTTCCACCCACGATGCCCAGTCGGTCCACCAGGAACCGTCGTTCTGGATCGCCGACTCCAGCCACTGCTCGGCATCGTCGGGCAGCGGATTGTGTTTGCTGGTCCAGAAATGATATTTGCCTGCGGCCGGCGGATTGATGACCCCGGCGATATGGCCCGAGGCCCCCAGCACGAAACGAACCGGTCCGGCAAACAGTTTGGCGCCGGCGTAAGTCGATTTCCAAGGCGCGATATGATCGTCCTGTGTGGATAGGAAGTATGCCGGGATATCAACATCACCCATATCAAGGGGCGTATCACCGACCGTAATACCGCCGGGCTCGCGCAACTGGTTCTCGAGATACATCTTACGCAGATAGAAACTGTGCATGGCTGCCGGCATACGCGTGGAATCCGAATTCCAATAGAGCAAATCGAAGACCAGGGGATCCTGGCCAAGCAGGTAGTTATTGATTGCGAAAGTCCAGACCAGATCGTTGGCCCGCAACATATTGAAAGTGGACGCCATGCAGGAGGCATCGAGATACCCGGTTTCCTCCATACGCTTCTCCAACGCGGCAACCTGTTGGTCGTCGATAAATACGCCGAGCTCACCAGGCTCTTCGAAATCGATCATCGTTGTGAAAAAAGTGGCGCTTTTTATGCGTTGATCCCCGTTTCCCGCCATGTGGGCCAAAACCGATGCCAACAATGTCCCGCCTAGGCAATAGCCAATTGCATTTATCTCGTTTTCACCGGTACACCGTTCCACCGCATCCATAGCGGCATACAGTCCGTCGAATACGTACTGTTCATAACCGGTTTCCGCATAGGATTCGTCGGGATTAATCCAGGAAATGACAAACACCGTGTGTCCTTGCACGGCCAGCCACTTGATGAGCGAATTTTTCGGCTGCAAGTCCATTATGTAGTATTTGTTTATCCACGGCGGGACGATCAGTAGCGGCCGTTTGAATACTTGATCGGAAGTGGGCGAGTACTGAATGAGTTGAAACATGCGATTTTGAAACACGACCTTACCCGGCGTGGTCGCGACGTTTTTGCCCAACTCAAACGCATCGACGTCGGTCATGCTGATGCGCAGCTGTCCGTCACCTTTTTCGAGATCAGCCAAAAAATTATTCAAACCGCGAATGAGGTTCTTGCCCAGGGATTGAATGGTCTCGCGCACGACTTTTGGGTTGGTGACGGCAAAGTTGGTTGGCGCCAGTGCGTCAACAAGTTGGCGTGTGAAAAACTGCAGCTTTTCGGCCTCGTCGCGATCCGCCCCATTGGTCCTGTCCACGGTGGATTCGATCAGGCGCGACGCCAACAGATAAGTTTGTTTGATGTGGTCGAACAGGAAGTGTTCCGACCACTGCTCGTCGCGAAAACGATTGTCGCCGGCTTGCGGTTCGATGACCGGCTCCATCCCATCCGCACCCAGCATGCGTTTGACGGTGTTCTGCCACAAGGTAATGGAATCACGATAAAACGCGCCCTGGGATTCCAGTAAGCTTGCAGGGTCGGTCAACAGACTGGACACGAGTTTGCTGTAAGCGCTGGCGAGATTGAACGGATCCGACGTGTAGGCTTGCGGATGCTGGAGGTGGTCCGACATCACCCGCCACGCGACGCGCTGACTGCGCAGCGCCATGTCTAACCACGCCTCGGACATCTCCAGGGGATTGAAAGTGCCGTCCTGCGAATCACTCATTGGAAAGCGTCGGCCGAATTTTTGTTGCAGTGCACCAAAACATCACTAATATAGTCAAAACCGGGCAGCGCGACAAGTCGAATAATCCGCCTCGCGATGCGACGCAGCGAGCGCCAGCCCCCGTTGGGTCGACCGACGCGGAAAACTCGCCTGCGCGCCATCACCGGCTCACCCGCAGCCTGGCTTATGCCCGTTCGCCATGGACGGTCAGCGTCACCGAGCGCGCATGCGGCCGTGTTCGATGCTCCCAAAGATAGACGCCCTGCCACGTGCCAAGCACGAGCCGGCCGCCGGTCACGGGTATGGTCAAACCATTTTGAGTCAACACACTGCGCACATGGGCCGGCATGTCGTCGGGACCTTCAGAGACATGCTCGAACATCGGATCGCCGTCCGGTACTGTACGCGACATGAAGGTTTCCAGATCGCGGCGCACCGCCGGGTCCGCGTTCTCGCACAGAATAAGGGATGCGCTGGTGTGATGCACGAATACGTGCGCGAGTCCGGTCGTCACTTCCGCTTGCAGAAGATACTGGTTGATTTCCCGCGTTATGTCGTAAGTGCCGCGACCGCGACTATCGACACTGAATTTGTATTGCCGCCACATGCTTCATACTCCGATTGGTGTACCGCAACGCACCGGCGAGGGGCGGATAAACCCGTGTACGCCTTGCGCATCGCGCGCCACCTTGACCGTGGTTTGGCGTGGCACCGCGCAGATCGCGTGGCGCATCCTTCCGCTGACAGCCCACGGCGGTGCGTGTACAGTTCAAATTCCGTTATCAGGTTATAATAAACGCTCAAACCCGAGTCTTGCACCCCGGCGGAAGATCCGGCGGCTGTTGTTGCACTGGCAGCGCTGAAAACTAAACAGTCGCGATCCGGTGTGAGTAAACGCGGACCCGGTCATGCGCGTGCCGGTTTGATCGCTGGTGGCCGGGGCTGTGACGCAACGAACCGGAAACCGCGGCAGAGCATCTCATGAATTTTTTGACATTCGGCCGCCCGCTCCCTGGAACAGGATACGGGATCCACGGTGAGAACTCGGCTTTGGTTTATCCGTCGCCGCCGATGAAGCAGAATTGATAACAACGCACGTACGGGCACGAACTCAACACGAGGAATATCACGCGTACAGTGGAAAAAAACTCAGTCAGCAATTTTATTCGTAATATCATTGACGCCGACCTGGTTCAGAGCAAAACCCAGGGGCGGGTGGCAACCCGTTTCCCCCCGGAACCGAACGGTTACCTGCACATCGGGCATGCGAAGTCCATCTGTCTCAATTTCGGAATCGCACAGGACTACCAGGGAACCTGCAACCTGCGCTTTGATGACACCAATCCTGAGAAAGAGAGCATGGAATACGTGCAATCCATAAAGGACGACATCGCGTGGTTGGGGTATCAATGGGACACTTTGCGCTTCGCATCCGATTACTTCGAGCAGCTCTACGACTACGCAATTGATTTAATTAATCAAGGTAAGGCGTATGTGGACAGTTTAACCGGCGACGATATCCGCAGCTACCGCGGCACGTTGACGAAACCCGGCAAGGACAGCCCCTACCGCGAGCGCCCGGTACAGGAAAATCTTGAACTTTTCGCGGCCATGCGCGCCGGCGAATTCGAGGATGGGCAACACGTGCTTCGCGCGAAGATCGACATGTCATCGCCTAATATCAATATGCGTGACCCGATCTTGTATCGCATACGGCACGTTTCGCACTACCGCACCGGCGATCAGTGGTGTATTTATCCGATGTACGATTACACGCACTGCATCTCCGACGCCATTGAGGACATCACACATTCCCTGTGCACGTTGGAATTCGAAGACAATCGCGCATTGTATGACTGGGTGCTGGACCAACTCGATGTTCCCGGTCACCCGCAGCAAATCGAATTCGCGCGATTGAATCTCGAACACACTGTGATGAGCAAACGCATACTCAACCGTTTGGTCGAGGAAGACCATGTTGCGGGATGGGATGATCCCCGCCTGCCCACGATTTCCGGACTGCGACGCCGCGGCTACACCCCGGAGGCGATACGCGATTTTTGCGAACGCATCGGTGTGAAAACAAGGGACCATCGCAATGAGCGTGCTGGAGAACAGCATCAGGGAGGACCTCGATCACAGGGCGCCGCGCAGAATGGCGGTGCTCGATCCGCTGCGCGTGGTGATCGAGAACTATCCTGAAGGGCAGACGGAGACCGTATCTGCGAGCAACCACCCCAAGAATCCACAGATGGGTCAACGATCGTTAAGCTTTTCCCGCACCCTGTACATCGAGCGCAGCGACTTCATGGAAGTTCCGGCGCGGAAGTTCTTTCGCCTCGCGCCCGGTCGGGAAGTTCGTTTGCGCTATGCCTACTACATAACCTGCACCGACGTCGTCAAGAACGATCAAGGAGAGGTAATTGAAATCCACTGCACCTACGACCCGGCCACCAAAGGCGGCTCGTCACCGGATGGCAGGAAGGTCAAAGGAACCATACACTGGGTGTCCGCCGAGCACGCCGTCAACGCCGAGATACGGCTCTACGATCGTCTGTTTCTCGCGCCCAATCCCGCCGCCAAGGCTGATTTTCTCGAACACCTCAACCCTGAATCGATGATCATGCTTACGGGTTGCAAGTTGGAGCCAAGCCTGCTCGATATTCAGCCGGAAGCACGTTTTCAATTCGAAAGACAAGGATATTTTTGTGCCGACCGCGAGGATCACAGTCGCGATCACCCGGTATTCAATCGCACCGTCACCCTGCGTGATACCTGGGCAAAGATCGAAAAATCCGGCACGTCCTGAGTTCACCCGCGGGCGCCAGAACCGCAAGCAGGGTCCGTTGTCGTAATAAGTAGCAAGACCAAGCGGTCTGGATAAGGTACACACCGGCGTGAGCGCCCCTATTGTCGGTATACGACCAGCCAAAGATCAGGAGCCAAATACGCAACGTCATGCGAAGTCTACTATTTGCAGTTATTGTCTATTCCGCGCCGATCCTGGGTCAGGAATTGTATCGCTTGGACACCGTGCACACGCAGATTCTTTTCTTTGTGAGCCATCTGGGATTTTCCAACTCCCAGGGCGAATTTCTCAAGTTCGACGGCGAATTAATGTTTGACGAGAATCGCTTCAGCGCGACCAAAGTAACGGTAACTATCGATGCGGACAGCGTGGATATGGATGACGACAAATGGACTGCACGACTTAAAGGCCGCAAGTATTTTAACGCAGAGAACCACCCCAAGATCCAATTCGTCAGCACCCGGGTCGAACCCACCGCGTCCAGATCGGCCGATGTGTTTGGGGATCTAACCCTGCTGGGCGTCACCAGGCCCGTGGCGTTACAAATGAGTTTCAACCGCGCCGGCCGACACCCTTTATCGCAAAAATACATCGCCGGTTTTTCGGGACACACGGTGATCAAGCGATCGGAATTCGGCATGACTTCGGATCTCAAGTGGGTGGGCGATGAGGTACATATCCGTCTGGAGGTCGAGGGCATCCTCGAACACAAGCTTGACTCTTCGCAACAGTGACCACAGCTGGGGCGGCATCGCCAAGGTCCTGCACTGGTTGATTGCCGCAATGATTCTTGGAATGTTCGTGCTGGGTTGGATCGCGGTGAACTACCCGATGTCTCCCACCAAGATCAAATTGTTTACCTGGCACAAATCTTTCGGCATCACCATACTCATGCTGGCGCTTTTGCGTATGGCTTGGCGATTTCTTGATCCGCCGCCGGCCTCGTCCGCTCATGCGCCCGTCTGGGAACGACAACTGGCCCGCACGAGTCACGCCTTGCTGTACTTGGCGATGATCGCGATGCCAGTGAGCGGGTGGATAATCAATTCCGCCGCAAATTTCCCATTAAAGCTGTTCGGCTTGATTCGCTTGCCGGACATCGTACCGGCGGACAAGACCCTGCAGACACAAGCGGAATTCGTCCATCTGAGCCTGTTCTGGATCCTCGTCGCCTTGTTGATACTGCATGTCGGAGCCGCGCTGTGGCATCACATTGTGCGTCGCGACGACATATTGACCCGTATGCTGCCCGGCACGACACGCGGCGCTAAAGAACCGGTTGAATGATGTCTGCTCCGCGCGCGGCAACCGCTTTGATTTTCATCCTGGTTAATGCAGCAGCAGCCGCAAGCGATTGGATCGTCATCAAGAACCGCAGCCAGCTGGGTTTTGTCGCCACCTATGATGGTGTCGGATTTACGGCTCGTTTCGAAAACTTCGATGCCGGTATCCGGTTTGATCCGAAACAGCTCGAAACCGGGCGATTTGACGTGGTGGTGGATATCTCATCCGTCAACAGCGACAGCGCCGACCGGGACCAGGGCATGCTCGAACCGGAGTGGTTTGATATGAAACAGTTTCCCAAGGCGCGCTTCGTTTCCACCGATTTGCGTCGAACCGGGGCCGGGACCTTTGCAGTAGCCGGGCGGCTCACCATAAAAAACATCACCCGGGACTTCGTGCTGCCCTTCGAATGGAGCGAAAGCGTTACCGGTGCGCGCCTCCAGGGCAAGGCCGACACCCGGCGCACGGACTTCGAAATCGGAACCGGCGACTGGAAGACGGACCCGATTATCGGTTTCGAGGTAAAGATTTTGGTCGATCTATATCTCGAACGAAAACACTGACGGGTCCTACCCGCAACGTCGGCTCACCGCGCCACCGCCGTCAAGGCGCTGAAGCGAGGGGAAATTCCCGGGACCGTCGTCCGCAGGGAAGCGGGCGTCGAGCCTACAGGGATGTATTCACGGCGTGTCCCGGGAGTTTTTCCTCGGTTCAGCTACCCGGTCCTACCCGCAACGTCGGCCCACCGCGCCACCGTCGCCAAGGCGCTGAAGCGAGGGGAAATTCCCGGGACCGTCGCTCCGGGTTGCTTACCTGGTCAGAGACAAAGCCGATTCCATAAGACGCGCCGGGCTAATAGCGAAATCCGCCCGGGCCGATGTTCGGCAGGCGACCGGGATTGGCCTGTTGATATTGGTTGTAATAATCGAACACGTACACGCCGCCGATCACCAGGATGATCAGCAGCACTACGGCGACGGCGATTTTCCAGGGACTGTACGGACGTTCACCGCGAACCTTGCCGGTTCGCCCGTTGACCACAAAATGGTAGGCCTTGTTTTTGAATCGAAATCCCGCGGACCAGATCGGAAGCAGGATATGTTTGAATGTGGTGCTATCGTGCCTGGTATCGAAACGATGTATGCGTTGTGCATCACCGCCAATATCCCTGGCGATATCACCACGAATGATACTGTTCATGGTTTCACGGGCATATTCGAACCCTTCGTCCAACTCTACTTGATAGGCTTGGCTGCCGAATCCGCTCAGATATTGTTCCTGATAAGGCGCCAGATTCGCCAAGTCCCACGGTTGCAGGCGATCCGTTATCTGGCGCGGCAGGGAACGGCTGGCGCCGACCAACACATCATCGAAAAACCTGGAGACCGCACCGCGCACCGGCGTCCACCTGATCTTGGTCACCATTATGGTTTTCACCACCCGTCGGCCATCGATAACCTGGACCACTTTTTGCGGCACCTGGTAGGCGTCACCGCGTTCACCAATGTAACTGGTATGGGTTTGACTGTCGTAGGTCCAATAAGGGAGGTATATGCCGGTAAGCCGGTTGTCATCCCGCGCGTACTTTTTGATGCCGTTTGGCGCGAACCACAACTTCCTGATCCAGCGCCGAAAGTGTTGCTTTGCCTGCGCCTCGGTGATTTTAAACGGCAATAACGATTGCGGTTTGAGCAGTTTCTCGGCACTGGTTTGCAGGACAATTGCATGACCACAATATGGACACTCGCCGGAATGAATATCGTTTTCGAATTCGAACGATGCGCCGCACGCGTCGCAGCTCGTCACCTGAATAGACCGGTCAGGTTCATCGGATCGCCGCGCGGTAACCAGTTCGCTTAGCGCGCTGTGGAAATCGTGCTCCTGGATGCGGGCGAGCAGCGGCGGGACGGGTTCTTTGTGCTTACAGTAGCCACATTGGAGAAATTCAGTGCCCGGCGCGTAGACCAGCAGGGCCCCACATTGGCCGCAGGGAAACTGGCGCCTGCTCGGTTGTGTAGACTCACGTCCCTGCATAGACGTGTCCGTCCCATGCCGCCCGGGTTACGCTAACGCGCCTACCGGTCCCGGCCCTGCGCGGATCGATAAACGGTGTTTCCGCGCTCAATCTATGAGCTGGGCAGCGGTGGCGGCACGTTAGCGAACACCTCGTCCAGTGCCTCGACTTGGCCGGCCGGCGTCCAGTCAACCAGCGTCTGACTCCATATCAGCGTTTCCCTAACCACTTCAGCCGATCTCACTTTCTGTGCGAGATCCTCGGTACTCATCGGGCCCTGCTGACGGCCGTCCACCTCAACAAAATATTGCTCTTCCCGCGGTTTCTGCGCCGCGTCTTGGTCGGGCAACTGAAGATAGTCCTTGCGCGTTAACGGTGGCGACATGGCGTCCGCCATTTTGTTGGCCATCGCGAAACCGATCCCCAAACCAACGCCGGCCGCCGCACTCCCACTCGGATTATTGGCTGCCGCGGTCATCGCCTCGGCCGCCTGGAAGCTGGCGTAATCGCGTAGACTACCCACCACGCCCATGCTGGTGCGCCGATCCAGCGCCTCCTCCACTACCGGCGGCAGGGAGATATTTTCGACCAGCAACAGGGGGACGTCGAGGCCATAAGCGACAAACTCAGGTCGTATTTTGTTGGTAACATAGGTGCTCAGGTCGTCGTAATTGGCGGCCAGATCCAGCACTGGAATACCCGATTGCCCAAGAATCGAAGCGAAACGCGACACGATCAGGTTACGCAACTGATTGGTAATCTCATCGGTAGTGAAATGCGCGTCAGTGCCGACGATTTCCCGTAGGAACACCACCGGTTCGGTCACGCGTATCGAATAGGTCCCAAAACCACGCAGACGCACCGGTCCGAACTCCGAATCGCGCAACATAACAGGGTTCTTAGTGCCCCATTTCAGATCCGTGAACTGACGGGTGTTGAAAAAATATACCTCGGACTTGAATGGACTCTCAAAACCGTGGGGCCATCCTTGAATCGTGGACAATATCGGCAGATTGTTGGTTTTGAGCTCATACATGCCCGGCTCGAATACATCCGCGACCTGTCCTTCATTGATGAACACCGCAACCTGGGACTCCCTGACCGTCAACTTGGCGCCGTACTTGATTTCATTGCCGTAACGCTCGAAGCGGTAAACTAAGGTGTCATTCGAATCGTCGGTCCATTCGATGATGTCGACAAACTCACCGAACAGCTTGTCCCATAGTCCCATGCTCAAGCCCCGGCTGCTGGAGATTCGGGGCGCGCTTTCGCCGCCGTCAACGTCTGGCGAAGCTCATCTTCTGCTTTCTGCAATTCGACCAGCGCCTCAGCGCGTAACCGTTTTCCTTCGTCCGCGATTCGCAGACTGTCCTCAATGGTCTCAATCAGAGTTCGATTCGCCTTCTTAACCGCCTCGATATCGAACACGCCGCGCTCTATCTGGCGCCTCGTTTCCTCATTGGCGGTTTTTAGCATCTCCGCGTTCTCCTCCAGCAGATCGTTGGTCAGGTCCGATGCCGCCTTGACGGATTTCGTCGCCTCTTGGGACCGAAATATCGTCACCGACGTCGCCAACTGTTGACGCCAAAGCGGCACGGTGTTGACCAGAGTGGAATTGATTTTCGTTACCAGCCCTTTGTCGTTTTCCTGCACGATGCGAATGCTCGGTAGACTCTGCATGGTGACTTGACGCGTGAGTCGAAGGTCATGGGTGCGTCGCTCGAGATCATCGCGCGCGCTACGCAGGTCCCGCAACTCCTGCGCTTCCAAAGTTTCCCCGGATGCAGAAATTTCCTTCTCCTTGGCCGGTATCACCTCCTGATCCACCTGCTTCAACTTCTCGTCGCCGGCTGCGATGTACAACTCCAGCTCGTGAAAATAATCCAAATTGGCATCGTAAAGTCGATCCAAGGACACGATATCGGTCAATAACTTGGTCTTGTGCCCTTCGAGATTGTTGGTGATCCCGTCGATCTGTTTGCTGACCTTCTCATACTGCTGGAGAAACTTGACCACGGGTTTGGCACGGCCAAACAGGCGGGCAAAGAATCCGGGTTTTTTCAGCCCCTCGGAGTCGAAGCCGCGTAGCGTAGCCACCATTTCGTTCAACGCCTCCCCCGCGCCTCCGACATCCTTGTTACGCACGCCTTCCAGCATGTTATCCGATATTTCGGTGAGCTTCTCCTGGGCTTTGGAACCGAAGAATATGATCGAATTCGTGTCCGTAATAGTGATTTCATTAATCAATGATTCGATCATGGAGCGATCGTCCTTTGACACCTTCTCCATAGACACGACCACGTCCTCGACATCGGGAAGCGTGGCGCGCTCAAACAATTTCGGATCGATTTCTAAATTGGTTGTCGTTTGATTCATTGCTAGTCTTCCTCTTTCTCCGCTCTCACGGATCAGGTCAAATATACGTGTTTCTCCGTATCGACGGACTGGAACTACAGAATGCCTTCCCGCTTCAGTTGCGTGGCCAGAACCTCGATCTGCACATCGAGATCAAGCACGTCATTGCGCAGGAGTCGGCGGTGCTGCTCATCGAAAACTTCTTCGATAGTCATTAATACATTCCGAAAATTTGCTTCCAGTTCGTTGGACTGCGTTTTCTTATGGGTCTGTGCGTAGCCCTCGGTTACTTTACGCGCACCCTCCAGGTAGGTGTTCAGAAACTTACGCGCGCGACGCAGGTCCCTTGGATCGTCCTCGATGACCGCAAGCACCTTGCGAGCCGAGACCACGATGCGCGACAGGCGGTCTTTCAGCTCTTGGTTGTTTATCTGGCGGCGGGCGGACTCAATCTTGCGTACCTTTTGCTCAGCTTCCTCTAAAGCTTCAACGACCTCCGCCGTGGTGTAGCCGTAGCCGGCTTTGGCGACCTTCTCTTTTCGCGGATCCGCGCCATAGGCGAGAATGCCGCCTACCGCGGCCCCAATGCCGAAACACAGCGCCACCAGGAGTCCGTGACCGACGCCGAACTTTGCAGCGAGCATGGCGGCAACCCCAATAATGATCGAGGCGGCGAGTTTGAGCGGAATTTTCGGAGCCGTAGCGACCTTCTTGGCATTGTAAACGCGTTCCACGTTCAGGCCTTTGCGCATGGTCAACGCCCCGACAAGAAACAGGATCGCCGCCGACGCGTTTCCCAACACACCCGAAAAATCGCCGCGCCCCAGCGACACCGCGACTGCCATAAACAGAGGAATGGGAAATATAAACAACAGCGCGCCGCCGAAAGAGACGGTTCCGGGAGTTTTCGTTACTCGTTGCGCGCTGGTAAAGGAGTCGCCGTTGGTATGCTCGTTCATCTCTCAGTTACGGCGAATCGGCTGACCCTCGAACGGCGATTGGCGCCATGTGGTGTCATCAGCATCCGCAACCCAACTAAACCAGAAGGATTGGCAGCTCGCCAGACCGGCGGTGATGATGAGCAGGAATATCCCCAACGTTTTGCGCAGGATCGACTTGGACTGCAATCTCCAACCTCCGGAAATTTGCGGCGAGTGGGTGTTGTAGCTTAGGTCCGTTGCAGCAGGATTACAAGGCTGTTGACAGTAATTCACACCAACGCGACGCCGCCGCTCATCTCCGTAGCGTGGCGATGAATTCGGGTACGATTCTACCGGCCGGCCCGTATCTTTTTTCAGAAAACGCCGATTCCACCGCGGTTGGCTCGAGATTTAGCTCTACCGTGTGTGCACCCGCAACGGCCGCGGCGTCTACGAAACCCGCGGCGGGATAAACATTTCCCGAGGTGCCGATAGCGACAAAAAGATCGCAACATGCGAGCGCGCTATGGATGTCCTCCAGTCGCAGGGGCATCTCGCCAAACCACACTACATGGGGTCGGATCCCACCGCTGCGTTGGCAACGTCCACAGACATCCGCTGTTCCGAGTTCCTGCGCAGCCGCGTCCACATCGCCGCAATGGATACAGCGTTTTTTTAGCAGCTCCCCATGCATATGAATCACATTTCGCGAACCGGCGCGCTCGTGCAGATCATCGATATTCTGGGTGACGAGCAGAAACTCACCGTGAAAATCTTTTTCAAACTCCGCCAGCGCCCTATGGGCGCGATTGAACTGAACCGACCCGGACAGAAGTTGCTTGCGCCTGCCGTTATAGAAGCGATGCACGAGGTCGGGATCCGCGGCGAAACCCTGCGGAGAAGCGACCTCCTCGACCCGGTAACTCTCCCACAGGCCGTTTGACGCACGAAACGTGGATATACCGGATTCGGCTGAAACACCGGCTCCGGTCAATACGACAATCGATGTATATGGGTGTCCAGACAAGTGCTCGATGGCGATCCAATGGGTGTTGTTTTAAGCAATTCCACTTCGCGAGTGTCACGAGTTCGACATCGGTTCGAAACCGGTGATAACAGCGTCAGGGATATCACCGCACTCGTGGCACGCGCAAGCAATTCGCGGATTTTCAAAAGAAAAATTGGCTGGGATCGAGGTCGTATTTCTCCGGCTCGACAATTTTCGTGATCATGCGCGGCATCGTCGCCGGAAGCAGGTATTGTGCGGCTAAATCTATGGCCTGCGGTTGCGCCATCTTTTTGCCGTCGGGATCGACAAGAACCATGACCCGCGGCTTTAATTGTTGCACCCGATTGCGGCTCACGACCACTCCGATCTCACCGCTGTTCAATTCCACAAAACTCCCGACCGGGAAGATACCGATACACTGGATAAACTGCTCAACCAGTCCGCCGGGAAAAGTTTTATCCCGTTGTTCGTACAGTTCCATGAGGGCTTGAAACGAAGTCTTGGCACTCCGATACGGACGATCGGATATCATTGCCTCATAGGAGTCTACGAGCCCGGCGATGGCCGCCAAAGTGTCGATTTGCGACCGGGAGAACTTGCGTGGATACCCGGAACCGTCAAATCGTTCATGATGCGAAGCCACGACATTCACCACGCTCTTGGGAATATCCTCCATGGATCCAACCAACAATACGGAGATATCGACATGCTTGCGCACAAGACCAAGTTCCTTGCTGTTCAGTGGGTCCGCTTTGGATAGCAACTCCGCCGGCAGCTTCAACTTGCCCAAATCCTGCAGCAATGCTGCAAAACCCAGGGTCTGCAGGTCCTTTTTCGGCAGACCCAGGAATCGTCCCAAAGTGAGTGCCATTACACATACGGAGATGGCGTGCGAATACGAAGTCGAGTCTCGTTGCTTCAGACGGACTAACCACACCGTTGCCGCAGGATTCCTGAGCACGCTTTCCACCAAAGAATTCACAACCTTTTTCACTGCCTTGGTGTCGCTTAAACTTCCCGCCTGGATGTCCTTGACGACTTTATCGTAAACCGCACGACTGTCCTGCAGGATCTCCTGAGCCTGATTGAGTTCTTCTTCAACGGTAACCTGTTCCGGATAGAAATCCTGCAGCGGTATGGCATCCACGGTTTTCTTGACCAGCCTGTCCATCGCGGTCAGGTTGGTCTCTTCGGTCAGGTATCTTGACGCGCCAACCCCGAGTTCGGGATCGATATAAACAAACCGACAAAGCTCCTGCAGCCTGGTTATCTCATCGACTTTGGTAATGGTAAATCCCTGCAGATCGAACGGCTCCTCGAAAGGAACGGATTCCCACGGGCGATCGAGCTCAACGACATACATGCCAAGCCTCAGGTCATTGATGGACACTTTGTTTTTCATGCGCCGTTGTTACACCCGCGTTCGCGCCTGATGTCACCGGTCAAATTGAATCTCCCCGCGCTAACGCGCGGGGAATCATCCCGGCTAAGCCGGGATACACTGGACTCGGCCGGCTGTCGGCAGCGCCGCTTCCGACCTCGTCCGTGGCCCGCACGATACCGTGCGGGCATCGCGTCGATCCCCGTGCTCACGCACGGGGCTTTGCTCCGCGATAAAGCCAGCTCCGCAAAGTCACGCATTACCACTTCGCGGCTATTGCGATCATTAATTTATAACATGTTAATCCAGAAGTTTCTCCAGTTCTTCTGCGGCCACCGGCGGAGAGAAATATTGGCCTTGAGCGAAGTCACACCCCATGTCCACGAGCAGCTTTTCAGCCTTTTCAGTTTCTACGCCTTCGGCAGTAACCGTCAAATTGTAATTATGCCCAAGATCTATGACGGTATTAACCAGGGCGATGTCACTGTCGCTGTGCTCCATCTTTAATACGAAATCCTTGTCAATCTTTAAGTCATTCACCGGCATCTGTTGCAGGTAGTTGAGCGAAGAGTAACCGCTGCCAAAGTCATCAATAGCCAAGCCGACTCCGATTTCAGACAACCGACGCAGGATACCAATGGTGCGTTTTTGGTCCTGCATCATAGTGGTCTCGGTTATTTCCAGCATCAGCTGTGACGGTGGCACCCGCCAAGTCCTGAGAGCCCGCTGTATCAGCTCTGGGAAATCCCCTTCATCCAAGTCGTATGCCGAAAGATTGACCGATACCACTACCGGTTTTCCATTCACCCGCCAATCGGAACATTGCCGCAGCGCGGAATTCAACGCCCAGGAAGTGATGGATGTAATGATCCCCGTTTCTTCCGCCACCGGAATAAATTCCGCGGGACTGATCATTCCATGGATGGCGTGCGTCCAGCGGCATAACGCCTCCACACCGGTTATTCGTCGGGTGGATAACTCGTATTTGGGCTGAAAGTACAGCTCGAGGTCATTGTTCGACACGGCACGCCGAAGTTCACGCGCGAACTGCACCGGCGAAATATTGCCGGGTGTGAGTACTTTCTTGTACAGCTCAAACGGAGTTTTCGAGTTCTTGGCGCGGTACCTCGCTATTGTCGCCTGGCGCAGCAGTTCGCCCGCACTGTCTGCGGTGTCCGGATATAGCGCAATGCCAATACTGGCGCGCACGTCCATCGGCTCGGTGTCACGGACGACGATCAACTCCTCAAACGATGCGCTGATCTTATGCGCGGCCAGTATCGCGTGGTCTTCGTGCAATATAGACGGCAGGAGTATGGCGAATTCGTCATCCCCAATGCGAAACAACAAGTCCCCCTGCCGCAGGGCTTCGCCAAGACGGCTAGCAACTTCATCGAGCACTGCGTCTCCGACATCGAATCCGGATGACAAGTTGATCTCCCGAAACTCGTTCAGATCGATGCAAATCAGCGCCAACGACAAGCTCCCCTGCGCACTACTTTGAATCATGCCCGCAAGTGCCTGCGTCATGCCATGCCGGTCTATCGGCAGCGGCGCACCTGCGAGCCCCATATCAGGCGCAGGCGCATCCTTTGGTAAGCTAACTGCCTTGAGGTCGGGTCGCATATTAGTCATAGCGCATATGTCTTTTCCCCTTACAGGAACAAGTCCCGGGGGTCGATGTTGTAGTCCTTGGGATTCACGATCTTTGCGATCACCTTGGGCATCCTGCCCGGCAGCACAAATTGCGCGGACAAATCCAAAGTCTGCGGGTGGGGCAGCCTGTTGCCCTTGGGATCGGTCAATATCATTACACGAGGCTTCAATTGAACGACCCGATTGCGCTTCACGACAACCGCGATTTCACCCGTATTCAATTTGATAAAACCACCCACGGGAAATATTCCGACGCATTGAATGAATTGCTCGATGAGTCCGCCCGGATGGGCGCGGTCCCTTTCGTCATATAACTCCATCAACGCCTCGAATCCTGTCTTGGCTCTGCGATACGGACGTTTCGCAGTCATCGCTTCGTAGGTGTCCACCAGGCCCGCCATGGAACCCAGGGTGTCGATCTCTGAACGCGACAGGCCGAGCGGGTAACCGGTACCATCGAAACGTTCATGATGAACGGCGATCACTTCGACGATGTCGCTGGAAACTTCTTCCATGGAGCGGATTACGCTTATTGATTTACTAACGTGCAGTTTGATCAATTCCTGTTCCCGCTTGTCGAGTCGTTCCGTCTTCGCCAGCAGATAGGTCGGGATGCTCAGCTTGCCGATATCCTGAAGAAGCGTCGCCATGCCAAGTACATTGAGTTGCTTCTTGGATAATCCGAGATAACGCCCCACGGTCAAGCCCATGACACAGACCGATATCGAATGTGCATATGCCGTTTCGTCTTGCTTTTTCAGACGAACCAGCCAGGACGCTGCCGACGCATTACGCAATACACTTTCAACCAGATTGCCGATGACGGTTTTGACGCTACGGGCATCCACTTTATTACCCGACGCGATATCTCGAAGAACTTGATCGTAAACCCGATTCGTGTCGTCCAATATCTCTTTGGCGCGTACGATCTCGCGTTCTATCGGCTGCTTCTCGGGGTAATATTCCTCCAACGGCGCGGCGGCCGCCGTCTCCTGGACTATGTTAACGGCGGAACTGAACTGGTGTTCGTCGGACAAATACCGCTTCGCACCGACGCCCAGTTTTGGGTCGATGTAAACAAAGCGACATAATTTTTGGACTTTCAGGAGTTCCTCGACGTTTTGGATCGTAAATCCCTGGAGCTCGAAGGGCGATTCGAACGGCGCTGCCTCCCAGCTGCGATCGAGCTCCGCAACATACATCCCCAACGTCAGGTCATCCGCTGAAACCTTGCGCTTCATGATTGAGCAGTCGTGGCCCACCTACATGCTGTGCTTATATAGTATTGACCATGAAAGCCCAGTCATCCAGTGAAACCGGGCATTCCTGCGCCTTCAAGTCAGTTTTTCAACCCCCAGAAAGGCCTCCATCTCCACGAGTAATTCGCGGCGGCAGATACCGGCGTGCAGATAGATTGCAGGAATGGTCGTCCCCAGATACCCCTGGACAACGCGGCGCACTGTTTCCAGGTCCTTGGCGTCACGCAGATATACCCGCAAATGGGTGATTTCCCTCAGCCCCCGAGTGGCCAGGTTTGCCGACGCTGCGACGTGGTTAACCAGGGACTCTATATTGCGCAGGATCTCCTCCGCCTGAGCACGTGCGTTTCCCAGGTGCTGCGATTCGTGCCCGACGATGCTCGCTGTTCCGGATATGAAAAGGCTGTCCTCGCGGTTCCACCGTACCAAGGTCGCGCGGGCGAATAACGGGCTTTTCGGTCCGTACTTCCGCGGATAGTGATAGGCACTGACCTGCCGAGGGTTTTCATAATGCCGCGGTGAACTACGGCCGGCCAGAAACACGATTTGAAAGTCAACGCCTGAGGTCCCCAAAACGCTGGTCGCCGGCAGATTAGGAATTAACTCTTCGTGAAAAGTCTCAAATGCGTCGTACCTGGCGCGACAGAATCGTCGGTAGCACTCCATACCGTCGATATCATCACTGATTCGAGGCAGATAATTCCACATGCGCATTAAATGGTCGTATCCTTGCGCACCTAATAATTCAAGAATCGCATCGTAGCGTTGACGTATCTCCCGCTCGAGCTCCGCGCCTGTAGCCGGAAGTGTGAATTGCGTGTGGCCGAACAGCACGTGATCATTCGCGCTTATCTGGATGCCGGCTTGCCGCCTTCTGTCCACGGGCGTGGGACTCAACCAATATTCCTTGATCGGCGACGCCCACAGCTGCGCGATGGGGACGCAAACAAGCGGATAATCCGGGTCCGGACGGCGGGCCGGAGTGCGGGAGGAACCGAAACGCACTTCACCCAGCACGTAAGCTTCTCCCTGCCGCGGTGCGGTTTCATCGATGTCCGGCACATACACCAGCCGGAAGGGCGCGGCGTCCCGACCCGGTGCATCACCGGCGGCATGCAGCTTACTGGCTTTGGATGTCATCGGCTAATGTGGCGATTGCGTAAGAACACAATCCAATATCCCTATGGTGTAGCAATTCGTCGCGTTGATATCACGCGTTACGACTACCCTAACGCCGCACACTTGTTCTCGCAACATCTTAATGTGAATTCCGTCCCGCCGCGAAAGGCAGGTATCGTCCGCGCAGGCCGCGCTGAACCGGGACTGCCGCGTGAAAATTCGCGTGCGCGGCGTGATCTGGGCAACGTATCGAACCGGCCTGCGGACTACTCGCCCAGAACGTATTCATCGGCAGTCTGAGCGAATTTGGCCCGAACCCGGCGTATGCTTCGGGAGCACCGGCGGTGTCGATATTGGCCGCAATTCCACGTCAATAGCCCTCTAATCCCGCCGCGACGCACGGCGAAATCAGGGGCCGAGCCACCTTCAGCAGTGAACCGCGCCGCGCAGACCCGGCGACCGTGAAAACCTCCGCTCCAACAACGCAACAGGAACACGCGATCGAAAGCATCCCCGCGATCGCGGGGACGATTCAAGCCCCCGTCTTGGCCTCACGCCGGCGGGCGTGTAGCACCGTCTCCGTGTATCCGTTCGCTTCGGCGCCGCCATCGAATACCAGATCCAACGCACCTTGAAATGCCGCGCTATCGAAACCATTAGTCAGGGCACGATAGTTCGGGTCGCCGCTGTTTTGCCGATCCACTACCGCCGCCATCTTTTTCATGCTGTCCACGACCTGGCTTTTCTCGACCACCGCATGGTGCAACCAATTGGCAATGTGCTGACTTGAGATCCGCAACGTAGCGCGATCTTCCATCAGCGCGACATCATTGATATCCGGCACCTTGGAACATCCTATCCCCTGGTCTATCCAACGCACAACATAGCCGAGTATGCTTTGCGCGTTGTTATCCAATTCCTTTTGGATCTCCTCTTCGGTCAGTGTATGGTCTCCCAGCAATGGCGGCGTCAGGATTTCGTCCAGGCTGGCCCGCGCCCGGCCTGCCAGCTCATGTTGCCGCGCGAACACATCTTCCTTGTGGTAATGCATGCCGTGCAGCGTCGCGGCGGTCGGCGAGGGAACCCAGGCGGTGTTGGCGCCCGCGCGAACATGGGCTATTTTGGTTTCCACCATCGCCTTCATTTCATCCGGCGCCGCCCACATCCCTTTCCCGATCTGCGCACGACCCGAGAGCCCGCATTCGATGCCGATATCCACATTCCAATCTTCATAGGCGAGTATCCACGGGGCGTTTTTGATCTCGGGCTTGGGCATCATCGGACCCGCCTCCATAGAGGTGTGTATCTCATCACCGGTACGATCTAGAAATCCGGTGTTAATAAAGATGACGCGATCTTTTGCGGCGCGGATGCATTCTTTGAGATTCACCGTCGTGCGCCTCTCTTCGTCCATGATGCCGATCTTAATCGTGTTCCGCTGAATTCCCAGCGCATCTTCAACGCGGCCGAACAGCTCAACGGTCGCGGTTACTTCCTCGGGTCCGTGCAGCTTCGGTTTAACGATATAGACACTGCCATTTTTACTGTTGCGATATTTGCCGTTTCCCTTTAGATCGTGTATCGCGGTGAGCACCGACACCATGGCGTCCAGAAATCCCTCGGGGATCTCATCCCCGCTAGCAGTAGTCACCGCATCGGTATACATGTGCAGGCCAACGTTTCGAATCAGCAACAAGCTTCGGCCGGACAAGGTCACCAGATCCCCATTCGGATCGGTAAATTCCTTGTCCGGATTCAAACAGCGATTTACCCGCACACCGCCCTTATCGAAACTGGCCTGGAGGTCGCCCTTCATAATTCCCAGCCAATTGCGGTAAGCGCGCACCTTGTCGTCAACATCCACCGCCGCAACTGCATCTTCGAGATCCTGTATTGTCGTCACTGCGGATTCGATCACCACGTCCTTGATCCCGGCCGGATCGTCTCCTCCAATATCATCGTTGCGATCAATCTGGATTTCGATGTGCAGACCATGATTACGCAGCACCACACCGAGCAGCGTCCCCTCCGACTCTGTGTAACCGGCGAACTGTTCACTGTCGGCGAGGCTGGTTTCGGTGCCGTCTTGCAGCACGACAACGAGTTGCCTACGCCCGTCCAGGTCGATTAACTTGAATTCGGCGACATCGCCGTAACCACCCTCGGCCAGCGGTGCCGCCTCATCCAGGAAAGATTTCGCATACGCAACGACCTTGCGGCCGCGCGTTGGATTGTAGGTGCTGGTTTTTTCCGCGCCCGCAGATTCATCGATCACGTTGGTGCCATACAGCGCGTCGTAGAGGCTGCCCCACCGCGCGTTGGCCGCATTCAACGCATAGCGCGCATTGTCGAGCGGCACCACCAACTGCGGTCCGGCTATCTTGGTGATTTCATCGTCGACATTTTCGACGGAAATTTGGAAGTTGGGACCTTCCTCGACCAGGTAACCGATTTCGGTCAGAAACTGCCGTTGCGCCGCCACATCCGGAGTCTGCGCCTTAAACGCCAGATACCACGCGTCAATCCGCCCCTGCAACTCATCTCGCTTGGCGAGCAATCGGCGGTTTTCGGGCTCCAGATCAGCAACGATATCGGCCAGGGAGGACCAGAAATCGTCGCTTTCAATACCGGTACCGGGCGCGATACCGTTAGCGATCAGGTCAAAGAGCGGCTGCGCGACCCGCAACCCACCGGCATCGATATACGCCGTGTCTCGTTTCTCGCTCATGGGGCTCTCGTAACGAATGATGGTGCACCGCAACATAACACAACCCCTTGTTGCGTCGCAACGATCCCCCGGTGCCTCGCCTTGCCGCGCAACTTGGACCGCCTCGCGCCGTCGTTTATCGAGGCAAGTTGCGGTATTTCCGGCCCGCAACGGGAAAAACGCGGCCCCCTTACTACCGCGAACGCCTGCGCGTGCGCGTCACTCAATCCCAGGCGCGGGTCAACTCGCCATCCTCGGACCGGTAATACGGCACCCAGGCCACGCCCAACAAATGTACATGCACATCGGTCGATTTGGGCTTGATCGAGAGCTCGTCCAGCTCTTCGGCCTGCGCGTCGTACGAGGTCTCCAGGTCCGCGATCTCGTTCTCAAATTCCCGGTTGATCTCCTGGAGTTGCACGCGAACCGCGTCCGCGGTTTCCCGGGCGCGCGCTACGTCACTGCTTTCCTTGCTCATCCTGCCAGCGCGTTTTACCGCCGAACCAACCCGGGTGGCTGTCGCCGTCGACACCCGTTTGCGCCCGAGAAACGCCCCTAAAACTGCGGCACCGACCGCGATTGCGGCGTCCAATTTGGTCTGCTTCGATTGTGCCTCTTCAGTCTCGACGCGCTGTCGCGCACGCAACAAGCGGTTTTCCAGAGTCGTAATCTTGGCGTCATACTTTTTGCGCAGCTTTCCCATCGCGACATCGCGCTTTTCGTGGGCGAATATCTGCAGGCGGGCGCGGAAATCACCCTCCGGCTCACCCGGATCGGAGTTCAACTTGAATGTCGGACTCTTGTACAACACCAGCGCGTGGGCGTTACGTATCCAACGGGTGAACAGCTTCTTCCAGTCGCCATAGCTTTTCTCATTCATCGCCGCGGTTGCGACCTCGGCGTAACCGGCGCCCTCGACGGCGGAGGACTCCAGCTCGCCAGGATCAAGTTCAATGACCGCACCGGCCTCCCAGTCCACCGGAACCGGATCGTCTACGATTTCGGTCAAAGCGACTATTCGGCGCTCGGCATTGATTTTGTAACGCGCGCTCGAGTAACCGACATCGGCTGCGCCGATCAGCTGGGCACGATAAATCAGACGCTCGTCTTCCCCACTCCTGCGCACGACCGGAAGGTAGTATTGCGGCACCGATGACGGGAGAATCGGCGGATTGGATTGACCCTCATCCAGTGTCGCCGTCGTTGCTCTATCCGCGTCCGGTTGCGTGGCTGCGGCGGCAATGCGGTCACTCATGATGGTTTTGATTTGATCGCGCGTCATCGGTCCCGACAGGTACGACATCACCCACCGCGTACTGAACACGACCGGTGCGTTCTCATGCACATTGTGGAGTAGGAAGCGGCGTTTACCCAGTCCAGCGAGAACGCGTTCCATTTTTTGCCTGTCGAAAGCTTGCCCCGCGGACGCGCCTTCCAACCCCTCCATGACTCTTGCCTTGTCGCGCTCGGTCTGCAATCGACCGATGAACCAAGTTCCGGTATTGGACAGGCCTTTATAGTCGAGATCGACCGGGTTTTGCGTCGCCAGCACCAGTCCGACTCCGTAGGCACGCGCTTGTTTGAGCAGCGTGAGAAACAATGTCTTTGATGGCGGGTTGGCGGTCGGCGGCAGGTATCCGAATATCTCGTCCATATAAAGAACAGCGCGCAGGCTGCCGGTACCCGGCTGACGCCGCATCCAACTGATGACCTCGTTAAGCAGCATGGTCACGAAAAACATGCGTTCCGAATCCGACAGGTGGGCAATCGACACCACCGACACCCTGGGTTGGCCGGACCCGGTGTAGAGCAGACCGCCGGCGTCCAGCGGTTCACCCTCCATCCACACATCGAAACCCGGCGCCGCGAGCAGGTTGTTGATGCGCATCGCCAGCGCGGTCCGCTCCTTGGGCGGAAAGAACGAATCGATGTCCATCACTCCCACCCGCGTAATCGGTGGCTGCTGAATCGCGGCGATCAATCCCGGCAGGTCCAGGTCGCGCGCTTCGTCCCAGCTCTTCTGCAGGATATTGGCGATCAGTAGATGTTCGCGGCTGGTGAGAGGATCGCCCTCGATATCGAGCAGCGCCAGAATACTGGTTGCCGTGGAAAGAATACGCTCCCGATACAAGTCCCTGTCGTCTCTGATTTCCGCGGGAGGCGCCGTGAACGACCTCAATACCGAGATCGCTACACCCGCCGCACTTCCGGGGGTGTAGATCGCGATGTCCACGCTGTCGCGCAGCCGCTGAATCCGGTCCGGGGTCTGTCCCCAATCCGCCAGGCCCTTCTTCCACAATCTCGCCTGGTTGTCTCCGTACTGCGCCACTGTGCTCCCGTCCTTCGCCGCCTCCTGGGGGTCGACCCAGGGGGCAAAATCCGCGCCGCGCAGGCCCGGGAAGGTCAACAGGAGGTTGCCCAGGTCTCCCTTTGGATCAATCGCAATCACCGGAATTTTGTCGATCGCGGCCTCTTCGAGCAGTCCGATACCGAGGCCGGTCTTACCGCTGCCGGTCATCCCGATGATCACCGCGTGCGTGGTGAGGTCCTTGGAATCGTACAGAATCAACTCGTCCGTGAGCTTGTTTTTTTCGAGATCGTAGCCTTTGCCAAGATAAAACGCGCCAAGTTTTTCGAAATCTTCCATTAGCCGCTCCCCATGACTTGAATCGATTATGGTACTGCATTGATTCGACTGAGCGGTAGACGCTGCGAGTGACCGTGTCGATCCGCCGGAGCCAGGCGCTCACCGCCGCGGACAACGTAAACCCGGATAAGACGACCCCTGTGGATGGTCGGCCACAAAAAAGCCCCGTACCTGTCGAGGTACGGGGCGGCTAATTGAAGCCTGGCAGTGTCCTACTTTCACACGGCTAATGCCGCACTATCATCGGCGCTGAGCGTTTTCACTTCTGAGTTCGGTATGGATTCAGGTGGGACCCGCTCGCTATGGCCGCCAGGCAAACCGTTCACGGGGTCGGATTGCGACTGTACAACCCGACCCCTTATTTACAAATGTTCTTGGCAGTAGTTGCGGCGACGTATATTGCCTACCAGAACACTCGCAGCTGTAAACTGCTTGAGTGTTATATGGTCAAGCCTCACGGGTTATTAGTACGGGTTAGCTACACGCCTCACAGCGCTTCCACATCCCGCCTATCAACGTCGTAGTCTACGACGACCCTTCAGGGATCTCGCGTATCCCGGGAGACTTCATCTTGGGAGGGGCTTCCCGCTTAGATGCTTTCAGCGGTTATCCCGTCCGTACATAGCTACCCAGCAATGCCACTGGCGTGACAACTGGAACACCAGAG
>CAMYKW010000057.1 GCA_947259175.1 uncultured Gammaproteobacteria bacterium | reverse complement strand
AGAAATCAGAGTTTTTCTAGAAATCGGACGATCAGTAAAAGTCTCTTACAGTTTGAACATCAGAACGAGTTGTTGCGCTGGAACTCACAACCCATAGAACTACCGTCATTGTCGAAATCTAGTCCAACGCGTCCTGACGGCCTGACCTATAATGCGCCATGTGCAGACTCCCTATGTGGGTATCTTCACTCCGGAAGCTCCACCGGCCCTGGTCCCGATCGCTAGAGCATTTACTCCGCGATAGTTATGACCTCTCTTGGTTCCGCTGCCCATTGCCCTTGGATTCATAAGCAATTGTCGGCGAAGTTTCGGGTGAAACCGCTACACGCCAATTCACACATTCGACTTCGCGTAGTCATCTACGAACCGCATCGTTACTCCGATCTGATTTATTGCCACCTTCATTAGGTCACGATGACTGATGACCTTCTTCAAGATCCCATCTTCTACTAACGGCAGATGTATTCTTCCTCTTGGCTGGCCTATTACGAGCGGCACAATTCTGCTCGTCCTGCAGGGCAATAATATCCACTCAGCCCGGTGAGTTGTTAAAGACTCTACCCTCCAATGATGTTGTGTTCACCCTCCTAAAACACTCGGGAATCAATGCATCGAACTCGCCAAAAGTAGTTGCACAATTAACCAGTATGAGTAGCAGTCTTAGCCGCTCGTCACAGTCGCATGATCGTCATATACTTTGGCTTATCGGATCTATTTGAGTAGATGAAGACAAATGGCAACAGTGCAACAGGTGCTGGATAGAAAGGGACAAGAAGTTTGGTCGATTCATCCGCGTCATTCGGTATACGATGCCATTCAGAAAATGGCGGAGAAAAATATTGGATCGTTGGTCGTTCTAGAGGACGATCAAATCGTCGGCATCCTTACCGAGAGACATTATGCGCGATATGTCATTCTAGAGGGCAGATCCTCGCTTGAAACGCCAGTGCGAGATATCATGGTTGCCCCCGTTGTTTGCGTGCGACTCGACCGTACGATCGAAGAATGCATGGCCATTATGACTGAAAAGCGGATACGTCATCTTCCAGTGGTTGACGAAAAACGGTTGGTTGGTTTGGTCTCTATTGGTGATCTGGTCAAGAGCACTATTGCTCATCAAGAGTTCACGATTGAACAGCTTATACACTACATCCAGGGGTAACCAAGAAACGACGAATATTGTCCATCGGTACTGTCGCCACAGGTAACGCTGGGTGCAGGTGTCTGCTTATCGTTCCACAAACAAACGTTATGACTGCATCACGTTGATGGCCGCGACTTGCCGGTCAGAGACGAATTGGAAATCAATCCGTCGATCTTCTATTTTTCACCAAACTAATGAACACCATATGCGTCCGACAGTCCTGCTGAAACTATGTCGTATATCTCTGGCGGGATCATTGTAACCCCTTGGGTCGGCATGACCATGGCATGAGACAAGGGAACGTATATGGTAACCTTGTGCCTGACGTCCAGATCTTCCGTTTTTCAGTACGGCCGATCAAAAAATGTGTCACCCGATTCACACTGATGTTCCCCAATATCGAATCCGGCAATATCGCCTACAAGCTCGCCGAGCGCATCGGCCGGGCGGGGGCCATTGGACCCACCCTTCAGGGATTGAAACATCCCGTCAATGACCTGTCCCGGGTCGGTGCCGCCCAATACGGCTAGCAAGTCGATGACCGCATACATTCCAGAATCTCAATCGGAAACGGGCATTACCGAGGTAAAGAACACCACCTGCTACATGTGTGCCTGCCGCTGCGGCATCCGCGTGACCTTGCGCGACGGTGAGGTGCGGTACATTCAGGGCAATCCGCAGCATCCGTTGAACAAGGGCGTGATCTGCGCGAAGGGTGCGTCCGGCATCATGAAACAATACTCCCCCGCTCGTCTGACCCGGCCGCTGCTGCGCAGACCGGACAGTGAGCGCGGTGATGCCGAGTTCGAACCGATTTCCTGGGATCAGGCGTTCGATATATTGGAACAGCGTTTGCATCGTGTCCGGGACACCGACCCCAAGCGTTTCGCGTTGTTCACCGGCCGCGATCAGATGCAGGCGCTTACGGGGATGTTCGCCAAACAATTCGGCACACCAAACTACGCCGCCCACGGCGGATTTTGTTCCGTCAACATGGCTGCAGGCATGATCTACAGCATCGGCGGCTCGTTCTGGGAGTTCGGCGGTCCCGACCTCGAACGGGCGAGATTGTTCATCATGATCGGTACCGCCGAAGACCATCACTCCAACCCGCTGAAGATCGCCATTTCCCAATTCAAACGTGACGGTGGCAGGTTCATCTCCATCAATCCGGTGCGCACCGGATACTCCGCTATCGCGGACGAGTGGGTACCGATCAAGCCGGGCACCGATGGCGCGCTGTTGCTGGCCCTGATTAATGAACTCATCAAGCAAGGCCTCTACGATCGCGAGTTTCTCATCCAGTACACCAATGCCGCCGAGCTGGTGAACTTGCGGGAGGGTAACGAATTCGGCATGTTCGTGCGCACCGAGGTGCCCGAGGAAGAGGGGTGTTTCGATCCGCAGAACAAGCTGTGGTGGGACCGCATAACCAACCGCCCGGTCGTCACCCATAGCAAGGGGGCCGATCCCCGGCTGATGGGCGAGTTTGCGCTGGACGATAGAACCCCCGTAAAGCCGGCGTTTCAGCTTCTGGTGGAGAGAGTGAAAAACTATACCCCGGAGTGGGCCGCGCACGTGACCGGCGTGCCGGCGGACACGATACGCCGCATTGCCCATGAAATGGGCATCGTGGCGCGAGACCAGAAGATCGAACTGCCCATCCCGTGGACCGATGTGTGGGACAACGAACACGAAACAGTCACCGGCAATCCGGTCGCGTTCCACGCCATGCGTGGATTGGCGGCGCACTCAAACGGGTTTCACAGCATACGCGCGCTGTCGTTGTTGATGACCTTGTTAGGGACCATCGATCGCCCGGGCGGCTTTCGCCATAAGGCGCCTTTTCCGCGCCCGATACCCCCTTGCGCCAAGACCGGCACCGGTCCCGAGACCGTGCGTCCCAATATGCCTTTGGAAGGCATGCCACTCGGTTGGCCGGCGGAACCCGACGATCTGTTCGTGGACGATGACGGCGAGCCCGTGCGTATCGACAAAGCGTTCTCCTGGGAATATCCGTTGTCCGTGCACGGCCTGATGCATAACGTGATAACCAATGCCTGGCGCGGAGACCCGTACCGGATCGATACGCTGATGATCTTTATGGCAAACATGGCATGGAATTCGACCATGAACACACAGCGGGTCCGCGAGATGCTGAACGACCGGGACGAGACCGGCGAGTACAAGATCCCGTTTATCGTCGTATGCGACGCTTTCCAGTCGGAGATGGTAGCCTTCGCCGATCTGGTCCTGCCGGATACGACCTATCTCGAACGCCACGATGTGATGTCCATGTTGGACCGGCCGATCTCGGAATACGACGGGCCGGTGGACGCCGTGCGCGTTCCGGTCGTACCGCCGACCGGCGAGTGCAAGCCGTTCCAGGAGGTGCTCATCGAGCTGGGTGCACGCCTCAAGCTGCCGGCGTTCGTGACTAAGGAAGGTTCGCGCAAGTACCGTGACTACCCGGACTTCATCGTCAATTACGAAACCGAGCCCGGATCGGGAATTGGCTTTCTTGCCGGGTGGCGTGGAAAAGGCGGCGAGAAGTTCATGCGCGGCGAGCCCAATCCCAACCAATGGCAGATGTACGAAAAGAACAACTGCGTCTACCACTACCGGTTGCCGAGGTCGTATCAATACATGCGCAACTGGAACAAGGGTTACCTGGAGTGGGCGCAGCGCCATCGGCTCATACGCTATGCAGAACCCATCAACGTACACCTGTATTCAGAGGTATTACAGCAGTTCCGGCTCGCGGCGCAGGGAAAAACCGAGTACCGGCAGCCGCCGGAACGCCTGCGCGAGCGCATAGCGACCTACTTCGATCCGCTACCGTTTTATTTTGATCCCCTGGAAAGCCAGCAGACCGGTAAGCGCATGTATCCACTCAAGGCCGTCACCCAGCGTCCGATGGCGATGTACCATTCCTGGGATTCGCAGAACGCCTGGTTGCGACAGATTCATGCGCATAATTATCTTTACATGAGCCCGGCTGTGGGGAGGCAAGGTGGATTCGATGACGGTGACTGGGTTTGGGTGGAATCCATGTGGGGCCGGGTGCGCTGCATGTGCCGGTTCAGCGAGGCGGTGGAGCCGGGTACGGTGTGGACGTGGAACGCCATCGGCAAGGCGTCCGGAGCCTGGAACCTAGAGGCCGGCGCCAACGAATCGCGCAAGGGATTTTTGCTCAACCACCTGATATCCGAAGAACTGCCGCCCGGCGCCGACGGTCACCGTTTATCCAATTCCGATCCCGTGACCGGACAGGCCGCTTGGTACGACGTGCATGTGCGGGTGACCAAGGCGGAAGCCGGAGCTCACGAAACGCACCCGCAGTTCAAAACGGTTCGTCCGCTTCCGGGCATGAAAGCCAGGCCCAAATCGTGGTTGGCCTTTTTCGCCGGCGGAAAACGGTAAGCACACATGACACAACTGGCGTTGGTGATCGATCTGAACGTTTGTGTGGGCTGTCACGCCTGCGTGACCAGTTGCAAGGAATGGAACACGTCCGGCGTTGCAGGGTACCTCTCGGACGACCGTCCTTACGGGGAAGATCCGACGGGCACGTTCTTCAATCGTGTACAGACCTTCGAAGTCGGTGAGTATCCCAACTGCGAGACCGTGCACTTCCCGAAGAGTTGTCTGCACTGCGAGGACCCGCCCTGCGTGCCCGTATGCCCGACCGGTGCCAGCTACAAGCGACCCGAAGACGGCATCGTGCTGGTGGATTACGACAAATGCATCGGTTGCAAGTATTGTGCGTGGGCTTGCCCCTATGGGGTCCGTGAGATCGACACCCATCAGAAGGTGATGAAAAAATGTACGCTGTGCATCGATCGCATCTACGATGAGGCGTTGCCGGTAAGCGAGCGCAAACCTGCCTGCGTGCTGGCCTGCCCGACCAGTGCGCGCCTGTTCGGAGATATTCACGATCCGGATTCGAATGTGTCCGTCGCCATCCGCGAGGAGGGCGGCTACGCACTCATGCCGGAATGGGGCACGAAACCGGCGAACCACTATCTGCCGCGGCGTAAGACCCGTATCCGAATCCATGAGGACGAATTGGTGCGCTCGGACAACCCGCTGAAGAAGGAACGTGAACGACCCGTCGGCCCGGTGCGCGAGCAGACGCTCGACGACGTGACCAGTTGGTGAATTGTTTACGAACGTACCGCAACCAACTCGAGTCCAAATACTAAGCACCGTGCATCCTGCGTTTTCAGTGATTGTTCTGACCACCCTGATCGGCGTGGGACAGGGTTTGTTCCTGGCGTTGTATGCCGGCGAATGGTACATGCGTATACATTCAGGCCTGCGTGATTCCGGAGAGTTCTATGTAACGGCCAGCGTGCTGTCAGTGGGCCTGCTCATCGCCGGACTGGTGGCGTCGTTCTTTCATTTGGGGCGTCCGGAGCGGGCGTGGCGTTCGGCGGCGCAGTGGAAGACCTCGTGGCTGTCGCGGGAAGTGATTGTGCTGCCCATTGTCGTCGCCCTCGTTGCTTTGTACGGGGCGGCGCACTATGTTGCATCGTCGCCTGACATTGCCCCGTGGCTCGTCCAGCGCTACTGGACACTGTGGATCGGGGGGGTGGCCACCGCTGCAGTGCTTACGCTTTTTCTGTGCACCGCAATGATCTATGCGTGCATACGCTTTCTACAGGAGTGGGCAACACCGCTGACCGTATTCAATTACACCTTGTTGGGCAGCGCCTCCGGGTTCACTCTCGCCACCGCTCTAGCGCAACACTATGCAGCGGAAATGACGCTATTTTTTGGCGTGTGGGCGGTCGTCGTGACCCTCGTCGCGCTGGCAACACGCGTCGCGTCGCTTATACGAAATACGCGCTCAAGACGGAAGTCCACGCTTCAAACCGCGACCGGCGTCAAGCACCAGCACATTACCCAACGCTCCCAAGGCCTGATGGGCGGCTCATTCAATACCCGCGAATTTTTTCACTCCGCGTCACCGGCGTGGTTGCAAAGGCTGATGTGGCTGTTTCTGTTACTGGTTTTCCCGGTCCCAATACTGTTAATCGTCGCGGGACTTTCCGTGAAAATGACTGGAATCTTAACGGCCGCCTTTGTCGCCCAATATATCGGGTTACTCGCCGAACGCTGGTTCTTTTTCGCTCAGGCCCAACATCCGCAAAACCTCTACTACCAAACGATGGGCTAACTTTTCGTCATATGATGGTCAACGCCACACCAGTTTATCCAGGTTCCGCCAATGTCCGCAACGAGTACGGACTGTGTGAAAAGTCGCCGAATTTTAAGGCGCTTGGGACGGCGTGCCACATGGGTTTTATATTTCCCTTACGCGAATCCTTAACTCGTCATAGCCGCCCTGTTAATGGTGTATGGGTGAATTGTTTTACCACCGATCATTTTGATTTTGAATTTTCTCACACGATCCTGAGTATTGAGCGGAAGGGTAGTTGGCCTTGTTGAATGTCCGCGCTTGAAATATTCGGGTGATCTGTAAGGTCAAGTCGCCCCTGACTTTCCTGTCTGTAATCTGAAGTCACAACTTATACAGTTCAATCAACCGGGAATGTAGATGCCGGCGCTGCGAATGGCCCGCAGGATGTCTTTGGTCGATTGCTCCATGGTCTTCACCGCTTCGTCGTATTCTCCCTTGCCGGCCAACTCCTCGGCCTTGTTGCGAGTTCCGGCGGCATTGTCGATGAATCTCTGCACCATCGTTTTGATAGCGTCGCTCCCTTCCATCTTTTCCCGCAACAGCACGTCCACGAGCATGCGGTGGGTGTCGTTGCGATTTACCTCGTATTGGTACTCCTCCTGTTTAGTGGCAAAATTCAAAGCGCGAACCAGGGTGTCACCGCCGCGCAGCGCTTCGATCGCCACTTTGATCGCCACGTAGGCCTCATCCAATGCGCTTCGTCCCTCCACCGGTTTACCCGCCTCGCGCAAGCGGTGGGCCTGCGCCACCTTGCGGTCCACCCACTGCCTGAGTTCGGAATTTGCGGCGCCGGCGCCCTTTTCTTCACTGACTCGGTTGTGGGCATCGGTCAGGGCGTTCACGCTGCCCAGCCGGTTCTGAAAGTCGCGTTCCCGCTTTTCGGCAAGGACTTTATCCCTGTCGGCCATACGCACCGCCGCAAACATCGTCCGCAATGCCTGGTTCAGTAGATCGGCGGCGTTCGTATAATCTTCGCTGTGGTAAGCAGAAACCGCTTTCGCATACAGCACGCGGGCTTGCGCGTGGCGTGCTTTCGCGTCCGGGTTGGTGCTGGCCTTTACCTGGCGGGCCGCGGAGGAATGCTCGATCAGTTTCTCCACAAATTTCAGACGTGCGGCGGTCTGTTCCTTGCCCGGAGTCGCGAGCCCCTGGCTCCATACACACGAAACCGCGGCGACTAAAAAGACACCGGTCGAAAACCTTGTAGTCAAGCCGAGCATAATGTTGAGGATTGGCGTGTGACCCGCATGTACCAACGAAAAGGACTGCTGAATTAAGACGCGTGGATTCGCTACTTATTCCATCGCACGTGCCTGGCGGTAAGGCTACCGCTGATACCGGCATTGGTCGAGCTCGGCTGGGAATACACCCGATTTAGCGGCCGAATAAGCGGACGCCGGCCATTTTTATCCCATTCTGATAACGGGTTGTGGAATTCTGTACGGTTTCTATTGCACGCTTGAAATCGCCTTGTGTTGCGCTTCGATCGGCCTTCTCGAGCAGATCATCCCCTTGCTTGCTGAGCACGTTGATGAGCTTCATCTTGGCCTGGGACGGGTTCAATTTCTCGATCACGGTTGCCAGCAATCTGCCGTATTCCTGGTTGCGATTGCGTTCGTACTGGTATTCATCCTTGGGGGTTGCAAAACTGCGGGTAAAGGTGAGGGTCTGGGCATGCAACAGCTTCGCGACCGCGGTGTCCAGGTTTTTTTGCGCCGCGCGCAGGAGCTGGTTGGCGGCCGGGTAGTCTCCTTTCTCGGCCAGGCGTTGGGCCGCAAGCATATCCCGCCGCAGCGTGTCGGCGTCGATGCGGACACCCGCCGCATCGTTTTTGGATTTAGAGATGTCGTATGACTGGTAGGACGCCAGCGACGACTCGACGCGGCGCATGAGTGTCTGGTAATCGGCCTTGGCCCGTTTCTTGATCTCCTTTTTATCCGGCACCATTTGGAAAGCGGCGCTGGACGTGCGGATGGCTTCGTCGACTAAGGTTTGGGCTCCCGCGGCGTCGCCGGCCTGCAACGCCGTTTCCGCATTTACGATCATGCGGTCCGCGTCACCAATCATCGTTTTAGCCTCGGCATTATCGCTGGTCTTTATGCGTTTTGCGCCCGAGGAGCTGCGTACACTCAATTTAGCGAAGGCGATCTTGCTTCTGACGCTCTTGGCGAGTGTCTGGGGGTCGACTTCCGGTTCCTTGACCGCGTCGCTGGCGGCGTCATCCAAGGCGGCGCGTTGCGGAGCTTGACCCGCCCGATCGACGATAAAGATCGGACCACCCATGTAGGTGTGATTTTGACATTGGTAGTAGACCACGTCGGGCGTTTGTGCGGTGGGGGTAAACGTAACCGTTCCGTCAAAGGTAAAGTTGCCGTCGACGCCGTCGGCGAGAACGCCCCGTCCCCGGCCGACGGCGCTGGTGGACAAGTAGAAATCGTGTAGCGGATCACTGCGTATTTCAAATTGATAGGTCTGTCCCCGCACCAGCGTGAGCTCCTTGCCCGGCACGCCGTCCACCGCGAACGCGATTTCGTGCCCACGGCCAACCAAACCCTTGCCGAACCACGGGTGACGCTTGTCCTTTTCGACCAGCGTCACCACGAACCGCGCCGACGCGATTTCATTGGCATCCTGCGGTGGAATCGACTGTGCGTTCACCGCGTCAAGATTGGCCAATAACGCCAGGCTCCAGAGGATACGCACGCTAAGGGATCGAATTACAGTCATCGGCGGCTCTCATTCAACACAATGATACGCTTTGGACTTGGGTCGGGTTGTGATGATCTGTGGTTAGTCATTATCTCATGAGCCACCGCCGAATTTCAGCCACCGGGACGTCGACTGTTATCCGATCCTTTGGTTCAACATCGCTGCAACCGGCCGCACCAGGTCGAACATCCGCTACGGACTCAGCGCGCAACGACCCCCGGCCGCGCCGCCTATTTAAACCGGTGACAGCCCCGAAGTCCTTGCTCGGAATCAAGAATTCGTTTGTTGTTACCCGCGCTGGGTTCCCCGCAGCGCAAAGAAGCCCGGTGACGCCGGCCAAGCCGTCAGCCGCCGGTCATCGGCGGGTGGTTGTTCGTGGGTGCCGAGCATCACCGCGCCGCCGCCCGCCAGCGCGTTGACGAAATGGCCGATCACCGCACGCTGCTGCTTGTGGTCAAAGTAAGTGAACACCAGGTTGCGACAGATTATCAGGTCAAACCGCTTCCCGGGCGGCGGGTCGCGCACATCGTGCCGGCGGAAGGTGACCGGCAGGATGAATCGCTGGTGGAGACAATAAGCGTCATTGGTCCGCGAAAAAGCCATGTTGCGCCAGCCGGTCGGCAGGTCTTTGAGGCTGCCATGACCGTAGCAGGCGCGTTTGGCACGCGCCAGGACATCACGATCAATATCGGTGGCGAGCACCTGCAACGTGAGCGACGGAAACCGGTTACGCAGTGCCAGTTGCCATGCCAGTGCGACCGAGTACGGCTCCTCGCCGCATGCGCAGCCGGCACTCCACACATGCAAGCTGTCATCGCCGCGTTGAATCACTTGCCGCGCCAGGGTGGGCAGGACTTCTTTCTGCAGCGTGCAATACGCCGCTTTATCCCGCCAGAACCGGGAGATGGTCACCCGGCACAGATCACGCAACAGCGTCCACTCGGTCGCGTGTTGTACGAGATAGGCGCGGTAGTCGTCTACATCCTGAATCGACAGCGCGCCCATGCGCCGCTGGATGCGCTTGCAGACCTGACCGCGTACCTTGCGGAAGCCGCGCCACCGCATGCGCATGCGCGGAAGTGCCCACTGCAGCAGGCGGATGCAGTCACAGTCCCTCATTCATCAACACGCACGGTCATCTACTCCGAGTTCGTCACTTGCCGCCGGAGCAATTCACGTCGACGAATATAAACTGGCTGATGGGCGGCGAATCCGCTTGTTGGCTGAGGGCAGATTGGTCAATCTCGCTGCCGCGGAGGGCCACCCGGCGGCGGTGATAGACATGAGTTTTGCGAACCAGGCGCTGTGCGCCGCGTACCTGGCCGCCCATTACGACCAATTAGCGAATGCCGTGTACGGAGTGCCGTCGGCGGTGGACCAGGAAGTCGCCAACCTCAAGCTGACGGCGATGGGCATTGATGTCGATCAATTGAGCGCCGCGCAGAAGGCATACCTGGCTTCGTGGCGGGAAGGCACATGATCGTTATGACTTTCCGCATTCAAGGTTTGCGGCTGGGTGTGTTGAGGCCGGAAAGCTTGTTGTTCTGCGAAGCGTTGTCGGCGGTAGCAACCAGGTTCCGGGCGCCTGCCGCCGGATGATGCGTCCCAGCTCGGAAGTTTTGTTGACGTAACTCCCGGCCGCGCTGACGATCACATCGCCCTGCTTGAGACCCGCTGCTGCGGCAACGCTGTCCGGAATTACACGCTCAATCAGCACGCCGTCATCGGAGCCCTTGATGTGGACACCCAACATTGGATGGTCGGGTTTGCGCACGGTGCTCTCGGGCAATATAAATACCGCGTCGGCGACGCCGGCGCGTATCTCCGAGCAACCATGGGCGGGCGAAACCGTGAGCGCGTTCGCTACGTCGTTGACACCCAATGCCGCCAGCTGGTGGGCCACCCCGTGGCCGTAGGCGACGTGACCGCTGCCCATGATGCCGACCGCGAGCGTGGCTCCGGTTGCCTGCAATCCGGCCGTCAGGCCCTCTGCCATGGCCCGGTCCCAGGTCGATTGGGCTTCCACGAAACGTTGGAAGGCGGGATCCTCTAGGATCTTGCTGTAGAGTTCCTGTTCCGAATCATCCGTGGACGATTCCCCCGCAGACATGGGCGAGCCGGTGCCGGTACCCGTCACTGACCGGCGCGGGGTCGGATACGCCCTCGCGCTCGGCCGTCGGGATATCGGCCCATCCCTCCTCGCCGACCCGCGCAATCAGGCTGCGCTGCACATTGATGGCGAACATCGGGATGCGGTTTTGCCGCGCGAAATGAAATATGGGCAGATAAAGCTTCGCATCATAACCCCACACCTGATCCCACTTCGCCGCCGCCAGGAACGACCGTTCGTCGAGCTCTCCAGCGATCCACCGGTCCAGCGCCGGTTGCACCGATCGCGGAAACATTTCGAAGCCGATGGCCATGTCGGGATTGCGTCCGTACAGGGCGGCCAGGGTGTGCAGTTGCCAACGGTGGTCCTCGACGCTGGGATGGCTCTCTCCAAGCAATACTACCGACTGCCGGGCGAGCGATTCGATCAACGCGGGGGATTCTATGGCGACGCCGGTGGCCGGGTCGAACCAGCCTCTGGTGTCCGGACACGCATGGTCGGCCTCGGCAACGGCGTGTGAATGCGGGGATGACGCGGGTAGTGGTTTTGAAACCAGTGTGCACGCGGCCACTACGGTGCTGAGGCCCAAAAGGACCACAAAGTAAAACTGGTATTTCAACGACGATGTCATGGTATTTCAACGGTTCCCAATGAGGTCAAATCAGAGCCAGTCCCAAACGCTCAACTCGAGGCAGTGCCGGCGGGATGTTGCGGTAAACTCGGCGTCGACTCTACAGGATTTTCCACGCCCTCGCAGCAACACCGAGCCAGTCAACCCCCAGGTCATTGCTGTCTATCACGAGCAAAGGGCGGATAACTAACAGGCCTAATTCCGCCATTAAAATCTAGTCAGCGTCAATTCCGTGTGATGATGGACGCCTTGTCTCACGGTGTTTTCATCGGTGGGTAACGGAGAACGGGGCTGCAAGCGTCCCCGCTATCGCTGCTTCAAGTCCGCGCATCGAGACTTCTCCAGATTTTTTCGAATTCGAACTTATCTCCGGTCTGTTGAAACGTCCTTGCTGAGACCAGGATTCCAGGAGGGCTGTCCATGGCGTCACGTAATAACCAGCTTCAGTAGCGTTAAATAACCACGCGACGTATCGACGATCTTACAAAAACTGAACCATGCTCACGCCGCCAAGCTGGCGTCTCCGCCTTCGTTACTTTTTATATATTTTTTCGGGTCTGCTTCAAAATCATCAAGGCATTCCCGGGAGCAGAAAATATATGTCTGGTCGCCGTAAGACCTGCTGTAATCCGCATTATCGGATACCTCTTGGCCGCAAACAGGATCGACTTTGTCAATTTTTTTCTGTAATGCCGGGTGACCGCAGCATCTATCGTGATGGCCTCGCGCGGCGTGCGATCCGCCTGCGAATCGGGTCATTACAAAGAAGGAGGCGCCGATTAGTACCAGTAAAAACAAAAGACCGTCCATCAGTTAACCTCCGATGCGGTTAATTGTCTTTTCAGACGACAAATATCACTGATGATGTTACCTGGTACGAAGCCCAACGGCTAGCCGGCATATCGATGCCGATACCGAGATAGTCACTTGGCTGGAGTCAGTCAAAAGCCGCGAGCAACTTAATTTAGGAAATGTGTTCAAACAAGGGCACAGCGAGAAACTGAGAGTAGCCAGTAAGGTCGCGCAATCCAGCGGGTTACCGCAAATGTCGAACGCGCATGGTAAAGTGTCTCTTGCCTGGACCGATGGCGATCGCCCGCGGACCGCGGTCTTATGAACCTCGAGGAAACTCTCATTGTCACAGGTTCCGCCGGTAAATGGACGTACTGATAATACCGGGATGGAGTATTCAGAGCTTCCGTAAATATTGTCGATTTGGAGAAATGTGTGATGTCTAGAAAGTCAGTGTTACCGGCCGCAGCAATGCTGATACCCTTGGTTGTTGCAGCGGCGGGTGATCCTATTCCCGACGCGGTGCTCGCGACCGGGAACCGTCTGATCCCGGACTTTTCCGCGAACGATGTATCCGCGTCGCCGGTTCCCGGCTTGTACCAATTCACGGTGGGACCGCGGTTGTTGTACGTATCGGCGGATGGCCGCTATATCATCCGCGGTGATGTCATCGATGTCGAACGCGGTGAAAACGTCAGTGAAAAGGCGCGTAAGGAGGTGCGTCTCGATGCCGTGAACGGCCTGGGGGAGGACAGTATGGTCGTGTTTGCACCGCAAAAGGTTACAAGCACGATTACCGTTTTTACCGACGTGACTTGCCCCTATTGCTCTAAGCTGCACAATGAAGTCGGACAACTCAACGAGGCCGGAATCAAGGTCAGGTATCTTGCTTTCCCCCGTGCCGGTGTTCCCTCGCCGGTGTATGACGAGATGGTGTCGGTGTGGTGCGCCGACGACCCGTTGCAGGCCATGACGGATGCGAAAGCCAGAAAGCGCATCGAAGCCAAACGCTGCGACAATCCGGTGGCTGAGCATTATCAGATGGGGCAACTGGTGGGCGTAGGGGGGACCCCGACGATCATACTGGACGACGGTTCCCTCATCGGAGGCTATGTACCCGCGAAAGAGCTGATCGGTTATGTGCAAAAAGCGCAGACCGGTGAGTAAACCGGGATATAATCCCCTACTCGTGAGGCTGGATTCGGCGAGATCCCATCGTTGACGTATACTTCATGTTCAAGCACGAATGATAGCGCCAAACACAATTAACCGAATGAGGACGGTGTGGCTGGTAGCCGCGGCGCTTCTGCTCTTGCCGGCTGTTCACGCCGCACAAGACCCGGTCTCCAGTGAAACCGCCCGGATCGATGAAAACGAAAGGGCGTTGTTGGAAATCCTGACCGACGTTCGTGCCGCGCGGCTACCATCGGCGCTGGAGAAGGCGCAGCGTTTGGTGGACAGCAACCCAAAATTCCGACTGGCGCAGCTGGTTTATGCGGATCTACTGATGGCGCAAGAGCGCCCGGTGGCCGCCTTCGGCGGTGAATTTGCGCACACCAATAATAGCGTCAGTGCGCTACTGGACGAGGCGCGGAGGCGGGTCGCCCACGAACGGCAAGACCCGGTCTGGGACCAGGGGATGTGGCCCGAATATTTACTCCAATTGTCGCCCAAGCAACGTCACGTGATCGTGGTGGATGCCTCCATGTCGCGGCTCCATGTCTTCGCCAACGACGAAGGTAACCGCTTGCGGTTGGCGGGGGACTCCTACGTCTCGGTGGGCAAGAAAGGGATGTTGAAGGTCAAAGAAGGCGATCAGCGCAGCCCGGTGGGTGTCTATTTCGTCACTTCACGGCTGGACCCCGGGGGATTGTCCGATTTCTACGGGTCCGCCGCGTTACCCATCAATTACCCCAACGAATGGGACCGCCGGCTGGGACGTACCGGTTACGGCATCTGGCTGCACGGCGTACCGTCGAGCACCTACAACCGTGCACCGTTCATCAGTGATGGGTGCCTGGCGTTACCCAACAGGGACATGGCGTTGTTATCGAAGACCGTGGATCCGGGCGCAACGCCGGTGATAATCGCCGACCAGGTGAACTGGGTGTCCACGCAAGAAATCACCCGCAAGCGCGAGCATTTTCTGGCGCGGCTCGAACGGTGGCGGCAAGATTGGGAGAGCCGCGATGACAAGCGTTATGCCAGGCACTATTCGAAGACGTTTCGCAGCGGCAATATGGATTACGCGCGGTGGACCCGGCACAAGCGCCGCGTGGCGAAACAAAAGTCGTTTATCAATGTGGGGCTCGACGAAATCAGCGTCTTTCAATATCCCGGGGAGCCGAATTTGATCGTCGTTTCCTTCGCCCAGGATTACCGCAGCAGTAATTTCAGCACCCAGTCGCGGAAACGGCAGTATTGGCGACAAGAGGACGACGGCGTGTGGCGCATCGTTTACGAAAAAAAGGCCAGTTTTCTGCCAATCCACTTTCGTGGAATACCCTACTCGGCGCGGTCCAAGCTTACCAAATCCAATTGAACGTCATGGGCAGGGTGCGGATGTTTCGATACGAAATCCGTGTGCTTCACTCCCGCGCGATCTAGGGAACGTCGTTGATATGAAAATAGTTCTCCCTTTTTTCTTGATGATCCTGTCGATCACGTTCTTCGACGCCAAGTCGGATGGATCCGCATCGGGAACTGCGGCTCAGCAGCGCGCCGTCGATGAATTGCAACGTGCCGCCGATGAGCGCCTGGCCGATGAAGCAAACAGCGCACCATCAAGACCCGGCGACTTCTCGATGGTAATGAACGGTGCGAAGCTTTATGCGAGAAACTGCGCGCGATGTCATGGTCCCCGCGCCGAAGGGGTTGTCAATTGGCAACGGCGCGACGCCACCGGTAACTTTCCGCCACCGCCGTTGGATGGCAGCGCACACACCTGGCATCATCCCCGCCGGCAATTGGCCAATACCATAAAGAACGGCGGGCGGGTGATGCCGTCGTTCGGCGCCACGCTGACCGAATCCGAAATCTCCAACATCATCGATTATCTGTTGTCGCTGTGGCCGGACGAGATCTACGCCCTGTGGGCGGAGCGAAACGAAAAATACGAGCAGCGCTTCGATAAGCAGGCGCGGTAGCTGCTGCGTTGGTGATCGACGAATTCGGTGTTGCAGCGGATTGCCGGCGAGATAATCCCGGAGTCGTCGGATGCACGAGACGAGGTGCAAGGTAGCGGATACGGAGGGCGCGTCGCGACTTGTTTTATTATCACGCCTGGACTACTCGGGCGTCACGAAAAAAAAGTGTTGCCCGCGTATCGTGAACCAAAATCACACGAGTTCCAAGTGGGTACCTCCGCAGCGCTTCAGGCTTTCCGATCAATCCGGACGTGCACAACACCGCCGTCGTTCCGGTACCCTTGAACAGATAGTTTAGGTTCGATGCGCCAAGGGCAACACTTGGTAATTAAGTATAACGTAATTGTCACGAAACGGCGCGTGATTTATGCCAAAGAAACTCTTGACAAATCGCATTCAGCGGCCAAGGCCCAGATGGGGATATGGTGTGTCGGCGCTCCATGTGTATTCGGGTATGCGATGCCTAGTCCGGGATCAAGGATCATGGATTGAAATCGGCGCGGATACCATGAGCGGATTTCGCGGACTTATCGCTGCGTCCAACCTTGATGGATCGTCGATCGGCCGCAAACATCGCTCAATCTCGTAGATGGAAGCGACACTTGGCATGGGAAACTGGGAGGCGTTCGGGCTGACCATCGCGTTTTTATTAGGCGGGATCATCAAGGGCGCGATGGGATTCGGGCTGCCGTTGGTAACGATATCGATACTGCCTTATTTCTTACCCATTGAGCTGGCATTGGCGATTAATGCCGCGACCATGGTGTTCACCAACATCGCGCAATTTCTGCAAACCGGATTCGCATACCGAACGTTCAACCGATTCTGGCCGATGATTGTCGGTCTTTCGGCCGGTGCGCTTTGCGGGGCGTTTCTGGTGCGATCCGCGGATGAAGTCGTGCTGGGATTGATCTTGGGCGTGTTGGTGATGGCATTTGTGGTGATGACCGTGTACGTACCCCGGTTCGAAATCCCGCGCAGGTGGGAGCGCCCCGCGGGATGGGGCGTGGGTACGATTGCCGGAGTGGTGGGCGGACTGATCACCGCCAACGGTCCATTGTTCGTGATGTACCTGGTCGGGCTGAATCTGAGTCGGGAGCTGTTTCTCACCACCTTGGCGATGTTATTTGTAGCCACCGGCGTGCTGGTCGCCGGCTCCTATTGGACGCTCGGCATCCTGGACTTAACGCGCTTCGTCATCGCGATGGGTTGTCTGGTGCCGGCACTCATAGGCATGAAAATCGGGGATATCTTGTCCAGTCGTCTTTCCGCCGCGGCGTTCCGCAACGTCGTGCTCGGGGGGTTGTTTTTACTCGGTGCAAACATGGTGCGAAGGGCACTGTTCGCCGAGGCGTAGTTTTCGGCGTTTAACGAGCAATTACTTGAGCCAGATCAAAGCGAAACAGAGTATATAAAACATAAGTATGTTATAATATAGTTACTTTCTCACAATGCTAGGAGTGGCCGCTATGTTGAAGATCTTCGCCGGTTTTTTCTCGGGTATCGCTCTGGTGGCCATCGTTGGTTGGAACACCGCCGGTGGTCTGATGATGACAGAACACGAAAGTCCGTTCGGCGTGGAAGAAACCGCCGCCCGTATCCAGGCCAACATCCAGGCGCTGTCCGATCATGGCTGGAAGCTGTCCGGCCTCAGGTCGCCGTCGGTGTCGGTGGCTGCCGCAGGGCAAAACGTGCCTCCGGTGTTGCTGGTCGAGGCGTGCAGCACGAAGTACTCCGGACCGTTGTTGGCGGAGGACGCGACCCGAATCCTGTCGATTCTCATGCCCTGCACCATCACCGTTTACAAAAAAGATGACGGAAAGACCTATGTCGGCACCATGAATGCCGGGCTGATGGGCAAGATGTTCGGTTCAAAGGTGAGCAGCATCATGGATAAAGTGGCTGAAGACCAAAAGGCTTTTCTGAGCTTCGATGCGGACAAACCCGCGCCGCCCCTGATCAAGACCCGTCCCGGCGGAGGCAAGGGCGCGGGCGGACAGGAGCTGAGCGGCTGTTGACGCGCCCGGTTAAGAAAGCACGTCAACGTCAATCCAGTGACCAGCTTGTGGTGAACCATCATGACCTTACTCAAAACCATCAGCGCTGCGCTTATCGCGTCGACCATGACGCTGGCGCTAGCCGCAACAGGATCTAGCTTTGCTGCGGTAGATTCCGCGCCGGCGGCGACTCAACCCACGCTCGAGCAAGACGCGGCCCGGGCGCTGGCGTCATCTACCGCGGATCACACCAAGTTCGAGGCCTTGCAGGCGGACTTCAAGAACGGTCCCGAAGTCACCAGGGCGTGTCTTGGCTGCCACACCGAAGCCGCCAAGCAGATTCACCAGACCCAGCATTGGACTTGGGAGTATCGAAATCCGGATACCGGCCAGGTGCTCGGTAAAAAGCATGTGATCAACAATTTCTGTACCGCCGTGGCATCCAATGAAGATCATTGCTCCGCGTGTCACATCGGTTACGGTTGGGCGGATCGAGAGTTTGATTTAACCGTGGAAGAAAACGTCGACTGCCTGGTATGTCATGACACCACCGGCGCCTATAAAAAGCTGCCGGGCCTGGCTGGTCATCCCAACTACGAGACCATGGAGTGGCCGCCGAAATCGGGCCGCCTGCGGCCGCCTACGGACCTCAAGAAAGTGGCGCAGCATGTGGGCAAGACCAGCCGCAAAACCTGCGGTGCGTGCCATTTTCGCGGCGGCGGCGGCGACGCCGTGAAGCACGGTGACCTGGACAGCTCGCTGGAAACGCCCGCGCGTTACCTCGATGTGCACATGGATGCCGAGGGGTTGAATTTTAACTGCGCGAAGTGCCACGTTACCGACGGCCATGAAGTCGCGGGCAGCCGCTACGGGCCTACCGCAAGCGATACCAACGGCGTACAGGTGCGCGGTGCCAACACGCACCGCAATCCCGCCACGTGTCAGGCGTGTCACGGCAACGGGCCCCATAGCGGCAATGCCAAGCTCAACGATCACACGCGCAAGATCGCCTGTCAGACCTGCCACATACCGGCCTATGCCCGCGGTCCGCGACACACCAAGATGAGTTGGGACTGGTCGACGGCGGGTAAATTGGATGAGCAGGGCAAGCGCATTAGGACCCGTAACAGCATCGGTAAGGTTCACTATGACAGCAATAAGGGCCATTTCACTTACGATCGGTATGTGATCCCCCAGTACCAATGGTTCAACGGTAAAGTGAAATACACTTTGTTTGGAGACCGCGTCGACGAGTCCGGCGTCGTCAAAATCAACGAGTTCCTGGGCGGCCCCGACGATCCCGATGCGCGCATCTGGCCGTTGCGTGTATTTCGCGGCAAGCAAATGTATGACAAGGGACTGAAAACCCTGGCGGTGCTTCACACCGCGGGGAATGACGACACCGCGTTTTGGAAAAATCACGACTGGGATAAAGCACTCACTGCCGGCATGAAAGCGGTGGACGCCGAATACAGCGGCACGATGGGGTTCGTCGAAACCGAGATGAGTTGGCCGATCACGCATATGGTGGCGCCGAAAGAGGACGCCCTCAAATGTGAGCAGTGCCACACAAAAAAAGGTCGCCTGGCGGGTGTGGACGGCGTCTACATTCCGGCGCGCGACCGCATCGTGTTTATGGATACCGTGGGTTTTTCCGTCGCTTTACTGGCATTGATCTCGGTGCTGGTGCACGGCGCGATTCGGATATTTGTCAGCAGCAGAAAGAAGGTATAGATCATGCAACGCATATACATTTTTAAGCGGTTCGAACGTTTCTGGCACTGGTCCCAGGCCGGATTGATCATGTTCATGATGTTGACCGGCTTCGAGATCCACGGCAGTTATACCTGGCTCGGATTCGAACGGGCGGTGGACTATCACACCACCGCGGCGTGGGTGTTGATCGTGCTGTGGATATTCGCAATCTTCTGGCACTTTACGACCGGTGAGTGGAAGCAATACATTCCCACGATGGACAAGGCGCAGGCCGTATTCCGATATTATGCGAGCGGAATCTTCACCGACGCCCCGCATCCGTTCCGGCAGTCCACGCTGACCAAGCACAATCCATTGCAGCGGCTGGCGTACCTGTTCGTAAAACTGGTGATCAATCCGCTGATCTGGATAACCGGCCTGCTGTATTTGTTCTACAGCTCGTGGGACAGCTGGGGCCTGGCATGGCTCAACCTCGAATGGATTGCCATTGGCCATGTTATCGGCGCGTTTCTGATGTTGATCTTCTTTATCGCCCATGTGTACCTCGCCACCGTCGGTCATACGCCGACATCGCACATCAAGGCGATGGTCACGGGTTGGGAAGAGGTCGACTGAGGCGCACCGTAGGACAGGAGCTTCATGGCCATCCGCGTACGATCCACACTTGCGGGGCGGCGTATTGCATGGAAGATCAGCGGGCTTGCCTTATTCGGTTTGCTATGGAACGCGCCTGCGGTTATGAGTGCGGACGATTTGTATGACGCCGCTGCGATACCTCACGTCGGCAATGCGGCGCGGGACAGCTACTATCAGTTGTTTCTCAATGCGCCAGGCCACCGCGCTTTCGTCATAGCGCCCGGGGGCGCATGGGCGTGGACATCGGGGCAGAAAAGCGCCGCGGCGGCGGAACGAGCAGCCCTGGTGGAGTGCGCCAAGCGTACCCGGCAACGTTGCGTCCCCTATGCCGTCGATGACCAAGTTACATTCTCCCGGCAGCAGTGGCCGCGGCTCTGGGGACCGTATGCGAGCGCCGGACAGGCGGCGAAGGCGAGGGAGGGCACCGCGCCGGGCGAGCGTTTCCCCGATCTCGCGTTCACCGACGCCAAGGGTCGCAGATTATCGGTTGCGGGCCTGCGCGGGAAGATCGTGCTGCTGCATTTCTGGGGCTCGTGGTGTCCACCGTGTGCGCGGGAACTGCCTACATTACACGGGTTCTTCCGGATACTACGTGAACGGCTGCCTTCCGATGTCGCGGTGGTACTGCTACAAATGCGAGAGCCCGTCGAGCAGGCGCGGGATTGGCTCATACAACAGGGCCTGGAGAGCCTGCCTTTGTACGATTCAGGCTCCCGCGGTGCGCAAGATCACCGCCTCACCACCGCCGTGCATACTCACATCCCGGACCGGGACATCGCCCGCGTGTTTCCCTCCAGCTACGTCATCGACCGCAACGGCGTAGTCATCTTTGCACATCGCGGTCCAATCACGGACTGGACCGAATACCTGGCATTTTTTGAAGACGCGGGGCGGCGTACTGTTCGGTGATACTGCGGAAATCAACCGGTGTTTAAAAACGCCTCCAGTATCTCGTATTGTTTCTTCACCTCGGTGTCATCCGCGCCCTGGCCGTCGGCTATCTTAGCGCAGACCCGCGCCATGCGCGCGTTCATGGCCGTGCTCCATGCAACGCGCCCGCCTTGTCCAGCGTGAGGTTCGGGCGTCAGACAAGCTGCCGCGGCGGCAGCGACGAAATGGCCGGCTTGCCGGCCCCAGTCTCCCTCATGCCCGCATAAGGTATAACTGTCAATTGCCGCTGTCTTGGCCGCCTTGTAGCCTGCGGCGATCTCTTCATCGGTGGGTTGACCGTTGGTGGTGATGAAAGTCACGGCGCCGTTGACACTGGGGTTGTCCGAGAGCTCGATGACGTGTTCGATAAAACGCTTGCCGAGCTGGCGCTGTTGGGCCAGGGTCAGTTGGGAAAGAGCGGCTTTAAACTCTGTGTCCGAATGAATGGTCGTCATGTTGATTCTGTGCTCCGGAAAAGTATTGCGTTGAGTCTAACCGCACCTCCGTCGATATCGGATAGGCGCGTCGTAATGTTGCACCTTTACGTCGATGCTCTTGCTCACTGTGCACCCGCATTCGGTGGCGCCGCGCACCATAAGTTTTTATCACCGTGGCGATAATCCGGCTTTGACGCAAATCAAACTTAGGTTTTTTCGAACTAAACGAGGAGAATCGGGGTGTCGACCAAGGATCGACGGCGCTGCTACCGCGGTTTCCGCGGCGCTTGCATGATCTCGATCTTCGATCAAAGATTGATTATCGTCCATAATCCGAATAATCGTGTCGCGGACATTCAAGTGCGCGGTCGGTTCCCAGAGGGTATCAATCGTAGACATGCCGGCGACAGTTAAAACACACGGACCCGAAGGCTGACTGATGCTGTCGCTGATTCGATCGAGCATTCGCGATCTTATACCCATCTTTTTAGTAATTGCGTTTTTCCAGCTTGCCGTACTGCGCCAACCGATCCCGAACATCGGCGATCTGCTGACCGGCGTGGCCCTGGTCGTGCTGGGGTTGACGTTTTTTACCCGGGGTCTGGAACAAGGCTTGTTTCCCATCGGCGAGGCGATTGCCCACGCCTTCGCGCGCAAGGGAAGTCTGCTGTGGTTGCTGCTTTTCGCCTTTGCCCTGGGCTTCGGCACCACGATTGCGGAGCCGGCGCTGATCGCGATCGCCGATGAAGCCGCCAAAGTGGCGGCGCAGGCCGGCGCGATTGAAGCCAACGACGCGTCGATGCGCGGCTACAGCAGGGGGTTGCGGGTGACGGTGGCGTTCTCGGTGGGCATCGCCATTGTCGTCGGTGTGTTCCGCATCCTCAAGGGATGGCCGCTGCATTATCTAATCATCGGCGGCTACATGGGTGTAGTGGTGATTACACTGTTCGCCCCTGCGGAGATCATCGGCATCGCATACGATTCCGGGGGCGTCACCACGTCCACGGTCACGGTGCCGCTGGTGACCGCACTGGGGGTGGGTCTTGCATCCAGTATTCGCGGGCGCAATCCACTGGTGGACGGATTTGGGCTCATCGCCTTCGCCTCGTTGACGCCGATGATTTTTGTGATGATTTACGGAATGCTCATCTGATGGATCTGTTGATCGGACTCGCGCACACCCTGTACGCAACCTTGCACGATGTATTTCCCATCGTCGCGGTGGTAGTCGGTTTCCAGGTGCTGATCTTGCGCCGGCCAATTCCAAATCTTGGGAAATCCCTCATCGGTTTCGTTTACGTGCTGATTGGCCTTACTTTGTTCTTGGCGGGACTGGAGCGTGCCTTGTTCCCGCTTGGAAAATTGATGGCCTATCAACTGACGAGTCCGGATTTCCTCGGAGGGGATCCGGTGTCTACCGACGGACTGGTGCGCTGGCAGGACTATTTATGGGTATACGTGTTCGCCGCGGCGATAGGTTTCGCCACCACCCTTGCCGAACCTGCGCTCATAGCGGTGGCGGTAAAGGCGCAGAACGTCTCCGGCGGTACCGTTCGGGTATGGGGGCTGCGGGTCGCGGTAGCGTTGGGGGTCGCCATCGGCATCGCCCTAGGCACCTTCCGCATCGTGACCGGCACACCGCTGTACTACTACATTATTGCCGGCTATGTGGTCGTGGTGGTGCAAACGGTGTTTGCGCCGCGGGCGATTATTCCACTTGCGTATGACTCAGGTGGGGTCACGACCTCCACGGTGACCGTCCCGCTGGTCGCCGCATTGGGGCTGGGTCTCGCCAGCACGGTGCCGGGACGCAATGTATTAATCGATGGATTCGGGTTGATCGCATTCGCGAGTTTGTTTCCGATTATCACTGTAATGGGCTACGCCCAGCTCAGCGACTGGTGGTCGCTGCGGCGAAAACATCGGCGGTCCAGCCAGAAGGATGACGGCAATTAGTGCTCACAACTACGAGAGGTAGAACATCATGCATTTCAAATTACTCATTGCGCTCGTGGACGACGACAAGACCGAATCGGTCATGAAGGCCGCGCGCAAGGCGGGCGCGACCGGCGCCACGGTGCTCAATCAGGCCCGCGGTGAAGGCCTCGAGGTGCCGAAAACGTTCCTCGGCCTGAGCCTCGAAACCCAGCGCAACATGCTATTGTTCCTGGTGGAAGAGCATCTTAGCCGCAAAATACTCGAGCAGATTGCGGAGATCGGCGAGTTCGATCGGCAGCCGGGGGCGGGCATCGCGTTTCAGATCGATGTCGAAGACGCCGTGGGCATCGCCCATCAGGTGGAACAACTCACTGAGATTGTCGAGGATCAGTTATGACGAACCGGAACATAATCAGGGCGCGCGATGTAATGACCGATAAGTTCCAGACGGTGGATGGTTTGACCACCGTGCAAGATGCGCTGCGCATCATGAAGCAGCAGGGCGCCGAGGCCCTGTTGGTCAACAAGCGCAGCGATGATGACGAATACGGAATCGTGCTGTTGTCGGATATGGCGCGGCAGGTGCTTGCCCAGGACCGTTCGCCGCAACGCGTCAATGTTTACGAAATCATGTCAAAACCCGTCATCTCCGTCGACCCGAACATGGACATACGCTATTGCGCCCGGCTGTTTGATAAATTCGGCTTAACTCAGGCTCCGGTGATCGAGGCCGGGAAGTTGCTGGGATTGATCAGCTATGCCGACATGGTGATGCGCGGCTTTGACGTCAACTGACACGCGGGCGTGTTAGCTATTTTCCGGGACCTTTGGCGCGATGCGGGCGGTGGTTTCAGTCCAGACGAATCCCGGTGGGACCGTAACGAATATATGTTCCGCCGCCGAGAATGTTTACGTGTCCGTTTGGATCCGAGTGTATGCGCAAAATCTCATCACTGCCGTCAATTTCCCCCTTGGCGCCGGTGTTGTCGGTAAACACGATCCAGCCGGTGTCCCAGCGGGTGCTGTTGCTGCAGGTGGAGGCGTCTCCGCTGGCGCAGATGGAAACCGGGACATTGCGGTTGATCGCCTGGGCGCGGGTGAGGTTGATATGGGTGACGAGTTCGTTGCTGGACGCAATCAGTGCGTTGTCGGCGGCGAAATTCCTGAAGTTCGGTATCGCCAGCGTCAGTAGTATGCCGCCGACCACCATGGTCACCGTAAGCTCGATTAAGCTGAATCCCTGGTGAGCGTTGAGTTTTCTACGCGCGACTTTCATTTTTCAAGCTTTCAGACCAATCCTTCGGACTAGTCGCACTGATAGTTTTCCCTGGCGCCCTGGCCGGAGGCGAGTACGGAATAACTCCGACCCACTTCTCCGGTACGTTTGTCGCAAAATATAAATGTGAAAGTCGGTAGCGTGGACGACGGCCCCGCAACCGCGCCACCGCCAAGGCCATCGCCGTCGTCCGGTGGGCATTTGCCGATCGAGTCGCCATGACCGAGATGCGCCGCGACCGCGGCTGCCGCCACGTTGAGGGTATGTTTCGCATCCGGATTCCCGGGCGGGATATGGCAGATGAGTTGTTTTTTGCCGCCCCCACCGCCGGCAAGCGCAACCACCGGCATCGCGACGGCAACAATCAGCAAACCGACGCAGATGCCGTAAACCGCAATGTCTAGGCATTGCGAATAATCGAAGCTGCTTTTAACAGACCGCATGACGACACCCCCCGATGCCTGTTACCTATAAAGTGTAGTACGGTTTGCCGCATTTTGAAGCGGATTGGCGGGAAAATTTGACTCCTTACGCCACCGCGTTCAGGCGTGCTTGATAAATCAGCAACTTATAGATTTCCACCCGCGATGTGCGAACGGAGCCCGGCCGGCGGATCCGTCGCCGTGATGCCGGGGTTTCGCTGTGGGCGAGTTAGAATCGGGCGCGGAACGTCAACGCGAGAAACGGCGCTTGGTCATGGTCTTGGCGGGCGATGGGATCGCCGTTTTCGTCATCCAGGCGAAGCTCCCCGTCCAGTTCCACGCCCCCCAGAACAGTCACTTCGGTGTTGGGGTTAAAGCGATAGCTGGCGCCAAGGACCAGCGGCCACGAGCGGTCTTCGCCGACACCCCGCGGCGCGGGGCCATCCTCGTCCAGCCGGAAACGAAGTTTTTCGTAGCGGGCGGCTAACAGCCAACGCCAGCTGCCGTGGGTGCGCCAGTTGAGCGTCAGTCCGGGGCCTGCGGTTGCCGCCAGGCCGCGGCCGGTCTCCAGACTGAGTCGATCGGTGATTTTCCAGTCGATTAACAAGATTGGGAATACATCGGTGCTGTCCTCGATTCGCGTCAATACGCCGATACCGGGTCCGATGTTCAACCGATCGCTGAAACGATAGACAAATCCGCCAAGGGCGCCCCCACCGGCGCCGTCGTCGAGGCTGGCGCTGCTTTGCGCGGCGAAACGCAGCGTCGGCAAGAAGAACAATTGGCGTTTATCATCGAGTCGGTAACTAACCGGCACGCCGAAGCGCAAAGTATCGATATCCTTCCAAGGCACGAGCCCGGCGAAGCCGGTGGTTCCGGAGAAATCGTAACTGTGCCGGCCATATCCCAGCGAGACGCTTATGCGATTACCTGGTTTCACGGTGTAGGCGGCGCCACCTTGGATGAAGAACCGCTTGACGTTAAATTCGCCCCCGCTGCCCAAGTCTGCATTGAACTGCCGGGCGAATCCGCCTTCCCACGATGTCGACCAACCCGGCGAGAAAGATTTTTTAGGAGCGCCGTCCCGGGCATCGGACTGATCGGCCTCAATGATGCCGACCGTTGCGAAAAATGCGAACAAAAGCCCGATTGCGCATCGATGGCGGAGTTTCAGAGTTGCGAGCAAGGATTGGATGTCACTTTCTTGTTCTGCTGGTTCGGATTATGCCACGTTACCGACGCACCGGTCGTGCGACCGGGCAAAGAATTCCGGACGCGATTTTGTCGGTGGCGTTCGGCATCCCAAGTCACGGCATCGGGCAGGCGATTCTACCCCTGAGAGTAAAGGGTAAACCGCACTGTCGCGGTGCAACAACGGAACAAATAAGACCTTAAACCCACCCTTTTCCGCGGAATTAGTGTGCAATCTGGTGGCGGAATGCGGTTATCGCTTGCCTCCGGTGGGCGCATGGTTTATACAGCCGGGTAGCGGGCGTTCGATGCATACGCACAACTGCCGTCTGGTAGATAACCGAAGAGGGCGCCTCCTATCCACTGAGTCCTCAGAACATGATGCTAAGGAGCACCAATGAACAAAAATGAGATGGCCGAAAAACTTGCCAAGAAGTGTGACCTGTCCCAGGCCAAAGCCCAAGAGGTTGTAAGCTGTATCTTCGACACCAAACCGGGTACCGGCGTAATTGCGACAGAACTCGATGCCGGCCGCAAGGTGCAGATCGCCGGGTTCGGTACGTTCGGCACCAAGAGCCGTGCGGCCCGCCAGGGGCGAAATCCAGCCACCGGCGCAACAATTACAATTGCCGCGAAGACGTATCCGTTTTTCAAGGCCGGCAAGGGGCTCAAAGACCGAGTAGAGGAATAATCGCTGAGTGTCGCGGAAGAGCGACTCGTTAGCGCCGCGGCGGCGATCTCGCGGCGGGGACGTTCGTTAGCGAACCGGTTACCCGCCCATTCGCGGGGACACCGAGCAAGCTAGCGCCGCTAGGGCGCACAGTTCATACCATCACTCCTGGCGCGCGCCTGGACACCGGGTAGCACGTTACGGGCGGTGAGAATTCACCCGGTGAGAACTCCAATGTGCCGTCAGGGGGCGGTGGAGGCGCCGGCCGGTGCGTGCAGGGTACGCGCGGGTAGCTAGCGAAGCAGCTCCAAAGATGCGTACGCTCCCGCGGTTCGCTTTGGCCGTTGTTTTGTCGACGGCGCTTTCCGCTGCGTCCAATGCCGATGCCGCGACCGGTTTCGTTCGCGCGAGCGCCGACCAGGTGGTTGACGGCGTTGGAAATCCTGTCGTTTTGAGAGGTTTTAATGTCGCCTTCAAGGATTTCGCAACCACCCTCGGTGAGGCCGACATTAAACGCATCGCGGATAGCGGCGCGAACGTCATTCGCCTGGTGCTTGATTACCGGCAACTGGAATCGGCGCCCTTCGCCTACGACGCGGCGGGTTTCGCGCTGCTCGATGCGATCCTCGCCTGGTGCGAGAAATACCGGCTTTATGCGATCCTGGACATGCATCTTGCGCCGGGCATACAAAATCCCCACGACTTCGTTGTACATCGCGAAAAGTCCTATAGCTTCTGGAGCGAGACCCGATACCAAGACCGGTTCTTTGCGTTGTGGGCCACCATCGCCAAACGGTATGCGCAGCGTAAAGTGGTCGCCGGTTATGATCTGCTCAACGAGGGGACGGCCCCTGACATCGTCCAATATCTGAGGGTGCTGAACACCGCTGCCCACAGGATCCGCGCGTATGACGGCAAACACATGTTGATCGTGGAGGAGGCGCTGTTGCCTAACCGGGGTAAGCGGCTGGTTACCATAGACGACGAAAATGTGGCCTACAGCATCCATTTTTTCTATCCGCCTCAATTTACGTTCTATACGACCACCCGGGAACGCCCCATCACTCGCTATCCCGGACCGATGGTGACCACCGGGCGAACGATTGAAATCATAGAAACGGAACCGTTAACAGGCAGCCGTGAGTGGCGCCGTGTGACGATTTCCGCGACGCCGCCGGAAGACGCCGAAATCGTGCGTGTCATCTTGTCGTCGGACGAGCCCCGCGGCGCCGTATGGTTCGATGATGTGTCGCTCTCGGTCAATGGACGCGCGATAGATCTGCCGGCACCGTTGGTGGCGAACAATTCATTCGAGATCGATTATCCGGGGATCAACTGGGAGAATCGGGGCGCCTGCGGCCGGGTGGACGATACCAGCGCCCGCAGCGGTCGCCATGCCGCGCTGTTTTCTCAATGTTTGAACCGGGGATCCATGCTCAGCAGTCCCATCGCGGTGGTGAAAGGCGTTTATACGCTGTCCGCGTGGGTCAAGACAGACGGCGCGGGCGGGGACAATCGTCTCGTACTTTCGTGGCATAAAGCAAAAACGTTGGCGGTTGTGAACAAGCCCCGGCTGCGGGAAAAGATAGACTACGCATTACGATTCAGAACCTGGCACCGGGTACCGGTGTATGTAGGTGAGTTTACCGCTCACGCAAACCCGATCGCCGGAAGCGCAGACAAGTACCTGAAAGATATTCTGGATATCGTCGAAGCTGAGGGACTGCATTGGACCTACTGGACGTACTATTCCGAATATCCGGGGATCGGCATCTACACGGGCGAACAGCCGTATCTCGCCAGGCCCGACAGCCTGCGGGTAATCGAGCGCTACCTGACGCGGCACTGAGGTGTCGGCGTTGGTTACGAGTTCGTCAGGCAGACTAAAATGAACGGCGCAGATTATGGTGCTGCGATATGCCCTGGTAAACGAGGCTGGATACCTTGCGGATCACGTTTGCTCGCGAGCGGATCCAAGTGGTGTAGTTACGAGCCCGCCGTTGCTTTTCAATGACGCCCACCAGCGTGTAGGGATAGCGCTTGCCGTCGTTCCCTTTGATCACCAGGATGCCCATGTCGCCGCAGAGCCGAGATGTACTGCCGGTTTTGTTGTAGACCCGGGTTCCGCGTGGGATGTTGGCGGCTCCGGTGTAGATGCGGTCCGGCCCGGGTAGGCGCATCAGCCGCATGATCTCATCGGCGCGGGGAATTTCTCTGTTCCACAGCGCGGTGAGAAAACGATCGTAGTCGTTCACCGAGGCCTTGTTGCGAAAGGTGCGGCCGTTCGCCGGCACATATTCCACGATGCGTGTATCCCGAAAAATCCGCGAATAGTGGATCTTAAGTATCCGCTGTACCGCATCGGGACCGCCCACGTGACGGATTATCCAGTTCGTCGAGCGGTTATTTGAGTGTTGGATCATGCGCTCCATGTGCCGCCTGCTCTTACGCCCGTAAATCAACTCGCCGTTCCGCACCTTGTGAAAAAAGGCCAGTGCGAAAAACGGCTTCACCAGGCTCGCGGCTTGTAACTGCACGTCCTCATTGATAGACACCAGACGTTCGCCGGTGGTGAAATCGTGGACCGACCACGCGGTGCGCTCGTCGGGGGCGAGTTGCCCGCTGTGCCGCATCTGCGTGATGTACCGGGCCACGGCCGCCTCCAGATCGCGAATCTCCCAGAATTGTCCGGGAGCGGCGGTGACTTTAACCGTGTGTGCGGTAGCGCGCCTGCGATCGCGAGGGAGGACGACCCATCGCCGGGAGCGAATCGGTGCGGCGCGCTCCAGCCCCCGGGGTTTGAGCAGCGACGTGTGAACGGAGGCAACTCGATCCGCGCCCTGCGCGTCGCCGCGCCGGTGGTAGATGAGGCCGTAACTGCCGGACCCGCGCACTATCTTGAGTTTTCTGGTCACTTTGGGGCCGAGCACGCGCGCCACTTTGACCCGATATGCGGCGACTTTCTGCAGGTCGTGGTGCCATAGGTACGATACGTCATAGCGCGGTGCGGCGGCGCCTGCGAAGGGCGCGCCCAACAGGGCCATGCATGCGGTGAACGACACCAGGATTGCCAGTCTCATGTCTAGAATACTAGTCCGTCCCCGTGTTTTAGCCAGAAAGCGCGATCATTCTACAATTATTTTCAGGTTGCCCACTACTTTTGTTTGTTGTCGCCAACGTGCAACCGCAATTCATCGGCGCGCGCACAGTGGCGTGAATGGAATTTTACCGGTTTTGTGCAGTCCTTAACTATCAGATACATTGATCGGATACCGGCATGTGCTGTTATTCCGAGTTGCGCAACGGAGTCGCTTAGCGATGGGTATAAGTCGTCCACGAAATAAATGGCTGAAATGGCCGCTGCGAGCGGCGGCTTTGGTTGCGGTGCTGCTGCTGGGCCCCTTGGGTGTGCTCGCGTTCGGCGATCTCGATCTGCGCACCCACTGGAGCGTCGCCAGCCGCGTCAGCAGCGAGCAGGCTCCGGATCCACGGGATGAGCCCGCGGCGATTATCCAGGTGTACGCGGCACGGGCGCACAATTGGCGTGGTGCGTTCGGTGTGCACACCTGGTTCGCCACCAAACGCCACGGCGCCAAATACTATACGGTGTATCAGGCGATCGGTTGGAACCTGTACCGCGGCCGACCGGTGGTGGCGGTCAGCCGCGGCGGACCACCCGATGCGCTATGGTTCAACGCCAGGCCCGAGATATTGTTGCAGCGCCGCGGACCCGGCGTCGAGGCGCTCATCGACCGCGTCGAAGCGGCGGTTGCGGACTATCCCTATCCGCGGCAATACCGGGTGTGGCCGGGGCCGAACAGCAACACATTCACCGCGTTTGTCGCACGCCAAGTGCCGCAATTGGGACTCGACCTGCCGCCCACCGCGATCGGCAAGGATTACCTGGTCGGCGGCGGGTTCATCGATCGCACGCCCAGCGGCACCGGCTGGCAGCTGTCGCTGAAAGGCTTATTGGGCGTCGGGCTGGGCTGGGAGGACGGCATCGAGTTCAATGTCCTCGGCCTGTCCGCCGGTATAGATCTCAACGATCTCGCGCTGCGTCTTCCCGGCATCGGGAAGTTGAGCATGATCCCCCGCGGTTGACTCGTTAGCGAAATTGGGTGCCCAATAAGAAATAGACGCTATCGTTTCCTCCCTCGGCGATGCCGTATCCGACATAGAAGGGCCCCAGGAGGGTATCCAATCCGAAAAACAGGCTGCCTGCGGTCAGTGTGTCGTCGAAAGCAATATCCTCGTCGTCTTCGAACACGTTACCCTGTTGCAGGGTTGCGCCCCAATACGCCGGGAATGAGGCCAGGCGGCCGAAGGCGCGCATGTATCCCACCCGCGCCAGGACGACATTCTGGCCGCTCAGTGAGTCATCCACGAAACCCGGCAGGTCAAACAGTCCGCCGAGACGAAACCTGCGTTGGATAGGGGTTTCGCCGTCGTAGGTCGTCAGATAACGGGCGCCCGCCAGCAGCGTGTTCTTCCCCCATGACGCGGCGCCGTACACGTCCAGTGTCGCCTGGTCGAAATCGGCGTCGGCTCCCAGCGAGGTGGACGAGCTGAGCACGCCCAGCGTTCCCAGCACGCCGGAACGGGGAAAATTGACGTCGTCGAGGGTATCGAAGCGCAGTTGCGCAAACAATTCACCGCTGTCAACGTCCCCTTGCGGGACGGTCTCGACGCCAATGCGTAAATCCACATCGCCGGTGGAGCGGGCAATACCGAGCTCGAACTGTCCCCAAGTGCCGAACTCGCGGCCCAACGCGAAACTGGCGCCGGCGTCGCGGACCCGGTTCTGGGCGATGACCTGGTCGCCCTCAAAGGTATTGAATAACTGTCTGCTGAAGAACAGACGCGGGCGCACGAAATACGGCGAACCCACGCCCACGGGTTGGTAGAGATCCGCCACGAACACGGGCTCGTCTCCCAGTTCGGCGATTAGCTGCAGCTCACCGTTGAGGCGGTTGATAGGTACCCGCAGGATGCCAAACCGCAGGGCAAGACGGTTCTGGTCGGCGAAATCGCTGGAAAATTTCAAACCAAATTGCAGGTAGTTGGGGCCCCAAGGCCGTTCCGTGACCGATACCTGCACGCCGCTGCGGCCGTTTTCTTCGACGACGGTGTAACTCACGTTTTCGAATACGTCCAATCCGTAGATCGCCGCCAGATCCTCCTCGAGTTCCGCTATATCCAGGGGCTTACCGGGCTGCACTCGCAGGCGGGCGCGGATCACCTCGTCGGCGACACTGGAATTATTATTAAGGCGCACGAATTCGATAACCGGCAACCCGCGTGCGCGCGCCTCGCGTGCCGCGACGTGGCTATTAAATTCCGCTTCGCTCATCGCCAGGCGTTTGAGCGCCGCCTGGTTCGATTGCGCCGCCGCAACCCCGAACTCGACGCCCTCCGCTGCCTTGGTGAAATCTCCGGTGGTGATCGATCCAAGGTCCGGAACGATCAACAAGTCGTCGTCGTTCAAAGTGGCCAATTGCTCCTCGGTATTGCCGCGCGTCATGATGCCGGTGAGTTGCAGCACGATGGAAAACACGGTTCCGAGCTCCTCTTTGGGCGCCAACGGCGTACTGATATCCACCACAATCGACACGTCCGCGCCCATTTGTCTCACCACATCGATCGGTAAGTTGTTGGTCACGCCGCCATCCACCAGTAGCCGCTCGCCGATTTCAACCGGCGCGAAGAATCCGGGAATAGACATGCTGGCGTGTATCGCCGATGCAAGATCACCTGAATCCAACACCACCGCCTCGCCGGTGGCGATGTCGCTGGCCACCGCGCGGAACGGGATGCTCAATTTATCGAAATCGGTGACGCCGGATACCGGCAAGGTCAGGTCCTTGAGTTTCAGATACATCTTGCGGCCTTGAATGAGTCCCCTGCCCAGCTGCAATTTCCCGTCCTTGAAGCCCAGCCCCTTATTAATCAGAAAGAACGCGTCGTCGAACTTCCGGTTTGTCGACAATTTTTCGCGCGGGGCGCGGTCGCTGAAGATGTCATTCCAATCGATCTCGACCAGGGCTTTCTCTATCTCCTCCGTGG
>CAMYKW010000056.1 GCA_947259175.1 uncultured Gammaproteobacteria bacterium | reverse complement strand
TTGATTGCGCCGATTGCGATGGAGGATGGATTGCGCTTTGCGATTCGTGAAGGCGGCCGCACCGTGGGCGCCGGCGTGGTAACGAAAATTATTGAATAACGAGGAAAACAAAGTAGTTACATGAACGTCAAGGGTCAGAAGATACGCATCCGATTGAAAGCCTTCGATCATCGCATGATCGATAAGTCGGCACTGGAGATTGTGGAAACCGCGAAACGGACGGGGGCGGTAGTGCGCGGCCCGATTCCGTTGCCCACGCGTATCGAGCGGTATACCTTGTTGCGCTCCCCCCATGTGAATAAGAAGTCTCGCGACCAATTCGAGATTCGTACACACAAGCGGATCATGGACATAATTGAGCCGACAGATAAAACAGTGGATGCGTTAATGCGTCTGGATTTACCTTCCGGAGTCGACGTTGAAATCAAACTCAATTAGCAACCGGACAACACACGAGAAAGTCACAGAAAGGATACAAACCACTTTTGATCTTTTCTCGAGAACGAGACAATGCCGTTAGGATTGGTTGGTAAAAAAATTGGCATGAGCCGCGTGTTTGCGGAGGACGGTGTTTCGATACCGGTCACCGTGCTGCAGGTTGCCGCGAACCGCGTGACCCAGGTGAAAACGCCGCAGCGTGACCGCTATGCCGCTGTCCAGGTGACCATCGGTAGGCGACGGCCCGGACGCGTCACCAAGGCGATGTCGGGACATTTCGCCAAGGCCGGGGTGGAACCGGGCGTTGGTTTGTGGGAGTTCCGCCTGAGTGAAGACGAGAGCTGTGAACTGGAACCGGGCGGAGAAATCAGTGTCGACATATTCACCGCGGGTCAGAAGGTTGACGTGACTGGGACTACGGTGGGTAAAGGGTTTGCCGGAGTGGTCAAGCGCTACGGATTCGGTGGTGGCCGCGCCAGTCACGGCGCGTCTTTGACCCATCGCGCAGCAGGTTCCATCGGCCAGTGTCAGGATCCGGGCCGCGTATTTCCGGGGAAGAAGATGGCCGGCCAGATGGGTAACGTAACGCGCACGCAACAGAACCTCGAGGTTGTGCGTGTCGATACGGAGCGCCGCCTGCTGTTGGTTAAAGGCTCCGTACCCGGGCCGAAAGGGACAAACGTGGTAATAAAACCCGCCATCAAGGCCAAGGCGACGGAGAGTTGAAATGGTCGAATTGACGGTGGTCAAGGAAAATGGAGAGAAGTCGAGCGCCGGGCTGAAGGTGTCCGAGTCGACGTTCAGCGCCGACTTCAATGAGCCGTTGGTGCACCAGGTTATCGTCGCCTATCAAGCGGGCGGCCGGGCAGGCACGCGGGGACAGAAGAATCGCGCCGCAGTGCGCGGCGGCGGTGGTAAACCATGGCGTCAGAAAGGCACCGGACGCGCGCGGGCGGGCACCACTCGAAGTCCAATATGGCGGGGGGGCGGTGTAGCGTTTCCGGCCGCCAACAAGGATTTCACGCAAAAGGTCAATCGCAAGATGTATCGCGCCGCATTGCGGTCGATATTCTCGGAATTGACGCGGCAGGACCGGTTGTGGGTGTGTGACGACCTGTCGATATCGGCACCCAAGACCAAAGAGCTCGTGAACAAGTTAAAGCAGTTAGGCGCGGAAGACGTCCTGATCGTGCAGGAAGAAGTTGACGAGCACATGCTGCTGTCGGCGCGCAATCTGCATCGTGTGAATATTTGCAGCGTGACCCAGCTTGATCCCGTCAGTCTGGTTGGACATGAGCGGGTGGTGATGACATCGGGCGCGGTAAAAAAAGTCGAAGAATGGTTGCAATGAACGACGAACGCTTGTTTCAGATTCTGCTTGCGCCGGTGATCTCTGAAAAGAGCACCCGGCTGGCCGACAAGCACCGCCAGGTGGTGTTCAAGGTCATCCCCAGCGCCAGTAAATTGGAAGTCAAGCAAGCGGTGGAAAGGGCGTTTGATGTTGAGGTGGAATCGGTTCAGGTGGTCAATATGCGCGGCAAGATCAAAAGATTCGGTCGCACACCCGGTGTGCGCAGCAATTGGAAGAAAGCCTACGTGCGCCTCAAGGAAGGTCACGATATAGATTTCGCGGAAGGACATGCGTGATGGCGGGGAGGGATAGATAATGGCACTAGTTACTTTGAAACCGACCTCGCCCGGGCGTCGCGGCACGGTTCGCGTTGTATCCACGCAACTGCATGACGGCAAACCGTACAAGACGCTTCTGAAAGCGAAAAAATCGATAGACGGCCGCAACAATCAGGGCCGCATTACGGTACGGCATCGCGGCGGCGGCCATAAGCGGAAATACCGCGTCGTGGATTTTCGCCGTGACAAGGATGGTATCACCGGTCGCGTGGAACGCCTGGAGTATGACCCGAATCGCAGCGCAAATCTGGCCCTGGTGCTGTATGGTGACGGCGAGCGGCGATACATATTGGCGCCCAAGGGTGTCGATGTCGGCAGCGCCATACAATCCGGTGTGGATATACCCATCGCGCCGGGTAACACCTTACCGCTACGAAACATTCCGGTGGGCACGACGATTCATTGCGTTGAATTGAAACCGGGCAAGGGCGGTCAGTTGGGTCGCGCAGCCGGCACCGTGATTCAATTTCTCAGCCGTGAAGGCAATTACGCGCAATTACGGCTACGTTCCGGTGAAGTACGCAAGGTGCATCTCGATTGTCGCGCCACCATCGGTGAAGTAGGAAATTCTGAACATTCGCTGCGCAAGCTGGGTAAAGCCGGTGCGAAACGCTGGCGAGGCATTCGTCCTACGGTCCGTGGTGTTGCGATGAATCCGGTCGACCATCCCCATGGGGGCGGCGAGGGACGGACGTCTGGTGGCCGCGACCCGGTATCGCCGTGGGGAGTGCCGACCAAGGGATACCGAACGCGCCGGAACAAGCGCACCAATTCCATGATTATCCGCAGGCGTAAGAAGTAGTCGAGGTAAGCAATGCCCCGTTCCGTAAAAAAAGGCCCGTTCGTCGATCATCATTTGTGGACCAAGATTGAAAAGGCGCGTGCGGAAAATAGCCGTAGGCCGGTGAAAACTTGGTCGCGGCGCTCGACCATCATGCCGGAGTTTGTCGGTTTGACGGTTGCGGTGCACAACGGGCGCCAACACGTGCCGATCCTGATTTCGGAGAACATGGTGGGACACAAGCTCGGAGAGTTCGCCCCCACGCGCACGTTTCGCAGTCATGCCGCTGATCGCAGGGCTAAATGAGGACGTCAGCATGAAAGTGAAAGCCGTGGCCAAATACATCCGCATCTCGCCGCAGAAGGCGCGCTTGGTCGCCGATCAGATTCGAGGTTTGTCGGTGAGTCGGGCGTTGGAACTCCTGCAGTTCAGCCCTAAGAAGGCCGCCAAGCCCATCAAGAAGACGCTGGAGTCGGCGATCGCCAATGCGGAGAACAATGAGGGCGCCGACATCGACGAGCTTCGCGTCGAGTCCGCCTACATCGATGAAGGGCCAACCCTGAAGCGTTGGCGGCCGCGGGCAAAGGGCAGGGCGTCGTCGATTTTCAAGCGTACCAGCCATATCACCGTTGCCGTCGGTGATTCGAGAGGAGGTCGATAATGGGGCAGAAAGTACAGCCCAACGGGATACGCCTGGGCGTCATTCGCGACTGGCGGGCGAAATGGTACGCATCGCGGCGTGATTACGCGCAAAACCTGGAGCAAGATCTCAAGGTGAGAGCTTACTTGAAAAAAAGGCTCTCGAATGCGGCAATCAGCCACGTCTCCATAGAGCGTCCGGCGCAGAATCTGAACCTAACCATACATACCGCACGGCCGGGCATTGTGATCGGGAAAAAAGGCGAAGACATAGACCGTATGCGCAGGGATGTGTCGCGAATGACCGGTCTGCCGGTGCAGTTGTCCGTTGAGGAAATTCGCAAACCGGAGTTGGATGCCACCTTGGTATCTGAAAGTATCGCCCAGCAGCTCGAAAAGCGCATCATGTTCCGCCGCGCAATGAAGCGGGCGGTCACCAACGCAATGCGCTTGGGCGCCAAGGGTGTAAAGGTCATGGTGTCCGGGCGGCTCAACGGAGCGGAAATCGCCAGAAGCGAGTGGTACCGAGAGGGCCGGGTACCGCTGCATACCTTACGCGCCGATATCGACTACGGTTTTACCGAAGCGTACACCACGTACGGGGTTATCGGAGTCAAGGTGTGGATTTTCAAAGGCGAGGTGTTTGACACCGCTGAAGAAGTCGAGACCCCGGCGGAAACGAAAGCGGGTGTAGCAGCCGGTTAAGGAATAGGTCAATGTTACAACCAAAGAGAACGAAATATCGCAAGCAGCAGAAAGGCCGGAATCGAGGTCTTGCCAGCCGCGGCAACAAGATCAGTTTTGGAGAGTTCGGGTTGAAGGCCGTTGGCCGGGGTCGAATTACCGCACGCCAGGTGGAAGCGGCGCGGCGGGCGATTACGCGTCACATAAAACGCGGCGGCCGGGTCTGGATACGCGTGTTTCCCGACAAGCCGGTCTCCAAGAAGCCGTTGGAGGTCCGCATGGGCAAGGGTAAGGGCAATCCGGAATATTGGGTTGCAGTGATAAAGCCCGGCCACGTGCTCTACGAGATGGGAGGTGTAAACGAAGATCTGGCGAGGGAGGCATTCCGGCTGGCGAGCGCTAAATTGTCGGTTCCGACAACGTTCGCCAAAAGGCAGGCAGTCCAATGAAAATTTCAGAACTTCGCGACAAGTCGGATCAGGACCTGCGAAAAGAGATTGTCGAGCTGCGGCGAGAGCAATTTAATTTGCGTATGCAGAAGGCAACGGGGCAATTGGGCAATTCGGCGCGGTTCAAGGAATTGCGTCGCGACATTGCGCGCATTAAAACTGTTTTGAGTGAGAAGGTGAGGGCGTCGGTATGAGTGAGATGGCGAGGACGCGCTCCGTGTCAGGTCGTGTCGTCAGCAACAAGATGGACAAGACCATCGCGGTCTCTGTAGAGCGCCGGGTAAAACATCCGCTGTACAAGAAGTACATTCGCAGGTCGACCCGGCTACTCGCGCATGACGAAGGCAACGATTGTAATGAAGGAGATATGGTGCTGGTCGAGGAATGCAGGCCGTTATCCAAGAGCAAATCGTGGCGGTTGGTAAAAATAATGGAGAGAGCGGTTTAGTTTCCATGATACAGATGCAAAGCGTTTTGGAGGTTGCCGACAACAGTGGTGCGCGAAAGATCCAGTGCATCAAGGTGCTCGGTGGTTCGAAGCGTAGATACGCCGGTATTGGCGACATTATAAAAATCAGTGTCAAAGAGGCGCTCCCGAACAGCCGCGTCAAGAAAGGTGATATCTACAACGCGGTGGTGGTTAGGACGCGCAAAGGTGTGCGTCGCGTCGACGGCTCGTTGATCCGTTTCGATAAGAACGCGGCGGTATTGTTGAACAATCAATTGCAACCGCTGGGAACCCGGATTTTTGGCCCCGTCACCCGCGAGTTACGAAGTGAACGATTTATGAAGATCATTTCCCTTGCACCCGAGGTGTTATAGGGCAGACGGCGTACGAGATAATGCGTAAGATCAAAAAAGGTGATGAAGTCATCGTTATAGCGGGCCGGGACAAAGGCAAGATCGGCGAGGTGTTGCAGGTCCTGGATGATGATCGCATGCTGGTCAATGACATCAACATCGTGAAGCGCCACACCAAACCGAATCCCATGAAAGGCCAGCAGGGGGGGATTATAGAGATGGAGGCGCCGATAAACGTGTCTAACGTAGCTATTTACAATCCGGAGACCAAGAAGGCCGACCGCGTCGGATTCAAGCAACTGCAAGACGGTCGCAAGGTTCGTTTTTTCAAATCCACCGGGGAAGTTGTAGATATTTAGCAGGTGCTGCCATGTCGAGATTACAGGAATTTTACAAACAAAACGTGGTGCCCAAGCTGCAGGAACAGTTTCGCTATGAAAATGTGATGCAGGTGCCGCGTGTTACCAAGATATCGCTAAATATGGGCCTGGGGGAGGCGATCGCTAATAAGAAGGTGTTGGAAACCGCGGCCGATGACATGGCGAAGATCAGTGGGCAAAAACCGGTGATTACCAATGCGAGGAAATCGGTGGCGAACTTCAAAATCCGTAAGGGTTGGCCGATTGGGTGCAGGGTCACCCTCCGGCGGGAACGAATGTATGAGTTCCTGGATCGATTGATCAACGTCGCCATACCACGCATACGCGATTTTCGCGGATTGTCGCCCAGGTCTTTTGATGGGAGAGGGAACTATTCGTTCGGCGTAAAAGAACAGATCGTATTTCCGGAAATCGATTACGACAAAGTGGATGCGATTCGCGGGCTCGACGTGACCATCACCACTTCCGCTAAAACCGACGACGAGGCGAGGGCCTTGCTGACGGCGTTCAATTTTCCAATTCGAAGTTAAGGTATCAGGTAAGAGCGATGGCGAAGAAGTCAATGATTGCGCGGGAGGTAAAGCGCGCCAAACAAGTTGACAAATATAAGCAGCGTAGAGACGCGTTGCGCGGTAAGGTCGTCGATCTTTCCGTCAGCAACGAAGAACGTTGGCAGGCAATGATGGATCTGCAGAAGCTGCCCAGGGACTCGAACGCTGCGCGCCGGAGGAACCGGTGCGTGCTGACGGGTCGGCCCCGGGGCTACTACAGAAAGTTTGGATTGAGTCGCAATAAACTGCGCGAAATCATCATGTGCGGCGACGTGCCCGGCGTGGTGAAGTCGAGTTGGTGAAAATTTATGCGGTCTGTACAAAGTAATGGGTAATGAATTGAGTATTTTGATTGTGAATGTGGACTTAGAATCATGATGACCGACCCCGTATCCGATATGTTGACGCGTATTCGCAACGCGCAAGATGCAAGTAAGGTCACGGTTCGTATACCGGCGTCGGGCATCAAAACGGCGATTGCGAAAGTGTTGAAGGACGAGGGTTATATTCAAGACTACAGCACCGACAAGGAAAGCGCGAAACCGTCGATAGAGGTGGTACTGAAATACCATCACGGTCAGCCGGTAATCGCGAAGCTGGAGCGTGTCAGCCGGCCGGGTTTGCGTATTTACAGGAGTGCGGAAGAGCTGCCTTCCGTACTGGGTGGTCTTGGTATCGCTATTGTATCGACGTCGAAGGGAATCATGACCGATCGTGCGGCGCGAAAGGCCGGGATCGGCGGTGAAGTCTTGTGCGCTGTGAGTTGAGCGCCGCGGCACGCATGGAATGAACTTACTCAATGCTGATTTAAGTTACGAGCAACTATTGACAGTTAACAACAATGTCTAGAATAGCCAAAGCTCCGGTTGCGATTCCCAAGGGGGTCGAGATTAAGCTCGCTGCCGATGAAATATCGGTGAAGGGACCCAATGGCCAGTTGCAGCTCGCATCGCACCCGCTGGTACAGGTCCTGCAGGAAGGGGAGGAATTGAAGGTGGTGACGAGGGGCGAGGGCAAGGCGGCGACGGCGATGGCGGGCACTACCCGTGCTCTGGTCAATAACATGGTCACCGGGGTTACCCAGGGATTCGAAAAAAAGCTGTCCATCGTGGGCGTTGGCTATCGCGCTCAGATTCAAGGCAACAAGCTCAATTTGAACCTCGGATTTTCCCATCCTGTCATATATGAGGTGCCCGAGGGTATACAAGTCGAGGTGCCCAGCCAGACGGAGATCGTAATTAGGGGCGCCGACAAGCAGCGCGTCGGCCAGGTGGCGGCGGAAATTCGAAGATACCGCCAGCCTGAGCCCTACAAGGGAAAGGGCATCCGCTACCACGACGAACATGTCGTCAGAAAGCAGGCGAAGAAGAAGTAATCGGGAATTTAGTATGTCCATGAAGAGAGATAAGCGATTGCGCCGGGCCCGCAGAACGCGAGCCAAGATCCGCGAACTTGAGGTGAATCGGTTGTGCGTGTTCCGTACGCCGAGGCATATCTATGCTCAGATCGTCGATCCAAGCGGCAGTGTGGTACTCGCCAGCGCGTCGACACTCAACACGGCGGTACGCAGTGCGGTAAAAAACGGCGGCAACGTAGCGGCGGCTAAAGAAGTGGGCAAGATTATCGCGCACAACGCCAAAGCAACGGGCATCGAACGGGTGGCGTTCGATCGTTCGGGTTTCCGCTATCACGGGCGGATCAAGGCATTGGCCGATACCGCTCGCGAACACGGATTGGAGTTTTAAACAGTGGCGATACCAGGTAAAGAAGAGCGCAGCGAAGACCTGCAGGAACAGTTGATAAACGTAAGACGTGTCGCGAAGGTGGTTAAAGGCGGCCGTATTTTCGGATTTTCCGCCTTGACTGTCGTTGGTGACGGCAACGGTCGGGTGGGAATGGGCCGCGGTAAGGCACGCGAGGTTCCCCTGGCGGTGCAAAAAGCAATGGAGGCGGCGCGCAAGAATATGTTCAAAGTTCCGCTTAAGGACGGGACTCTCCACTATCCGATTGTGGCGCGTCACGGCAGCGCCAAGGTGGTGATGCGCCCGGCGTCCGAAGGCACCGGGATTATCGCCGGCGGTACGATGCGTGCGGTTTTCGAGGTCGCCGGAGTTCGTGATGTATTAGCGAAGTGTATCGGCTCGACCAATCCGGTGAATGTCGTTCGCGCAACCCTGGAGGGCTTACGTGAACTGACGAGCCCGGAGGAATTCGCCGCTAAACGCAACATGACGGTAGAACAAATTTTCGAGTAGCTCGTAGATGGCGGACCAAAAGAGAATTCGTGTGACCCTGATTCGCAGCGTGCACGGCCGCGGGCGTAAGCACACGGCCTGCGTGCGCGGCCTGGGTCTGCGGCGCATGCACCATTCGGTGGAGGTGGAAGACACGCCGCAAAACCGCGGGATGATCAATAAGGTCTCGTATCTGTTGAAATGCGAGGAACTGTAATCATGCGTTTGAACTCCCTCAAACCCGCGAACGGTGCAAAGTCGGCGCGCAAGCGCGTGGGGCGCGGCATCGGTTCCGGAACCGGCGGTACCAGCGGGCGTGGCCACAAGGGTCAGAAATCCCGTTCCGGCGGATACCACAAGGTTGGATTCGAGGGCGGGCAGATGCCGCTGCAAAGACGGTTGCCCAAGCGCGGTTTTCGTTCTTTGCGCCGCGGTGAGACCGCGGAAATCCGCCTGCATGAGCTTGCCCGGGTCGAGAGCGATGTTGTTGATGTGGCTGCGCTGCGCGCGTCAGGCCTGGTGCGGCATGACGTCAAGCGCGTCAAAGTGATTTCGTCCGGTACGATCGACAAGCCGGTCACCCTGCGCGGAGTGCGCGTCACCAAGGGCGCGCGGGAAGCGATCGAGAAAGCTGGGGGCAAGATAGAGGACTGATGGCGGCACCGGATCTTTCAGCACTGGGTGGCGGCAAGTTAACCGAATTGCGCCAGCGCGTTTTGTTCGTTCTCGGAGCGTTTGTCGTGTTCCGATTGGGAGCCCACGTGCCGATACCGGGCGTCAATCCGGTCGCGGTGGCGGCGCTGTTCGATCAGACCCGCGGCTCGATAATCGATGTCTTTAACATGTTCTCCGGTGGCGCGCTGAGTCGCTTGTCGGTAATGGCTTTGGGGGTAATGCCCTATATTTCGGCGTCGATCATCATGCAGATGATGAGTGCGGTCATTCCTACACTCGAACAGCTGAAAAAAGAAGGCGAGTCCGGACGGCGTAAGATCACGCAATACACACGCTATGGAACGGTATTATTGGCGTCCTTCCAGGGGCTGGGCATTTCCCTCGCCGTGGAAGGCCAGACTGCCGCGGGGATGGCGGTAGTCATCACGCCGGGTATCGGCTTCAAGATCACAACGGTTATCACGCTGGTGTGCGGGACGATGTTTCTCGTATGGCTGGGTGAGCAGATCTCAGAGCGCGGTATCGGCAACGGTATTTCATTGATCATCTTTGCCAGTATCGTGGCCGGATTACCGTCCGCCGTGGGTGGTACTTTAGAATTGGCGCGCACCGGCTCTTTCAGCCCGTTGTTTGTTCTCGGGCTTTTCGTCGGCGCCATTATAATCACCGGTGTTGTCGTGTTTGTGGAGCGGGGTCAACGCAGGATTACCGTAAACTACGCAAAACGTCAGCAGGGACGGAAGATGTTTGCCGGTTCCACCAGTCACTTGCCGTTGAAACTGAATATGTCCGGAGTGATTCCGCCAATTTTCGCCTCTAGCATAATTTTGTTTCCGGCGAGCCTGGGAAGTTTCTTCGGTCAGGCCGAAGGCATGACATGGCTGCGCGACCTGTCGACAACCTTGTCTCCGGGACAGCCGATCTACGTGCTGTTGTACGCCGGCCTGATCGTGTTTTTCTGTTTTTTCTACACCGCCTTGGTTTTCAACCCCAAGGAGATTGCGGACAATCTCAAGAAATCCGGAGCGTTTGTTCCCGGGATTCGCCCGGGTGAACAGACCTCCCGGCACATCGACAAGATCGTGTCCCGTTTGACGCTTGCCGGCGCGGTTTATCTGACGGTGGTGTGCCTGATACCGGAGTTTATGATCGTACAATGGAACGTGCCGTTCTATTTCGGCGGCACCTCTCTGCTGATTATCGTTGTGGTAATGATGGATTTGATGGCCCAGGTGCAGTCGTATCTCATGTCGCGTCAGTACGAGAGTCTGATGAAAAAGACCAATTTAACCGGTGGCCTGGGTGGCCTGACCCGGTAGCTTGAGGGTTGAACAGTCATGAAAGTAAGAGCATCAGTAAAGAAGATGTGCCGCAACTGCAAGATCATCCGCCGCAACGGCGTGGTGCGGGTGATCTGTTCAGATCCGCGGCACAAACAGCGCCAGGGATAACATTAGAATATACTAATGTTGCTTTATAGCCACTGTACCAGTATGCTTACGCGCCTTTTTTTCGCGCACAATCAGGAGACCTAACCGTTGGCCCGAATATCTGGAATCAACCTGCCGGTGCATAAACATACCGAGGTCGCGTTGACCGCGATTTACGGCATCGGTCGCCCGCGCGCGCAGAAGATCTGCGATGCGGCGGGCATCGCGCGAGATTTGAAGGTCAAGGATCTTACCGAGGGGGACGCCGAAAAACTGCGCGCAGAAGTGGCCAGATACACCCTTGAGGGCGACCTGCGGCGCGAGGTTTCGATGAATATCAAGCGGTTGATGGACCTCGGCGCCTATCGGGGTATGCGCCATCGCCGCGGGTTGCCGGTTCGCGGACAGCGCACGCGCACCAACGCGAGAACCCGTAAAGGCCCGCGTAAACCGATCAAAAGGTAAGCACTTATGGCGAAACCAAAATCAAGTCCCAAGGCCAAGAAAAAGGTCAAAAGGACTATTATTGAAGGCATTGCGCATATCCATGCGTCCTTCAACAACACTATCATTACCATCACCGACCGCCACGGCAATACTTTGTGTTGGGCGACGGCCGGCGGCGCTGGGTTCCGCGGGTCACGCAAAAGCACGCCTTTCGCCGCTCAGGTGGCTGCCGAAAAGGCAGGACGCGCTGCGCAGGATTACGGCATGAAGAATCTGGAAGTCCGCGTTAAGGGTCCCGGCCCCGGACGCGAATCCGCGGTGCGCGCCTTGAACGCGGTCGGTTTCGAAATCAGTCAAATCAGCGACGTCACCCCCATTCCACACAACGGTTGTCGGCCGCCGAAACGGCGTCGCGTTTAGTTTCACGTTGAGAAGATTATGGCGAGATATCTAGGACCCACTTGTAAACTGGCGCGTCGCGAAGGTACGGACTTGTTTTTAAAGAGTCCGGTACGCCCCCTGGACTCCAAGTGCCGCATCGACAAAATGCCGGGGCAGCCCGGAACCGGAAGGCGCCCGCGGGTGACGGTTTACGGAACCCAGTTAAGAGAGAAGCAGAAATTGCGCCGGATGTACGGCGTTTTGGAAAAACAATTTCGCAACTATTATAAAGAGGCCGCCCGTCGCAAGGGGTCAACGGGTGAAAACCTGCTGCAACTGCTCGAATGCCGGCTTGACAACGTCGTGTACCGGATGGGATTCGCGGTTACCCGCGCCGAAGCCCGCCAGTTGGTCAACCACAAAGCGATCAAGGTCAATAATAATACCGTGAACATTCCTTCGTGCCAGGTTTCTCCGGGCGCTGAAATTGAAGTGAGACAGAAAAGTAAAAATCAGCTGCGGATTCAATCGGCGATGGAAATTGCCGATCAAATAGGAATACCACACTGGTTGGAGGTTGACACCAAGGGTGTAAAAGGGGTCTTCAAAGCGATCCCGGAACGCAGCGATTTGTCTGCGGACATTAATGAAGCCTTGGTCGTCGCACTGTATTCAAAGTAATCGCTAGCCTGTTAGTAAAGAGGAACCGAAATGCAGGATTTAACTGCGGAATTTCTCAAACCGCGTCTCGTTGACGTCCAGAGCACCGACAAAACGCACGCAAAGATCACCTTGGAGCCGTTGGAGCGGGGATTCGGTTATACCCTGGGCAATGCCCTGCGCCGCATCCTTTTGTCGTCCATGCCGGGATGCGCGATCACCGAAGTCAAGATCGACGGTGTGCTCCACGAGTACTCGACAATTGAGGGCGTACAGGAAGACGTTATCGATATCTTGCTCAATCTGAAAAATCTCGCGCTGCGCATGCACGCCCGGGATCAAGCGGTGCTCAGAATCAGCAAAAAGGGACCCGGTGTAGTCACCGCCGCGGACATTCAACTGGAACACGACATTGAGATCGTGGATCCGGAACACGTCATTGCCCATTTGTCCAAAGACGGCAAGCTGGATATGGAGCTCACGGTCAGCCGTGGCCGGGGTTATGAGCCCGTCGATGCGCGGAAGATCCCTGAGGACGCCAAGATCATCGGTGTCATGCAACTGGATGCGTCGTATAGCCCGATTCAACGCGTCTCCTATGAAGTGGAAAACGCGCGCGTCGAGCAGCGGACGGATCTGGATAAACTGATACTCGACATCGAAACAAACGGCGCTATCGATCCCGAAGAGGCCGTGCGCCGCGCCGCGACAATCCTCCACGAACAGATTTCCGTGTTTGTGAACCTGGAAGAAACCGCCGCCGAGGCGCCGGCGCAGGATGAGCCGGAAGTCGATCCGCTGCTATTGCGTCCGGTCGATGATCTGGAGCTCACGGTTCGCTCGGCGAACTGCCTGAAAGCGGAAAACATTTACTACATCGGCGATTTGATTCAGCGCACCGAGGTGGAGCTGTTGAAGACCCCTAATCTGGGCAAGAAATCGCTCACCGAAATCAAGGATGTGCTGGCTATGCGGGGGCTGTCTCTGGGGATGAAGCTGGAGAACTGGCCGCCGGCTTCACTCAAGAAAGAGAGAACAGAATCACATGTGGAATTCCCGGGCATTTAAACCATGCGGCACCAGAAATCCGGACGACATCTGAATCGCACATCCTCGCACCGAAACGCGATGTTTCGGAACATGGCCGTGTCTTTGTTCCGTTACGAGCAAATCAAGACCACGTTGCCCAAGGCAAAGGAACTCAGGCGGGTTGCGGAGCCTTTGATTACGCTCGCCAAGACACCGACCGTGGCCAACCGCCGGTTGGCGTTCGACAGGTTGCGCGATCGAGCCATCGTATCCAAGTTGTTTGACGATCTGGGCGATCGCTTCAGGGACCGGCCCGGTGGTTATCTGCGGATTTTGAAATGTGGTACCCGCAACGGTGACAACGCACCGATGGCCTACGTGCAGCTGGTGGACAGAATTGTCGACACGCAGGAGCAGGAAGCGCCTTCGTCGACGAGTAAAGATCAGGAATAAGTTTCCGAAAAAACCTGCAGTGATTCGAGCCGGGGTCCGTTGCGACCCCGGCTTTTTTGTATTATCTGCAAGGAACCCCCTGTATTGCATGGGATCTTAGAAACGGATTCGATATCGCCGTGTCTAACAAGAGTAACAGGCGTAACAGGCCTTTCAGCCACGTAAATAATCGCATCGCCGTACATGAATCGATGCGGGGCACGCGAATGGAGGATCATCAATGAAGGCTGCGGAACTCTTTGTCCGGTGTCTGGAAAATGAAGGTGTGCGGTACATCTTCGGTATTCCCGGGGAAGAAAACATCGATGTCATGGATGCTCTGTTGGACAGCGATATACAGTTCATCACCACGCGCCACGAGCAAGGCGCCGCCTTCATGGCTGATGTATACGGCCGCCTGACAGGCGCCCCCGGTGTGTGCCTGGCGACGCTGGGCCCCGGCGCTACCAACCTGATTACCGGTGTAGCCGATGCAAATATGGATCGAGCGCCGTTGGTCGCGATCGCCGGACAGGGGGCGACTACGCGCTTGCACAAGGAGAGCCATCAAATACTCAACCTGGTGAATTTATTCTCGCCGATTTCCAAATACAGCACCCAGATCCGCGAACCGGAGATCATTCCCGAAATCGTACGCAAGGCATTCAAGGTCGCAACTACCGAGAAACCGGGCTGCGCGTTCATAGATTTTCCCGAGAACATCGCCAAGGCGGAAGTCGCGGGTAAACAGCCGCTTCGCGTACAGAGCCCCACGCCGCCGGCGCCCCCCGTGGAGAAAGTGAAACAGGCGGGAGAGATTATCTCCGCGGCGAACCATCCGATCATCATGGCGGGTAACGGTGTCATCCGCGCCCGTGCCCATGAGCAATTGGTGCGCTTTGCAGAGGCCTTGAACATTCCGGTGGCGACCACCTTCATGGCCAAGGGTGTTATTCCCTTTTCCCATGAATTGTCCTTGGGCGCGGTCGGCTTGCAGGCTGCCGATTACGTTTCCTGCGGGTTTGATCGCGCCGACGTCATTATTTGTGTGGGGTTTGACATGGTCGAATATCACCCCTATCTGTGGCACCAGGATAAGAGCCGCAAAATTGTCCACATTGATGCGGAACCGGCGGAAGTCGATGAACATTACGTGCTTGCAGCCGGCGTACTCGGAGATATCGGCCTGGCATTGGATCAGATACGGGAATGCGCGTCGCGGCACATGGAATCGCCATCGGCAAACCTGCGCCAAACGATCGTAGACGAGATGGCGGCCTTGGCCGATGACCAATCGTTTCCCATTAAACCGCAGAAGATCATCTGGGATTTGCGGCAGGCGCTGGATGCGCATGCCATCGTGATCTCGGACGTAGGCGCGCATAAGATGTGGATGGCACGGATGTTTCAGGCGGAGCTACCGAACACCTGCATTATCTCCAATGGATTTGCCGCTATGGGCATCTCGGTGCCGGGGGCAATCGCGGCAAAGCTGGCGTATCCCGACCGGCCGGCGGTGGCGGTGACCGGCGATGCCGGCTTCATGATGAACTCGCAGGAAATCGAAACCGCATTGAGAATCGGCACCCCGATCGTGGTGTTGATATGGAATGACGGCGAATACGGCCTCATCCGGTGGCACCAGGAGAAACATTTCGGCCGTGCCAGCCATATCGATTTCACCAATCCCGATTTCGTGAAATACGCCGAGAGCTTCGGCGCCAGGGGCTACCGCGTGGAATCCACCGTCGATCTGGTGACGAGCCTCCGGCAAGCGGTGCAAGACGATACCGTGTCCATTATCGATTGTGCCGTTGATTACTCGGAGAATATGAAATTGACCCGGAAACTCGGTGAGTTGGTGTGTCCGATATGAAAGGACCGCGACCATCGGGCTGTCGTCAACAATGACCATTTCTCTTTGCGGTACGTTCTGGGCGGTGAAGTCGTATTTTCTTTCTCGATTGAGGAGACAAGCAAATGATGTTCTCTGATACGCAGAATTTCTTGATCAATGCCCTGGGGTTCATGTCGGCGTTGTTTATCTTCGTGCTCGGCACCGTGGTGTTGGTTGTCATCGGCATGTACATCGCGGATATCTCGCAGAAGAAACAGGCAATCCGACGCAATTATCCGGTCGTGGGACGGTTCCGCTATCTGTTCGAGCATCTGGGGGAATTTTTTCGACAATATTTCTTCGCCATGGATCGGGAGGAGCTGCCATTCAATCGAGCGGAACGGTCCTGGGTATACCGCGCCGCCAAGGACATCGATAATACGGTTGCCTTCGGCTCCACGCGCGATCTGCGCCCCAGCGGGACGATCCTGTTCGTCAACTGCCCTTTCCCCACGCTCGGCGTGGATGCGGTGCCGCCGGGTGATGTGACCATCGGCCCTCAGTGTTCGCGACCCTACGTCACTAATTCGCTGTTCAATATTTCGGGAATGAGTTACGGAGCAATCTCCAAACCGGCGGTGGAGGCGCTGTCCAAGGGTGCCGCCATGGCAGGCGCGTGGTTGAACACCGGCGAGGGCGGTCTGTCGCGGTATCACCTGGAAGGGGGCTGCGACATCGTGTTCCAGATCGGAACCGCCAAATACGGGATTCGGGATGCGGATGGCAAACTCAGTGACGACAAACTGCGCGAAATTGCGTCGCACGACGCGGTCAAGATGTTCGAGGTGAAACTGAGCCAGGGAGCAAAACCGGGCAAAGGGGGCATTCTGCCCGGAGGCAAGGTCACCGAGGAGATCGCCGCCATCCGTGGTATCCGGCCCGGCAGTGATTCCATTAGTCCCAATCGTCATGAAGACATCAACTCGGTGCCGGAGCTGTTGAACTTCATCAATCGCGTGCGCGAGGTTGTGGGCAAACCGGTGGGCTTGAAGACGGTGGTCGGTGCTTATGGATGGCTGGACACGCTATGCAACGAAATTCACCAGCGCGGGCTCGATTCGGCGCCGGATTTCATCACCGTGGACGGTGCCGATGGCGGAACCGGTGCGGCTCCCATGCCTTTGATCGACGATATGGGTCTGCCGTTGCGTGAAAGCTTGGCGATGGTGGTCGATAAACTTTTCGAACACGGCCTGCGCGAGAGAATCAAGGTGGTGGCCTCGGGAAAATTGATTACCCCCACCGAAGTCGCTTGGGCGTTGTGCATTGGCACCGATTTCGTGGCGTCCGCCCGCGGCAACATGTTCGCTCTGGGCTGCATCCAGGCGCTGCAATGTAACAAGAACACCTGCCCCACCGGAATCACCACCCACGATCCGGATCTGCAAAAAGGCCTGGTGCCCGACGAGAAGGCCATCCGCGTGGCCCATTACATTAAGAACCTGGTCAAGGAAGTGGGAATTATTGCCCATTCGTGCGGCGTCAAGGAGCCCCGGCAGCTGCGGCGTTACCATGCGCGCATAGTGACCGATAACGGGAAATCCATCCCATTGGACGAGCTGTGGCCGCAGCTCGGGCGGCGAAAAGACGCGGCGTGAGCCGATTTTGTGTCGGATTCGGCTGTCTCTACTGTTGGATTAAGGATAAAATGTGACGTTTCCGTGACAGGAGCGTCGCCGAAGCGGCCGGACCCGGTCTCGTAGGCGCATTGAAACTATGAGCAAAAAGATCAAGATTGCCATCGCCGGCGTGGGCAATTGCGCCAGTTCCCTGGTGCAGGGCCTGTACTATTACCGCGACAAGACCGCGACGGATGCGATAGGTGTAATGCATTGGGACTTGGGCGGTTATCTGCCCGCCGATATCGAAGTGGTTGCCGCGTTTGACATCGACCGTCGCAAGGTTGGGCAGGACGTGAAAGACGCGATCTTCGCGGCGCCCAACTGCACCACCGTTTTTTGTCCCGACGTGCCCCATCTCGGAGTCACCGTGAAGATGGGCCCGGTACTCGATGGTTTTGCCGATCATATGCACGACTACAGCGATGAACGCACCTTCCTGCTGGCGGAAGATCGCGAATCGACTAAAGAAGAAGTCGTCGCCGTGTTGAAGGATTCCGGCGCTGAGATTCTGATGAATTATCTTCCTGTGGGTTCCGAACAGGCGAGTCGTTTTTATGCCGAGTGTGCGCTGGAGGCGGGAGTCGCGTTCATCAACAACATTCCGGTGTTTATCGCCAGTGATCCGCAGTGGGCGAATCGTTTCGCACAGCGAAACCTGCCGATTATCGGCGACGACATCAAGGCGCAGCTGGGCGCCACTATAACGCACCGCATTCTCATGGATCTGTTCAAAAAACGCGGTGTAAAGATCGAGCGCACTTATCAGTTGAATACCGGCGGCAACACCGATTTCCTGAATATGCTCAACCGGGCGCGGCTAAAGTCCAAGAAAACATCCAAGACCGAGGCGGTGCAATCGGTGGCGGGGATGCGTTTACACGACGACAACATTCACGTCGGGCCCAGCGATTACGTGCCGTGGCAAAATGACAACAAAGTTTGTTTTTTGCGTATCGAGGGCAAGTTGTTCGGCGATGTGCCGATGAACCTGGAACTGCGCCTGTCCGTGGAGGATTCCCCCAATTCGGCGGGAGTCGCGCTCGATGCAATTCGTTGTTGTAAGCTGGCCTTGGACCGCGGGGAGTGTGGCGTGCTGCATCCGCCGTCGGCGTATTTCTGCAAACACCCGCCTCGCCAGCACACCGACGACGAGGCGTATCGCATGCTCGAAGCATTCATTGACGGAACTTGGGGAGATAAACTGAGTGAAATGCCTGATCATCGCCGCCGGTCAGGGGAGTCGATTGCGGCAGAGGGCAGAAAGTAAGCCTCTCGTTCCGGTACACGGAGTTCCTCTTATCCAGCGTGTTGTGCGCGCCGCCGCGGCCGGCGGCGTGGACGAATTCTACGTGGTGAGCGGTTATCAAGGTCCGCGACTGCGTGAACATCTCGATCAGTTCGCAAACAGCGAAGGGGTCGTCGTCAACCATCTGGTGAATGAGCAGTGGCAACAACCCAATGGCGTATCGGTGCTGCAGGCCGAGGGTCATCTGCACGAGCCGTTTCTGCTGCTCATGTCGGATCATTTGTTCGACCCTTCTATCGTTCGTGACCTTCTCGCTCAAACGCCCCCTGCAGACGGCTTGATTCTCGCGGTGGACAAGCGCCTGAACAATCCATTGGTGGATATGGATGACGTCACGCGCGTCGATTGCCGGGGCGGAACAATTCGCGCCATCGGCAAGGGGCTGATCGAGTTCAACGCCTTTGACACTGGAATTTTTTACGCCACTCCGGCTCTTTTTGCCGCCCTACATGCGAGTATCGAGACACACGGCAATGCCAGCCTTTCCGGGGGCGTGGCCCACCTGGCCGATTTGGGAAAGGCCGGCGTGTTCGATATCGGCGACCGCTTCTGGCTGGATATCGACGACTCGCGGTCCTACGTGAAGGCGGAGGTCGCGCTGATCGAGCGCATCCACGAGGAAGGGTTGGGATATTCGCGCCGAACAGCAACGGCCTAGCCCGCATTTCTCACCAGGATCCCGGATGCTGGCGCAGGACTCGCGCCCAGCTACTATTCTCAGCAATCCACATCAGGAATTTAAGCTGTCTCATCATTCTTGGTAAGCTATGTTCGAATTTACGATGTGTCTTCGTAGAATTATCGTATGAGTCTTTTCGGTGCTTAACAAGAATAGTAGCTGGGCGCCTGGTGAAAAATGCGGGCTAGTCCTGCGACTGTTTTTGCTGCGATATATCGGCTATTTTTACTCGTCACCTCATTGCAGCGAGGTTGGAGTCCTCCAGTGCCTATCATGAATAGTCGCCGGGTGTCTTGGCGGTAAACGGTGGCGCCTCCGCTTACTGAAGTCTTGCCTCCCATCGCGGAGGTGGAACCGTGTGCCATGCGCATACACGGCGAGGTCTGTATCGACCCGTACGCTTACCTGCACGACCGCGCCGACCCGCGAGTGCCGGACTACATCGCCGCCGAAAACGCCCATACCGCGGCCGTCACCGAAAGTTGGCGGGGGTTGAAGAACACCTTGTTTTCCGAGTTAGCGCGCCGCATGGTGGAAGACGACAACACCCTGCCCGAGTGCATCGATGACCATTGGTATTACGCGCGGGTTGAGGCCGGCAAGGAGTATCCGCTGCATTGCCGGCGCCGGGGCGCGAATGCCCCCGAGCAGGTGTACCTGGATGAGAATCAATTGGCGCAGGATCGCGACTATTTCGACCTTGCCACATTGAGCGTGTGTCCACGTCATGAGTTGGTGGCGTTCGTTGTCGATACCCAGGGGGATGAACGCTACCGGCTGTATATCGAGGACATCGGCGACAAGCAGTTGTTGGCGGATGAGATTCCCGACGTCGGCCAGGACCTTGCGTGGCTGGAAGACGCCACTACCCTGCTGTATACAAAGACCGACGCCAACAGCCGTCCTTACGCCGTCTACGCGCATGTAATCGGTACACCGGTCACCAGCGACAGGCTGTTGTTCGAGGAGGTGGATGCGGCGTTTTTCGTGAGTGTATGGAAGTCCCGTTCCAGGGAATACGTGTTCATAGAAACGCAAAGTAACTCCACATCGGAAGTGTATTGCCTGGACGCGAAGGAAATCCAGCTTGCTCCCAGCTTGATTCGACCACGGCAGATGGATGTGGAGTATTACCTGGATCATCACGGTGACCGCTTTTTCGTGCTGACCAATGTCGATGCCGCCGACTTCAAGATTATGCAGGCATCCGTCGCCGAGCCCGGGGTGTGGTATGAATGGATGCCCGAGCAGGCGGATTCGACGGTGGAATTTTTGGAGGTGTTCGCCGGTCACATGGTAATCGGGGAACGGCACAACGGGCTGGATAGACTGCGAGTCGTCGATATGAATTCCGGTGAGGACCACGTTATTGCATTTCCAGATGCGTTGTATTGTGTGGATGTGGAGGATTTGGACGATTATCACTGCACATTCGTGCGCATGAACTACAGCTCCCTGGTCACGCCGGAATGTGTCATCGACTATGATATATCGAGCCGCCAAAGCCAGGTGCGCAAACAGCACCAGGTCCTCGGCTATGACGCCTCCCGGTATCTACTCGCTCGCGTGTATGCGGGTGCCGACGGCGGAATCCGGGTCCCCATCACGTTATTGCATCGTAAGGACCTGTGTCTGGACGGAAGCCACCCGTTGCTGCTCGTCGGTTACGGTGCGTACGAGGAGAGCCTCGACATCGAATTCAACAGCGATTATTTGAGCCTTGTGGATCGCGGCGCGGTAGTCGCCCTGGCCCACGTGCGCGGCGGCGGAGAACTGGGGTACGACTGGTATGAACAAGGCCGCCTGCTCAACAAGGAAAACAGTTTCTCCGATTTCCTGCACTGCGCCGAGTATTTGATCTCAACGGGGTACACCGCGGCGGGAAAGATCGCCGCGTGGGGCGCCAGCGCAGGTGGGCTGTTGGTCGCCGTCGCCGCGCAGCGGCGGGCGGATTTGTTCGCCGCGGTGGTCGCCGAGGTGCCGTTTGTCGACGTCGTCAACACGCTGTTGGATTCCAATCAACTGCTGACCGTGCATGACTACGAAGAGTTCGGCAATCCCACGCGGGAACGCGACTATCGCTATATGCGCAATTACTCCCCGTACGACAATGTCTGCGCCCGGGACTACCCGCCGATGCTGATCACCGCCGGGCTGCATGACCAGCGGGTGGGATTCTGGGAATCGCTGAAGTGGGTTGCGAGACTCCGCAGCGCAAAGACGGATGATAATCCGCTGTTGCTGCAGGTGGATACCACGGGCCATTACGGTGAAACCGGTCGCTACCAGGATTTGAAACGCACCGCCTTCATCTACGCGTTCCTGCTCAAGATGTGGGGGCTGGAGGAGTAGGCGGAGAGTGTGAAGAGATGATCCTCCTGTTTACGGATTTCGGCGTGCACGATCCTTATGTCGGGCAAATCCACACCGTGCTGACGGAACAGGCGCCCGGCACGCCGGTGATCGACCTGTGTCACCATATTCCGGGCTTCGACATCAAGGCGGGTGCTTACCTGCTGGCGGCGTTGACGGATCAGATGCCCCACGACGCAGTGTGCCTCGGCATCGTCGATCCCGGCGTCGGTGGGCGGCGTGAGGCGATCATGGTGCGCGCTGACGGCCGTTGGTTCGTCGGGCCTGACAATGGCTTGTTGGCTATGGTGATGCGTCGCGCGCGGGAAGTGGCCGCGTACCGCATAGACTGGCGGCCGGTTGCGCTGTCTGACTCCTTCCACGGCCGCGACCTGTTCGCGCCGGTAGCGGCGATGCTCGCGCGCGGAACGCTGCCGCCGTCCACCGCAGATCATCCCGCAATGGACGCCCCGGGCTGGCCCGATGATTGGGGGGCGGTCATATATATCGATCACTACGGCAATGCGATCAGCGGATTGCGTGCGTCAGCCATCGACGTCGAAAGCGTGATTGAAGTGGGTGGTATGACTATTCGCTATGCGCGCACCTTCAGCGAAGCACCTCCCGGGCGTCCGTTCTGGTACGCCAATTCGCTCGGCCTGTTGGAGATCGCCATGAACCAGGACAATGCGGCGCGCCGGCTGGACCTGCGCCCCGGGGATGCAGTAGGTATCGCCTCCTGAGTAAACGATCGGTAGCTACAACCTACATCGATTCATTTATAATTGAGTGCGCTAATTGGTATTCATGCTGGTGATTAGATGACGTATCGCATCAACGCGCTGGACAACGGGATTCTGGAAGTCGTTCATACCGATGAGCTGACGATGCAAGAGGCCGTTGAGTCCCGTCAGCGCTCCGGCGAGGAGATGGCTGATCGGGGACTGGCCCGCGTGCTGGTTGACATGAGTGCGGCAATCATCAGGCAAGTGCCGGACACCATGGCGCTGTATGAATTCAATATTTCATACTATGACGCGTTCCCAGCCGGGAGTTTCATCGCCTGTGTTATTGAACCGCAAAAAAATATTGCCGATGAGGCCAGCTTCGCGGAGACGGTGGCGCTGAACCGAGGGATTTCCCTGCGCATTTTTACCGAAAGGAATGCCGCCATCGCGTGGTTGCAAGGCCTGCAAGACGAATAGTTCGACCGCAATATGCGGACTAACGGGATGCCGATTTTTTCAGCGCTTCCAGAAAGTTGCGGATGCGGTTCGCATTCGATCCGCCATCGCCGCCGCCGCCGAATCGGGAAGTGGAACGCATGTCCACCCGGGTGTTGGCGCCGGTGGGTGTCAGCCGGATGACGACATCGTCCTTGAAGCCGTACCAGAAGGTGGTGACTGTCGCCTCGATGCGTCCTTCCCCGGGATCCGCAGCGACCAGCTTCCAGCCGAACTCTGCGACCAGGGCAACGGCGTCCGCCAATACTCGCTCGCTCGGCGCGGCCAGGGTGAGGGCCTGAATATCCGGGTATGCCGCGCGCTGTTGTTCCGCGATTGGTTCCCCGGGATGCGTGGTTCTCGAGGTGGGCGCCTCCCAGAACTCGGGTGGATTCTCGAGGTCGGTGGAAATGTCCTGGATCGGCGGCAGCCTCGATTTCGCATGGTTCCAGTACAATGGCATGGCGAGGGTTGCCGTGACGATTAGCAAGCCGCTGACACTGAGGACAAGGCCCCGGCGTCTGCGTCCGGGCCACGTCAGCATGATTGCGGCCAGCGACACCATGGCGGTAAACGCGCCTCCGTACGCCGCAGCGCGCAATATCTTCAAAGAACTGCCGTATCCCCACCACTCCATGCGGAAACCGACCGCCGCCATGACCACCACGGCGATGGTGAGGATGGACAACACGAACGCCAACAGCGCCACCCGGGACAGCGGGCGATGATTCACGGTCTGCGTGCCTACGTTCATGTGCGAATTTTCAGATGACGACGACTCGATCGGGCTGCCGGATAACCGCGCCTGTTACGTTTGTTGTTCCCCTTACTTTTTCCTGGGGATGTACAAATCGGTGATGGTCCCGGCGAACGCCTCGGCCGCGAACGCCACGGTTTCCGACAGGGTTGGGTGCGGGTGGATGGTCAGGCCGATGTCTTCGGCATCGCAGCCCATCTCGATGGCCAGTCCCGCTTCGGCGATCAGGTCGCCGGCGTTGGGCCCGACGATGCCGGCGCCGACCACCCGTCCGCTGTCCTCGTCGAACAACAGCTTGGTCAGCCCCTCGTCGCGGCCCAGCCCCAGGGCGCGGCCGCTGGCGGCCCAGGGAAACACGCCCTTACCGTAAGTAATCCCCTGTTCTGTGGCCTCGGATTCGGTGACGCCGACCCAGGCGACCTCCGGGTCGGTATAGGCGACGCTGGGGATGGAGGCGGCGTCGAATCCACTCTTCAACCCGGCGCACATCTCCGCCGCCACCTTGCCTTCGTGGGTGGCCTTATGCGCCAGCATCGGCTGGCCCACGATGTCGCCGATAGCGAAAATGTGTGCGACATTGGTGCGCTGCTGCGGGTCCACCGGTATGAAACCGCGCTCGTCGACGTGGACGCCGGCGTTTTCCGCGCCGATCTCATGCCCGTTGGGTTGCCGCCCGACCGCCACCAGCACGGTATCGAACACATCGCTTTCCGGCGCCGCGTCGCCTTCGAACCAGACCTTGACCTGTTTGTCTCCGGGTTCGACGCGCGCTACCTTGGTGTTGACGAAGATGTTTTCGTACATCTTGGAGATGCGGCGCTGCAGTGGTTTCACCAGGTCGCCGTCGACGCCGGGCAACAGTGTGGGTGTGAGTTCGACCACGGTGATTTGGGCGCCGAGTTCGTGATACACGTTGGCCATTTCCAGGCCGATGATGCCGCCGCCGATGACCAGCATACGTCGGGGGATGTCCTCGAGCGCCAGCGCGCCGGTAGAGTCGATCACCCGCGGATGGTCCACGGGGAAGCCGGGCAGCGTGATTGAACGGGAGCCTGCGGCGATGATGGCATGTTCGAACGACACGGTAGTCACGCCGCTGTCGCCGACTACCACCAGATTATTCGGGCCGATGAATTCCCCGCTACCCTGCACCACTTCGACCTTGCGCTGTTTGGCAAGACCGGCCAGCCCCTTGGTCAGGCGGCCGACGATCCCGTTCTTCCAGCCCCGCAATCGATCCAGATCGATGTTCGGGTCGCCGAATGCGATGCCGTGCAGGGCCATGTCCCGCGCCTCGGCGACCACCTTGGCGGCGTGCAGCAGGGCCTTGGAGGGAATACAGCCGACGTTCAGGCACACGCCGCCCAGGTCCGGATAGCGCTCGACCAGGATGGTCTTCTTGCCCAGATCCGCGGCGCGGAACGCGGCGGTGTAACCGCCCGGACCGGCGCCGAGCACCACCACCTCGACGTGCCGATCGGCCTTCATATCCAAGGCTTCTTGCGCCTCTATCGGCGCTTTTTCTTGCGCCGGCGCGGTGGTGGGTGGGGTCTGTGCATCGTGTTCGGCGGCGCGCAGCGTGAGAATCACCGCGCCTTCCGAGACCTTATCGCCGGTTTTAACCGCCACTTCCTCAACCGTACCGGCCATCGGCGAGGGCACATCCATGGTCGCCTTGTCGCTTTCCAGTGTAATGAGTGGATCCTCGGGCTGGATCTGCTGACCGGGCTGGACCAGGACCTCGATGATTTCCACGTCTTTGAAGTCACCGATATCCGGCACTTTGATGTCGATCTTTTCAGTCAAACTGAGACTCTTCCCCGGTGGCGTCGTTGTGGTTCTTCGCGTTCATGGCCCGGTGTGGCGATTTTGCTGAATGCGGCAGGTTCATAGCAGCAAGCGGCGCGCGTCCTCGAGCACCCGCGTCAGAAAAGCGCTGAACCGCGCCGCCTCGGCGCCGTCGATCACCCGGTGGTCGTAGGAAAGCGACAGCGGCAGCATCAGCCGGGGTACGAAATCCTTGTCTTTGAACACCGGCTTCATCTGCGCGCGGGATACGCCCAGTATCGCCACCTCGGGGGCGTTCACTATGGGGGTAAACGCGGTGCCGCCGATCCCGCCGAGGCTGGAGATCGTGAAGCTGCCGCCCTGCAGATCCGTTGCAGTCAGTTTCTTGTCCCGGGCGCGTTCGCTGACCTCGCCCAACTCCTTGGCCAGATCGAGCACCCCTTTGAGGTCGACATCCCGGATAACGGGCACCACCAGACCCTCCTCGGTGTCGACGGCGATACCCAGATGGTAATAGCGTTTCAGAATCAGGTTTTCGCCACCGGTTTCCAGGGACGCGTTGAAGCTGGGAAATTGTTTCAGGGCGCTGACACACGCCTTCATGATGAAGGCGAGCATCGTCAGGCGCACCCCGTGTCGCTCCGCGTCTTCCTTGGCCTGTTTGCGGAAGCTCTCCAACTCGGTGATGTCGGCCTCGTCGTGATGCGTCACATGGGGGACATGCAGCCAGGAACGATGCAGGCTGGCGGCGGTGAGTTTCTTGATGCGGCCGAGGGGCTGCACGGTGACCTCGCCGAACTTGGCGAAATCGATGTCCGGCATCTCCGGCAGCGTGAACCCCGCCGGCGCCGCGGAGGCCGGTTCGGCGGATGGTCGTGCGAGCTGTTGTTTTACAAACGCCTGTACATCTTGTTTGACGATGCGTCCCTTGCGTCCGCTGCCCGGCACGCCACCCAGGTCGACGCCGAGTTCGCGCGCAAAGCGCCGCACGCTGGGACTGGCGTGCGCTTTTGCCGCATCCGCGGTGTCCACCGCGGGCGGCAGCGTCGGCGGCGGCGCCGGCGCCGGCCGTGCGGGGGGTGTTGCGGCTGCAGGCGGGGCTGCCGCGGCCGGTTTCGGGGTGGGCGCCGGCGGTGCCTGCGGCTCAGCGTCCGGGGTCGCGGCGGCCGCGCCGACGGGCGCCACCATCAATATCGGGCTGCCCGTCGAGACCCTGTCGCCCTTAGCGACCCGCAGCGCCGTCACCGTGCCGGACAGGGGCGCAGGGACATCCATGGTGGCTTTGTCGCTCTCCAAACTAATCAAGGGGTCCTCGGCGCGGATAATGTCGCCGGGCGCGACCATGATCTCAATAATCTCAACGTCGTGGAAATCGCCGATGTCGGGGACCTCGACCTCGACCTGCTCACCGGCCGCCTGCCGGGCCGGCGGGGCCGTCTCGGTGGTGGATGGCGGCGCAGCGGCCGTTCCGCTACCGGTGGCGGGCGCCGCTGCAGTCACGTGATTCAGTTCCAGTTGCTGTTGTTGCGCCTCGTCAGCCGGAGTTTCCGGGACCGGTTCGTGTTCTACGGGCGCCGCGGTGGACTCGACTTCCAACACCAGAATCAAGTCGCCGCGCGAAACTTTGTCGCCCACCGCAACCAGAAGATCGTTGACTTTTCCGGCCACGGGACTGGGCACGTCCATGGTCGCCTTGTCGCTCTCCAGTGTTATCAGCGGATCCTCGCTCTGAATCTCCTGTCCTTCGCGCACCAGGACTTCGATCACCGGCACGTCCTTGAAGTCTCCCAGGTCGGGAACAAAGATTTCTTCTAACCTGACCACTGGCTGTCTCCCTGATTCAAGCGGTGGCCGGATACGGCTTATTCGGATCTATCCCGAGGCGCTTGATCGCCTCGTCGACGCGGCGCACGTCGATGTCACCCTGCTCGGCCAGCGCATTGAGTGCCGCCACGGTGACGAAATTGCGGTCGACCTCGAAATGGTGGCGTAGATTCTTGCGCGTGTCGCTGCGCCCATAGCCGTTGGTTCCCAACACCACGTACGGTTTGTGTATGAACGGCCGGATCTGATCGGCAAACAAGCGAATATAGTCGGTAGCGGCGATCACCGGACCGGCAAAGCTGTTCAGGCATTCCTCGATGTAACTGGCGCGACGCGGTTGATCGGGATGCAGCAGATTCCAACGTTCCTTCTCCAGGCCATCGCGCCGCAGTTCATTGAAACTGGTAACGCTCCATACTTCCGCCGCCACGTTGTAGTCATCCTCCAGCATCGCCGCGGCGGCCTCCACCTCGCGCAAGATCGTGCCGCTGCCGAGAAGCTGCACCGACGGTCGCGATTTGCCGCCTTTTGAGCTGGACGTGCGCAAACGGTACATACCTTTGATGATACCTTCCTCTGCGCCGGCCGGCAGGGCGGGATGGGCGTAGTTCTCGTTCATGACCGTGATGTAGAAATAAACGCTCTCCTGATCCACGAACATGCGCTTCAGTCCATGATGAATAATTACCGCCAGCTCGTACGCATAAGTCGGATCGTAGGCGACACAGTTCGGGACCAGCATCGCCTGTATTTGGCTGTGGCCATCCTGGTGCTGCAATCCCTCGCCCGCCAGGGTCGTGCGCCCTGCGGTTCCACCGATGAGAAAGCCGCGGGTGCGCGAATCGCCGGCGGCCCATGCGAGATCGCCAACCCGCTGAAAACCGAACATCGAATAAAAGATATAGAACGGGATGATATTGATGCCATGATTGGCATACGCGGTTCCAGCCGCCAGCCACGAGGACATCGCGCCGGCCTCGCAGATCCCCTCCTGGAGAACCTGTCCCTTCATGTCTTCGCGGTAGTACATCAATTGGTCGGCGTCTTCCGGTTTGTACAACTGGCCCACCGACGAGTAAATGCCCAATTGGCGAAACAAGCCCTCCATGCCGAAGGTGCGGGATTCGTCGGGCACGATGGGTACCACATACTTGCCCATGTTCTTGTCGCGGGTCAGCGCAGTGAGAATACGTACAAACGCCATAGTGGTGGAAATCTGCCGCTCGCCACTTGCCTCGAGTTGGGTTTTGAAAGTATCCAGCGGCGGGATCGGCAGCGGTTCGGCGTCCGCCTTTCGGCTGGGCAGAAACCCGCCCAAAGCCTTGCGTCGTTCGTGCAGATATTTGATCTCGGGGCTGTCGTCCGGCGGCCGGTAGAACGGGATCTCGCCCAACTGGTCATCCGCCACCGGGATCTTGAAGCGGTCGCGGAACTGATGAATCGATTCCTCGTCCATCTTTTTTTGCTGGTGGGTGATGTTCTGTCCCTCGCCGGATTCTCCCATGCCGTAGCCCTTGACGGTTTTGGCAAGGATCACCGTGGGCTGGCCGGTGTGTTGGGTCGCGGCGGCATAGGCGGCGTAAATCTTATGCGGATCATGGCCGCCGCGGTTGAGCCGCCAGATGTCCTCGTCGGTCATATTGGCGACCATTGCCTTGAGTTCCGGATACTTGCCGAAAAAATGTTCGCGTGTATAGGCACCGCCCTTGGCCTTGAAAGCCTGATACTCGCCATCTACCGCCTCTTCCATGCGCTGCCGCAGCAATCCTTGGGTGTCGCGCACCAATAACGGGTCCCAGTACGACCCCCAGATGACCTTGATGACATTCCAACCGGCCCCGCGGAACGCCGACTCCAGCTCCTGGATGATTTTGCCGTTGCCGCGCACCGGGCCGTCCAGGCGCTGCAGGTTACAATTGACCACGAAGATCAGGTTGTCCAGTTTCTCGCGGCCCGCGAGGGAGATCGCGCCCATGGATTCCGGTTCGTCCATTTCCCCGTCGCCGCAGAAACACCATACCTTGCGCGGATCCGTGTCGACCAAACCGCGATCGTGGAGGTAACGCATGAAGCGGGCCTGATAGATCGCCATGATCGGACCCAGCCCCATGGACACGGTGGGGAACTGCCAGAAGTCAGGCATCAGCCAGGGATGGGGATAGGAAGACAATCCCTCGGTCCCCGCCTCCTGGCGGAAGCCGTCCAGGTCTTTCTCCGTCAAACGGCCTTCCAGATAAGCGCGTGCATAGATGCCCGGCGCTGAATGACCCTGGATATAAATAAGGTCTCCACCGTGCTCCTCGCCGCGCGCATGCCAGAAGTGATTGAATCCGACGTCGTACAAGGTCGCGGAAGACGCGAAGCTGGCGATATGTCCTCCGAGTTCGGTGCTCTTGCGATTGGCGCGCAGCACCATCGCCATCGCATTCCAGCGGATCAACGAGCGCAGCCGCCATTCGATGGCGGAATCACCCGGGCTGCGCTGCTCCTGGGCGGCGGGGATGGTGTTGATGTACGCGGTATTGAGACTGTAAGGCAGGTAGGCCCCTGATCGCCGCGCCTTGTCGATGAGTCTATTCAGCAGGTAGTGCGCGCGCTCTGGGCCCTCGTGTTCAATGACCGCCTCCAGAGCGTCGAGCCACTCCCGGGTTTCGAGGGCGTCTATATCTTCAAACTTCTCGGCCGGTTGCATGTTTCGCCTCCTCAGTTTGCCTGCATTCGAGCCTCGGGATCGCCGATCGCTCTGATGTGCGTTATCACACGTGTCGTTTATCGATCGCAACAATCATGATCGACGGTTCAGTCACAGTGCGCCGTCGTTTGCTCTCCACGTGTGCGTCATTCTTCGCTGCCGCATCAAGATTAGCTGTCGCAACCGGACGGTGGTCGCCGGCTAACGCGGTTGTGTGACCGTGTCGTTAAAATTCCCACGCGCTTGAAGATCGGCGTGGTAAGACGACCTGACCATCGGCCCGGCGGCCACATGGGAGAAACCTAATTTGTAACCGAAATCCCGCAACATGTCGAATTCCGCGGGAGGCACAAAGCGTGTCACCGGAAGGTGATGCATAGTGGGTTGCAGGTATTGCCCCAGTGTGATCATGTCGCAATCATGCGCGCGCAGATCGCGCAACACCTGCTCCACCTCGTCGTACTGTTCGCCGAGTCCCAACATTAAACCGGATTTTGTGGGAATGTGCGGATGCCGCGTCTTGAACTCGCGCAGCAGCTTTAGCGACCAGTAGTAATCCGCGCCGGGTCGCGCCTGTTTGTACAGGCGCGGCACGGTTTCCAGGTTGTGGTTGAATATATCGGGCGTCGTATCGATCAGATTGTCCAACGCGGTGATCATGCGCCCGCGAAAATCCGGCACCAGGATCTCAATCTGAATATCGGGGTTGAGGGCGCGGATTTCGCGAATGCACGCGGCGAAATGATCCGCGCCGCCGTCCCGCAGGTCATCGCGGTCTACCGACGTTATGACGACGTAACGCAGGTTCATCCGTTGGATGGTGTGCGCCAGGTTCTTGGGTTCGTCGGCGTCCAAGGGCAGGGGGCGTCCATGGGCCACGTCACAAAACGGACAACGGCGGGTACAGATGTCGCCCATGATCATGAAGGTCGCGGTGCCGTGCCCAAAACACTCGGGAAGGTTGGGGCACGAGGCCTCCTCGCACACGGTATTCAGTTTGCTTTCGCGAAGCACAAGTTTGAGCCTTGTGACCTGATTGCCGGACGGCAGGCGCACGCGGATCCAGGGCGGTTTCTTCAACGGCGCGCGGGTCGGCTCCACCTTGATCGGGATGCGCGCCATCTTTTCCGCGCCGCGCAGCTTCTCGCCGGCAACCACAGGTCGAGGGTTTTTGACATTCGTCTTCATAGGCCTGCTCCAGCTTCAGATCCGCATTATACGGCTTTTATCCCCGCTGCATGGTTGATTTAGCCGTGAGCATCGCTTCGTGTGCTGCCGCCGGCTCCGCGAGACTGTGGAAATGAAAGTCCACCGGCGCCTCGCTCGGGGGTGGCTTGGTGGCGCCGAAACCCGGCTTGTCATGGCGCCGGTCTCGGCTTGCTGGCGGGATTCGAATTCAGCAAAGGTTTGCAACGCCGCATCGCGATCCACGTTCGCGCGTGCGAGCAAGGGGGAGAGCGCTTCGAGTAATCCGGCCTCCCAGTCAATCAGCGTGCCACAGCGATCGAAGGTCACTACGTCAAAGTCGGTGAGTTTCATGTCGGCGAGGTTCCTGTTGCTCAGGGATACAAGCGCGTGCTGGTCCACCCGGCGCCGTCGCGATCGAAGCGCAGGCGATCGTGCAGGCGGTCGGCACGGCCTTGCCAGAATTCGATGCTGCGGGGATTAACCCGGTATCCGCCCCAAAACTCCGGCAAAGGCACGTCTTGATGTTGATACTTTGTTTCCAGTTTCCTGAACAGTGATTCCAAATGGCTGCGATCTTTCAGCGGCTCGCTTTGACGCGACGCCCAAGCACCGATCTGGCTGCCGCGGGGGCGCGAATGAAAATACGCATCGGATTGCGCTACCGGAATACGCGTTACGTCTCCTTCAATACGCACCTGCCGCTGCAGCACCGGCCAGTGAAATACCAGAGCGGCGTGTGGATTCTGTTCCAGTTCCGCCGCCTTGCGGCTGCCGTAGTTGGTGTAGAACACGAATCCCTCGTCGCCGAAGTCCTTGACCAGAACCAGGCGCGCGGATGGCGCGGCATCCACGGTGCAGGTGGCCAGGGTGGCGGCTTCCGGTAGCAGCAGGCCGGATTTTTTCGCCTGTGAGAACCACGTCCCGAAAAGCTCGATCGGGTGGTCATCGGCGGCGGCCTCCGGTAGCCCTCGGAAGATCCCTTTGCCCAGGGTGAACAGGGCGACTAGCGATGACTTCAGTGACATGTTGCGTGAGCAGGTACGTGTCGTTGGTAAGCGAATGCGACGCCGCGATTTCCAGTGTTCGGCACGGAATGCATGTTACCGCAATCAGGCTGCGGGCACCGCTTGATAGTAACCGTTCCGGTAAATCAAATGTATTGGGGTGCCGAACAGTTTGCTAAGGCGCTGGTCGGACAGCACTTCGGATTTATCTCCGTCAGCGGTCACCCGACCGCCGCTGAGCAACACAACGCGTGATATGTCAGGCGGAATTTCATGGATGTGATGGGTGACCAGCACCACCGTCTTGCCATCCGCCATCAAGCGGCGGATCATCTCCAGGTACTGAAAACACGCCTTGAGATCCAGGCCGCTGGTGGGTTCGTCCATCACCAGGGTGTCGGGATCGTTGACCAGCGCGCGCCCGAGCAGGAAGCGGCGTTGTTCTCCGGTGGACATGGCGGCGAATTTCCGGTCTTTGAGGGCGCAGATCCCCAGGGTGGCCGCGACTTCGTCGGCGCGGCGCCGTTGCGCTTCGCTGAACCGCTGATGTTTCCAGCGTCCGATGCTCGAGTAATAGCCCGACAATATGACGTCGGTGCCGACCGCGTGGGCCGCGTAGGTCTGTTGCAGGTCGTTGGATACGATACCGAGGTGAGACCGTAGCTCCCATACGTCCCATCGCTCGCGCCCGTAAATGCGCACGTAGCTGTTGTTGTGGTGCACCGGATACAGCTCCCTGGACAACAGCTTGAGCAGGGTTGATTTTCCGGCGCCGTTGGGACCGAGGATGGCTGTGTTGCAACCCTCAGGGATCTCCAGCGTCAGGCCGTCGAAGACACGCGTCGCGCCCCGAAAGACAATCGCATTGTTGATTTCAATAATGTTATCCATGCGTTGGCGGGAGCGTGCTGCCACGCGCGGTGTATGCGGTCATACCGTGCACAGATAACGTTTGCGATCGGCAATCATGTCCTCCACCCGGTCACGATACCTGGCCATATGATGTGAGTTCCAGTGGGACTCCAGCGCCGCGTCATCTTGATACACCTCGACCAGGATCACTTTGTTTTGCTCGTCCTTGGGCACCATGACCTGGAAACCCAGGCAGCCCGGTTCATTTTTTGCCGAGAATTCACCGTGCGCCCGCACGATTTCGAGGAACTCGGAGAGTTTTGCAGGATTGATTTCGAGATGTACGACGAGTCCGGTTGCCATGAGGGTAGTCCTGTCGGTTTATGATTTATTGGCTTTACAGGGATGTTACCCTGGCCCCGCGGACGTGGCTACCGGTCGCAGCGTTTGGAGGATGTTGTGCGCCACCGCGCCGTGAAGCGCGATCGAGGCCGGTTTCGCCGGCGGTGGGTGAAGCATGCCACCCGTGTGCTGTACGGGGCGGGGTTCCAGTGTTTGCGGAACGGGCCGCCCGGGTGCGCCAACATGACCTGTGGTTCAGGGCCGTGTTATCGGTACGGGCAATAGCCGCCGCTCCGCGGGATCATAGCGAGGCCAAATCGCCCGCGAAGCGGGGCGCTTCGGAGTGATTGTCCCATTACGTAACACGCGGATTGGGGGTAAACTAGTATCTAGACCGGAGGTTGTCCTACGGCATATTGAGGTGCATTAAAATGTTTCGACCCTATTGGAATTTCCGCCTCATCGCAGCGACGATGCTGATGGCCCCGGGTGTCACCCAGGCCTGGGATTCCGGTGCCGCCGCAGGCTGGGATATGGCACGGGTATCGATTCCACGTTCCGCGCAGCCGACGGCGGGGGGTTCGTCGGTGTTGGCTCCGCTGCAGTCCTCGCGGCGACCATCGCGGGAAGTATCATTACAACGCGGTGTATTTCTGGTCGCCAAGCGTCACATCCAGGATCCAAGATTCCGCAAGACGGTTATCTTGATCACCGGTCATGACGCCTGGGGCAGCATCGGCCTGGTCGTCAACCGGCCCAGCGAGGTGCCGGTGGCCCGATTGATGCCCGAGTGGGAGGGACTGGTGGACACCGATGTCTACGTCTACTACGGGGGTCCGGTGGAAATCGACCTGCTGCGGTTCCTGGTACGATCCGTGCGACCCCTGGAGTATGGTAACCGCGTCCTGGACGACGTCTATGTCGTGTCCAGCAAGCCGGTGTTCGACACCTTGTTACGCAGCCGCAACAAAAAAATCATCCACGCCTATATCGGGTACGCCGGATGGGCGTTGGGTCAGCTCGAACATGAAGTTGAGCGTGGTGATTGGTACGTGGTCCAAGGCGATGCGCAAACCCTGTTCGACAGAGATCCAGATACGGTATGGGAACAATTCATCCAGGCACTGTCCGGCAGCTGGGTGCATTTCCAGCCCTGATTGGTCTGGCGGTTGCGTCAGGCTGAACTATTGCGGGCTGGCTAGTCTGCGGAAGCGGCAATACCAGTACATCTGTTTGACGCCGCCGGGAGTCACATGCAGCTCGGGTTTTTGCGCTTCGAGCGCAAAATTCTCTCCGAGCTCGATTTGCAGCAGTTCCGGGGTGTACCGCTGTACGTTCAGGCCGCTGCATTTCGGCGGCGCCTCGGGGGCGAAGGTCGCGATAACCACATGGCCGTCGCCGCTGAGCGATCGTTGCAACTTATCCATGTATTTTCTTCTATCGGCGGCGTCGGTAAGGAAATGGAACACCGCGCGGTCGTGCCATATATCGTAGTGATCGGGCGGTAATTCCACGTTCTTAACGTCGCCTTCGATCCACTGCACCTTTGACGCCAGGTTTCCCAGCCGTGAGCGGGTCAGTGACAGAGCGGCGCCCGACCAGTCGAGGACGGTAATCCGTTCGTAGCCGTATCCGAGCAGGTCATCGACCAGCGTGGCAGCGCCACCGCCGATGTCGATAACACGCGCCTCTAATCCCGCACCGGTGGCGGCAATCATTTCCAGCGACGTCTGCAAATGCTGCCGGTACCATCCCACGCGTTTGGCGGAGGATTTTGTATAGACGTTTTCCCAGTGAGATTTGGATGTCATTGGCGTATGGTCATTGCGACGGATCGTTGGATCAAATCATACATCAAGGGCGGCGGCGGTGAGCATTCACGCCTTCAACAGGGTCCAGATCCCGATGCCGATGAAGCCGATCCCGGCGAGGTAATGTAGCTGTTTCTCGCTGATATAAAGAGATATGACGCTGCCGGCCAGCACCCCGATCGCCGACGCCACGATCAAGGCCAGTGAGGCGCCGAAGAACACCGTCAACTTGCTCACCTCCTTGTCTGCCGCAAACAACATGGTGGCGAGCTGTGTCTTGTCGCCGAGTTCGGCGATGAACACCGCGGTGAAAACTGTGAGTAATATCTTTAAATCCATGGTAGATCGGCTCGAGTTGGTGATTTGGTGATGACATGACGTGCGCCGTGCGGTTCGCTGCTCAATGCAGTCACGGGGTCGCGATACCTTAACCGACGAGTTTATTTGCGTCGTTGTCGTCCGTGTCTGCGCCATCCAGCCTGGCGGCGGAATTGCCGCTGTCCATGGACGTTGCGCCCGCGTCCGGGGGCCTTATCGGCCGTAACGGCGCCAAGCTTTCCCAAATCAGGTCGAAAGTGAGCCACACGCCGCAAAGCATCAGGAACGAGATGCCATTGAGCTTGTCCGTAAGCCACAGCAAGATAAATGCAACCGCCAGCAGTCCGGCCACGCTGTACGGTAGATTCCTGTAGCGCGCGATCTCGTATTCCGTCCCACAAAATTCACATTGCATGGGCCCCAGCGTTACGACCTTGCCGACCTTGATCCCGGGTAGCTTGCATTGACTGCAGGTGCGTTTCATATCGTCGGCATGTGAAGTTGATGGTCGGCGTCAGGCGCTGCGAATCGCCACATCACGGCCGCGGGCCAGTACCGGACGCAAGAACCGCCCGGTGTACGAGACCGTATGTTTGGCCACGTCTTCGGGCGCGCCGCGGGTAACCACGCCCCCGCCGGCATCACCGCCTTCCGGACCCAGGTCAATAATCCAGTCAGCGGTTTTGATGACGTCCAAGTTGTGTTCGATAACGACCACGGTGTTGCCATGATCGCGCAACCGGTGCAGGACGCGCAGCAATTGCTTGATATCGTGAAAATGCAGGCCGGTGGTGGGTTCATCCAGGATATACAGGGTCTTGCCGGTATCGCGCTTCGACAACTCGCGGGCGAGCTTGATGCGTTGCGCTTCGCCGCCGGATAGCGTTGTCGCGCTTTGCCCTAAATGAATATAACCCAGGCCGACATCCAACAGCGTGACCAGCTTGCGCTTGATCACCGGAACTGCATAGAAGAACTCCGCCGCTTCTTCCACCGTCATCTCGAGTACCTCGTGAATATTCCTGCCCTTGTAGCGGATGTCCAGGGTCTCACGGTTGTAGCGTTTGGCCTTGCATACGTCGCAGGACACGTAGATATCGGGAAGGAAGTGCATCTCCACCTTGATCAGCCCGTCGCCCTGACACGCCTCGCAGCGCCCGCCGCGGACATTGAATGAGAAGCGTCCCGGTTTATAACCGCGGGCCCTGGATTCGGGGGTGTTCGCGAACAGCTCGCGAATCGGCGTGAACAACCCGGTATAGGTGGCGGGATTGGAGCGCGGCGTGCGGCCGATCGGGCTTTGGTCGATATCGATGATCTTGTCGAAATGTTCTATGCCGTCGATTTCTTCATGCGGCGCGGGATTATTCTTGCTCTTGTACAGGCGTTGTGCGACGGCGGGATACAGGGTGTCATTGATCAACGTGGACTTACCCGAACCCGACACGCCGGTCACGCAGGTTAACAGCCCCACGGGGATCTCGACATCGATGTCTTTCAAGTTATTACCCGATGCACCGCGTATCACCAGGCTGCGCTTCGTGTCCCTTGCGCTGCGCTGCGCGGGCAGTTCGATGCGTTCCTGTCCCGCAAGGTAGCGGCCGGTCAAGGAACCGGGGTTGGCCATGATTTCATTGACCCTGCCTTGGGCGACGATTTGTCCGCCGTGCACGCCGGCGCCGGGGCCGAGATCGACGATGTGATCCGCGGAGTGAATGGCCTCCTCGTCGTGTTCGACCACCAGCACGGTGTTGCCCAGGTCGCGTAGGCGGGTCAAGGTGGAAAGCAAACGCCCGTTGTCGCGCTGGTGTAATCCTATCGAAGGTTCGTCGAGCACATACATCACCCCCACCAGGCCGGAACCGATTTGCGACGCCAGGCGGATGCGCTGCGCCTCGCCGCCGGACAGGGTCTCGGCGGACCGTTCCAGGGTCAGGTATTCGAGTCCTACGTTGACCAGAAACCCCAGGCGTTCCTTGATTTCCTTGACAATCTTATCGGCGATCTTGGCGCGCTGGCCGGTGAGCGCCAGTTTGTCGAAAAACCCGAAGGCGCTGCCGACGGACAGGTGGGTGATGTCGTGGATGGCGCGGCCGGCGACGAAGACGTTGCGCGCCTCCCGGCGCAACCGGCTGCCGTCGCAGTCCTTGCACGGTTGCGAGTTGATGAAGCGGTACAGATCTTCGCGCACCGCGTTGGACTCGGTGTCCCGGTAGCGGCGCTCCATGTTGTGGACTACTCCTTCGAATCGGTGGGTGCGTTGCACACTGCGGCCGCCGCTGCGCAGGTAGGTGAACTTGATTTTTTCGTCGCCGCTGCCATACAGGATCATCTTTTGAATGGATTCAGGCAACTTGTCGAAGGGTTTGTCGACGTCGAAGCCATAGTGTCGGGCCAGGCACTGTAGCAGATTGAAATAAAACGCGTTGCGCCGGTCCCAGCCCTGAATCGCTCCCGCCGCCAGGCTGATGCCGGCGTCATAGATAATGCGTTTGGGATCGAAAAACTGTTCCACACCGAGCCCGTCGCAGGTGCGACAAGCACCGGCCGGGTTATTGAACGAGAACAACCGCGGTTCCAGTTCGCTGATACTGTAACCGCAGTGGGGGCAGGCATACTGGGAAGAAAACACCAGCGTTTGTTCTTGCGGATGCTCATCGCTGGCCACCACCAGGACCTTAGCCAGACCGTCGGCGAGCCCGAGCGCGGTTTCGAATGACTCGGCGAGGCGTTGTTCGTGACCGGGGCGCACCACGAGGCGATCGACAACCACCTCGATGGCGTGCTTGAAATTGCGTTTCAATTTGGGTGGATCGTCCAGCTCGATGACGTCGCCGTCGACGCGGGCGCGGATGAATCCCTGTGCGTGCAGGTTGTCGAGGAGCTGGGCGTGCTCGCCTTTGCGGTCACGTACCACCGGCGCCAGCAATAAGATGCGTAAATCCTGCGGTAGTGCCATCACCTGGTCCACCATCTGACTCACCGTCTGCGCTTCCAGGGTGACATCGTGATCCGGGCAGCGTGGATCACCAACGCGCGCAAACAGTAAACGCAGGTAATCGTAGATCTCGGTCACCGTGCCCACGGTGGAGCGCGGGTTGTGGGAGGTGGCTTTCTGCTCGATGGATATCGCCGGAGACAGGCCTTCGATCAGGTCGACGTCGGGTTTTTCCATCAACGACAAAAACTGTCGCGCGTAGGCGGACAATGACTCCACATAACGGCGTTGACCTTCGGCGTAGATGGTGTCGAAGGCCAACGATGATTTTCCCGATCCGGATAATCCCGTGATTACGATCAGTTTGTCCCGCGGCAGATCGAGATCGACGTTACGCAGATTGTGGGTGCGGGCGCCGCGAATTCTGATGGTATCCATTTAAGATGGCCGGAAAAGATTTAAACCTGATACTATACGCCGCCTTTGTTTCCCTGCGCAAAGCACGCACCACCGATGAAAAAAGACCCCATGAACAGCAGCGAACGTCGCGCGGTGGGTACCTTGGGCGGCATATTCGGTCTGCGCATGTTGGGCCTGTTCCTGGTGTTGCCGGTGCTCGCCTTGCACTCCGAGCGGTTGCCGGATCACACACCGTTGCTGGTCGGCCTGGCGGTCGGCGCCTACGGACTCACCCAGGCGTTATTGCAGATACCTTACGGGCTGCTGTCCGACCGCTTTGGCCGCAAGCCCCTGATCACGGTCGGGTTATTGGTATTTGCGTTCGGCAGCGCGGTGGCGGCACTCGCCGACGGAATCTGGGGAGTGATCATCGGCCGCGCCCTTCAGGGGGCGGGGGCGATTGCGGCGGTGGTGCTGGCGTTGACTGCGGATCTGACCCGCGAGGAACAACGGACCAAGGCCATGGCGCTGATCGGCATTTCCATCGGCCTGGTTTTCATTATCGCGTTGATAGCCGGGCCGATTCTGGATCACTGGATCGGCGTCACCGGTATTTTCTGGATCACTTGCGCCTTGGCGCTGGCGGCTATTGCGCTGTTGTGGCTGGCGGTTCCCACGCCGATTCAAACCGCCCGGCACGGCGCGGTGCACACCGCGCCCAGTCAAATCAGGGACGTGCTCAGCGACCCCCAGTTGCTTCGCCTGGATGCCGGTATCTTCGTGCTGCACCTGATTCTAACCGCCACTTTCGTCGTGGTGCCGTTGATCCTGGTGCATCAAGGCGGGCTCGACGTGGGCCAGCATTGGAAGGTATACGTGCCGGTGATGCTGTTGTCGGTGGCGGCGGTGATTCCGCTCATCTATCTCAGCACCAGAAAATACCTGTTGCAAAAGATATTTGCCGGCGCAATTGTGTTATTGCTGATGTCCCAGGGTGTGATGTTGATGGGTTATCACTCGCTGCCGGGCGTGGTGTTGGCCCTTTGGGTGTTTTTCTGGGGCTTCAATGCCCTGGAAGCCATGATGCCGTCATTGATTTCACGGGTTGCGCCGGCGGCGAGCAAGGGCACTGCGATCGGCGTGTATAACACCTTTCAATTTCTGGGTGTGTTTTCCGGGGGCGTCATCGGAGGCTGGATCTACGGCGAATGGGGTGTCGCTTCGGTATTCCTGTTCTGTCTGTTGATGGCGGGTATCTGGTTGCTGTTGGCGACCACCGGGCCGGCGCTCAAGCTGTTTGACAGCCGTTTGCTGCGTGTAGGCCACACCGCGCCGGAGCAGGCCAAGGCGCTGGCTGATCGCCTGTTGGCGGTGCCCGGGGTGATGGAGGCGGTGGTCATCGCAGAAGAGGGCGTAGCGTATCTAAAAATCGACAAACAGGCGTTGGATGAGGAAAAACTTGGCGAATTTTCGGCCTCATGACTTTACCGGCGCCGTCCTTTAATATGTCGGGCTCAATGAGCGCTGATCATCTAAATCAAAGGAGGAGTTATGGCGACTAGGGGAGTGAATAAGGCGATTTTGATTGGTCATCTGGGCCGTGATCCAGAGATTCGCTATTCGGCCAACGGTAGCGCGATCGCCAATGTCAACCTCGCCACCAGCGAAAGCTGGAAGGACCGGCAGAGCGGTGAAACCCAGGAACGCACCGAATGGCACCGTGTGGTGTTTTTCGGCAAGCTCGCGGAGATCGCCGGCGAATATCTCAAGAAGGGATCCCAGGTTTATGTCGAGGGCCGGCTGCAGACACGCAAATGGCAGGACCAGCAGGGTCAGGATCGCTATACCACGGAGATCGTCGCCAGCGAAATGACCATGCTCGGCGGCCGCGGCGGCGCCCAGGCGCCGGCGTCCGGAGATGAGTTTAGTCGGGCCCCCGCCACGGAATCCACCGCGCCCGCCACGGGCGAGCCATCGGGGGATTTCGACGACGACATCCCGTTCTGAAGGGGCTCTCGTAGTTATTGCCTCACGGCCGCCACGCCGGCCAATGGGGTTCATTTCCAGGCCGCACGTGCGGCGCGCCAGTGGCATGGGTGTACCGGTTCTACGGAACCGTTTGCCGGAATCGCCGCGCGCTACTCGAACGCCGCGGGTCGCGGCGCTGCCCGAGGCGGGGACATGGCTGCATTTTATAGCGCGCTGAAACACCTGCACGTCGCCGCCGTTGCCTTGAGTGGCGCATTGTTCTTCCTCCGCGGGTTGTGGATGCTGCTCGATTTACCGCGGCTTCAACGGCGCTGGGTCAGGGTGGTGCCGCATGTCATCGACAGCGCGCTGCTTGTCAGCGCTATCGCACTGGCCGTGATCATTCAGCAGTATCCCTTCGTCCACGCGTGGTTGACGGCCAAGGTCGTGGCCCTGCTGCTGTATATCGGCATGGGGATGATCGCCATCCGCCACGGCAGGCAGAAACCGCTGCGGGTGGCGGCGTGGCTGATTGCGCTGCTGCTGTTTGCCTACATCGTCGCCGTCGCCCGGCGGCACAATCCCTGGCCGCTGTAGCGTCCGCGCCGCCGTAGGATGACTAACCCGCATTTTCGACCCATAGCTCGCTATGGGTCTCGCTCCAGGCGCCCAGCTACTATTCCTGGCATGCACCTGAAAGACTCGTTACGTCATTGATATGAAGAGACAGCTTAAATTCCTGATGTGGATTGCTGAGAATAGTAGCTGGGCACGAGTCCTGCGCCAGCATCCGGGATCCTGGTGAGAAATGCGGGCTAAGAAATTGAGTCTGTAGATGCGATCCACGATGTCATTTTCTGGCAGCGGCACGAACCGACGATGTCGTTACGCCTGGGACCCGTATGTTTTATTCGTTAATCGCCGGAGCCCTGTTCCCTGGCGCGCATCTTGGCGGCGACGAAATCCCGGTGAGGGATGTACAGCAGCGATCCGATCTTGCGCATCAGATGCAGTTCGTGGGCGTCGAGATGTTCATCGGCGTAAGCGACGCGCCACATGAACTCGACCAACTCGAGTTTGCGCTGCAGCGGCCACTGGCCGTTGATCAACGAGGTGAAGCCGTGCAGGCTGGTGGCGTGCTTCGCCTGTTGTTCGGCGAGCTGCATCAAGGTGTCGGCCTCGTCATCGGCAAGGCTGAACTGCGCCTGCACCAAATCACGGATCTTCGCGCGTTCGGCATCATCGGTGGAAAAATCGGACCGGCTGACTTCGAACAATAATGCCGCGGCGGCGAGTTGCAGCTGATGCTCCCCAGGGCCGTCGTCAGCCGCCGCCATCTGGGTGTCGAAAAATTTTTTAATTGCATGAATCATCGCATCGGGTACACCGGCAATCGGCGCGCCGGCCCGGACATCGCAGCGATTACCGCATCCGGGACACCGGCCGGTAGCGAAAACAATCCGTGGTGTGGTCGTTGACCAGGCCGACTGCCTGCATGAAAGCATAACAGATCGTGCTGCCCACGAATTTGAATCCGCGTTTTTTCATGTCCTTGCTCAAGGCATCGGACAGCGCTGTTGACGCCGGAACCTGGGTCGCCCGCCGCCAGGCGTTCTGCACCGGCTGGGCGTCGACAAATCCCCACAGGAAATGGTCGAAGCTGCCGAATTCCTCTTGTACCGCCAGGAACCGTTGCGCGTTGTTCACCGCCGCTTGCAGCTTGAGACGGTTGCGCACGATGGCCTCGTCCTTGAGCAGCGCGTCCAACTTGCGCTGCCCGTAGCGTGCCACCTTGGCGGGCTCGAAATTGTCGAATGCGCGCCGGTAACCGGCCCGCTTGCGCAGGATTGTTATCCAGCTCAATCCCGCCTGGGCACCCTCGAGGATCAGGAACTCAAACAGCAGCCGGTCATCGTGCACCGGAACGCCCCACTCCTGGTCATGGTAGGCGAGGTAGAAAGGGTCGTTGCCCGCCCACCGGCAGCGGACGTCGGTTCCAGTCACAAGTCCTTGACCATGAGTAGCGCGTCCCCGGTGTGGTGAATCAGCGGATGGGGCACTACCGGTTGGCGGGCGGTTTCATAGAATCCGTGGCGCTCATACAGGCGCTTGGCGCGGGTATTGTTCTCGAAGACGATGAGCGAGAGCTGCGCGAGGTCTCGCGCCAGCGCATCGTGTTGCGCAATTTCGATAAACCGTGAACCCAGACCGTGATTGCGGTATTGCGGATAGATGGCTACGCCGCAGATGTAATAACTGTCGGGTTGCTCGAGTATGGCGAACGGCCGTAACACCGGGTCCATATCGGGGTCCGGGTCCGGATTGTGTGTCATCGAATAAGCGACCATCATGCCCGCGACTTCGCCGCCGACCTCGGCCATCGTGCAGTTGCGGTAGCTGAATTCCGTATCGTCGCGGGCATAACGCCGGGTTCCTACATCGAGGATGTCTTCCCCCGGTTGCGCGAGCTGTGTCCATACGTAGTCGGCCACGCCGTCGGAGGCGGTGCTGTACAACTGGGCGATGATGCGCGACTCACTTTTCCGCGCGGGCCGGAAATGCGGCGCTTGATGACTGTGGGTCATATTCTTCAATCCGCAAACCGCCTGCCGATATCACCGTAACTGTCGATGCGCCGATCGCGCAGGAACGGCCAAACACGCCGCACCTGTTCCGTGCGGCGGCGATCGATGGTCACCACACCGACTTGCGGCTGGTCGGTCGCCGCCCGCCACAGCAGTTCCCCCTGGGGGCCGCACACAAAACTAGAGCCCCAGAAGTCAATAACCGGTCCGCGATCGGATGAGGTTTCGCTTCCGATGCGGTTGCAGCAGGCCAGCGGCAGGCCGTTGGCGATGGCGTGCGCGCGCTGGATCGTGATCCAACTGTCCATCTGACGCCGGCGCTCGGCGGCGTCATCCGCGGAATCCCAGCCGATCGCGGACGGAAACAGCAGTATCTCCGCCCCCGCCAACGCCATCAAGCGCGCCGCCTCAGGGTACCACTGGTCCCAGCACACCAGCACACCCAGCCTTGCCACCGAGGTATCGATGGGCCGGAAGCCCTGGTCACCTGGCGTGAAATAAAATTTCTCCTGGTAACCGGGGTCGTCGGGAATATGCATCTTGCGATAGGCGCCGGCGAGGCTTCCGTCGCGCTCCAGGACCACCGCCGTGTTGTGATAGATCCCCGCGGCACGGCGTTCGAACACCGATCCGACGACACAAGCTCCGGTGCGCCGGGCGGTGTCAGCCAGCGCGCGGGTGGTCGGTCCGGGAACCGGCTCGGCGAGATCAAAATTGCCGGGGTCCTCGATCGAGCAAAAATACCGGTGGTTGTGCAGTTCCTGCAGCAACACCAGTTCGGCACCGCGCTGTGCGGCGTCCTCGATGCCCGCGAGCGCCTGGGCCAGGTTCCGTTCGCGGTCGGGGTCGCACTCGTGTTGAACCACGCCGACGGTCAGCGCCGCGGATTGTCCGGTGGGAGTGGTCATCACGTCATTGTACTACGCGGCCAGCAAAGGGACGCCGGCGGCCACCTGCAGCGTGGCGCAGTGCAAGCCGCCCGCTTGCTCGATCAACGGCCGGGCATCGATTGGAATCAGTTCGCGCCCGGGAAAACACGGCCGCAGCGCCGCCAGGGCGATCGCGTCGGCGGGGTCGTCGAACACCGGCACCAAAACCGCGCCGTTGATGATGAGAAAATTGGCATAGCTCGCTGGCAGGCGCGCGCCGTTCGCATTGTGGACCGGCTGCGGCAGCGGCAGTGCTATCAACCGGTAAAGTTCGCCATCGGGCCGCCGGAAGCTGCGCAATTGATTCGCCATCGCCTGTAACGGCGCGTAGTGCTCGTCGTTTTCGTCCCGGCAGATCACGTGGCATAGGGTGGTGGGATCACAAAACCGTGCCAGGTTGTCGATGTGCCCGTCGGTGTCATCGCCGGCCAGGCCGCCGTGCTCCAACCATAATACTCGCCGGCCGCCGAGTGTTTGCTCGAGGCGTTTTTCAATCCGGCCCCGGTCGTTGTCATCGTTGCGATTGGCGGCGGTCAAACAAGATACGGTAGTGAGCAGCGTCCCGGCGCCGTCGGTGTCGATGCTGCCGCCCTCCAGTATCCAGTTATCGATCACGGTCATGGGGGTAGCGCCGAACACGCGTTGTTCCTTCAGGCGTATCGCCGCTTGGTTGTCGAGTCCGGCCTCGAAGCGGTGACCCCAGCCATTGAACGCGAACTTGAGCAATTCGCGCGACGCGTTGCGTGCAACGCTCAATGGGCCGTAATCGCGAATCCAGGTATCGTTGAAAGGAATGTTCGCGAACACGACGCGATCATCCGCCGGCGCCTGATCGCCGAGCAGGGATGCGATTCGCTCGCGGTGAGCGCGGTTACGGCAGCAGATCAACACCGTTTCGTATCGGGCGATGACGGCGGCGAGTTCGACGTACACCGGCTCCACCCGCTCCAGAAACGGCCGCCAGTCGCCATCGACATGGGGCCAGGCGAGCAGCACCCCGGTCTGCGGTTCCCATTCGGCGACCAGGCGCGGCGCTGAGAGCATGTGCGGATCGCGGGTGGTCAGCCGCGCTCAGTGGTGGTCCAGCTTGGCCAATTCATCCAGTATGGACAGCATCAGCGAGCGGCTTCTGGCGCTCATGCCCTCGGTAAGTTTGTCCTCGTCGCGCTGGCCATCCAGCAACTGGCGGAAACGTCCGGAGATATGCGCCATCTCTCCCCCGAAAGCGGTCATTTGCTCCCCCATTACCCCCAAGGCCTGGAGTGCCTGCACGTTTCCGCGGCTGGCCATGGCGATCATGCTCGCCAAACCCGGTGCGGCGAACGATCCGTCGGTTTTGGCATTGAGGTCGGGCAGAGTCGCGGGATTTTGCAGACCCTCCAGAATGCCGCTGATGATGGCGTGGTCTTCTTCGTCCAGCCCCGCGAGCACCCCGGTGTCGCGGCGTCCGTCGAGGATCATGCGCACCGCCCTGACTGCATCGGTCCACCCGTTTTCCGCCGCCGCTGCCAGGATTTGGTCCAATTCCTGACAATCAGTCGGGTTGTGCGCCGCCCGCACGACGCCGTGGATGAATTGGGCGTGTACCTGACGAATCTGCTCGATTTTGTCTGTCATCGCGTCGATTTCCTAAAACTTTTGTAACTCAATCTTGAACTCCACGATCTTTATACACATATTATGCGTGTCTATGTAAGTGTCGGTGAGCCGCTATGAAACGAATTTTTTTATTCATTACTACCAATATCGCAATCCTGCTGGTGCTCAGCGTCGCGATCAAGGTTCTGGGCCTGGAGCCGTATCTCCAACAGGGCGGACTGAACTATCAGTCGCTGCTCATATTCTCAGCCATATTTGGCATGGGGGGTTCGTTCATATCCTTGCTGATGTCAAAGATGATGGCCAAACGGATGATGGGCGCGCAGGTGATCGAACAACCCGCCGATGCCACCGAAACCTGGCTGGTGGATACCGTCCGCAGGCAGGCGGAGGCCGCGGGCATCGGCATGCCGGAGGTGGCGATTTTTGATTCCCCCCAGGTCAACGCCTTTGCCACCGGCGCCAAGCGGAACGACGCCCTGGTGGCGGTGAGCACCGGATTGCTGCGGTCGATGAGCCGCGAGGAGGCCGAGGCGGTGCTCGGGCACGAAGTCTCTCACGTTGCCAACGGCGACATGGTGACCCTGGCGTTGATTCAAGGCGTGGTGAACACATTCGTGTTCTTCCTGTCGCGGATCATCGGCCAGGTGGTGGACCGCGCGGTGTTCCGCAGCGAACACGGGCATGGACCCGGCTTCTGGATCACCAGCATCGTCGCCCAGGTAGTGCTCGGCATCCTCGCGTCGATGATCGTCATGTGGTTCAGCCGCCAGCGCGAATTCCGTGCCGATGCCGGCGGCGCCAGACTGGCCGGACGCGAAAGCATGATCGGCGCCCTGGAGCGGCTCAAGCGGGTCCACGAGCCCCCGCTGCCGGATCAACTGGCCGCGTTCGGCATCTCCGGCGGCATCGGTCAGGGACTGAAGCGCCTGTTCATGTCGCATCCGCCCCTGGACGAACGCATCGCGGCGCTGCGCGCGGCGCATTAAACGAAAGCGCGGTGCAAGCAGCCGCGACCTGGCTAGCGCACCGACGTTGCGATGTTGTTTTTCGATCCAAGTTTCCGGCGGGGCTGAACCGAGGATAAATTTCCGGGACCCGCCGTGAATACGTCCCTGTAGGCTCGACGCCCGCTTCCCTGCGGTCGACGGTCCCGAAAATTTCCCCTCGATTCAGCTTGTTGGGGTTTCAGTTGGGAGCGGCTTATCCGCAAACCACGCGCGGCACAAGTTGACACAAACTGTCTGGCGCACCGATACCGCAATGAGGTTTTGCGATCTAAGCATTCGGCGGCGCTGAACCGAGGATAAATTTCCGGGACCCGCCTTGAATACGTCCCTGTAGGCTCGACGCCCGCTTCCCTGCGGTCGACGGTCCCGAAAATTACCCCTCGATTCAGCTTGTTGGGGTTTCAGTTGAGAGCGGCTTATCCGCAAACCAGCCGCGGACCGATTCGCCACGAATCGAGCAATCGCGCCTGCCTGCCGCTTCAAGTCGAGGCCTTGGTTTATTCGGAGGCCTTGTTTTGACCTCCGAAGGTGTATGACACGCCGACGGTGACGCCCTTGCGTTCGCTTTCCAGTTCGTTGAGATCGGCAAACTGCCGGATGCCTTCGGCGGGAAACACCGACCACCCGGCCGTTTCGTTTTCGACCCGGGCCTTCCAGTAGCGCAGCCCGGCATGGCCGGCGAAGTTCGGCGTGAAGTGATAGCTGAGGGTCACTTCCGCATTGATCGTGTCCCCCGAGCCGTCGAGTTTGAAGCTTGGGTTCTGCGCGAGGTCGGTACGCAGAAAGTGGATGTCTTCGTTCTCCACCTCGGTCAGCGGCGAATAGGCGAGGGTGCCGGAAATGGCCAACTTCTCGGTAATGCGGTAATAACCATCGACACCGAGAAAAAGCGAACGCCAATCGACGTCATTTTTGATTACCGTGGTATCGGCAAATCCCGCGAATCCCGCCGGTGCGCACAATACATTGGGAGATGTGCACACCGTCTGCCGGATGCCCACGGCGCGGGTTTGCTCGGACCAGAGCTGAAGCTGACCAAACAAGCCGACGCCGCCTCGTTTTCGTGGATCGCCAAACACGCTGCGGCCGAGTTTTAAGCTGTAATAATGTACATCGGTGTCGTTGACGTTGCTCACGGTTTGTGAAAACAGGTGTTCACCCGATTGGCTGGTGCCGAAGAATTGCGCCCCGAACGCGCTTAGAAAATCCTCATCCACCAGCGATCCTTCGTCGATATTCCCTGAACCGTACGCCAGTTCCAGATAAAATCGCTGCGGCAATTCGACGTGGCCGGTGATCTCGGCCAGCGTGCTGTCGATATCCCGGTAGGAGAGCCGGGAGGTGGGATTGCCGAGCGTGGGGTCGCTGGGAGAGGCGTTGTGACTCCAGGTGGTCTCGCCGCGGGAATCCCAGACCTTGAGACCGATGGTGGTTTTCGGTCCGGTTTGAAATTTCATCCGCCACTCACCGGATAGCGCGGGCATTGCGGCCAACAGCGCGCTGAGTGCGGCGGCGATAACGAGGCCTTTGCGCATAATTGATCTTTTCAATACTGAGTTTTGACCAGTTCTATTAAAATAGCACACCCTCGCTGAAGCGCCCGCACGGATGCCGCTTTGCCGAATCGATTTGACGGCCGCGCGTTAGTTGTATTGAATGGCGCGCTTCATTGAAACAGGAATAACTTGTCAATGCCCTTGATCAGGCCTTTTCGTGGTTTGCGGCCTAAGGCTGAGTCCGCGCAACGTATTATCGCACCGCCCTATGACGTGTTGACCACCCAAGAGGCGCGCGACGCGGCGGGGGACGCGCCGGATAATTTTCTTCACGTCTCGAAACCGGAAATCGATCTGTCTGATGAAGTCTCCGCCTATGATCCCAGGGTCTACGCCAGGGGCGCGGAGAATTTTCGGCGCCTGATCGACGACGGCCTGCTGCGGCAGGATACGCGGCCGAGTTTTTATATCTACCGTTTGCAGCGTGCCGACCACAGCCAGACCGGGATTGTCGCTACCGTGTCGGTGGCCGACTATGAATCCAATCACATTCGTAAGCACGAGTTGACCCGTCCCGACAAGGAGGACGACCGGGTGCATCATATGGAGGCACTCAACGCCCAGACCGGTCCGGTGCTGTTGGTGTATCCGGATGACGCGGACCTGCAGCAGCTGCTCGCGACGCAATGCCGGGCAACGCCGGCGTACGAGGATCTGGCGCTCAATGACGTCAAGCACACGCTGTGGGTGGTGGACGATACCGAGGCGATGCAAGCGGCGAGCCGCGCATTTGCCAAAATGCCGGCCTTTTATATCGCCGACGGCCACCATCGCTCGGCGGCGGCAGCGCGCGTAGCTGCGCGCCGCGGCCACAAGGACGAGGCGGCCAATCATTTCCTTGCGGTATTGTTTCCGGTGTCCCAAATGCACATCCTCGACTACAACCGCCTGATCAGGGATTTGCACGGCTTGTCGCCACAGGCGTTTATCGAGCAGGTGGCGCGGCGCTTCGCGCTCGCCGAAGAGGACCGGCCGGTGCGTCCGGCGGCGATCGGAGAATTCGGCATGTATGTGTCCGGGCGCTGGTATCGGCTGCGGGCGCCGGATGAATGGCTGCACGCGGACGATCCGTATACGCGCCTGGATATCAGCATTCTGAGCCACCGCCTGCTGCAACCGCTGCTCGGCGTTGAGGACGCCCGGCGCGACCCGCGCATCGAATTCGTCGGCGGCATCCGGGGGCTCGGTGAACTGCAGCGGCGTGTCGACGACGGTGAGATGGCGGTGGCATTCTCGATCAACCCGACGCCGCTGTCCGCGCTCATTGCGGTCGCCGATGCCGGCGAGATCATGCCGCCGAAGTCGACTTGGTTCGAACCCAAACTGGCGGACGGACTGGTGTCGCATCTGCTCCAAGCGTGAGCGTCGCGTCACCGGTTCAAAGTCCCATGAATTGCCACCCATTCGATGCCGGCCGCATGAACCGCGCGACTGGTTAAAGTTGAGGAACGCGTGACTCAGGAAGATCAACCCGTACGTGAAATCCGCATCAATCCGGTGGTGCCGGGGGAGTCGGTGTTGATCGCCACCGCACGCGGCATGCGTCCCAAGAAGGCGGAGGACCCGCCGCCGCGGGATGACCGATCGTGCGTGGAGACGTGCCCGTTTTGCCGCGGCAACGAGCACATGACGCCGCCGGACATTTCCAGCCACACCGACGCCGACGGCTGGAAGATCCGTATCGTGGAGAACCTGTATCCGGTGTTGGGTGATGACAGGGACGGCCAAGGCCTGTCACTGGGCCTGCAGCAGACCATCGATGGGTACGGGCGGCACGAGGTGATCATCGACCACGATAATCATGGTATTGCCCTGCACGACATGTCGTCTTCGCATATCGCGCTGTTGTTCGATGCCTACCGGCAACGCATGCAGCAGTTGTATGAAGCCGACCGGCGCCTGCGTTATGTGCTGGTGTTCAAGAACTACGGGCCGGCCGCGGGGGGCAGTATCCCGCATACCCACAGCCAGTTGATCGCCACCCCGGTGATCCCCGAACACGTGCACCGCGAAGTGCAGGACAGCCTCGCGTTTTACACCCGCCACGGCCGTTGTATCTTCTGCGCATTAATCGACGAGGCGCTCACCTTCGAAGCGACGATCTACGACCGCGCGTCCGGCGAGGTCAAGCGCCGTATCGACGTCGGGCAGTATGTCGTCGAGCGGGGCGAGCGGTTTATCGCCATCAAACCGTTCGCCAGCCGCTACGAGTGGGAGCTGCACATCCTGCCGCTGGCCCACGAAGCCGATTTCCTGAATGCCACGCGCGAGGACATGGCCGATTTCGCACGCGTCTTGCGCCGCACCATGGCGCGGCTGGATGCGGTGTTGGGCGGCGTGCAATACAACTATTTTCTCCATTCACTGCCCCATGACCCGGGCTGCGACCGCTGCGGCGACAGCTACCACTGGCACCTGGAGGTGTGTCCGCGTACCAGCATACCTACGGGGTTCGAGCTGGGCTCCGGTTTTTTCGTCAACACGGTGAGCCCCGAAGACGCGGCCCGGCGGTTGCGCGAGGCGGTGATCGATTGAAAGATTTCCGTGGTGCCACCGGCTTACATTTAACGCAATAAGCGCCGCGTTACGATTGGGATTGCAGCCGGCTGATATGAGTGGAAATTCCCGGGACACGCCGTGAATACTTCCATGTAGGCTCGACGCCAGCATCCCTGCTGGCGACGGTCCCGGAAATTACCTCTCACATCAGCTCCGACATCTCGGCATGCAAAGTTCGGGCGCGCGGCACCGATCAGCGAGTATTCAGGCAGTGGGAGGGAAGATAACCGCGTTCCTGCTGGAACTGCCGGCACAGCGCCCGCTGCCGCTGCGGCGGGAGCCGGCGAAACGCACGCCGTTGCTGCCGCAGCCGCTCTACCTGCTCCGCATCCATCTCCATTAAGCGCCGCGCCTGACCGCGCAAGCGTTGGCGAACCGACGGCGGGTAGGTGTGCCAGCGTTCCGAGTGGTGCTCGAGGAAGCCGCGCTCGTTGGGTGCGAGCTCGTTCCAAATGGGCGGACGGTCACGGAACCCCCGGTTGTTATCCGCCAGCGCCTGTTCCCCGATGAATATCAACAAGGCCGCTGCGCACACAGCGGTGATCGTCGGCTTGGCGTGGCTATGCCTGCCCGGCGTCATACATCAGGTTCCGTTACCGGTTTTCGCGCGCGCCTGATCCCGGGTTTCCAGCCACACGTAAAAATCCAGGTTGTCGGCAAGATCGGAGATTTCCTCGCGCTCCGCACCCAGCTTGAGTGACTGCTTACCCGCCGGAAGTGCGAACCACCCGAGCGTGCATTGCCGCTCAACACCTCGCGCCGCCGTAGACGCAACTGATTGTTGATCGCAAGCGCATTTTCCGCCGACGCATCGAGATGGCGGAGGGTATGTCGCACGGCTTCGCGCCCGCGGCGCAGCGCCGGATTGTCAGCGGCGGCCCGTTTGGTGAGGATACCGGTGGCCGAAATAGATGCCGAAGCCGAAGTCGCCACCGGCAACCGCCGGTGGAGTCATCCCCAGTGCGAGCACTGCGGTGAGCGCCGCTATCACCCAAGTCCTGCTGTACGTCATGAGCCAACCCTCCATCGCCGCGTGATGAAAGTCCGTTCAACTGCTTATTGAAACGGTTTGCGTTCGCGGACGGTTGACAAACGCCGGCTGGATTTATCCCGAGAAACGGCGGATGAAACGGTCCATCCAGCGATCCGGGAGCCAGCGTTTGAGCCGCGCCAGCCCATGGGCGGGCACGGTCACCAGATAGCGCACCCGCGGCCTGGGGCTCTCCAGGGCGTAAATGACCTTGTCGAGCACCGCGGCGGCGGGCAGGGTGAACGGCGCATCCTCATCGCTGGTCAGGCGCTGCTCGACCTTGCGGTAGGCCTCGCGGTGGGCGCTGTGTTGCGGATCAATGTTGGCCTTGAAGTAGTGGTGGGCGTTGGCGCGGAAGCGGCTCTCGATGGGACCCGGCTCGACCAGGGATACGAAAATACCGGTGCCATGGAGTTCGAGGCGCAGGGTGTCGGACAGCGCCTCCAGGGCATATTTGGACGCGTTGTAGGCGCCCCGGTAGGTGAGGCACACCAACCCAAGAATCGAGCTGATCTGCACGATGCGTCCGGCGCCCTGATTGCGAAACACCGGGATCAGCCGTGCGGTCAACTCGTGGGTACCGAACAGGTTGGCTTCGAATTGCGCGCGCAGCACGTCCCGGGACAGATCCTCCACCGCCCCGGGCTGACCATAGGCGCCGTTGTTGATCAACGCGTACAGCTTGCCGCCGCTGCGGCGCAGGATCTCGGATACCGCCAACTCGATCGATGCCGGGTCGCTGAGATCCAGTTGCAGGCCCTCCACGCCGTCATGGTTCAGCGCCGCGGCGTCCTTGGCCTGGCGCACGGTGGCGAATACCCGGTAGCCCCGGTCGGCCAGGCCCAGGGCGATGCAGCGGCCGATCCCCGACGAGCAGCCGGTGACCAGCACGGATTTATCGGCATTTGCGGTCATGCACGTGTCGGTTTGACGCTTCGTGTGGTTACGCTGCCGGTGAGTCTACCTGGATTCGGCGCACGACTCATGGCGCCGGCGACAGATACTTGCGTGGAATGTCCTTTATAATGAGACCTGCAAACAATCCTCCGGCGCGAAGACCCGCGCCCGGTAAGTGAACGCTCAGGAGAAAAATCGCGTCCGATGTCAGATGCGCTGCGAGTAGGAGTCGTTGGAGTGGGCTACCTGGGTAGTATCCACGCCAAGATCTATGCCGGCATGCCGGATGTCGAACTGGTGGGAGTCGCCGACACCGATGCCGACACCGCCGATGAAATCGGCGCCCAATTTCAGTGTGCCGGCCACACCGATCCCTATGCCTTGATCGATCGGGTGGACGCGGTGAGCATCGCGGTGCCCACCAGCGTGCACCGGGAGGTGGCATTGCCGTATATCGAGGCGGGCAAACACGTGCTGCTGGAAAAGCCGATCGCGCCGACGGTCGCGGAAGCCCAGGTCATCGTGGATCACGCCGACCGCGCCGGCGTGGCGTTGTTGATCGGCCACCTGGAGCGTTTCAACGCCGGCATCATGGCGCTCGCCGACCGGGTATCCCAGCCGCGATTCATCGAGGTGCATCGCCTCGGCACCTTCGTCGAACGCGCCACCGACGTCGACGTGGTCACCGACCTGATGATCCACGACATCGACATCGTCCTGTTCCTGGTCAACGCGGAGTTGACTTACGTGTCCGCGGTCGGCTCGCCGGTGCTCACCGACCATGTCGACATCGCCAATGCGCGCCTGGAGTTCGACAACAATGCGGTGGCCAACGTGACCGCGAGCCGGGTTTCCAGCCGCAAATTCCGGCGCATCCGTATTTTCGGCGCCGACAGTTACCAGGCCCTGAACTATATCGATCAGCAGATCGAGGTGGTGCGCAAGACGGCGCCCCAGCCGGGCCAGCGATTCCCCGGCCTGGAGACCGAGACCATCCAGGTCCCGCCGCGGCCCCCATTGGACGCGGAACTGGACCACTTCGTGCGCGTGGCCCGCGACGGGACCCGGCCGCTGGTGGACGGTCACGACGGCCTCAAGGCGTTGCGGGTCGCAGAACAGGTCAAGGCCAAGATCGAGGCCTGTGTGACGTGAGTACCGGATCCTGGCGGTGGCGGGTGGCGGTGCTCGCGGTGATCGGTATCGCCGCGCCGTGGCCGCTCGCATGGGCCGGTGAGTGTGTGCCCGCCACCCGCGAATTGGCGGGCATGCAAGCCGGTGTGATCACCGTTACGCGGGACGACGGCAGTGCCACGCAGATGCCGGTAAGGGTCGCCGACGATGCCCGTGAGCGCGCCGCGGGCTTTCAGCACATCTGTCCCGCAACCGTCAGCGAGACGCAGATCCTGTTCCTGTTTCCACGCCCCACCTCGGTGGCGTTCCACATGAACAATGTGCATGCGCCCCTCGATATCGCGTTCATCGACGAGCACGGCCGCATCATCGACATCCAGCACATGGCGGCGTATGCGGCGCAACCCGGCCGCCAGGGCAAGCGCTATTACCGCCCACCGGCGCGCGTATCCGCCGCCCTGGAGACCCGACCCGGCCTGTTCGCCAGCCTCGGCGTCACCGCCGGTAATGCGCGTATCGACATCGTAAATCAATAAACTGAGCGACGTCTTACCCGCGCCTATTCGTTTTCCGGCTCGCGTTCCTCGATGGCGGCGATGATCTCGCGCACCCAGCGATACGGAGCTTAAGGTGGATTCGCTTGCTTGGCGAAGGCCATTGCAGGAGTGTAATTCGTCAATCGAAAAGAAATTGCATAACCTGTTCAGGTCGCCGCTTGATTTATACGGTCATACCCTAAACTTGACGATAGTTTCTGTCTCGTTAGTATGCATCGTGAGGGCAACCTTTCACGGTTTTCATAGTTGATGAACACCTCCATCAATCCCGACTACGATCACTTCTTCAAGTGTAGTAGCAGTGTAAGTCAACTCTTCTGTTTAT
>CAMYKW010000055.1 GCA_947259175.1 uncultured Gammaproteobacteria bacterium | reverse complement strand
CCGGCCGACGGTCGACGATCTGCTCGCCGCGCAGACCGGACGGCTGGACATGCCGCGCTTTTGGGGCGCGCATACCGCATGGCCGATGATGGGTATACCGGTGCCGGAACAGGCAAAATTCATCGGCGCGAGTCCGCGTGACTTCGTGGTGCTGGTATCCGAGTCCTTCGCCTCCGAGTGCCGGGAAGACGCCCACGATATGGTATTTCTCGTTGACATCAGCGATGAAACCCGCCCGTTTCCGGTCGCCAATTACCAGGTTCGCGAATCCCAGGGCGGATTCTGTGATCGCGGTGGGCGATTCGGCGCCCACTCGATGAATTGGTCCTACCACCCCGCGTTTTATCGGAAACTGATCGTCGTGTCCTACTTCAACGCCGGTGCGCGCGCCGTAGATGTCCGCGACCCGTTCCACCCCAGGGAAGCGGGTTATTACATCCCGGCCGACGACAGCCGAGGGGTCGCGCAAACCAATAATGTCGAGATCGACGGCCGCGGCCTGATCTACCTGGCCGACCGCGCCGGCGCCGGTCTGCACATCGTGAAACTCACGGGAGCGGCGGCGGCCATCGTGGGGCAATGAATCGCGCTTCGGCAAGATCGGAACACCGTCGTCCCGGTTCGCCGCTGCGTTCAAGCATCTGTCTCAAAATGCGGCTTGTTCGGCCTCGAGCACGGCCAGGCTCACCTGCCTGCCGAATTCTTCCTCGAACAGCGGCCAGGCGCGGAACTTGTCCATCAGCGGCAGGAGCTTTTCCTTGATCTCATAGGCGGCAAGACCCTCCTCCCCGTACTTGACCGCCGCATCGTAAACGAGCTTCAGGTAGCTCTGGAACGCCTCACCCGCCTCGCGGCCGCCTGACGGTCCGTGTCCGGGCACATAGTGTTTCAGGTTCAGCGCCAAGGCGCGATCCAGCGCCGCAATATTGCCTTGGAAGGTACCGTCGTCCATACGTCCCATGCGTTGATACACGCCGATATCACCCAGGAACATCAGCGAGTCCTCCACCACTTCGATCATCGCGTCGGTCTTGGTATGTGCGTGCTCCGACAGGTGAACGCGGAACGTCAGCCCGCCCACCGCGATCTCCTGACCGTCGCGCAATGCCTCGGTGGGCACTTCCGCCCGGGTGCCGTCGGTGGCGCCCTGGGTCAGCCGGCTCAGGAAATCGAGCCACTGCTGCGCCCCGCCGCTGTTGGCTTCGGCGATCATTTCCGGATGCGCGTGGATTTTCACCGCCGGGTAGGCCTGTTTGATGGCCTGGCTTCCCAGCCAGTGATCCCCGTGGATGTGGGAGACGAACACGTGGCTCACCGGTTTGTCGGTGATGCGTTCGATCTGCCGCAGCAGCATCTGTCCGATATACACACTCGATCCCGGATCCACGATGACGACGCTGCGGTCGGTGACTGCGAACGCGGGATTGTTCATGAAGCCCCGGTTTTCGGGATTGGGGATCTCTCTCGGGCCGTGGATTACGTACACGTGGTCACTGACCTGCTGCACCGGATAATCCGGAACTTCCTGCCCGGCCCAAGCCGATGGAAGCAGGACGAAGGGTATCAATAAAATGCTCAGCGCTAGTTTCATCATCGTGCTCGTCGCGATTGATACAGTTGCGGTAAGTACGGTTGCTAGTCGCGCCCGGTGGCGTCGTCCTGGGCATCGGTTTCACCGCCGCGTTCTACCGACGGCCAGTCCGAAAATGGAAACGGCTTGTCCTCCGAGTGGAACGTCGCGTATCGCAGGATCTGGTAGATGAACTTGCTCAACCCGGCGCCGAAATCGAGTAATTTTTGATTTCGCTCGCCGCTAATCAGAACGAAGCCGAATTGCACCAGCACCACCGCAATAATCACGATCTCCGTGAGGCTGTAAATCAAGGCGAACAGGATCACATACAGCGCGCGTATCCAAGTGTCGCGTCGTGAGGTTTCTGCGGTCATCTCTTCTATCATGGTCTGCTCTTCCAGTATGGCGTCGCGCCAACAACAAAGCTTGGCATAGCATCATACCGCACCTGCATTTTGCTTTGCGAATATGACGAAACGGTCCGAGTCCGCGCCGGTGCAAACAACGTCAAACGGGAGGTCGGCTACTGGGTAAGCGGATGATCCCCGGGCAGCTGCTTGGCGTACCACATAGCCAGTTTGTGCCGCATGGATTTCTGTGAAACCTGATCTTCGGGCAACGGCTGAATCAGCTTGTCGTGAACCAGCAAGCGATAGATGTACAAGACCTTCTCGCTTTGCGAATCGGTGGGTTCGAATTCGACGGCGCCCCGCTCCTCGCAGTACTTCATGCCGGCGAGTATCGCCGCCTTGACCAAGGCCGTTTCATTTTTTAGTTTTTTCATCACGTGAACCGGGTTCAGGCCTTGAACACTCGCCGAGGTTGCAAGATCTGACCCGGTTCCTCAGTTCCGCGCCGGCCGCCGGCGACCGGACACGAACCCGCTACTTCTCGGGTGCGGCCTTGGCGGCCCCCATCGTCTCGTTGTACCACTGTTCGTAGTTCTTGGGGTCCATCGCCTTGGTCATATCTTCAAACCACTTGGTGTAGGTCTGTGGATCCATGAGTTTGCCGGCCTGGCCCATCCCTTGCGCGTAAGCGCCCGGATTCATGAGCTGCGTGTAAGGCGCCGGATTCATCCATGCCATGTACGTTGCCGGATTCATGTACTGCATATACGGCATCGGATTCATCATGCCCATGTAGGTGTTGGGGTTCATCCACATGCCCGGATTCATACCCATCATCATCGGATTCATCATGGTCGCAGGATTCATCATGACGTTCGGGTTCATCATCATGCCCATCATTTGATGCGGACTGGGTTGTTGCGCCTGGGCCGCAGTGCTGAAGTGCATACCGGCCACCAAAACCAGCGCACCGATGGTGGTTGTCAGTGTTTTCATCGAAATATCCTCACTATCCTGTTTGATTTTGAACTCACCCGGCACGCCGGGCGTGGCTCGAAGGTTTGGTTGATTGACGTCAACCCAGTGTAACCCAAGTCTATTGCCGCGCCGCGGCGGCGCGCTCGCTCCATCCCAACCCTCAATAGCCCGGGATTATAAACTCAACCCGGACAAAGACCACAAGAATTCCCCCGCCGCGAGCGCTCGAAACCCCATCGGGTGATGGGGAATATTTCCGCAAACTTGCAAGGTTTAAGGCGAAAATTCGACTTGAATCGAGATCCTATTTATATACCAAGCGAGGGGGTAAAGTTAATGTATCGCTGTTCGCCGGCACCGATTGCCTGGCATCAAATGCCATGAAAGCTTGCGCCGTTCCCACGCAGCGCGGTTCGCGACACCGTCAGCGAGTACCATTGATCCGCATCAAGGCATTGCCGCGCCCAAAGTAGTTCAATTGCAGACTGCGCAGCCGGTGGACGGCTTGGGATGCTTATCCTTCGTAGCAACCCCGGGTCTCCTGGGTATAAATCCAATGCGGGCTCGTCGATTCCAACGGGAGGGATTGAGATGCGATATAAGCTGAATCTGGCACTGTCGATGTTGATGGCGGCTGCGGTCAACCTGGGTTGTGCGCAAATGGCGGAAAAGAAACCCGAAGCGCCGGAACCCGCGCCACGCGCAATGACCGCCCCGCCGCAAGCCGCCATCCCGGCGGACGTGCTCACCCGGTACACGGTGGTCGAGGGCGATAATTTCACCACCATTTCCCAGCAGGATGCGGTGTACGGCAACGCCTACTTGTGGCCGCTGATTTTCAAGGCCAACACCGACAAACTCAGCGATCCGGATAAACTGAAGCCCGGCATGGTGCTGGTCGTACCCCGCAACATAACGCAAGCGGATAAGGACGCGGCCTCACGCTACGCAAAAAAACGGCTGGCCTTGCCGCGCGATCGCATTCAAGACCTGGACCTCGAATACCTGCAAAGCCCGTAGCGGATTTCAGCTAAACGGGGAAGCGCAACTCAAGTTTCGTGGGGTGAGAGTGGATCGATGAACACCGTGCTTACAGGTCGACCCAGCGGTGCATTACCGGAACACCGTGCCCGGTGCCCTCGCGCGGGCCAAGACCGGCGGCGCCGATTTCCTGCCAATGCGGTTAAGACCCAAGACATACAACGGTAACGATACTGAAAGGAGAGACATGATGCTGAAGATATCTTACAAGTTAACCTGCGCGCTCACCGGGGTGGCGGCGATTACCGGCGGCCTGAGCTGGACCCCACCGGCCCGCGCCGCCGACCCGTTTATTGCGGAAATCGTAATGTTCGGCGGCAATTTCGCGCCACGCGGCTGGGCCTTGTGCGACGGTCAGCTGTTAGCAATTAATCAATACCAAGCTTTGTTTTCTCTTCTGGGCACCACCTACGGCGGCGATGGACGCACCAATTTCGCGCTGCCGGACCTGCGCGGGCGCACTGCGGTGCATCCGGGTACAGGACCGGGCTTGAGCGCGATTCAACTGGGACAAAGGGGCGGCGCCGAGCAGCACACACTCGCCATGGCGCAGATGCCCAGCCATAGCCACTCGGCGGACACCACGGTCGACAGCTTCTTCGATATCACCCTGTGGGGCAACGCCAATCGCGGCAACAGCAATGCGCCGGGCGGCAACAGCCTGGCCGCGCCCCGAGCCAAGGGCCAGAAGATCTATCAGACCCAAGCGCCCAACGTGCAGCTGCACCCGGATTCGATCCAGGTCAGCGCCACCGGCGGCGGCGCGACGACCACCATCGGCAACACCGGCGGCGGCCAGCCGTTTTCGATCCGCGATCCCTACCTGGGGATCAATCACATCATCGCCCTGCAAGGCGTCTTCCCGTCACGCAACTGAGCTTGCTCGATGGGGTCGTTAGCAAGACGCCGGGTTCCCGCCTGGCGTCTTGCGACGCGACGATGGCCGTTGCGAGCGAACCAGACGGCTACCCCGTTCCCGGCACTCGCGCTCCGACATGAAATCGATCAAGCGGCTTCGCCTTTACAGCGCCGTTGTCGCGTTGGTAGTCGTAACAGCGGCGGTCGCAGCCGACCCCGCGCGTGAGACGCGGCGCGCGCAACAGGCGCTCGCCGCCGGCGATTACGAACGGGCGTTCGCCGAGTACAGCCGGCTGGCGCGGGAGAAGAACAACCCCCTGGCGCAATTCACCCTGGCGTTGTTTTACGAATTCGGCTGGGGGCGGGCGCCGGACCCGGTTGCGGCGTGCCGTTGGCACGAACAGGCGGCCCAGGGGGCGATCCCGCGCGCCGCGCACTCGCTGGCGGACTGCCTGCGACGGGGCGTGCATCGCACAGCGGACGCCGCACAGGCCGCCCGCTGGTATCGACAGGCGGCGGATCTGGGCCACCACTATTCCTTGTGTTCCCTGGCCGAGCTGTACGTGGCGGGGCATGGACTGCCGAAGGACCCCGCCCAGGGTCTGGCCTTGTGCCGCGAGGCCGCACAGCGCGGAGTGGTGCCGGCGCTAACCCGCCTGGGACGGTTTTACCTCGAGGGCGGCGACGAGATCCGTGACCATGCCGCGGCGCGCCAATGGTTTACCGCCGCGGCGCGTCGCAATGCGCCGCAGGCGCAATACCACCTGGCAGTCATGTTGCGCGACGGCCTGGGAGGCGCTCCGGACCCGCTGGCCGCGCGCCACTGGTTCGAATCCGCAGCGAGTCGAGGTTATGTCCCCGCCTATTTCCCCACCGCGAAATTGTACTTCGACGCCCCGCGGGTGCCCGCAACCGGCCTGTGGTCGGAGCGCGATCTGGCCAAGGCCTATCTGTGGTTATCCGCCACGCAAAAGCGTTCCCCCGATGCGCAGGAACGCGACCGCACCGCCAAGATGCTGCAACAAGTTCGCGACGTGATGCCGGAGAGCTGGCTGCCGGCGCTGGACACCGAGGTCCACGAGCACCTTGCCGCGCACGCGGATGCGCCACGCTGAGCGCGGCGTCACGGTATCCGGCGGTCAATCCCTGATTTTCTGTGCACCGCATTGAGCACCGGTCGTTCCAGCAGCCGGTACGAGGCGGCAGCCACCGCCAGGGTCAGCATCAGCGCGGCGGCGCCCAGCGCCAGCCAGTGCGTGCGGGCATCGAACCCCATCCGCGCCATGGTCTGGTCGACGAGATTTAGACACGGCAGGTGATAGATGTAGATGCCGTAGGACAAGATCCCGAGCCCGCGTATTATCCGGCTGTCGAGCAATCCACCGGCGATGCGTGTGAACGGCGCCGTCAGCGCGAGCGCGGCGAGTAACAACGGCACCAGCGGTAAGCCGTAACGACCATGCGGGATGCTGACCGCATCGCCCGCCTCGGTCCCCAGCAGTACAAGGATGACCAGCAGGCACAGCCAGAAGACCGCTTCGCTCCACAGCGTGCGTTTGGCCGCCGTAGCGGCTTCCCACTGTTGCAGATGAATTAATCCCCAGCCGGCCATGACTCCGATCAGGAAATGCGGTAGATGCGCCAGCAGCGAGCGGGTGACCACCGCACCGTAGGGCCGGATCCACGTCAGCCACGGACTGCCGGGCCACGGCACCGTGCGGGTCACCGCGCCAACCAACCAATAGTGGATTCCATAGGCGGCAACGGCCAACAGCACCAGGCCCGCCAGGATCCAACGCGGCGCGACGCCGCGCAACAGAACAAATATCACCGGCAGCAGCAAGTAGAACTGGATCTCCACCGCCAGGGTCCAGAAAGGCGGATTGATGCTGAAGATGGAAAACTCGGCGTAATTGAACAGGAAACTGTAGTGCAAGGCGATGTCCACCCAGGCCTGCGGATGGCGCCACAGGCCCGTGAGCAGGACCAGCGCCGTCAGCGCCAGGTAATAGGCCGGCAGAATTCGCGCCAGGCGCCGCAACGTGTAGACCTTGATGCTGGGCCACTTCGCCCGCGACACGATGGCCCGCCAGAACGGCATCCCCAGCAGTAGACCGCTCAAGACAAAAAACAAGGCGACACCGTATTCTCCGTTGGCCAGCAGCCGGTACAGGTCGAACCGCCCGATCTGTGCATCAAACTCGACGATCTGATTGAAGTGCACGGCAAACACGGCCAACGCGGCCAGACCACGCAGGCCGTCCAAACCACCGATATGTTCGCACCTCGGCGCCTGGATCATTCAGTGATCTCCGTCCGTTTATACATTGTGTTCCGTCATGAGACCGTGACTTTAAAGGACTATTTCGCGTTTATACATCACTTGTGGGTGCCCGGGTTAGATAGTAGTGTTGGTGTGCAAACGACGCCGCGGTTTGTTGACTTTTCCAGATCGAGATCGGAGTCGAATCGTTTCGCGTTTATCCCACGAGCCAAGTATCGTGTATTTCCCAAAGCAAGCTCCGTGATCGCTATTCGCAAGAGGTAAATTGCCCGTAATGTCGCACGCCGGACGCACTCGCAGCCCAATAAACACGCCGGCGCGCCGCCGCCTGGCGCCCGCCCTGGGGTTGTGGGCCGTCCTGGTGTCGCTGCCTGTGATGACCGTAAGCGCCGCCGGCGACGCGGGATCGGAACCTAACGCGATATCGAACACAGGCGTCGAAATCGAGGTGCGGCTGGGGCGCTACACCGTGCGCGCCGCGCACGCCTCGGTGAGCGATTTGTTACACGCCATCGGTAACGCCGCTGGATTCAAGGTACGCATCTTCGGTCATCTGGACGCCACGAAAAACACCTGGTCTTACCGTGACGTGCCGTTGGCGAAGCTTGTGCGGGATTTAAGCCGCGGTTACAGCACGGTGATGTTGTATCGCGCGGCGACCGCCGGCGACGCTGCTGAGCGATTATCGGAATTTTGGATATACGCGCCGGATGCCATTACCCAGGACCAGCTTGCCGACATCACCATAGTCAGCGATATGCAAGACTCGCGCCACGCCAAGCCAGCCGGGACGAAGCCCCAACAAGACCGGAAGATTCAACAGATCGCCAGGCTCGAAGGCATCGCCGAACACACAGTGATCGACACCCTGTCACAAACCCTGGCGCTGGAGGCGGATCCCGTGGTGCGTCGGCGCGCGGTCGCGGCCTTGGCCGACATTGGGGGAACCGAGGTGTTAGCGGCGCTGGAGGCGGGACTGGGAGATCGTGACCCAAAAGTTCGGTCGGATGTGGCGCAAGCATTGGGCGGCATCACACAGGCGCGCGCGATCTGGGCATTGGGACAGATATTGTTCACGGATCAGGATCCAGCAGTGCGCCTGGTCGCGGTTCGCGCCCTCGCACGGCACGCCAGCCCTGCGGCGCGCACCTTCGTCGAAAACGCCCAGCGAGACCGATCTGCGGAGGTGCGCGAAGGCGCGCGCCTGGCGCTCCAGCAATGGCCGGAAGCGTCTAACTAGCCGTTGCGCACCTGCGGAGGCGCGACCGGAAATCGCCCCGGGCCGCTAATAATTGAAGCGCACGCCGAGCAGAAGATTGTTCGATCGATACTTGATTTCCGCCGGCACTCCGCCGGTGGCCGCCGAGGTGCGCACGCTGGGATCGTCGGTGGCGAAATAACGGTACTCGCCGAAGATCTCGGCGCTCGGGGAAATATCCCAGCTGCCCCCGGCTATGGCTTGATACGCCAACACCGATTCACCGTCGGAAACCACGTTGGGGATCGCTGTGGTGCCGAACCCATCCGCTTCGACGTGCGCCCCGCCCAAGCCGAATCCAAGGTAGGGACTGAAACTCGATTGCTCGCTGAAATCCACCAGCAGATTCACCATAAACGCCGTGCTCTCAATATCTCCCGCGGAGCCCGCCAACGCGCTGCCGCCGAGTGAGTGCGTGTCCACGTCATTGGTGCGGTAACTGACTTCCGCCTCGGCGCGCAGACGATTGCCTGACCCGACCTCGCGCAGCCGCCAACCGATGGCCGCACCGAAGCCATAGCCGTTGTCGAATTCGGTGTTGACCACGCCCGTTGACACCGGGAAATCGAAATCCTTGACGTCGGTGTAGGCGCCCCACAGAGAGAAATAGTTGTCTGCAAGCACCGCCGGCGACATACCCGTGGCGAGCACGCTGATTGCTCCGGCTATCATTGACCTGCGCAAACTCATAATGAGACCTCCGTTAAAGTCAGTTCGTAAAGCAAAACCCGTCAATGCGGTCCGTGGGGGTAAATTACCACAGGCCATAGTTTACCAAGAATAACGTCATCCGCGGTGAATGAAGCATCCGTCTACGTCGACGGCAATCCGGCGGCAAGAATCAAGCAGTTCTTGCGGCAACACCGATCCGGGCCTTGGAGCCTTCAGTGCCGCTGGAAATACGCCTTGACCGCCATCATCGCCCGGCAGTCGTCTTCATTGTATTCAAGAATGCGCTGTAAGGGTTCGCGGCGATTTGGATTCTGCAGGTATTCGTTGTACCAGACGATCGAGTTCGCGCCGCTGGGGTCCGGATCTCGCCATGAAAATCCGACTTGTCTGGCAATGCTCTTGATGCCGTAGGTGTAGGTGGGCCAGTCCGAGTATTTGACCACCAAATCGGCGTACAGATCGTATTCGCATTCGACGTAGTGCTCGTATACCGCCCGATCGAGGTCATAGCGTTCCATGAGCCGGCGCAGGGACGACCGCTCCTTGGACGAATAGACGTAAAACACGGCGTCTCCCGATCGTGCAACGTACTCCCAGAATTCTGTTACGGTTCGCTGCTCCTGGTCGGGCGAATCGGCCAGGAAATAACGATACTCCCAACCGCCGCCGCCGTCCGGTGCCACCATGCCGTACAGGTAGGTAAGATCCCGCGTCGGATCATCCTCGATATCGAAATAGATTTCGACTTTGCCGGCAGGCAACTCGAAACCGTGACGAATCACCGGCGCACCGGACAATACCACACCGGCGCGCTGCTTCATCCTGGATAGGGTCGTCTTACCCAGGCGTGGAATCCTGTTCGCCGGCTTCAGGTAGCTCGAGACATCCATGCCGGCGATATCCGCCACGGTGTTCAGTCCCGCATCTTTCAACTGAAACTTGTTCTTTCCCACAAAGAACAGCAAGCTTGGATCCTGATTGCGTTCCGCCCAGGCGCGGCATCTGCGATACCACGCGCATTGATGGCATGCGCTGCCGAGCACCGGCTCGGATGTCTCCCGCCCAGCCACCAGTTGCCTGACGTCTTTGAATGCGGCGTCGAAGTCCGCCGCGAACTCCGCGGGGTCGAATTCCTCGATCTGTTTATCGGCGTTGATGATGCGCGCGAGCGGGGGTACATAACCCTGTAATTGCTCGAGGATGGTGCGATAAAAAATAATCTGAAAGGCGTAATGGATTTTGAATCCGGCGCGCTTGCCGCCACGCTGTTGCCAACCGCGGCCCGCCTTGATGTCGACCGGCTCGTAATAATAGTCGCCGAAATTGGAACCGGCGTCTGACCGCTTGAGCAGCAGATCAGGCCGTCCCAGCAGGTCGCGCCATTGAATCACGCCCTGATAAATCAGCGCCGCCCCTTTGCTCATGAGATCCAGGGTGCGTGACGCAGCCGCCGGCAATGAAAGGCTCTCCAGGTTCTCGAACTCCAAATCCCCCAGAGTGCGCAAATACTCCGTTTCCGTCTGCAGCCCCATCTCCCACAGCATGTGTATGAACGGACTGACATCGCCGCGCTCCGCGGGATCGCCGTTGGCGTCGAGATACACGCGGTGTTTGCACTTTGTATAGTTGTACAAATCCTGGGCTGTGATCCGCATTACCGGCCGCCTGTGCAAGTTCGCGTCCCGCGTCGATGGCGCCGCCGCGGGCGACAATTCGGGCGTTTACTCCTCGTTTCTGGGCTTAATCTTGGTGCCATCTTCTATCGTGTCGTCCGGATGGGTGATGACCCACTCGCCTTCTTTCAGCCCCCCGATAACCTGCGAAACCAGGCCATTGTTGCGGCCCACCTCGACGACACGGCGACGCGCCACCCCTTCGGTAATAACGAACACCGCCCATTGATTGTCCCCGTGGCGAAACAGCGCGCTGGCCGGTACCTGCAGCACATCGTCCTGCCGCCAGATGAGAAAGCTGGCCTCGAGACGATAGCCGTCGCCAAGCCGCTCCCAATGTTCCCGCGGCGAGGTGATATCCGATATCACCCACACCCGCTGTTCTTCGATGCCCAGCGCCGATATCTTGGTGAATCCCGTCGGCTCGACCACGCGCACCACACCCTCCAGAAGCCCCTCGCCGCCCCAGCGATCGAACAGCACCCGCGTTCCCGGTTCCACGCGCACCGCATCCGCCGACAGCAGATCGACAACCACCTCCAAAGCCCGCGGGTCACCGACTTCCACCAGCGCCTGCCCGGCCGGGACGACACCCTCGCTCTTCTGATGCAATTTCAGCACCGTGCCGGCCACCGGCGACTTGACCTGGACCCATTCACCATTGCTCTCGACCTGGGCCGCTGAAAAGGCCAAAGCCGTGCGCGCCGCCTCCAATTCGTGGCGCGCCACATCGACGGCGAATTGCGCCGACCGAAGATCCGCGGCGGTACGCAGCTTTTGATTCCGTGCCGCTTCCAGCGCTTCCTGGGAAATGGTGCGGCTCTTCCACAGCCGCTGCTTCCGCTCGTACTCACGCGCCGCGTACTCGGCGTCGGCGCGCGCCGCGCGGGATTTCGCCTCGGCGGCGTCCAGCGACGCCTCGCCAGCCGCTTCCCGCGCCCGGGCCTCTGCGCGCCGCCGCGGGTCCAACACATCCGAACGCAGCGGTTCCAACTCCACGGCAACCTGACCCTGCTGCACGCGGTCACCCACGTCGAGCTGTATGCGGCGTGCATATCCAGCAACCGGCGCCGACACCACATAGCGATCGATGACTCGCGTCTTGCCCTCCTCATCCACGGTCACCGATAAGCTGCCTCTTATGGCCGGCGCCGCTTCCACCAACATCGGGCGCGGCCAATATCCCCACACCAAGGCGGCGGCAACGGCCACCAACAATAACATCAACCGCAATCGGCGTCCCCAAGACAATGCGTTTACTCCCTGGTTTTCAATACCGCAATTAAATCCAATTGGCGCAGTCGGCGCCACACGAGAAATCCCGAAACAACAGCAGATACAAGAATTACCATTGTCGCAAATGAGTACGCGTCCGACTCGATTATCAGCGGAATCCTGTATAGATCGGATTCGAATTGCGACACCAGGTAAGCACACAGTGCGCGCCCGAGCATGAATCCCAACGGCAACGCCATCAAGGTCAGCAGCGCGAGTTCACCGAGCAGTATGTAGGCTATTTCTCCCACGGTGAATCCGAGTACACGCAGACTGGCCAGTTCCCGGCCGCGCTCGGACAACGCAATACGCGCGCTGTTGTAAACGACGCCGAATGCAATCACCGCGCCGAGCACCGCCGATACCATGGTGAAAAACAAGATCATCTGTTCCATGGTCTGATTGAATTGTGCGATCGCCGCTTCGCGAACCACCGTGCCCGACACCCGCGGCATCTCCTTGAGCCGCGTATAGACCTCGCTCTGGTGGCGGCTGTCGGTCGCAATAAAGGCGCCGTTGATCACGTCCCCTTCCTGGAGCAGCCGGTTGAGCGCGTCGCGTTGCAGATACGCAGATACGCCGAGATATTGTTTGGTGACGGCGACCAGCGGGATGCGCAACGCAGGTTGGCTCGCCGCCAGCACGTCCGCGAACTGAAACGTCCTGGGTCGCGCGACTCCCGCCGCGCGCAACACCGGTTCGCTGTGCTCGAGAACTTCCACGGTCACCCAGTCGCCGGGTTTCATGCCCAGTATCTTGGCGAGATAATCGGTCATCACCACCCCGGCCGCCGGCAGTTTGATGCGTTTTTGGTCCTTATCCAGCACCCGGTACAGATCCCCGTCCGGCTCAACACCCTGCAACGCCGTGCGGAAGCTGCGGTGTTCAAAATGCAAACGCACGGGTACATTGCGGAATCCCTCGACATGCGTGACACCGGTCAGCCCCCTCAGCGAATGCAGCGCCCTAGCCGAGGTCGGTTCGACGAAATTGACCGCAAGATCCTCGCGCGAACTCATCCCGTACTGCACATTGATCATGTAATTGATCGCATCCTCCTGGAAATTGGATACCATGACGACGCCGCAGGCGCTGGCTATCCCGATGACTGTCAGCAGCGCGCGCAGCGGCCGCCTTTCGATATGCCGCATGATCATCCGCGTCGGTTGTGCAAACCAGCGTTGTAACCCGATCCGCTCCACGAGCGTGGCGCGATATTCGGGGGGCGTCTCGGGGCGCATGCCCTCGGCGGGCGGCAAACGCACTGCGCGGGCGACGGAAAACAGGGTTCCCGCCATTCCCGCCGCCACCGCCACCAGCGCCGCGTTGATCACCACTGCCGGCTTCAACTCGTACTCCAAAAACGGAAACCGATAAAAATCCTGATACACGGCGGACATGCCCTTGCCTAAAAGAATTCCAACCGCCACGCCACCGGCCAAACCCACGGCGACGATCAACAGCGCGAGTTTAGTGTAGTGCCAACCGATCTCCGCGTTGCCATAACCAAACGCCTTGAGTATGGCGATTTGCTCGCGTTCGGTGTTGATCAGCCGGCCGATGACCACATTCAGGAGAAACGCCGCGACGCCGAGAAAGATCACCGGGAACACCGTCGCCATGGTCTCGAGTTGACCGAATTCCTCGGCGAGAAATTTATGCGAAAGTTGATCGTGACGCCCGTAAGCCCCGCGTCCCCCGTAGGGACGCAATAACTCATCCAGGCGATCGAGGACGTCGTCCAGATTGGCGCCCGCGGCAAGCGACAACGCAACATCATTGAACGCGCCTTCCAAATCATAGGCCGCCGCCAGCGGCGCACGCGCCATCCACAGGATACCGTAGCGCTTATAGTCCGGAAACACGGAGCCGGGTTGAATTTCGTAGATGTATTCGGGGGACAGGACAATACCGACTATCGTTAGCGCCTTGCGTCGGCCGTTGATGGTGGCGGACAGCGTATCACCCGGCCTGAACTGATGCGCATTGGCGAACGATTCACTGATCACTACTTCGTCATCGCGCGAGGGATCCACTGTGCGCCCGCGACGAACGTACAAATCGTTGAACCGGGATTTGCCGCGATCGGGTACCGACACCAGTTGCCCCGACGCCGGATCATCGAATCCCGGGATGTCGAGGTTGACCGCCGCGACCACCCGGGTTTCGACCTTTTCTATACCCGGGATATCCAGCAACCGCCGGGCAAGGCTGTTCGGAGCGCGCTTCAGACTCGCGAACACTTGCGCAAACCGGTAATCGCGGTAGTACTTGGCCTGGGTCAGCACCAGCGAATCGTAGGTCGACAGGGACATTATGAAGGTGGACACACCGCCCATGAGCACCAGCGCGATGGCCATCACCACACCACGAAGCCGCATCAGATCGCGCAACAGTTTCCGGTTCAAGGCGCGCATCGCTACCAACGCAACTCCCGCGCCGGTTTCTTTTTAATATTGCGTTGCACATCAACGATGCGGCCGTCGGCCAAACGGACCACCCGGTCGGCCATCGCTGCGATATCCGCATTATGGGTAATCAATGCCGTGGTGGTCCCCAGCTCCCGATTTACCCGTTCCAGCACCTCCAGGACCACGACCCCGGTGGTTGAGTCCAAGGCGCCGGTAGGCTCGTCGCACAGCAACACCGATGGCCGCTTGGCGATGGCCCTGGCGATGGCGACCCGTTGTTGCTCGCCGCCCGACAACTGCGCCGGAAAGTGATCCACGCGCTCCCCCAGGCCCACCATGGCCAGCGCTTGTTCCGGCGCCATTGCGTCCCTAGTGATCTCGGTGACCGCGGCCACATTCTCGCGGGCGGTGAGACTCGGAATCAGGTTGTAGAATTGAAATACAAAACCGACGTGATGACGTCGGTACTCGGTGAGTTCGGAATCACTCGCCGTGGTCAGTTCGCGGTCCCGATAGAGCACGTGCCCGGCCGTCGCGGTATCCAATCCCCCGAGAATGTTCAGCAAGGTCGACTTGCCGCTTCCCGATGCGCCGAGCAGGACCAGGAGCTCACCGCTGTAAAGGTCGAGATCGACCCCGCGCAAGGCGTGCACCTGAACCTGCCCCATGTCGTAGACCTTGGTCAGCCCACGCGCTTGAAATACGACCCCGTTTGCCTCCGTTGTGGACATCGACTTGATTGCTCCGGGATAACACCCGCCCACACAATACCCTATCGGTTCGTCCGAGCGCCCAGGGAGATCATCGTCGTTCCGCAGACCGACCGCAACCCCGGCCGCGACGTGGCTACCGGCGGGGTTCTCGACCTACAGATACAGGTGTTTCCAGCGCAACGTCAATCAACCAAAAGAGTAATTGTGGTCGGCGCGTCAATTCTAGATAATCACGCCTCATCGTGTCCGCATCTAAGTGATTGGGAGCCAGAGAAATGGGAATACTGTTGACCGGACTGGTGCTGTTCTTCGCCATCCACTCGGTAGCCATAGTCAGTCCCGGGTTGCGGGACCGCATGGTGGACAGTATCGGGGAATGGCCTTGGAAGGGCGTGTACTCGCTGATTTCTATCGCCGGATTTGCCCTGATCGTCTGGGGGTACCCGCTCGCGAAGCAGATCCCGGCGATGGTCTACTTGCCGCCGTTGTGGCTGCGCCACGGATCGCTGGTACTTTTGGTGTTCGTTTTCCCGCTGATGCTCGCCGCCTATCTCCCCGGACGCATCAAAGCGGTCACCAAGCATCCGATGCTGGCGGCCACGAAGATCTGGGCCTTGGGGCACCTGCTGTCGAACGGCGCGCTGGCCGACGTGATTCTGTTCGGCGCATTCCTGGTGTGGGCGGTGGTGGATCGAATTTCACTAAAGCGGCGCGATCAAAGCCCGGCTCTAGCGGCCCCGCCGAGCAAGTACAACGATGCGATCGCCGTTGTGCTCGGCCTGATGATATACCTGGGTTTTGTCTTGTGGTGGCACAACTCGCTGTTCGGGGTATCGCCATTCGGCATCTAACCGGGTTGATATCACCGCGGCGCGGTTCCACTCGCCGCAATCTTTAAGCGGCGTCAGCGGCGGCAGCACAGCTGACGGTGCTTGCCTTGGGGAATCGTGCAATGATGACGGGCCGCTACATCTCCCGGGCGCTGCCGACGGTCTTGTTGTAAATGTCCAGCAATACCGCCTGCGGGCTTTTAGCCTCAATCGCCAAGTAGCTGTCCTTGTTCGCCTGGGACTCGAAATAGATCTTCAACGCATCCGCGCCCCGGCCCTCGATTACAAATGGCGCATTGGCGATATCCGAAACCTCATTACCTGAAATCGGGTCGACGCTGGTTTGTTTCATAGTTTAAGCCTCATTCAATGTTCAATTACAGCACCCCGAAAAGTTGGTGATTGACCCGCCGCGGGGCGCCCGACAGATTCAATCCCAGAGGATATCTTCATCGTCCTCGATCTTGTGATACAGCGCCAGGGAGCACGCGTCGGGCTGCCGCGCGGGTATGCTCAAATACACGCGTTTATTATGCTCAGATTCGAAATAGATCTTGAGCGCGCCACGGCCGTGCCCCTCGATTACGTAGGGCGCCGCCGCCCGGTCGGCCACGTCGTTGCCACTGATGGGATCCCGGGTTGTTGCTCGCATCTATCAATACTCCGTCACCATGGCTTGATTAACAAATTCCGCGGTTCACCCCGCGCCGCGACGGTCCAACGTGTCAAAGGGGCCGATTTACGATGTCTGTGACGGGCAGTCTACCAGCCGCACGTGAACGTAACGTGAACGATGCCAACGATCCGCCCGCATTGCAGCGCAACCCCCCGGCCCTGGATATCGCTCAGCGCATTTGCTTCAATTTGACATACAAATCGCGTTCCTCAGCACTGATCTTTTCCGGGATGCGGATCTGGATGCGCAGATTGAGGTCACCGCGGCCGCCGCTGTTGAATCGCGGCAGGCCTTTTTCCCTAAGGCGCAGCACCTCGTCCGGTTGCGTGCCCGCCGGGACGCTGACTTTTACGCTGGAGCCCAAGGTAGGCACCTTAATCGTGGTTCCCAACACGGCATCCGCCACGTCAATGGTTTCGGACCGCCACAAATCGGCGCCCATGCGTTGAAACCGGCCGTCTTGTTTCGCATACACCGCCACCTGCAGGTCTCCCGGAGGGACGCCCGGCGCATCGCCGGGCAGCCCGCGCCCGGGGACGCGAAGCACCATACCGTCCTCGATGCCCGGAGGAATCGTGATCTTGATGGTCTCTTGTTTTTCGACCTGTCCATAACCGCCGCAGACGCGGCAAGGCTCGCCGATCTCTGTTCCACGCCCGTGACAAACCGGGCAGATCGTAATCTGTTGGATCTTCACCTGTTGTGCCTGCCGTTGTTCCTGGCGCACATCGACCCTGCGACCCGATCCCTGGCAGGCCGGGCATAGGCCGGGAGCGCGGCCGGACCTCGTCCCGTGACCGTTGCAGTCGGAACAGCTCGCCGGGTGACTGAAGCGCACCTTCTGCTTGCCGCCTTGATCGACGAGCTCCAGAGGCACCTCGATCCGCACACGAAGGTCCTGGCCATGGGCACGCCGCGCCCTGCGATAACCAAACATCCGATCGAAAATTCCACCGCCGCCGAAATCGAATCCCATATCGCCGAACAAGTCAGCGAAATCCATACCCCCAAACAGGTCCTCGGCTGTGTAGTGCGCCACTCCCTCCATACCCAAGGCGTCGTATTGCGCGCGTTTTTTGGGGTCCTTGAGGATGGCGTAGGCCTTGGCGATCTGTTTGAATCGTTCTTCCGCCTCGGGGCTCTTGTTGCGATCCGGATGCCATTTCATCGCCAGCTTATGGTAAGCCTGTTTAATAGCCTCCACATCGGCGTCCCGCGGCACACCCAGCACCTGGTAATAATCCTGTTCCGGGTAAGGCATGTAATCAACACCAAGCTATAAGGGAATCAGTTAGCCCACACCTTTTTTCTGCGTCTTGAACAGCCGTTCCGACTGCACGATCACGACGCACACTCCGATCGCAGCGATTAAAATCCCGACGGCGGCAAATAGGTTATTCAACAGTTCCGGAGCCATCAGCAGCATTGCCCCGAGGCCGAGCATCATTAGACCCGAGAGCAACTTGAGTATTCTACCCTCCCGCTCCGCGAGCTTGCGCGACCCGAGGGTCAGACTGAAGACCGCGACGATGATCGCGAGGGGCGTGACATATACGAGGTTGTACATGACCAAATACAGATAATAAGTTTTCGGCGCCAAGTCACTCAATGTGAGTATCCGCGTGTAAACCATGGGAAATCCCGCGGTACACAGCAACTCATAGGTGTTGGCGGCCACCGCAAGGGTCACGGTACCCACCACCATGGGCATCAGTCTACGGGCTTGTGTTAAATCCCGCATACGCTTGAACAACCCGGGTTTCGCCGCTTCCGGAATCGTCAGCGAAACACCTTTTTGAAACCAAAAATAGTCCTTTATATTAACCATCGCCATCGACAAAGCGATGAGTCCGGCAACGATCGTGATGATGCGCAGCTCCCCCAGCCACAGGAATACATTCAACCACGCCGCCATAAATGCGAAATAAATCACACCCGAAAACAGTACAAAGGTACCGCCAATGAACAACATCCGCGATCGATCCCTGGCATGCACCAACAAGCTCAATAGAAACAACAGCACGAAAAACGCACACGGGTTGAACGCATCCATCCCCGCGACCACAAGCGTCAACACCGGCAACGACAGGCCGGAGACATTGATTTCACCGATCAAAGGCGCACGGATCGCCTGCGGACGGCCTTCGTCCGGCGCCCAAGGCCCATCCCGCGTATAAGCGGAGCGGCACTGCTGCAACATCCGCACCAACGCCGCGCCGGTAGTCATCTCATCCCCGTAACCGGTCGCGAGGGTGCGGCAGAATACGAACCCGGGCACTGAAGAGGCCTCGGTTCCCAGCGATTCCGCTACATCGAGATAGAGCCGCACGTTGTCGCGACTTTTCGTTAGTTCGTAACTGTGAACCGCAAGCCAGGAATATTTTTCAGGCAGTCCTTCCACAAACGGCCGCGCGCGTACGCAATGTGGACAACGCAGCGACCAGAAGAAATGCAAATGCACAACCACTTGTTGCTGCTCGTTGAGGGAGTACCAGAATGCATCGTCAAACGACCGGCCGGATTGCGCGGGCCCCGGTAACAACAACACTGCGGTGACGATTAGAGAACTGGTTCGAAATCTCATCCGCCAGGCGTATCAATTCAGTCTCTGAACCGTGTCACTATGACGAAACCAGGCTGAAGTGGCTATGACGCGGATCAATCAATTCCGACGCCGTTGTGGCAATCGCGATCAGAAAATCAAATTCATCATTCCCAGCATCACCACTAAGAACAGTACGGTCATGACGCCGCCGGCGCGCATATAATCGGGAACGCGGTAGCCCCCCGGCCCCATGATCAAGGCGTTGACCTGATGCGTCGGGATGAGAAAGGAATTCGAGGTCGCCAGCGCCACGGTCAATGCAAACACCGCCGGATCCGCGCCCGCTCCCACGGCGATATTGACCGCCAGCGGCACCAACAGCACAGTCGCGCCGACATTGGACATGACCAGGGTAAAAAACGTACTCAGCACCGCGATCGCGGCCTGCAGCACCCAGGCGGGCACCCCTCCGAGCAATGACAGTGTCTGCTGGGCGATCCAGGCGGCGGTCCCGCTGGTCTCCACGGCAATCCCCAACGGAATGAGGCTGGCAAGCAAAAACACGGTTTTCCAGCTCACCGATTGATAGGCTTCGTCGATCGACAACACGCCGGAAATTATCATGCCGACGGCGCCGGTCAGCAGCGCCACCGATAAGCGCAGATCGGTAAACAACACCAGAAACAGGGCGATGCCAAAAAACAGCGCGGCCCAGCCGACCTTGTTGGGACGCTGTTCTTCATGGGGAAACTCCGTGGTCACCACCACGAAGTTACGATCCTTTTCCACCCGCGCCAACGCTTCCCAGGTGGTGTGCACCACCATGGTGTCGCCGGCCTGCAACGGCAAATCGCGGATGCCGTCGCCCTCGCGCAAGGTTTCGCCGTTGCGATACAGCGCCACCATGGCCAGCCCGGTGGTCTTGCGCAGCCATACGTCGCGGGCGCTCTTGCCGACCATCTGCGAGCTGGGGGGTATAACGACTTCCGCGATCCCCGCCCGGGTCGCGGCAAGCGATTCGGCAAACACCTTCAGTTGGCTGCGTTTGACCAATTTATAGTTCTCGACAAACAATTTCAGATGCAGCGGAGACGCCACGATGCCGAGCACCATGCCCGCCTCGAAACCCACGTCTCGCGCCAATGCACCTGGACCGACGCGAATGTCGCCGCCGCTGCGGCGCGTCGCGATCACCCGTATGCGCGACTTGGGCTCCACGTCGTCTACCAGCTTGCCGACCAGCGGGCTTGACGGGGGCACGAAAACCTCGAACAAATCGTAATCGATTGCATACACGTCCTGGAAGTAGGCCATGGCGTTCGAACCTTTGGCGCCTTCTGTCTTGTGCGCGGGCAATACAAATCGGCCGGCTACCACGAAATACAATATGCCGGCGGCCACCAGCGCCAGACCGATCGGAGTGACCGAAAACAAGGACCACATTTCCATGTGTTGGTCCGGTGCAAGCGCCATATTCGAAGTGCGCATCAAGTCGTTGAGCAAAATGAGCGGACTGGACCCAACCATGGTGACCGTGCCGCCGAGGATGGCGCAGAAACCCATCGGCATCAGCAGCCTGGACATGGAAATTCCGGAACGCGCCGAAATACGGGACACGACCGGCAGGAACAACGCCGCGGCGCCGACGTTTTGCATAAACGACGAGATGATGCCGACGGTGCCCGAGATGATCGGAATGATCCGACTCTCGACGGTGCCGCCAACGTTGAGGATGTAGGCGGCCACCCGGCTCATCACGCCGGTCTTGTCCAACCCCGCGCCGATTATCATCACCGCGATGATCGACATCACCGCGTTACTGGAAAACCCGTCGAACAGATGTGTGACGGGAACCAATCCCTTATCAAGGCCCATGATCGGCGCCAGCAAACTGGTGAGCCCCAACAAAACCATGATGGTCACCGCAGCCACGTCCACGGCAACGATCTCGAACGCGAACATGTAGATGGTGAACAACAAAATCGCCATGACCCAGGCAATTTCGACGCTGGGGACGGTAAACGCCATGATCACGGCTGCCAACGCAAACACGCCAAACGCGATGAGTTGCTTGCGATACGAGGCGATGCCTTTAGAGGTTGCTTCTGTTGGGAAGTTAGCGAGCCCGAGGGATGCCGGCGCGTTGAGCGGCTGGTCTGGGTGCTTGTTCATATTTGATTATCCGGTTTCACTGCGTTCGTGGCATTATCTAAAGCATCACTCGGGCACGACGTGCTGATTGGGCATCAATCGAATTCCCTATTCCCAACAAGTGGCTGGCTCCCCTTGCGGCCGGTTTCGTGCAGCATCCGGACCTACCCCATGCCCCGCGGACCGGGCGGTGACGGTTTTCACTCACCCGTGGCTTCTTGATCGATCTGAGGAACGGATTTTCGATGGTCTCGCAGCGTGCGCCGCACCGGTACCCGGTCGGACCATAGAACGACGATCCTGCTGAGGCGTTATAGAAGCTAACGGTGCGCTGGCACGCACGATCAACTCTTGTGGGTCTTGATAGCGATCCCGCCTCAGCCGCATGGGATCAAGATTCGCAGCTTCGGTAGCCCGCACTCCCGTAACGAGACGGCGCGCGGCCACCTACAGTGAAAGATGCGAGCGGAAGCAATTAACTTAGTATATCAGAGTTTAATAAAATACCAAAACGAAGCCGACCGCCCGACACTGCGTGCGCGGTGCGCACGGAAAGGTTCATCGCGATAACCGCCGGCCACGGAAGATCAGCAGTACGGTCGCCGGGTTTCGTGATCGATCTATTCGCAAGCCTCCGGCGTCGGTGCATATCTTTCACTGCCGTAACACGCGTAACACGTAGTCGATATCCGCCTCGGTGTGATTCGCGCACACCTGCAACCGGATCTCTTCCTCGCCTTTGGGCACCACCGGATAATTCAAGCCGGTCACGAGGATGCGATGGTCGAACAGCCGCTGTACCCAGGCTGCGGTGTTGGTGGTGTCGCGAATCAAGATGGGCACAATCGGATGCTCGCCTTCAATGGTCTCAAGTCCCAAAGTCGTGAGCCCGGCGCGCAATCTGGCGGCGAGGCTGCGCACCTTGTCCAACAACTCGCGGCCCGCAGGGCTGTCCAGGATGTCCAGT
>CAMYKW010000054.1 GCA_947259175.1 uncultured Gammaproteobacteria bacterium | reverse complement strand
GTGCGGAACACGTCTTAACCGGCACCTGCCAACCCGGGGAACGCGAGGTAAGAAATCGTAACGCATTGGCGTAATCGGCGGCCGAACGCTCCGCCGCCGCCGCCAAATCACCGTCGGCTTTGTTGACCAGGACGATGTCCGCCAATTCCAGATTGCCGCGTTTGATCCCCTGCAGTTCATCGCCGCCCACGGGCAACAACATCAAGATGAACACGTCGGTCATATCGGCAACCGCGGACTCGGACTGACCGACCCCCACCGTCTCCACGATGATCACATCGAAATCGGCCGCCTCACAGATCAGGATAGACTCCCGGGTGCGCCGGGCAACCCCACCGAGGGTCCGACCGGCGGGTGAGGGGCGGATGAAAGCGCTACGGCGGCGAGCCAGGGTCTCCATCCGGGTCTTGTCCCCCAGGATCGATCCGCCGCTCACCGCTGAAGTCGGGTCGACTGCGAGCACCGCCACCCGATGACCCTGATCGATGACGAGATTGCCGAACACCTCGATAAACGTGGACTTCCCGACGCCGGGCACGCCGGAGATGCCGATGCGAATGGAATCTCCGGTGTACGGCATGAGTTGTTTCAGCAGTGTTGCCGCGGCGGCGCGATGATCCGTACGCGTTGACTCGATTAACGTGATCGCCCGCGCGAGCGCCCGACGATCGCTGCTGCGGACGGCGTGCGCAAGGGCGTCGGGATCCACGGATGCAGTCTTATGCAAATTCGACGATGGGTTGATCGACCGCCAGGGTATCACCCGGCCATGCATGAATGGTGAGCACCTTGCCGTCACGCTCCGCGCGCAGGGTATTTTCCATCTTCATGGCCTCAACCACGGCCATTTCCTCACCCGCCTTCACCTCCTGATCGGGTTTGACGGCGAGGGAAGTCAACAGCCCGGGCATGGGAGACAACAGGAACTTCGACATATCCGGCGGTTTCTTAACCGGCATGTACCGGCACAACTCGGCCACGCGCGGGGTCAGCACCATCACCTCGATCTCCGAACCGCCGTGAAACAACCTGTAGGCCGTATCGCGGCGCTCGACCTGCATGCACAGCTCGGCTCCGTTGAAAGTCCCTTCGAACAGCGGCCGTCCAAACTGCCAATCGCTGCGCACCGTGAACACCTCGCCGTTATACTCGACATCATGGCCGCCATCGGTCGCCTGTACGGTAACGTGATGGTATTCATTACCCATTACCACGACCCAACCGTCACGCACTTGTCGTTCATGCCCGCGCATCTGACCGGTGATCTCAGCCGCACGATCACGATAGCGGCGATTGATCGAAGCGGCAACGGCAATGATCATCGCCGGATCTTCGTGGGGGACGTCAGCGGCATGAAAACCGTCCGGGTACTCCTCGGCAATCATGTTGGTGCTCAGCCGGCCCTCGTTGAAGCGTGGATGAACGATCAGAGCAGCCAGGAAGCTGACATTGTGCGACACGCCCCGGATGTAATAGCGGTCCAGGGCATCACGCATCCGCTGAATCGCCTGGTCGCGAGTCGCGCCGTGTGTGACCAGTTTGGCAATCATCGGATCGTAATACATCGATACCTCGCCGCCTTCGAACACGCCGGTATCGACGCGAACGTGGTCGCTTTCCTCGGGTGGCACATATCGAAACAGACGGCCGGTGGATGGTAGAAAGTTACGAAACGGATCCTCGGCGTATACCCGGCACTCGATCGCCCAACCTCTCAGGCTGATTTCATTCTGCGTGAACGGCAATTTTTCACCGTCGGCGACCCGAATCATCAGTTCCACCAAATCGAATCCGGTGACGAACTCGGTGATCGGATGCTCGACCTGTAGCCGGGTATTCATCTCCAGGAAATAAAAGTTCTTGTCCGCATCGACAATGAACTCAACAGTCCCCGCTGATTTATAGTGCACCGCGCGCGCCAGGGCTACTGCCTGCTCACCCATGGCCTTTCTCATGGCTTCGTCAACGAACGGCGACGGCGCCTCCTCAATCACTTTCTGATGGCGGCGCTGGATCGAACACTCCCGTTCTCCCAGGTACACGATGTTGTCGTGCCCATCAGCAATAATCTGTATCTCAATGTGGCGCGGCTCCTCAATGAACTTCTCGATGAACACGCGGTCGTCGCCGAAACTGGACTTGGCCTCGCTGGCGGCTCTTTGAAGGCCATCGCGGCATTCGTCGTCATTCCAGGCAACACGCATCCCCTTGCCGCCGCCGCCGGCGCTCGCTTTCAGCATCACCGGGTAACCAATTCCCTTGGCTACCTCCACCGCGTGATCGGCATTCTCGATGACACCGGCGAAACCCGGAATGGTGTTTACACCGGCTTCCAGAGCCAGTTTCTTGGACGTAATCTTATCGCCCATCGCCTCGATGGCTTCCGTTCCGGGACCAATAAATACGATCCCTTGCGCCTCCAAGGCGCGGGCAAACCCGGAGTTTTCGGACAGGAACCCGTAACCGGGGTGCACCGCCTGCGCGCCGGTATCCCGGCACGCCTGGATTATACGTTCCGCCACCAGATAACTTTCAGAACTGGCCGGCGGGCCAATGTGGACCGACTCAGTCGCCATTTGGGTATGCAGGGCGCCGCGATCGGCATCGGAATACACGGCCACCGTGTCGATACCCATCTTTCGCGCCGTCTTGAATACCCGACAGGCTATCTCACCGCGGTTGGCAACCAGGATTTTCTTAAACATCGTAACCTTTTATCACTGTTATTGACGACTCGTGGGTATGGCATCAAAGCGGCAGATTGCCGTGTTTGCGCCATGGATTTTCCAATTTCTTGTCGCGCAACATGGCAAGCGAGCGGCAGATTCGCTGGCGTGTCGCGTGGGGTGCAATGACATCGTCGATATACCCGCGGTGTCCGGCGATAAACGGATTGGCGAATTTGCGCCGATACTCCTCGGTGTGCGCCGCGATCTTCTCCTCGTCGGCGATATCCTTGCGGAAGATGATCTCCACCGCGCCCTTGGGACCCATCACCGCGATCTCGGCACTGGCCCAGGCGAAGTTGACATCGCCGCGCAGGTGTTTGGAACTCATCACGTCGTACGCACCGCCATAAGCCTTACGCGTGATTATCGTCACCTTCGGAACCGTGGTCTCGGCATAGGCGTACAACAGCTTGGCTCCGTGTTTGATGATGCCGCCGTACTCCTGCGCCGTGCCCGGCAGAAAACCCGGTACATCCACGAACGTGATGATCGGGATATTGAAGGCATCACAGAAGCGAACGAATCTGGCCGCCTTGATCGATGACTTGATATCCAGGCAACCGGCCAACACCAAGGGCTGATTAGCGACGAGACCCACCGGATTACCCTCCATACGCGCAAAACCGACGATGATGTTCTGCGCGTGCTCGGGCTGAATCTCGAAAAAATCAGTGTCGTCAACCACTTTGTATATCAATTCCTTCATGTCGTAGGGCACGTTGGGATTGTCGGGTACCAGCGTATCCAACGATATTTCAAGCCGGTCGGCATGATCCGGCGTCGGCCGGTAAGGCGGTTTTTCCCGGTTGTTGGCGGGGAGATAATTAATGAAGCGGCGCACCATCAACAGCGCTTTGACGTCATTTTCGAACGCCCGGTCGCAGACACCCGAAACCGTGGAATGGGTGACCGCACCGCCGAGCTGTTCGGCGCTTACCGTCTCGTGGGTGACGGTCTTTACAACATCGGGACCTGTTACGAACATGTACGATGAATCCTTGACCATGAAGATGAAGTCGGTCATCGCCGGTGAATACACCGCACCACCGGCGCACGGACCCATGATCACCGAAATTTGCGGGATTACACCGGATGCCATCACATTGCGTTGAAATACCTCGGCATACCCACCCAGCGAGGCAACGCCTTCTTGAATTCGCGCGCCGCCGGAATCGTTGAGCCCAATCACCGGAACGCCGACCTTCATTGCATGATCCATGATCTTGCAGATCTTCTCCGCGTGCGCCTCGGACAATGAACCCCCGAACACCGTAAAGTCCTGGCTGAAAACGAATACCACCCGGCCGTTTATAGTTCCGTACCCCGTGACCACCCCATCCCCGGGAATCTTACTGTCGGCCATGCCAAAGTCGACGCAACGGTGCTCCACGAACATGTCCCACTCTTCGAAACTCCCTTCGTCGAGCAGCAGCTCGATACGCTCTCGCGCGGTCAGCTTGCCCTTCTCATGTTGCGCGTCGATGCGCTTTTGACCTCCGCCCAACAGGGCGGCGGTTCGCTTTTCCTTTAGTTGCGCGATAATGTCCTGCATGAGCTCCTCCCCGTGTTGATTATGTTCGTAGCGCCGGCCCACTCACCGGCAGGCGCGGCATCATTATGGTTACCACGTCCGGAGCCGGGCTAAGCAGCCGCCCGATGTCCACGTATGAGACTAAGCACTTCCTTGGCGGCGTCAGGTATCTTCGTACCCGGCCCGTAAATCGCGGCGACGCCCTGATTTTTCAGATATTCGTGGTCCTGGGGTGGAATCACTCCCCCGCAGACAACAAGAATTTCTTTCGCCCCTTTTGATTTCAGGTCTTCGATGAGCTGCGGCACCAGTGTCTTGTGTCCCGCGGCTTGCGTAGAAACCCCGACGACATGAACGTCGTTCTCAATCGCCTGGCGCGCCGCCTCCTCCGGAGTTTGGAACAGCGGCCCGATGTCGACGTCGAAACCGATATCGGCGAACGCGGTGGCGATGACCTTGGCGCCGCGGTCGTGGCCGTCCTGCCCCATCTTTACAACCAGGATTCTCGGCCGGCGGCCCTCGTCCTCGGCAAACGCCGCCACTTCCTGCTTGATGTTGTGGAAATCTTCGTCGGCGGCGTAAGCGGATCCATACACCCCGCTGATGGAACGAATCTCCGGTCGATGCCTGGTATACACGGCTTCCAGCGTCGCGGATATCTCACCGACGCTGGCGCGCGCCCGTGCGGCGTCGATTGCCAGCGACAACAGATTACCCGATTTGGTATCCGCTGCAGATTTGAGCGCCTCCAGGGCGGCTTGGCAACGAGACTCATCGCGTCCCCGGCGAACCTCTTGCAGCCGTTTTATTTGCGCTTCGCGCACCGCGGTGTTGTCGATGTCGCGAACCTCAACCGGCGGCTCATCCTCGCGTTGATACTTGTTGACGCCTACGATGACTTCTTCACCGCGATCGATACGCGCCTGGCGCAATGCCGCCGCCTGCTCGATGCGCAGCTTCGGCATGCCCGACTCCACCGCCTTGGTCATGCCACCCAGCGCCTCCACTTCATCGATCAGTTCGCGGGCATCCCTGATCAAGGATGCGGTCAGATTCTCCAGGTAATAAGAGCCCGCTAATGGATCGACGACTTGGTTGATGCCGGTCTCCTCCTGCAGGACCAACTGCGTATTGCGGGCGATGTGGGCGGAAAATTCTGTAGGCAAAGCCAACGCCTCATCAAACGAGTTGGTGTGCAACGACTGGGTGCCGCCCAATGCCGCGGCCAAAGCCTCGATTGTCGTGCGGATGATGTTGTTATACGGATCCTGACTGGTAAGACTCACACCCGAGGTCTGGCAGTGTGTGCGCAACATCAGTGAACGATCGTCTTTGGGTTGAAACAGCTCTCGCATGAGCGTTGCCCACAACCATCTCGCCGCGCGCAGTTTCGCGACCTCCATGAACAGGTTCATACCGATGGCAAAGAAAAACGACAGCCGCGGTGCAAAGGCATCGACGTCCAGGCCCGTGGCGATCGCGGAGCGCACATATTCGATCCCATCGGCGAGCGTGTACGCCAATTCCTGGACGCAGGTAGCTCCGGCCTCCTGCATGTGATAGCCGGAGATTGAAATCGAGTTGAACTTCGGCATGTATCCCGCGGTATAGCCGATGATGTCGGAGACGATGCGCATCGACGGTTCCGGGGGATAGATATAGGTATTCCTTACCATGAACTCCTTTAGGATGTCGTTCTGTAGTGTGCCGGCGAGCTTGTCCGGACTTACGCCTTGTTCCTCCGCGGCGATGATGTACATCGCCATGACCGGCAGCACCGCGCCATTCATGGTCATCGACACCGACATTCGATCCAGCGGAATTCCGGCGAACAAGAGCTTCATATCTTCGACGGTGTCTATCGCGACACCGGCCTTGCCAACATCGCCGAGCACCCGCGGATGATCGGAATCGTAGCCACGATGCGTAGCGAGATCGAAGGCCACGGAGAGGCCGGTTTGACCGGCCGCAAGATTCTTACGGTAGAACTCGTTGGATTGCTCGGCGGTGGAAAAGCCGGCGTATTGCCTCACCGTCCAGGGACGGCCTGCATACATGGTCGCCCGCGGTCCGCGGGTGAATGGAGGAAATCCGGGGAGACTGTCTAGATGCTCCAAGCCCTTGAGATCCTGTGCGGTATATAGCGGCTTGACCGCGATACCCTCCGGGGTATCCCAGACCAGATCCTCGGCGCTACGGCCGCGCAGTTCCCTGGCCGCCAGATCCGCCCAATCCGCCACTGCATGCTTAGGGTGTTTTGCCATGATTAACTGACCTTGCTGGACACTTTTTGCACTATAACCGTTCGAGCCAAAACCCTCATCTGTCAACGGGGCCGGACGGCAACCCCAAATTCTTCCGGGGAATTATAACGCAATTCACGGGGGCGTCGTCGTAGGGGCATCCTTAAAACATGAGGAAAATTTCACCGATGGGCCCGCAATCTTCGACCGCGGCCGCTCAAGCCCGGGGATCGCACGCTTGACGCGACGCTCGCGACCCAACCGTTGCCGCAAGCTCATCGCTGGATACAACCCTGGTTTAAGCACTACGAAGAGGCGATGTGGGCGATACCCATCAATGCCACAATGCAAACATTGATCGTAATGGCTGCGGACCGGTTTTCCCCTTGGTTACTGGTCGCACGGGTCATATTCGCGTAGCCCCGTCAGCTCGCGGTGTCACGGAAAATATCGGCATTGTGCTCCCGCAACACATTCTTTTGCACCTTACCCATTGCGTTTCGCGGCAACTCGTCGACAAAAAACAATTTCTTGGGAATCTTGAAGCCCGCTAGCGATGCGGCCAATGCGTCCTTTATGGATTGCTCGCTGATGTCGGCATTCGGCTGCAGCACCACATAACCGATCACGGCCTCACCAAAATCCGGGTGGGGGATACCCACGACTGCGGACTCCGCGATGCCATCGAGACTGTCGATACACCCCTCCACCTCTTTGGGATACACGTTATAGCCGCCGGAGATGATCAGATCCTTGGCGCGCCCGACGATGGAAATACGACCGGCCTGGTCCATGCGCACCAGATCTCCGGTGATGAAATATCCATCGTCGCGAAACTCGGTTCTGGTTTTGTCCGGCGCCCGCCAGTAGCCCCGGAACACATTCGGGCCTTTGATCTCCAGCACCCCCACGTCGCCGTTGGCCACCGCATTACCGCTTCCATCGGCTACCCTCGCCTCAACCCCGGGCAGTGGAAAACCGACAGTCTCCGGGAGCCGCTCGCCATGGAGCGGGTTCGAGGTAATCATTCCGGCTTCGGTCATGCCATATCGTTCAAGTATGCGATGGCCGGTACGCGCCTCGAAGGATTCAAACGTCTCCCGCAGCAAAGGTGCAGAGCCGGAGATGAATAAACGCATGTTGCGGCATGCATCACGGGTCAATCCAGGGTGACGCAACAAACGCGCATAGAAAGTCGGCACCCCCATCATCACGCTGGCTCCGGGCAGCAGGTCGATGATTTCGTCGGCATCAAAGCGCGGTAGGAACAATATGCGGCTCGCGTTCAGCATCGCCGTGTGCAGCGCCACGAATAATCCATGCACGTGAAATATGGGTAAAGCGTGTATCAACACGTCACCGGGGACCCAACCCCAGATGTCATGCAGCGTCAGCGCGTTACTGGAAAGATTTCCATGAGTCAACATCGCGCCCTTGGATCTGCCCGTGGTGCCGGATGTATATAATATCGCCCCAACATCACTGGGTTTCGCGACGAAAATATCGTTATTGGGCGGCAGCGTCGCCGCCCGTGCCGTCAACGAACCTTCGCCGGATGCGTCCAGGGTCAATACATGGGGGGCGCCGGTGCGGGCCGCAGCGGCTTCTATCTCAGTCGCCGTGTTTGGCCGGCACACAACCAGCCGCGGCTCGCTGTCGGACAAAAAATAGCTGAGCTCGGTTGCGGTGTATGCAGTGTTCAACGGCACGTACACCATGCCTGCTCTTAGACACGCCAGATACAGCATCACCGCCTGCGGTGATTTCTCCACCTGAGCCATAACCCGGTCTCCCGGCTGCAAAGAAAGCTCCGCGAATAACCGCGCTATTCGCGCCGACCCGTCGTCCAGATCGGCGTAGGTAATGACGCGCCCATCCGCGGTCTCGAGACCGAGATCCGCCGCATCTCGCAGCGTGCGCTTTCGCAATAGGGCGTAGAGATTTTCTTCTGTTGAACGTCGCATATTCGAGACAAATTACCCGCAATTTACTTTCATAACGGCATCCAGGCTGGAACCAGGCGGAACGAAAATTCTATATCAAACACCGGCAATCGAACACACGCATATTCATGCGGTGCGAATGACGCCCATTCGTTGCTAAAATGCGATGCCATGAATCCTGCGCCAAAGATAGGCTTTGTCAGTCTGGGCTGTCCCAAAGCACTGGTGGACTCCGAACGCATACTGACCCAACTACGCATCGAAGGTTACGATGTCGCGCCGACATACGAGCAAGCCGATCTGGTAGTCGTCAACACCTGCGGCTTTATTGATGAGGCGAAAGCGGAATCCCTCGAAGCGATCGGTGAAGCCGTCGAACAAAACGGCAAAGTCATCGTCACCGGTTGCCTCGGGGTTCACGCCGACGACATTCGTGCGCGCCAGCCACAAGTACTCGAGATCACCGGACCCCACGCCTATGATCAGGTGATCTCGGCAATCCACCGGCACCTTCCGGCCCCGGAACGGCACGATCCCTTTGTCAGCCTGGTCCCACCCCAGGGGGTCAAGCTGACCCCGCGGCATTATGCCTACGTAAAAATCGCGGAGGGCTGCAACCACCGCTGTACATTCTGCATTATCCCCTCGTTACGCGGCGCGTTAATCAGCCGGCCCGCGGGCGACGTGCTATCTGAAGCCGAGCGTCTGGTTTCGGCGGGGGTCAAGGAATTATTGGTTATCTCCCAAGACACCAGCGCCTATGGAACCGACATCAAATACGCGACCAGTTTCTGGAACGGCCGGCCGGTCAAAACACGCTTGACAGACCTGTGCCGGGCGTTGTCGAAGTTAGGTGTGTGGGTACGTTTGCATTACGTCTATCCGTATCCCCATGTTGACGAGCTCATTCCCTTGATGGCGGACGGCAAGCTGCTTCCCTATCTCGACATTCCGCTGCAACACGGCAGCCGGAAAATTCTCAAGTCGATGAAACGTCCGGCAGCCACCGAGGATACCTTGCGCCGCATACGATCCTGGCGTGAGCAATGCCCCGATCTGACCCTGCGCAGCACCTTCATCGTCGGATTTCCCGGTGAGACGGACGACGACTTCGAACAACTGCTGGATTTCCTCGAGCAGGCTCAGCTGGATCGCGTGGGGTGTTTTCAGTATTCGCCGGTGGACGGCGCCCCCGCCAACGCCTTGCCCAATACAATAAGCGACGACATCAAACGGCAACGCTACGAGCGCTTCATGCAAACCCAGGCCAGGATCAGCGCCGCACGTCTGGCAACAAAAGTGGGCCGGCGAGTAACCGTTCTCATTGACCAGGTGGACGGCGGTCAGGCAACCGCACGAAGCGCCGCCGATGCCCCGGACATCGACGGTTGCGTTTATCTGCAAAACGACGGTTTCCAGCCGGGCGACATGATCGAAGTGGTTGTTGAAGACGCCGATGAACACGACCTCTGGGCGCGGCCATTGACCGATACCGGCGACCGCGCGAGCCTGCCTTAGCGGGCGTCGCCCGAAGGGACACTCACCTATCCCATACCACCGTTATCGCGGCTGAAAGCCACTCCCACAACGTCAATCGGCTATAACCGGTCCTCGAGGATCGCCTTGACCTCAGCGTCGGTTAATACGATGGGGTTGGTCTTCATGCTGCTGCCCCGGGAATGCGCAACCACGTGGTCCAACCCCTGACTCGTCAATCCGTATTCGCGCAACCTTGGCAGGCGCAACTGCCCGGTCCATTTACTGAGCAGCCGTACCAGCGCGCCGCGCGCGATCTGAGGCGATGCGTGACGCTGATTGCTGAATTGCTCGCCAATCCGAGCGTATTTAGCCAGCGCCGGATTGTCCGCATCACGCGACAACATGGACTTTATGTTGGTTTCTGTCGCCGCCGCCACCAACGTACCGCATACCACGCCGTGCGGGATCGGATAGAACGCCCCCAGCGGAGACGCCAATCCGTGGACCGAACCGAGGCCGGTTTGCGCCAGGCAAATGCCGGAGATCATGGACGCATAGGCCATTTTCTCACGGGCCGCCGCATGGTTGTGCTGGTAAAGAGGCAACAAGCCGTCGCGTGCCGCACGCATGCCACTGATACACAACGCATCCGTAAACGCGTTGGCGCGAATCGATACGTAGGATTCAATGAGTTGTGTCAGGGCGTCCATACCATCCGCCGCAATCAGATCGGCGGGGCATGAGGCCAACAAATCGGGATCGACGATCGCGTATTGTGCAACCAGCTTATCGTGCCGAAAAGACTTTTTAAATCCGCCTTCACCCCGAACACTGAGCACTGCATTCTTGGTGGCCTCACTGCCGGTACCCGCGGTGGTGGGTGCGGCGATATAGGGCAATGCCGGGCCCTCATAGGGCAATTCCGGCCCGACTCCCTCGAGGTAATCCATTACCGATCGGCGCACTCTTAGTAAACCGGCGATGGCCTTGGCGGTATCCAACACGCTGCCACCGCCGATCCCCGTCACCACATCAAAGGCCTCCCCGGCATGTGCTCGCACGATATCGTCGACCTGGCCGGGAGACGGTTCACCGGAGACCTTGATGTGCTCGAACGTGAGCCCCTTGGTCGCCAGCCCCGCGCGCAAATCCGCCCAAGTCTCGCTATCCGTCAGCGATCGCTGGCCGGAGACTAACAGGACGCGACGCCCGTATTGCGCCGCCAGGTCCGGCAGCACACTGATCGCGCCGCTACCGAATTCGATGCGCGGAAGCCTTGCTATTGAAAACCGGTCACTCATCGATGATGCATGGCGGTAGATTTCCCTGGTCGCCCTTTCGGTTCGCGGCAAATCCGTCTACTTTGTCCAACTGACGCCGATGTATATCCCTGCCCGTCCACGCCGGCTTTACCTCTCGACTATGGCTGGCGACAGGCGTGTCTGGACCGCCACGGCGGTTACGAATAACAAACGCCGGTGCCGCCCAAGCCGCAATAACCGAGCGGATTCTTGGCGAGGTATTGTTGATGGTATTGCTCCGCGTAATAGAACTCCGGCGCTTCAATAATCTCGGTGGTAATCGTACCGAACCCCGCATCGTCGAGCCGACTTTGATAGGCCTGTTTTGACGCCAGTGCTGCGCTGTGCTGAGCGGGCGTGAAGGTGTAAATACCGGAACGGTACTGCGTTCCGACATCATTGCCCTGCCTCATCCCTTGAGTGGGATCATGGGATTCCCAGAAAATCTGCAATATTTGATCGTAATCGATGACTTCCGAATCGAACACTATCAGCACCACTTCGTTGTGCCCGGTCTTCCCGCTGCACACCTCTTCATACGTGGCATTGGCCGTATAGCCGCCGGCGTAGCCTACCGCCGTGGTATATACGCCTTGGATCTGCCAGAAAGTCCGTTCGGCGCCCCAGAAACATCCCATACCGAATAAGGCCTGCTCGCTACCCGCCGGGAAAGGGGGTTGCAGTGGATGTCCGGTAACGTAGTGCTTACTGGGTACTTCCATGGCTTGTGCCCGACCCGGCAGCGCCCGCGCCCGATCGGGCATTTCGGTTTTATTTCTGAATAGCATCATGATCGTGTCTCGCGTAGTTCGCTGGCGACTTCAAGCTCGTGGAGCATTTTAACGGTTTTTATGCCGCAAGGGCTCAAACTAGATTGTTCGAATGCGCCGGACCCGCCAGGACGGCCACATCCGCCGCCAATGATCCGGACATGTGCGGTGGCTCGGGAGATAAATTCAGTTATCATTCACACTCAGTCGGGTATCTTGATTGCAAGCCCGGTATTGATGGCACCGACGGTGCGGTAAGTCGATAGCAGTGAGAATCCATGCCTGAACTAGGTCACGTAGTACTCTATGTACGCGATTTGAAACGCTCGGTAGAGTTTTACACGCATATCGTCGGCCTGACACCCAAAGGCAATCTTTTCAACGATCGCGCCACCATGCTCACCGGGGGACGTACTCACCACGAATTGTTACTTATCGAGGTTGGCGATGCACCCGGACCTCTGAGCGGACGGCGCGTGGGTCTATATCATATCGGCTGGAAAATAGGCGAATCGCTGGACGTTTTACGGGCCGCCAGACAGCGCATTGTCACCCTGGGCCACCAAATCGACGGTCAATCCGATCACACGGTAAGTCAAAGTCTTTATCTTCGCGATCCTGACGGCAACGAAATCGAATTGTATGTCGACGACCCGCAAGTGGATTGGAGAGAATCAAACGCATGGATGCAGGAACCGGTGAAACCCCTGAAGATGTAAGACATTCATTCAGCTTGGTACTCGCGTTTTCTCCGACCCGGGCTGCCGGACGGTGACTGCGTCAGACATCCAGCGTGCCCTGCACACCGCGATCGTAAACGATGCCCTGCGCCGCTTGGCGGGCCTCCGGCCGCAACGAGTGCCGCCGGACATCCCCTTTGGTCATGATATGCATTACCGTCACACCGCGAATCGTCAAATAATCTGCGATCAAGGCGCGGTGGCAGTTGCGGAAACACCGTTCCGCGCACATGATTGCCACCGTCACTCCCGTTGCGAGATTGACGAGCTGGTTGATCCCGGTTCTAAACACCGGTGAATTCATGTGATCGGCATAGCCGCGCAATCCGCCTTCCAGCAGGGTGTTCGGCGAGTCCGCGGCGGGTGCGCGCATACCCCCTAACTGCCTCCCCGCCCAATGATAGGTGATCGATGCTTGACCACAGGCCTCGCGCAGAGAGTCGGCATTGAACTGCAGATAGCGGCCGGAGCGCGGTACGGCGCGCACATCGACCAGTGCCTTGACTTCAAGTTCCTGCAACAGCAGGAGAAACTCATGCTGCGGACGGTTGCTGTGGCCAATCGTATTGACTGTAATCACGCTGCATTATCCTACGAGATGCTGGTAACAACCATGAAGAAACAAAATCGCTGATCAGCGGTCATACACTCAATCAACAACCAATTCTCAGGTCGGAACATGCGGAAATATTATACCTCGCTGGCGCTATGGCTCCCTGCGGCATTGATTTTTATCAACACCCACGCAGACACGTCGTCACCCAAGAATACCGAGCAAAACAGCTACGCAATCGCGACTTTCGCCGGGGGTTGTTTTTGGTGCATGGAGCATCCGTATGATGAACTGGACGGAGTGATATCCACCACATCCGGTTATACCGGAGGCAGCACCAAAAACCCCACATACAAGCAGGTATCTTCGGGCACCACCGGTCACACCGAAGCCGTGCAAGTCGAGTACGATCCGACCAAGATCAGTTACCAGAAACTATTGGAGGTTTTTTGGAGGAACATCGATCCGACCACGCCGGATCGACAATTTTGCGACCGGGGCAGTCAGTATCGAGCGGGCATTTTTTATCATGACGCCGAACAAGAACGTCTCGCGGAGGAATCCAAAAAACACGTTGAAGCCACCAAATCCTTTCCGGAACCGGTAGTCACCGAGGTTACACAGGCGCCCGAGTTCTATCCGGCGGAGAAATATCATCAGGATTATTATCTAAAGAACCCGCTGCGATATAAGTTATATCGCCACGGGTGTGGCCGTGATCGACGACTCGAGCAACTTTGGGGGAAATCAGGATAGCGGGTGTTGCCGGCAATTTGGCCGCAATCGGCGCACACGCATGAACGTAGCTTAGTGCGATTACAGCTCTTTCGGTCGTACCACTTCGATCAATTCACAACTTTCACGTCGCAAGCTACGCCAGCCATCCGGTATTGCTATGCGCGCCAGGGCGGCGGTGACGAGGATCTTTCCATCACGGGTTCTACGAGCCACGTCACCACACAGGTACTGCAGCAAATCTTCCAGCCCCGGATTGTGCCCCACCAATAGTCCGCATTGCGAGTCACCTGGAAATCTCTCCAGTGCCTGTAGCAAGGCGAGAGAATCGCCGAGGTACAGATCATCGTCAAACACGACTTGGTCCGGCGTCAATCCTAATTCCCGGATCACCGCTCTCACAGTCAGTTCCGCGCGTTTTGCCGGAGAACTCGTGATGTGATCCGGAATAATGTCTTTTTGTCTCAACCACCGGCCCATGAGCGGCGCGTTGCGCAGCCCACGCTTGTTCAATGGACGATCAAAATCGCGCGTCGCGCCGCTGTCCCAAGATGACTTGGCATGTCGCAACAAGATTAATTCTTTGCTCATTTTTCGTTACCTGAATGTCCGGCACGCCCCGCACTTGCGGGTATCGCAGTCGCTCCTGCGGCGCGAAACGTCCATGCGTGATCGGCTGTCAACAGACGCCGCCGCTATGGCTTGGCAAAACATCTTTCGCGTCCCCATAGTTTAAGCCTAGATCGTCCGGCGATTCATGCAATTCGGAATCTACGGTTTTTGTACCAGCACGTCCCACGGCAGTTAACAGAGGTATCGGCGCATTCCGCGAAACCGTCTCGGTGACGGATCAACGGCGGCGGGATTATAGCGCCCGGTTATGACAAACTACGGCAACCGAAGCTCAAGCGCGCCCCGGACACCATTACGGATCGCGTTTGTCATGCCAATTGAACTCACACTTCAGGTCGCGGTATCACACTATGCCTGACGCGAGCAATCGTTATTTTCGCCTCGGCGGAGTCATTGCGCTGTTGATACTGCTGTTCGCCGGCGCCTGGCTCGGTCTTCCCCATATCATGCGCATGGTCGCCCAATCGGTGGCCGAGCGCAACGGACTCGAATCTGTAATCGTCGAAGTCGATTCGGTGCGCCTGGATAATACCGTGTTCCGCCGTGTCTCGTTCCACAGCAAGACCGATTACGGACCCGTGGTCGTAGACCTGCGGAATCTGACCGCTCGCTATCGGCTCGTGGATTTGAGCGTCATCGAGGTCACCGCGGAAACCGGTGAGATTTCCTGGCGCCAGGCGCCGCCGAAGACCGAGGAGTCGGGCACCGTCGCTGCGGGAAGACTGCCACCGATACCCCCAATGCGTATTAAACACGCGCAGGTTACGATGGACTCCGAATGGGGACGCAGCGCTTTCGCGGGGGAATTGGAACTCGCCACACGGGACGGCAATACGGTGGCGTTGTTTACGGATCCGCGCCAGAAACTGGAACTCGCCGCCGATCCTGAGCGACTCAACGCAGCGGTGGTGATAACCGCTGGCGGCGAGTCGGTGGCCAAACTCACCGCCAGTGATCCGTTCACCGCCGACACCAAGCTCGATGGAACGGTGCAACTTCATCAGCTGCGGAAGTGGTCGCTTGGCAATCCGCTGATCCCGGAAAACGTTCGCGCGACCCTGCAAGAAATCTCCATCGACCATGGAACACTGAGTCTGAATGGGCAACTGAAAACCACCGGTGATCGGTTCGAATTCACGGGAGACGGGCAAAGCGCCTGGCGCGGACTTCGGCAGCAAGGGATGGTGCTCGCAGGGCATGTCGATTTCAAGGTGCTAGTGAAAAACGATCAGTTGCGACTCACCGTATCGCCCAAGTCACGATTGCGGTTTACCGATGTACGATGGGGAGACGAAAAGGCGTCGATAATTGCCCCCGAGGCGAGTTTCGACATACAGGCCGAATTGCATGCGGTCCATGGTGATGGCGGGTGGCGGACGACCGTCGACTCGTTCGTGGCGAACGCGAACGCCCTGGAAGTCTATCTCGATCCCAGCACGCCCGTGCGTGCGCAGCAACTTCGACTCTCGGGGAAGGTCGTGCCGTTAGCGGAACACAGCCGCGTGGAGTTGCGAGCGTCGGCAACGCATCCCGCGCTGCCGTCACTCAATATAATCGCCGACGTCCTGAACGCCGAGGCCACATTCAACACCGACCGGCGGTTGCAAGCCACGGGAAGCTTCACCGCGGCTGGTGTGAGAATGCGCGATTGGCCGAAGGCTATGAACGCCCTGTCGCTTGCAGGTAAATTCGACCATCAAGACCGAAGGATCACCGCGACGGGCGGAGCGTCTCTAGACAAGAAAATGTTTGCCAAGTGGCGTCTGGGACCCAGAGGCACTGCCTTGGCCGCGATCATATCTATCGACGAACTCGACATTTCCAACCTTTGGTCGTTCGTACAACCGCTGTTTGACAAGAACTGGCTCGGTTTGAAGTTCGTGTCCGGAGCTTTATCCGGTAATGCCCGATTTGTCTGGAATGGTGACACCAAAAGCACATTGGAGCTGAGCGGGGCCGGCATCAAGGGTAGCATCGACAACACGGAATTCACGCATCTCGATATCAACTTGCTCAGTCAGGATGTATTCGCCGGCGACTATGTCGTGCACAGCAATGTCGCGCAGGCTAAAGTGGCGGGCGAGATGATGGTCACCGACATTGCAGTCGGCTTGCGTATCCTCGATACGGCGATCACAGTTGACTCAGCCAGCATGCATATTCTCGATGGCGTGTTCGCCGTGAAGCCCACGACTACAGATCTGAGCAACAAGGATCACCGTGTGGCGGTCAGCGTCACGGGCCTTGATTTCGGCCGCTTGCTGGCAATGATCGATCAACCGGGTTTATCCGGCAGCGGCCGTCTGGACGGCACGATTCCGCTGGCGCTGTTGCACGACGGAATCGAAATTAAAGACGCCGAATTTCACAGCACGATACCGGGCAGCTTGCGTTATCACACAGCCGGGCCGGCCATGGCGCCTACGGATAATATTGCGCTACAGGCTTTGCAGGATTTTCGCTACGATACACTGAAAATCTCGATCAGTTACGATCCAGGGGGCGACTACCGGATTCGAATGAGGCTAGAAGGACGGAATCCCGAACTATACAATGGCTACCCCATAGCGTTTAATCTCAATCTGACCGGAGAGCTGCCGATGATGCTACGCAGTCAGTTATTAAAGGGTGATTTCGCCAAGCAGATATTGAGGGATATTCAAATCAACAGGTAACGCGCCGGCACGATATGTTCAGTTCCGGTTCAGGAATATGTGGGTACAATACCCGTCAAATTGAGATTCACAATTCTATGACAAATCGACGCACAATCTATATTGCAGCGGTGACCATGTTGTTTGCCGGTCTGCCGTTGGCCTGCGCACCGACCGTGAAGGTACAGGCGCCGGACAAACCCATAGAAATCAATATGAATGTCAAGATCGAACACGAGATAAGAGTCAAGGTGGAGAAAGATATCGATAACCTTTTGTCGGAAAACAAGGAACTGTTCTGATGAGGAGATGCACGGTGAAAAGATTCTCTGTACGCAACATTTCCAGCGCAATGCTATTAGTGATGGGCTTAATCATCGGCGCCCACACATTGGCCGCAAATATGTCGCAGGCAAAATCCGCTGGTTGGGTTTGCGAGCAGGATAACGGTTATGCGCGCGTGGCCAATCCCAGCGCACCCGCAGATGTGCACGCAATGGTTAACTCTGTGAACGGCAAGCGTAAGGCTGAGTACGAACGCATCGCCCGGAACAACGGTGTTGCGGTAGATCAGGTAGCGCGCCTGACCGCCCAGAAGGTGATCGGCGCCGCACCACAATTTCGATGCAAGTAGCCCGAGACAGGTCGCCATCGAATAGAGCATAATCGCGCATTAACGCACGCACCACACAACATCACCGGTCTAGAAATTACGTGGTGTCCTCGTGACGACGCCATCCGGCGCCGCTTGGTCTTGTGAAGTCAGATAAAGAACCGAGATACGCTACGCAATGAAGCTCGAATTTTTCGGCGCTGCCGGCGAAGTAACCGGGTCGTGTCATATCCTCCACGTCGGTCCATACAAACTATTACTCGACTGTGGAATGATCCAGGGAAGCAGAAAGGACGAAGACCGAAACCACGACGAATTTCCCTTTGCCGCGGATCAGATCGACGCGGTGGTGTTGAGCCACACGCACCTCGATCATTCCGGCCGGTTGCCACTGCTCGTCAAGCGCGGTTTTAACGGGCCGATTTATGCTCAAAATGCAACCAAGGACCTCTGCCGCGTACTGCTGCTGGACGCAGCGGATTTGAATGAACGTGACACCGAGGCCGAGAACCGGCGCCGCTTGCGTAAAGGGTTGCTGACCATCGAGCCGCTCTATCTGCGGGAGCATGTCAAACAAACGCTGGCGAAAATAAATGGTTTTGCATACCGGAAACGCGAGGAAATACTGCCCGGCGTCAGTATTCGTTTTCACGACGCCGGACATATCATGGGCTCGGCCATCGTCGAAGTCACATTGAGCGAGGGAACGTTACAACGCACTCTGGTTTTCAGTGGCGACCTTGGACAATATGACACTCCCATCCTGCATGATCCCAGTGTCGTTGAGGATGCGGACGTGGTTTTAATGGAAAGCACATACGGCGGGCGCGCACATCGTGACCGCAACAGCACCATCCGCGAGATCGGCGATATCATCAAGAACGCGGCGCACGAACACGGCAATATCCTGATCCCCGCCTTCGCCATCGGCCGCAGTCAGGACATTTTGTATATGCTTGGCAAACACTATAAGCAATGGAAACTTGAAAACTGGCGGGTATTCCTGGATAGCCCGATGGCGATCGAGGTGAGCAAGATCTACTGGGACTACCCTCACCTGTACGATGAGGAGGCAACCAAGCTGCGCCGGCGGATCAACGAAATGCCTGAATTGGCAAACCTGCATCTCACCAGAACGGTGCAAGAATCGCGCGTCATAAATCGCCTGAAAAGCGGAGCGATAGTCATCGCGGGGAGCGGCATGTGTAATGGCGGCCGCATCGTGCATCATCTCAAGCACAACCTGTGGCGACGCGAGTGCCACGTCATCATCGTCGGATACCAGGCCCGGGGTTCCCTGGGCAGACAACTGGTGGACGGCCGCCGGCATGTCCGGATTCGCGGCGAAACCATCAAAGTTGCGGCGAAGATTCACACCGTCGGTGGATTATCGGCCCATGGCGATCAGCAGGACCTGTGCCGCTGGTACGGCGGATTCAACAACCGGCCGCGCCTGATTTTGGTCCACGGCGAGACCGCGTCCGCCCGGGCCCTTGCAACCAAACTCGAACGCGACCTGCGCGCTCCGGTCAGCGTCGCCCGCCCCGGACAAACCGTCGACCTCGCCCGAATCGCACACTGAGACGACCGCGCCGGGCTTCACAGGCGATCGATCCCGCCCGTCACCCGGAAACGATGCGGCAGATCCCGGAAATTTGCACCGATTCCGCACGCCGATAGGCGCTGAATTGTTGCACTGCACAATAATTATTGTTATAAGGGGGCTTGAATATCGGTACTCAACGCACCCAGGAGATACCCCGTGCAACAACGAATTTTCGAAGATTTCACCAATTATTGGCGGCAGGCCCAACAACGCTTATGGATGACGCCCGCGGATTTCAGCGCCCCTGCCAACTGGTCACAGTTGTGGGCGAAAAACCCCTGGTCCAATCCCGGCTGGACCGGTTTGCAGTCGCCGTCCCGCAAGTTGCCGTCGGACTGGGCGCTGCGTTCCGCGGAGCAGATCAAGAAAGGCTTGAAGCCGGATGCCTACTTGCAGGCCTCGCGGTACGGGACACGCACCGTGCACACCTGCCTCGACCTGCAAAAACAGGCTTGGGATTACTGGTTCAGTCTGGTGACGCGTAGCACCCAGAACTGGGCATCGTTAACGCAGAAAACCGAGGCCGGCTCGCGCAAACCCAGGACGGCGAAACGCACCCGGCGCAAGGCGACGGCGACCACCCAGGCCCCTGCCCCGACAGCGAAAAAACCGGCGCTGCGCGCGAAAGCGGCCACGGCATCGGTACAGCTTGAGCTTGGCAGCAATGATGACCTCAAGAAGATTGCCGGTATCGGCCCGGGCCTGGAAAAGAAGCTCAAGCAAGAAGGCATCGTCTCCTACCGACAGATCGCCGAGTTGTCGCCGCGTGACATCGAGCATCTGGAAACGTCCATCATTAAATTTTCCGGCCGGATTCTGCGCGACAACTGGATTGGACAGGCAAAGACGCTTTGCGCGCGCTAATCAGCGCGCCGCCAGCGGTCAGCGCATCACTGGCTTAATAGCTTAACACAGCGCCGCGGCAAGCCGCCGACGCGGGTTGCCGCGGTGATGCCGCTATGGATTTCGCTCCAGCGCGGCGTTGTTGCCAATCGATCTCGTCGCCAGCTCTCGGGATCCTTGGTGTAATATCCGGGCTAGTTGGCGGCGGTTCGGTTCAAATATCCGTCACCATGTCACCGCCATCACGCACCCAACATACCGGCATGTGCGTCGCGTTGCGTGCGTAGCCGACATCGCCGCAGTTGTTGGCCACAATGACGCCGCCCTCGTCTCCGGTTTTCTCGGCAAGCAAACCGATTGCGTGTTTCGCGGTAACCTGAATGGGGACACCAGGCTGCATCAGATCAACCACGGTTTTTGCCAGTACCACGTGGATAATCGCCTCGCCCATTCCGGTACAGGATACGCCGATTTCATGAGTGGCGTAGGTGCCGCAACCGATCAGCGCCGAATCCCCCACGCGGCCCGGGTGTTTGCCGGCGGTTCCTCCCGTTGAGGTCGCGGCCGCGATCCTGCCGGACTGATCCACCGCGACGCAACCGACGGTGCCATACCGCGGCTTGCGACGTCGTGCAGACGGGTGAATTAGATCTCGCGGATCGCACGGCGAAATCCCGTGGCTGATTGCGAATCGTTCCGCGCCCTCCGCGACCAGTAAGATATGGCGCTTATCTTGCATTATTCTAAGCGCCAGGCGTATGGGATTTTTAATCCGCTTGACCGCCGCCACCGCTCCCGCATAGCCCTGCGCGCCGTCCATAATGGATGCATCGAGCTCAACTTGACCGTCGCTGTTCAGCGGTGAACCGATGCCGGCATTAAACAACGGATTGTCTTCCAGGATGACCACCGCCGACTCCACGGCAGCCACGGCGGAGCCGCCGTGCATCAACACCGCCCAACCCGCCTCCACCGCCTGCCGGCACCCCGACAAGCGGGCGCGCACCGTATCCTCGGCAACCGAACCGGCGCCGCCATGCACTATCAATGCCGCTGCACCAGACACGTATAGAACCTGTTTCCTTGTTCAATCAGCACCGACTAATGCCGGATATGTCAACCACTCGAGCAACCACGCGTCGTCCTCGCCGCGGAGCAAACACGCCACCGCGGTGGTGTGCAGTTCCAGGATGGCGTCTTCCTCCCCGCACACCAGGTGTCCCGCGAGTTTAGCCATGAACGGCAGGTGTCCGACAATCATCAGGTCGGATTCCAAGCGGCGCAATCGTTTACCGACGGGGGCTACCGGATCGTTGGGATGTAGCCCTGACCAAACCTCGAGTTCGGCGTCGCCGAACAGGCCCTCATTCAACAACTGAGCGGTCTGCGCAGCCCGAGCCTTTCCGCTGTGCACGATGCTGGCGACACCCACGCCTTGAGCGGTCAGGAATTCCGCCATCCGCTGCGCTTCCTTCCTGCCCAGGTCACTCAGCGGTCGATCACCGCTGGGATGCTCGGGAACTGCATCACCATGTCGAACCAGATATGCGCGCATTGCGGCCTCCTCGCAGGCTTAACGATTCCCTGTAATTATCAGAGCTCGAAAAACGAAAAGTGCGATTTTCGTTTTTCTCCACAGTTCAATGACTTACGTGATTGAACTGTGTCAGTACGTCCTTGTACCGGCGGATCCTCTGACAATCAGAGGTTCCATAACGTCATGAAAGATCCGTCTGCAAAACCCGTTGAACAACGCAGCCCGCGGCCGTTCAAGTCCGGTACGCTGTGGCGGCGAATGATCGATCAGTCACAGCTCGCCCTCGGTCAGGGCGTGCTGCGCACCATCGATACCGTGCCGAAATTTGTAGATGACGGGGGCGTGACTTTTGTAGTCCGCGTGGCAGCCAGCCTGGCGCGCAAGGAGCATCAGCGTCGCATACAGAGTCAGCAAGGAAGCGGCAATCGGAACAATCCATTTCTGCCGCCCGAACCGGCCCTGTTCGTTGGTGACGTCTCGAGTTCGCACCTCGCCGTACTCAACAAATTCAATGTTATCGATCATCACCTGTTGCTTGTCACGCGCAAATTCGAACACCAAGAAACACTGCTCAACGAGTTGGATTTTGCCGCGCTTTGGCGCTGTCTGGTGGAATTCCCGGGCCTCGGGTTTTACAACGGAGGAACCGTTGCCGGCGCCAGTCAGTCGCACAAACATCTGCAGCTCGCAGCGCTGCCGTTGGCGGCGGCGCGCCCGCCGATACCCATGGAAGCCTTGTTACCGTCATCAGCGCCCATCGGGCACGTCGGCGTGTGTGATCGCTTGCCGTTCCGCCACGCGTTCGTACGCCTCGGGCCACGGCCTCCCGGGTCCGGCCTCCTTTGCACCCTTTACATTGAGATGCTGAAGTCGGTCGGATTGCACGCCGTCGAACGCGATAACGATGTGTACCAATCCGGACCATACAATCTTCTGGCCACCAATCGATGGATGTTGCTGGTGCCGCGCTCCGATGAATTTTTTGATGCGGTTTCCATCAATGGTCTGGGTTACGCGGGCTCCTTGTTTGTAAGGAATCATCAGCAGGCGGCGCTGGTGGAACGGCGTGGACCGATGACGATCTTAACGGAGGTTGGATTCCCCCTTTGAGATCCGTATCGACGTCATTGTCGTATAACGGTTGGCGCAATTATTTTATACTCAGCGCCGCTTAAACCATACCAACATACGGAGGATCTCATGGGGCTTTTTGATTTTGCAAAATCGATCGGGAAAAAGCTGTTCGACGACGAACAGGACGGGGGCGATAAGATCAAACAACATATCGAAGCCGACAATCCCGGCATCGATGATCTGGATATCGTGGTTTCAGACGGCATCGCCAACATCAAGGGCAAGGCCAAGGATCGAACTGCAATGGAGAAAGCGGTACTCATGGCGGGTAATGTGCTCGGCATCGAGGCGGTAAATGCCGATGAGCTAAACGCCCCGCCGGAAGAACAAAAAGTGGAATATTATGAGATCCAGAAAGGCGACACTTTGTGGGCGATCGCCAAGCGTTTCCTGGGTAACGGTAACAAGTATCCCGAGATCTTCGAAGCCAACCGCGAGGTGATCAAAGACCCGGATCTCATATACCCCGGCCAGAAGATCCGCATCCCCTTGCCCTAACCCGCGTGCCGCAACGAAAATCCCAACGCGGTTGGATCGGCCAGTCCGTCTTACGCGGACCTCTCAGGCGGTCTATGCGGGACGCACGCGCGTTTCTATGCTGCCGAAGGTCATGTACTCACTCGCGCCCAAGCGCGCGAGCGGGTCCATTCGGTCCGCACGGATTTTTAATCGCCCCTTCTTGTCTTGGGAAACGATCGCGTCATCGACATATACGCCATTAACGAGACCGAGGATAAGTGACTGCGGCACACCACCGATCTCTTTGATCTCATAACATTCACAACCGAGCGCGATACGGCAGTCCGCCAGACGCGGCAGACGCGATCCCTCCAGCGCGACGGTTTTCAGGCCCAGCGCCTCCAGTTCCGAATCTTCGGCCGGCAGGGTCGCCGAACTCTGGTTCATGTCGTCGAGCATCTCGCGATGGGCGATGTGCACCACGAAATCACGACGTTGCTCGATGTTTGCCCGCGTGTCCTTGAATTCCCCAGCCGGTTTTTTTCCGACCGATATCATGATCAGCGCGGGGTCGCTGCATACCGCGTTGAAGTAAGAAAACGGCGCCAAGTTGTATCGTCCCTGGGCGTTCTCCGACAGTACCCAAGCGATGGGTCTGGGGATTATGGTCTGAATCATGGTGAAATACACTTGGGCGGGTTCCATATCGGCAAATTTCATGTACATGGCATGTGTTTCCTGTTGATTTCGTAATTGGGGCGTGATCGATTCGGGATTATTCCAACCATTCCAACAAGTAATAGATTGTTTGTCCTTCCGATGACTTCGACGGACCCACTACCCGCGCCGGAAACCGCTTCGCGGCGCGATTCGCACGGTCCAGCGCTTCCTGTGCCGATGTCACCAGTTCAACACAACCCGCCGGGAATCGATTCCTGTTCCGGCGCGGAACGTAAACCACGGCATAGTGGGCCTGGGATACGTCGGTTTCCGGATCCGGCGGCACCAAGCCACGCATGCTCATGACCGGGGTAGTGACGCATTCCAGCGACGTGGACTTTTCTCACGAGCCCGACGCAGCAGCAGCCGCTTTATCTCGCCGATCGACGCCTGTGCTGCCTGCTCGCCCTCTTCCATCGCCTCCGCCCTCCTATCAAACGCCATCAGCGATATTTCTCTGACATCAGGTCGAATCACGACATCGGCATCCTTCAGTTCGGCGCCCACTATCGCCTGAGACATGATCAGGAACGATTGGTGCAGGACCTGAATGGTGCCGTCTATGTCCGCATCCCGTTCAGGTAATTTGGACACATCCACCGCGATCACGAATTCGGCGCCGAGTTCGCGTGCCACCGCTACCGGCACCGGGCTTACCACGCCACCGTCAACATACTCTTGGCCGTCTATAACTACGGGTCGAAACACGCCGGGAAAACTGCTGGAGGCGCGAACCGCCATGCCCGTATTGCCCCGCGTAAATACCGTGCGTTTACCGTTCCGCAACGCGGTGGCGACGCAGGCAAATACGATGTCCAACTGCTCAATGGCGCGGCCATTCAGGTGATCATTTACCAGCTTCTGCAACAGCCTGCCGCGAATCACGCCCCGATTCGGGAGCGACCAATCCGCTACGTCGCTGCGCTCCAACTCCAGAGCGGCTTGCACCAGGGCGTCACCGCGTATGCCGCCCGCATACAGAGCGCCGACGATGCTTCCGGCGCTGGTGCCGACGATGATATCGGGGCGTACGCCGTGATCCTCCAGCACCTTGAGCACCCCAACGTGAGCGAAACCCCGTGCCGCGCCGCTGCCAAGAACATAGGCGACCACCGGCCGATCATCCAACAAAACGGGGGATCGGGATGCCGCAAGCGGTGGATTCAAAACAGTTTCCGGAGCAAGGCTGGCGCAGCCAACGATAGCGACCAGTGAAAAAATAACTGCCGAACGGCACGCACCTTTAAGCATGGTTTCTTGATATCGCACGTTGCGTAAACGCGGCCATACTACGCCACCAGGCCGGCATAGCAACCATGCCGCTGCGAAGATTGTGCAATCCAGATAGCGCCTCGTGCCCGGTCGCCAAGCCTGTACCCGCGCCGGTATTTAGCGACCTGTTTGAAGTGGGATTTTCCAAGCCGTTACGACATTCGCAGGAAGCATTGTCTGCGGCTATTCCTTCAACTTGATTTGCAGACGGCCTTCCTCCACGCGAACATCTTCGACACCTTCCGCAAACGCCTTCCAGAATCCTTCTTCTGCGCTGAACTCCCGTACCAGATCGATATTCTTGAGACCACCGAGCCAGGCGTTGGGTATGGGCACCCCCATGATACTGACTCCCCGTAACACGACAATAGGTTTTCCCATCGCATACGCCAGCTCCAAACCGGCCCTTACCTTGATGATCTGCCCGCCAAATATAGGGAAATCCTCGTCCACCGGGACCAATAACTTGGCGCTTATCAGGTTGTCGGCAAGATCGATCGCGAGCCTGCGCGCCAGATCGGTGTTGTTGGCCAACAGCGCGTTGAGCTCTCTCTCACTGAGGCTCACCTCACGGGTCGCACCGGCCTCACTGTAGCGCTCGGGCTGCAGGGTATCGCTGCTCCGGTCTCCGCGTCCCGTCCCCTCGTGTTGCGGGCGACCGAGCGGATCCAACCGCTCTAACTTATCATTCAAGGCCTGCTGTTCTTTCGCGTTCAGCGTGACTGGCTTGAAGGCGGATGGAAATATGTAACTGCGGACTATCCAGTATGTCACGCCGGCGGTGGCAATCATTGCAACTAAGAGCAAGATCGTGACGTGCAGGCAACCGAAACGGCGTCCCTGGGGCTGTCCGTGCGTACTGTTTTCGGCGGATACATTCATGGGTGCGAATACTGCCTCAAAGGCCCTGGCAAAGCAAAGCACGCCGCCCGATTGCAATGTAAAATTGGGAGTCCGACAAAACGCATCAGGGTTTTCATTGCGATCCGTCTTCCACGTGCCGACATGATGAAACTGACGATACTTGGCAGTGGCACCGGTGTCCCGTCGCTGGCGCGCGGTTCTCCCGGATATCTGCTATCGCTGCGCGACCGCCAATATCTGGTCGATTGCGGCAGCGGTACTTTACGGCAGCTGATCCGGGCCGGTGCCGACTACAAGTCCATCGACGGCGCATTCATTACTCATACGCATCCTGATCATATCGGCGACCTGGCTCCTCTGATTCATGCCTTGAAGGCGACGCCGGACTTTCGACGCGAGTCGCCGTTGCGCTTATTCGGTCCGCCCGGATTCGAAACCTATTTCAAGCAATGCGTCACTCCCACGGCCAGCAAACCAAAACATTTCGCAATCGAAGTCGTGGAGGCATCTGAACCCATGTATGTCGATGATCTGTCGGTAACCACTTGTCCCGTCCGGCACTCGCAACACATGAACAGTGTCGCGTATCGTTTTGAACTGGCGGGTCGTTCCATAGTATTGTCGGGGGATTGCGAGAATGATCCCGCGATTGAATCACTGGCACGCAACGCCGACATCTTGATCTTGGATTGCTCTTTTCCGGATGCGCTCAAGGTGAATGGTCATTTGTCGGCCGGTGAATGCGGTCGAATTGCAGCTAGGGCGAATGTCAAAACCCTGATCCTGTCGCATCTATATCCCGTGCCGTCTGAAGACGATACCCGGCTCGCCGAGGCGCAGGCGAATTGCCGGGCGAATGTCCGGCTGGCCGAGGATTTTATGATCCTTGAATAGATGTTTGATCCGCCACAGTATCTGGTGATCCCGGCGGCCGGGCTCGGCACCCGCATGAAAACGGTTTATCCCTGGCTGCCCAAAGAAATGCTGCCGCTTGGCCCGCATCCTGCCCTGCACTATGCCTTGCAACAGGCGCGGGAGGCGCGGATCGCGCACGTCATTGTCATCTTGAACCGGGGTAAACAGATCGTACGCCGCTATCTGGAAGAGCAAGAGATGCGGATCACGATCTGTTATCAGAACGCATTGACCGGCGAAGCCGACGCCATTGCCCTGGCTGAATCCGTGATTGGCGACAATTCCCTGGCGATCCTTTACCCCGACAATATATTTCTAACCACGACCGGGGCGTTGAAGACCTTGGGACAAGCGTACGCCGAGCGACGCAGTGACGTAGTCGCACTGACACGGGTCACCGAGGCGAATGAATCCGGCTTCAGCAACAGCGGCAGAGTGGATCTGGAGTCCGTGGACGAATTCACTTTCCGCGTGCTGAGTGGTCTGCCAAAAGGCGCGGGACATTTTCAGCGGCGCTATGACAGTGAGTTGCGAGCCTGCGGCATGATGGTCACCGGTCCGCACATTTTCGACATAATCCAACGCAGCCGCGCCGATCTAAAACACGGAGAATTCACCGACGAGCCGATTCGCGACCGACTCATCCGCGAGCGCGGCCTGCTCGGGATCCACCTGCCGGGATCAGTATTCGACGTTGGAAACCCCGTTGGATATCGGCTTTGCGCGCGCCGCTTGAGCAACGGTTTCTAGCATCTCGAGCGCATTCTCTAGTATCTTACGGATTATGAAGAAGACGAATCATGACTAATCCCCAGGTAGGACTTATAGGTGTCGGTCTGATGGGCCATGGCATCGCCAAGAATATATTACGCGGCGGGTACGATTTGGTCCTGCTTGAACACGCCGGCAACCAACCCGTAGAAGATCTTGTGCAGCTCGGAGCCCAGACCATGAGCAGTGCGTCACAGCTCGCGCGGCACAGTGACGTGATCTTCCTTTGCGTCACCGGGTCTCCGCAGCTGGAGGATGCGATATTTCGCTCCGATGGCGTCATGGAAGGGCTGGAGGAAGGTAAGACCGTGGTCGACTGCTCCACAGTCGAACCACACATCACGTTGAAAGTCGCGGACGCGGTGTTTGGCAAGGACGCCCGCTTCCTGGATGCGCCGCTGACGCGCACACCGAAAGAAGCGGAACAGGGGCGGCTCAACGTCATGGTGGGGGGCGATGAGCAGACACTGGAAGAAATCCGGCCATTGCTGGATACTTTCGCGGAAAACATCTACCATGCCGGACCGGTGGGTGCGGGCCACACCTTGAAATTGCTTCACAATTTTATCTCGTTGGGAAATTGCGCATTGTTGGCCGAGGCCGTCGTCTGTGCACGGCGCGGAGGTGTCGACATCGAAACCTTTATCGATGTTCTGGCATCCGGCGGCGGCGACAGTACCGCTCTAAAACGGCTGACGCCTTATATCCTGACTCAGGACGAAGGCGGCTTTCGATTCTCGTTATCGAACTGCCGTAAGGATCTCTCCTATTACACCAGCATGGCATACCAGCAACACGTACCCGCCACCGCCGCCCAGGGGATTCAACAGATATTCGAACGTGCGGAGACAAAAGGCGGCGACCGCCCGGTGCCGCATCTGATCGATATTTTGGACAGCAGCGAGCCCGGCGACGAGGCCTAGCTACATTCTGCGGCGATGCAATCACACCAATAAGGCACTGACAACCAGCGAAACAATTACGATTACCGTCAGCGGCAGCCGAAGGCGTGGATACCACGTGGGCGCCAATCCAAGACGGACCGCGCGTCGGTCCCCCACGTACAAAGCAGCGAACGCGACGATCAGCACGACAAACGAAGTCATCGGAGCGAGCGCCAGCGACACCCAACCAACCAAGGCCGGTACCACGCTAAGGGCCAGCTGCACGGGAGACGACACACCATCATCGCGCATCGCCAGGCCCCAATGGACTGCCCCCATGAATGAAAGGATCACCGCGCCATAGGTGAGCAAGGAGTACAGCACGAAGCCGTGCAGCCGTGGCGGTGCAATCCCGAGCGCCACGGCGCTGGCAACGAACGGCACCAAACCGGCGTAGCCTAACCACAACACGATTCTGGGGATCGCGCGATCATTCATGATTTGGGTACGATTTGTGGCATTGTCATGTTACGGGCGTGTAAAAAGTTTCACGCCCCATACGAGCTTGCACCGTCAAATTGAGTTAGCCGCTATCGTCGCTATCGCCAAACAGTTCATCCAATTCCCGGCGGGTAGACGTCGATTTCGATGTCTCCGCTGAGGATCCTCGACTGAACAGTGTGTCGAGTTCGGTGCGGGCGGCCTGGGCCGCCGAACTATCCCGTGCTTGATAAGTGTCGGGTATGGGCTTGAAGTAGTCGCAAAAATTGGCGCGCTCCTTATCACGAACCTCCTCTGCGTTGTCTTCGACACACGCTTCCACGACACTTGGATCGTAGAACTCGCACATCCTGCAAACGTGAACCTCCGCGTCACATTCGGGGCACACCTCTAATCGCCGGAACGGCAGCAAAATCGATGCCAGCGACGCCCCGCACTTCCAGCATTCCAATTCAGCGCTTACATTCATTGGGATCGGGAAATTGTCCAAGTAATGGAATTAGAACATATCGCGGGCGCTGGACGATTTCCACAGGTACCACGCAGCATCCACCGCGGCGGTTAGGTCTGAGCATAGAGAACCAAATGTGGGGACTGTTATTCGCAGGAATAGCCCAGCTGATTCAAGCCTTCCTGCAGATAATCAGCAATCAACGGCGTGGCGATCAGATAATCCGCAGTTCGATCATTCCAATTATCTTTTGCCTGCTCGATCGCGGCGCCCCATTCATCCGCGGAAAAATCACCGCGACCCAACCACATGAGCGCGACGAGATTTACTTGTTGATCAGGTTCGAGGTCCTCGATAGTGCTCTTGAGCTCTTCGTAAGACATGCCACTTTGATAATCCGGCGCGGACCGGGATGACCATTCGCCGTCGGAATCCGCCATTTCGTCATCAAACGCGCCTTGTTCCTGAGTCTGAAACTCCTGCGCCTTAGAGATGATAAAACACACCGTTTCTGGATTAACTTGTAGCATCTTATACCGACCCTCCCAACGCTGGAAATAGCTGCGTCAATACTATAGACAGATGAGTCGATAGTTGCACTTGATATCAATCAAAAAGTTTCCGTTTTCGCTACCGCCACCGGCCCGCGAACCGTGGCATGTCAGGCCGCAGCCCCGGAATGACGTAATTTTCCGGCGTCGCATACGGCCAAACCACGAGTTACCTCGCTGGCGGTGATGGGTATTTCCGGCGATATCACGATCGGGCGCGGCGATACGGTGCCGATCGATTGGTGCAAGCTCGTGACGATCGATTAATATTGTCGTTGGTGACACATCGACGCAAGCGGCCCAGGTGCGGAGCAAACAGTCAAAATCCATTCGCCGTCAAGAGCGCGACCGCGCGCTGCAGCGCTACCATTCCGACCTTTTCCGCAATAAGCATTCGGCGTCGCCGGGCTGCCACGAGTTTGTCATCGTGCTAAACCGTCTCAAGGCCGGATTTAACGTTCCCAAGATATTCCGCAGCGCCGAGGTTTTCGGAGCTCGTGAAGTACACCTGATTGATATCGGACCATTCGATCCGGCACCCGCGGTCGGAGCGCTGCGCCGTGTGCCGGCTCTTGTTTTTGTGGACTTCGATCAATCCTACAAAACTCTAGTTGCACGGGGATACACTTTGTTCATCCTGGAGCCCAACTGTAATCGATCGATATCCCAATACCAGTTCCCTTCCAAGAGCGCCTTTGTGTTTGGCCACGAGGAGTATGGGATCGGCATCGATGGATCTCGATATCCTGGCATTACATGCCTGGGAATCCCCCAATACGGATTCACCGACAGCCTGAACGTGAGCGTCGCGGCATCCATCGTCATGTACGAATACGTGCGGCGGCTGGCGGCGGGCTGACCATCCACTCCCGCGCACCGGGTTATGCGGTGAATGCCTGGATTCCGGTCTGCGCCCGACCCATGATCAGGGCATGGATGTCGTGGGTCCCCTCGTAGGTGTTGACCGCCTCGAGATTCATGACGTGGCGGATCACATGGAATTCGTCGGCAATGCCGTTGCCGCCGTGCATGTCGCGGGCGGTGCGGGCGACGTCCAATGCCTTGCCGCAGTTGTTGCGCTTGATCAGCGAAATCATCGTCGGGTCCCAGTTCCCCGCGTCGATCAGCCTGCCTACCCGCAGTGCGCCCTGCAGACCCAGGGCGATCTCGGTCTGCATATCGGCGAGTTTTTTCTGCACCAATTGCGTCGCCGCCAAGGGGCGGCCGAATTGCTTGCGCTCCAACGTGTATTGGCGCGCCGCGTGCCAGCAGAATTCAGCGGCGCCCATCGCCCCCCAGGCAATACCGTAACGAGCACGATTTAAGCAGCCGAACGGTCCTTTCAGCCCGCGAATTTCAGGAAACACGTTCTCCTCGGGGACGAATATATCGTTCATCGCGATTTCACCGGTCTCGGAGGCGCGTAGACTGAACTTTCCTTCAATCTTCGGTGCCGAGAGCCCCTGCATTCCCCGCTCCAATATGAACCCTCTGATTACGCCCTCATCGTCCTTGGCCCACACCACGAACACATCGGCAATGGGCGCGTTGGTGATCCAGGTTTTCGCGCCGCTCAACGAGAAACCACCGTCCACCGTCCTGGCGCGGGTTGTCATGCCGGCCGGATCGGATCCCGCATCCGGCTCGGTCAGCCCGAAGCACCCTACGAGCTCGCCACTCGCCAGGCCTGGCAGGAATTTTTCTTTCTGCGTCGGCGTCCCATAGGCGTGTATGGGATGCATCACCAGGCTGGATTGCACACTCATCGCTGACCGGTAGCTGGAGTCCACCCGCTCGACTTCGCGGGCAATCAAGCCGTAGGCGACATAGCCGAGTCCGGCGCAGCCGTATTCCTGCAAGGTACAGCCAAGAAAGCCCAGTTCGCCCATTTCATACAAAATTTCACGGTCAAAGCGTTGTTCGCGGTTGGCGGAAAGAATTCGCGGCATCAGCTTTTGCTGACAGTAGTCGTGCGCGGCGTCACGCACCATACGCTCTTCTTCATCGAGCTGCTCGCCGAGCAGCAGAATGTCGTCCCAGATCGAAAGCGGTTGAGTGGCCATCAGTGAAGTCTCCGGCATGAAATCTAACGTTATCTTAAATCAGCTTGGTGCCGCCGCGCTCACTCTCGCCGAGCGCTCCGCGGCGGCGAACCGCAGGGCGCGGCGACCAGAGGCGGTGATTTGCCTTCAAATGGAGGGTATTACTTGAGATTCCGGCATTTTTGGTCGATATAAGTAGGATGCAACTTGAAGCCCAGTGACCCATTTTCTCGATGGAATTCCTGACACTGACGCAGTAATCGCGCGTGCGGACACAGGGTCCGTAGCTCCATGCGGGGGACCTTATATCGTATACAGATCAAACCGCGCCGGGCGCGGACCGATCGGGTCATCAAGCGACTGGTGCCACGTTGTACCGGACAACACGTATAACGAGCAGCACTCCTATGACATGCATATCGCACCATGCGCCGCGGTGCGGCGAAACCCAGGCCGTGCAGACGTAGTGAACAAGACGGATTGATGGGGACCGGCCAACTTGGAGTCTTCTACGAATCAATACAAACAAGCGGCAGAGCCCGCCGACCCGCCAGGCGCCAGTGGATCGACACTGGCGACGGGCTACGTCTATGAGCTCACACGTACCTGGTTGAGCCTGCAGTGCAGCATGCTGTCAGGCGTCAAGCGGGCGATGGTCGTGCTGGGTGCCTCCAACTCCGTCTCCGGCACCTGCAATGCGGTGGCGTTGTGGCCCGACGGCGCCGATCCCGACTCGTCGCTGATCAACGCCGCGCAACAAGCCCTCCGGGAGCGGCAGCCGCGGCTCAACGCCGAGTCGAATACCCAGCTGGACGAACACTCATACAACATCGTCGCCTGCCCCTTGCTGCTCAAACATCCCATCAGCGGCGCGGTGGCGGTCGAAATCACCAGCCGCCCGGTCAGCGGCCAACGCGCCGCGATTCGTGTCTTGCAGTGGGGCGCGGCATGGCTCGAGATGTTGATGACCCATGACGCCAACCCGCTGGAACAACGCCTGCTCGCCGTCGTCGACGTCCTCGCGAAGAGCCTCGGTCAAAGTGACTATCGTTCAGCAACGATGGCGGTATCCACCGAGCTAACCCATCGCCTCGGCTGCGACCGTGTCAGTATTGGATTCACCCGCGGCCATCATGTGGAAATCGAAGCGATTTCCCAGACGCTGCAGATCGAAGATAAAACCAACTTGGTGCGTGCGCTCGCCAACACGGTCAGAGAAGCCGTGGAACAGGACGCCAGTATCCTGTATCCACCAGTTGCGGACGGCACCGCTCCCCTGACCACGTCCCACGCCAGCTTGGCCCGCGAGTACGGCGCCGGCGCCATCTGTACCGTGCCCATGAATCATGATGGGCACATCGTCGGCGCTATTGTACTGGAACAAACTCGCGCGCAGCCGTTCGACGCCGACACCGTCAGCCTGTGCGAATACACGGCATCCCTGGTCGGTCCCATCCTGGATCTGAAGCGCAGGGACCAGCAATCGCTGGCGGTGAAAATCATCACCGCGATAAGAACCCGTTGGACGGCGCTGCGCGGCAATCGGGCAAGGACCTGGAAGATCCTTGCGGCGCTGCTCGCCGCAACGTCGTTGACGATCTTTTCCATGGGCAACAGCACCTATCGCGTGGACGGCAAAGCCCATCTGCAAGGCACAGTGCAACGCGTTGTCATTGCTCCTTTCGACGGCTATCTGGCCGAGGCCCCGGCGCGCGCCGGCGACGTGGTGCGCGCGGGACAGGTCATGAGTCGGCTGGAGGACCGTGAGCTTAGACTGGAACGCACCAGCCTGTCCGGGGAGCGGGCCAAACTGGTCAAGGAATACCGCGAAGCCTTGGCTACCCATGACCGTTCCCGCATCAGCGTGCTCAAGGCCAAGCTCGATCAGGCCGATGCGCAACTCGCGCTGGTAGAGGAAAAACTCGGCCGCACCCGGGTCACCGCGCCAATTGATGGCGTCGTCGTCAGCGGCGACCACAGCCAGTCTCTGGGTGCTCCGGTGCAGCGGGGGCAGGTGTTGTTCGAAGTGGCCCCGCTCAATTCCTATCGCATCATTCTCAACGTGGACGAGCGTGAAATCGCCGCGGTGCGTCCAAGGCAAACAGGCCGCTTGATTCTGGCGGGTCTGCCCAACGAGGTGCATCAATTCACGGTGGAGCGTGTCACCCCGATTTCAACCGCCGTCGAAGGCCGCAACTTCTTCCGCGTCGAGGCCCGCCTGGACGCCAGCGGTCCCCTGCTGAGACCCGGCATGCGCGGTGTGGGAAAAATTGAAGCTGGACAGCGGCGGCGTCTCTGGCTCTGGACCCACGGCATCGTTGACTGGCTGCGGTTGTCGCTGTGGTCCTGGTGGCATTAACGGGGCGCGCGCGGTGCATAACCACCTGGAAAATCCACTGTGGTATCGGGTATCGGGGTTACACCCCAGCGTTGCGGTCCACGTAAAAATCCAGCCGCAGCGATTCCGGCGGCAGACGTGGTACGTGCTGCACAACCCCGTTTCCGGCCGTTTCTTTCGTGTTTCCCAGGCCGCGCATCGCATCATCAGTCTCATGGATGGTTCGCGCTCCGTGCAACAGATTTGGAGCTTGGTTAACGAAAAACTTCCCGATGAGGAGATTACGCAGGACGAAACCATCGATCTACTGGCGCGTCTGCACCATGCCGATGCCCTGCAGTCGGATATCACCCCAGACATGCAGGCGCTGTTCGAGCGCCGCGTCCAACTACGCCGCAGGCGACGGCTGCGGCCGCTGAAAAACCCCTTGGCTGTTCGCATTCCGTTGATAGACCCGGACCGGTTGTTGGATCGGCTAGTTCCCTTTGTGCGTCCGGTGTTCGGCGCCGCGGGATTCCTGGTTTGGTTGGCGGTCGTGGCCGCCGCGGTGGGCCTGGCCGCCGTCTACTGGGAGCCATTGACCCAAGGGATCGCAGACCGGGTGCTTGCACCACAAAGTCTGTTCCTGTTGTGGCTGCTGTATCCCCTGGTCAAGGCCCTGCACGAGTTGGGGCACGGCCTGGCCACCAAAGTATGGGGAGGGGAAGTCCACGAAATGGGCGTCGTGATCATTGCGCTGCTGCCGGTCCCCTACGTGGACGCGTCATCGGCCACCGGTTTTCCGGAACAACACCGGCGCATCGTCGTCGGCGCCGCGGGCATCATGGTGGAAACGTTTTTGGCGGCGCTGGCGCTGATGCTGTGGTTGAACGTCGAACCCGGTGTGATCAGCGCCCTCGCCTACAACGTCATGCTCATCGGCGCGGTATCGACCCTGTTCGTCAACGGCAATCCGCTGCTGCGTTTCGACGGCTACTATGTGTTTGCCGACGCCATCGCCATCCCAAACCTGGCGACGCGCGCCAAGGGGTACTTGGCCTACCTCACGCAGCGTTATCTGCTCGGCCTGCCGGACGCCAAATCCCCGGTGGTGGCACCGGGCGAGCGTTCTTGGTTTATCGGCTACGGCGTCGCCTCCTATGTCTATCGCGTCGTCATCCTGATCACCATCATCCTGCTGGTTGCGGGAAAATTCCTTGCCGTCGGCGTCATCCTCGCGGCATGGGCAACCATCACGTTATTCATCATTCCCGTTGTCAAAGTCTTCGCGTTTGTGTTTACCCATCCCCGGGTACAGCGGCGGCGTCTTCGTGCGATACCGGTTGCCGTATCGCTGCCCTTGGGGCTGGCTGGTTTGCTGCTCGCGGTTCCGTTTCCGCTTACCACTATCGCCGAGGGTGTAATCGCGCCGCCCGAACAGTCCGAAGTCCGCGCCGCCGGCGATGGTGTCATAACGCGCCTGCTTTCGGCGCCCGGGCGCAGAGTAAAAAAAGGTCAACCGCTGATCGAAACCCAAGACGAATTCCTCGACGCCGAGGTGCAGTTGCTCGAGGCGCGGCTGCGCGGGCTGCAAGCCCGCTACGACGCCTTCAGAGGCACACACGAGCAGGTGCGCGCGGAACTGGTCAAAGAGGAAATCGCCGTGGTGCGCGCGGACCTGGAGGCGGCGCAGGGGCAATTGGACTCCCTGGTGTTGCTCAGTCCCGCGGACGGCGTATTCGTCGCCGACCAACCCGATAACCTTCCTGGACGGTTTCTGAGACAGGGGGATCTGGTCGCATACGTGATGGACACGGACCGTCCCTCGGCGCGTGTGGTCATACCCCAGGCGGACATCGGTCTGGTGCGGCGACAAACTCGAGCCGTGTACGTGCGCCTCGCCGAGCGCCTGGACACGGTAGTCGAGGCGCAAATGGTCCGCCAAGTGCCCGCCGCATCCAACAACTTGCCCAGTCCGGCATTGGGCCCCCTCGGCGGGGGGCCTTTCCCGACCGATTCCACCGACGCCAGAGGAGTCACCACGCTGGAGGGAGTCTTCGAGGTCAAACTGCAACTCCCGCTGAGCATCGACCGGCTCGGCGGGCGCGTCTACGCATTGTTCGATCACGGTCGCGAACCCCTTGCGCGGCAGTGGTATCGGCGTTTCCGGCAACTCTTCCTGCGGCGATTCAATGTCTAGCCATCATTTCTCACCAGGCGCCCAGCTACTATTCCTGTTATGCACCGGAAAGACTCGTGACGTGAAATCTGTAAAGAGACAGCGAAAATTCCTGACGCGGATTGCTGTGAATAGTAGCTGGACTATCCCGGCCCAGGCTGGTCCTCGCACACCTGCGCTTGACCTTCGCTCGACCCATAGCTCGCTATGGGTCTCGCTCCAGGCGCCCAGCTACTATTCCCGGCATGCACCGGAAAGACTCGTGACGTCAATTCTATGAAGAGACAGCCTAAATTCCTGATGTGGATTGCTGAGAATAGTAGCTGGGCACGAGTCCTGCGCCAGCATCCGGGATCCTGGTGACAAATGCGGGCTACCCACACCCTGCGTCCCGGCGCCACGCTGGGCAGCTATCCGGAAAAAGAGCCGTTGCCCGGCGGCGCAATCGACCGAGCGATACACGCGACGAATGGCCTCGCACAGCGTGTGTGCAACCGAAACCTGTACCAGGCGCGGCGTTTTCTCTCCCGGGTCGACGCATGCTCCCGGCGGTTGCATACCCTCGATGACCTAGCTTTCGCCGACCGCGTGCAGGCGCTGCGCAACCATCTCGTGCAGCAGGGTTTGCAGGAAACCCTGGCGGCGCAGGCCTTTGCGCTGGTTCGCGAGGCGGCGGACCGCGCGCTGGGGATGCGACACTACGACACCCAGATCATGGCGGGCTGGGTGTTGTCGAACGGTATGTTGGCGGAGATGGAAACCGGGGACGGTAAGACCCTGGCGGCCACGCTGCCCGCGTGCGCCGCCGCCCTGGCCGGGATACCGGTGCATATCGTGACCGCCAACGACTATCTGGTCGAGCGCGACGCCGAACTGATGGCCCCCATCTTCGACCGTTTGGGTCTTTCAGTTGGTGCGGTTACCGAAAAAATCACCGATCCAAGCCTGCACCACAGGGCCTACAGCTGCAACGTCACCTATTGCACCAGTAAGCAGGTGGCGTTCGATTATCTACGCGACCGCGTGGCGTCCGGACAGCGCCGCAGCCGCTTGGACCGGCAGTTCGAACAGTTCAGCGCGGGAAAAGCCGGCCATCAGCCGTTGCTGCTTCGCGGGCTTTGTTTTGCCATTGTCGATGAGGCCGACAGTGTGTTGATCGACCAGGCGCGCACGCCGCTCATACTGTCGCAAACCGAGACCGAGGCACCGCGGTCGGAACTCTACGCGTCGGTTTTGGCTATAGCGGCGCAATTACGAAACCAACGCGATTTCCGCGTCAATCGTCAACGCCGTGAAGTGGAGCTGACGCGAAAGGGACGGGCATGGCTAGATGCGCAGCATACTGATTCGGCAAAACTGTGGCGCAATCAACCGCAGCGCGACACATTGATTCGACAAGCTTTGCAGGCGCTACACCTTTTTCACAAGGATCGCGACTACCTGCTTCAGGACGGAAAAGTGGAAATCATTGACTTCAATACCGGCCGGATTTTGGCGGATCATTCCTGGGAGTTGGGATTACACCAGCTCATTGAGTCCAAGGAAGGTTGCGACATCACACGACGTAAACGCACATTGGCCCGCACCAGCTATCAACGTTTCTTCCGCCGCTATCTCAAATTGTGCGGAATGACCGGTACCGCCGCCGAATCCGCGCGCGAGCTGTGGTCATTGTACGGCCTGCAAGTAGTGCGCATCCCTACCCACCGTCCGCTGCGCCGCCGGCGTGGGCGGGGTCGAGTGCACGCCTGCGCCGCGAGCAAATGGCCCGCGGTGGTCAAGCGCGTGCAGCAACTGCATGCGGAAGGAATTCCGGTGCTGCTGGGTACGCGGTCGGTGCAAGCATCGGAACACCTGAGCCGGCTGTTGTCGGCCGCGGGCTTGGATCATCAGGTACTCAACGCGCGCCAAGACCATCGCGAGGCCGAAATCGTCGCCAATGCGGGAATCCTGGGGGCGATTACCGTGGCTACCAATATGGCGGGACGCGGCACCGACATCCGCTTAGGTCCAGGCGTCGCCGCAATCGGCGGCCTGCATGTGATCGCCACCGAGCGCAACGAGGCGCGGCGCATCGATCGCCAATTGTTCGGGCGCTGCGGGCGCCAGGGAGATCCTGGACATTTCGAAGTCATCGCCTCTGTGGAGGACGATCTGCTCTCAGCGATGCTGCCATGGACTATACTAAAAACAATAAGCTATCTGAGGACAGGGCGCTTACCGGTTCCGGGTCGGTGGTTGATGAACGTGGCGCAACGCGTGGCGGAAATCCGCGACGCACGGTTACGCCGCAACCTCGTCAAGTTCGACGAACAAACTAGGCGACTGCTGGGATTCACCGGAACGCCGGAATAGCAACCTGCGCATTAAGAAATGGGGATAAGGGAAATTGTGCAGATTCACGCATGGCTCCTGCTGATACCCGCGTTGCCGGCGGTGGCGCAGGTGCAGGAACTCGATTGCGTAATTGAACCTAATGTCACGGTGGAGCTGAGCAGCCGCGCCGACGGGGTCATCGACCAATTGTTCGTGGAGCGCGGCGACCGGGTCGACGCCGGCCAGACGATCGCCAAACTGGATTCCCGCGTGGAACAGGCAGCGGTGGAACGGGCCCGCGCCCGCGCCGCGATGATGGCGGAAATTCACTCCAATGAGATCAACGTGGCCTTCGGTCAGCGCAACGAACGCCGCATCTCGGAGCTGCACGCCAAGAAGGTGGTGCCGGTGCATGACATCGACCGCGTCGAGACTGAAACCCAGATCGCCCGCTACAAACTGCAACAGGCGAAGGATAACAAGCGCCTCGCGGAGCTGGAATTGAATCGGGCGATTGAGGTGCTCAACCTGCAGACCATCCGTAGCCCGATCCACGGCGTGGTCGTGGACCGGTATCTCAATCCCGGGGAATCGGTCGAGGAACGCCCCATCGTCAAGCTTGCGCAAATCGATCCGCTGCGCGTGGAAGTGGTCGCCCCGGTGGCGTTGTTCGGCACCATCCAGTCCGACCAACGGGCCACGGTGCGCCCGGAACTCCCCGTGGGGGGGGAATTCGAATCCACGGTAACGACGGTGGATCCGGTGTTGGATGCCGGCAGCGGGACGTTTCGCATCCGGCTGGAACTGCCCAACCCGGATTACCGGTTGACCAGCGGTTTGCGCTGTAAAATCCAGTTCCACAGTCCCGGTTCTTTCGCCGAGGACTCCCAAGGCGCCATGCTCGATCCCCTCGAGGCCGAGCTGCGCTACCGCCTGATTCCCGAGTCCTGACAGCTCGCGCAAGCCGCCGTCGCAGCGCGCTGTGCGTCACCCCGTCGGCGACCGCTTGTCGTCACGCCAATTCGGCCTTAAATCCATGATTCGGAAACCATTTTTTAGTCGTGGAGACTGGATAAAACAGCGTATCTGACTACACTTTAGTACTGTGGGGCGCGCACTTTTTGTGTCGACGTTGGGTGTCTGATAATGCTGTACAACAAACTTCACCACGGCCGACGGCTGCCGGTGATCTTCGAGGAGCTCGAGCCGCGGCTGTTGCTGTCCGCCGACCTGCCCATCGATGTCATCGATGACTTGACGGAGCCGGAGCCGGCTCCCGTCCAGGCTGATGTGGTGTCCCCAGCCGAGGCCGAACCGGCACCGGTATCGACGCCGAAGGACGTCGCTCCGCCCGCAGCAATACAGACGAGTGCTTCATCAACCGACGGACCCGCCGACAGCACGTCGACCTCGCCGAGCGCGGAACCCGCATCCGACATACCGGCCGAGACAGCAGGCACCGACGGTAGCGACGCGGAACCGCGCGATGCTCCACCCGTCGATGTCGACCCCGTAGACACGGCTACGCCGGCATCCCCCGGCTCCACCAGCGGCGGCGCCGAAACTGACACCACCCCCAGGTCCGAAGCACAGGCGCCTCCAACCGCCGATTTGTCATTGGATGAAAATACTACGGTCGGCGTGGTGATTAGCGAACCCGCAGCCTCCGGCGGCGACCGCGAAAACGAGCCAGCATCGGCATCCGATGTGCCGGCGGAGTTCGTGATTCAGGAAGTGATTTTCGTCGATCCTACGGTGGCCGACTACGAGACGTTGCTACGGGGCATCGTCGATCAGGCGAGCGTAATAAGAGCCGGAGATGACGATGGAGACACCGGCGCCGCTCGCACCGAAACCACGTCCACGGCACTACCGGACGCCACCTCCTCCCCAGTGACGCGCACGGATACTGTATCCGCCGAGGACGCGGACTCGGCCGCCAGTGACACGTCCGCCACCGATCCGGTGCTGCTGGAACTCGATAACCACGGCACGGCAGTGCTGGGCGACAGCCAGATCTTCCTGCTTGACAGCGATAGCAACGGCATCGAGCAAATCACCGGGCAGTTGTCCGCTTTTCAGGGTCTGGCGGGTGTGCATGTCATTTCCCACGGCAACAGCGACACGGTCAAACTGGGCAACGTCTGGTTAGGTGCGGACGACATCGAACAGTACGCAAACGAACTGACAACTTGGCGCGGGGCCTTTCACGACGACGGGGATCTGCTGATTTACGGCTGTAATCTGGCGGAACGCGATGAAGGCAAAGCCTTGGTCGATGCCTTGAGCAGCCTGACCGGCGCCGATGTCGCCGCCAGCACCGACGCCACCGGGCACGCATCTTTGGGCGCTGACTGGACACTGGAATACGCGCGCGGGTCGATCGAGTCCGGCGTCGCCGTCGCCGGCGCGACGCAGGAGAGCTGGACCCAGGTTATGGCAACCGTCAGTGTCGACGCCTCCTCTTGGGGCCAGACCACGGGATCCAGTCTCAGCATTTCCCACACCACCTCCGGCAGCAACCGGCTCATGCTGGTTGGTGTATCAGGCAACCCAGCGGGAGGGGGATTCCCAGTATCCGGCATAACATACAACGGTGCTGCTTTGAGCCTGTTGGGGACCGAGCAGCAAGAAGACAAGGCTCGCGTTGAGATATGGGCGCTGGTGGCGCCAGACGTCGGCACCCACAACGTCATGGTCTCATTTTCCGGGAGCGCATCGGATTTGGCCGTCGTCGGTGTAATGACCTTCAACAACGTCGATCAGAGCACCCCAATCGGCGCCTTTCAATCGCAAAGAGGTGATACCTCCACACCCACAACCGTCGTCAGCTCCACCTCCGGCGAGCTGGTGTTTGACGTGGTCACGCGAAAAAAGCCCGATTCGCTCAGCGTCGGCGCCGGGCAGACCCAGTATTGGAATAGCGGGGGAGGAGACATGAGAGGCGCCGGCAGCGTGGAGACCGGTGCAGCGTCCGTGACCATGTCCTGGTCCAACGTCAACGAAGCTTGGGCCATTGGTGCCGTCTCGATAAAACCCGTCTCTAACGTGGCGCCGCTGATCGACAACGCCACCACCAGCGTCAACGAAGACGCGGTCAACGGCACTTCGGTCTACAACGTCAACGACACCAACACCGGCCTGGATACCGACCAAGACGGCGATCCCATCACCTATTCGATCACCGCCGGCAACACCGATGGCATCTTTGGCATCAACATCGCCACCGGTGAGATCACCGTGATGGATAACACCAACCTCGACTTCGAGACCACCAATCAGTATATCTTGACTGTAGAAGCCACGGACGGCGGCCTCATCGATACCGCCGACATCACCATCGATATAAACGACATCCCCGAGACGACGACGATCGGGGACGGGGCCGCCCTAGCTGACCGAGATGTGTGGGGTGGCGGACTTCAGTTCGGCGTAGACAGCTTCACGCTAAAGACCGATACCGGGTCCGACACTTTGACGGACCTGACGGTGTCGTTCATAGGCACTGAGGTCAATGACGTGCCCGCAAACGGAGTAAAAATATGGCGCGACGACGGTTCGACGGCCAACCAGTGGGACAGCGCCGATTCCCTGATCGCCACTGCATCCTTTGTCGGCAACACCGCTAGCTTCGGCGGATTGAGCGAATCGGTTACCACATCGTCGGTGCAGTACCTCGTCACCTACGACATCGCCGATACCGCCACCAGCGGCAACACGCTCCAGGGTTCGGTGACCGGTGCGACCGTAGGTGACGGCCTGATCAACAATGACAGCGCCGCTACGACCCTGACCGTAATCCCCGATCTGGTCCACGAAACTGCCGCATACAAGGCGGTGCTTGCACCGGGGCTGATGGAAGATTTGTTCCTCAAAGGCACCAGTTCCCCCACCACCAGCATCCTGTCTACCATGAGCCTGGGCAGTTATTGGATTAATGGCATTGGTTCCCTGCTGATGAACTGGGATCCGGACACCACCACGACCGTCCTGGTAGACAACAGCGTCACCAAACACATCCAGTATTCCGGATCGCTGATGTCGGCATCCGGGAACTCCTACGGGACGGTCAACACCAATGTGCACTTGTATGAAGATCGTGTGTTGGTGGACGCGGAAATCACACTGTCCACCAACCCGGGTAACCGCTGGATGTTCATGACCTACGCGGCATGGGACGATGCCGCCATGGACGAGGTCTATCAACGAACTACAAGCGACAGCGGTATCTACACCCCCGTCGATCCAGCACCGTCTTCCAATTCGGGGAACGTCGCCACGCCGATTTCCTATCAAGGACTGTTCGAGCTCGGAGCCACGGATGGTCTTGTGAATGCTACGTCGCGGAATATCAGCAACTTCGGTACCGCGGAGCTGAGCGGCAGCGACGATGACACGGGAACGATGGACCTTCGATTTCAAAAATTCAATCCGGCCATCGGAACCACCTACCGCGCGAGCGTGATGTACAGCTTCGATACCACCACGTCAGGATTCGATACCACGCTTACCGAACAACGTCAGGACGACTACCTGAATCCTGCGACCCTGACTTTCGGCATCCCCGGCGGCGATGGATCGCTGGTCGGAGACGGATTTGCGGATGAGCGCGGCGCGTATACCATGGATGACGGCGATCCTGACGATCACGTCAATTTCGAGTTTCAGGTCGGCTCGTTCATACCCCGTTACGCCCCGGTGTTCGAAGTGAGCAACTGGGAATCCGCGTTACCAGCCAGGCTGACAATCGACGGCATCGTCCAGAACCTCGGTTCCGACTACCGCGCGGCTGTTACCGGCACCACACTCTTTCTGCAGTATCTGGGCAACGTTAATGGAAACGTAACGATCGATATAGATGACCATGACCCGCCTCAAATCAACAACGACGCCACCGCGCTGGCCGAGAACAGCACCAACGGCACCGTCGTTTACAACCTCAACGACGCGGCCACCGGCTTGGATACCGATGTCGACGGCGAT
>CAMYKW010000053.1 GCA_947259175.1 uncultured Gammaproteobacteria bacterium | reverse complement strand
GATCATCAGCCAGATCAACACCGCAACGGGCAGATTGACCCGGGCAATCTCCGCCGTGCCTATGGCGTGAAACACACCCGGGAAAAAATGCCCCAGCGCAATGCCGGTAATAATGCAGGCACCCACCCACAAGGTGAGATAGCGCTCGAACACACTCATTGTGGGCTTTGCGGCAGGGACCGCGATGGCTTCATTGCTCATATACGTACTACCTCTGTATGGTTTTCAATGGTGCCTTGTCCAAATGCCCGCGACCCGGTGCGCCGTGTGAAAACGCGGATCAGGCGTCGCGTCGCCATGGCCTTGAAGGCGGCACAGTGGATCTGGAATAAGCGGTGTACCACGTGGCACATCGACAAGGGCGGTGATCGGCTTCGTTTCCGCCTGCGGTGATTACCAGTAGGCGACCGCATGTTCGAATATACCGCGGATGTCGTCACGGCCGGTCTCCAGCGGTGCGTTACCGATCGCGCGGCGCTGGTGAATCGCAGAATCGGCCAATGCCCCGGCGTCATCCTCGGTAAGACCAACGCCGCTGAGACCATTGGGGACACCGGTGGCGCGCATCAACGTTATAATTTTTTCTGCTATCACCTCCCCGGCGTCCTGCGCTGCTGCGCCGCGGACGTCGGCGCCGAGATACCACCTCCCCGGCGTCCTGCGCTGCTGCGCCGCGGACGTCGGCGCCGAGATACTTGGCGGCTTCCAGATGCCGTTGCGGCGCCGCTTGCGCGGTGTAACGAAACACCGAGGGTGAGCTGACGATCACGCTCAATCCATGGGGTACGAATGATTTACCACCGGGATAGTCCCGGGGCGTGAAATCTCGCGACATTTGCGACACCGCGTAGGAAAGTGCGTGCGGCAGATGTGTGCCGCTGTTGCCGAACGCCATTCCCGCCAGGGTGGCCGCCCAACTCAGGCAATCTCGCGCCTCGTAATCCGCCGCATCCGCCACCCCCCGTTCCAGATACTCACCGACGATGCGCAGCGCTTCACGTGCATGCAGATCACTCCACGGATTAGCGCCCTGGATCATTGGCCGCGAAGCGGCCGGCGAGACCTTAGCCCAGGCCGTATAAGCGCGCGCGGTATAACACTCGATGGCATGACTCAGCAGATCAAAACCGGTGGACGCCACCACCGCCGCCGGGAGGGTGTCGATACACGCAGGATCGATGATCGCCTCATCGGGCAGCAAGTGCCGGCTGGCGAGCACAAACTTAACGTTGAGGGCGACAAAGCGAATTACCGACAGTCCGGTAACCTCCGACCCGGTTCCCGACGTCGTGGGGCACGCAATATGCGGAAGCAAAGTTCCCGGCACCGGTTGCCCCGCCCCCATCGGCGGCGCGAAATAGGCGTCGAAGCTTGCCGGATATTGCGCGTAGACCAACGCGCCCTTAGCGGTGTCGATCACCGAACCACCCCCCACGGAGACAATCCCATCGAAACCGCCGTCCTTGAGAAAATCGGCGGCGGCAAGCACCGACTCGTCGGTGGGTTCGATATGCACTTCAGAGAACACCGCAGTGTCGATACCCGCTGCGGCGAGCGCGGACCGCGCTTGCGCAAAGTGCTCGGTTTCGGCCAGGTATGGGTCGGTCAACAACGCGGCCCGGCGGATTCCGCGATTCAAGGCCCGCTCACCGACTTCACTCAAGGTACCGCGGCCGAAGGTCACTCGCGGCATCTCGACGGTAAACGCGTCGGCGCCACCCTCGGTGGGCACAAAGTACTGGCAACACCCCATGACACACTCCTGGGTTTGTATCTCGGGCATGATGCAGCAGATTCACGGGCTTTTCCACCCACGAAAGTACAAACTCACCGGCGTTTCTGCGGACGGAGCGCAGACGCCCGGGAGGGCTGCGTCGATGGTCCCGGGTTCCCTATTAAATTGTGTAAAAATTATGACAAAAAGCGTGAAAATTACACAGATAAATTGCATTTCACGGCGTTAACATCGTTCCTACACAGACATCGAGCGGGTGACGTCGCTATGCCGCGAGTTGGGCTCAAAGCTGCAATAGCATTAAACGTTCTAGCCGGGGTCGCCGCCGGTGCGGGTTCTCAGGCGAACGCCGAGGTGCTCACCGGCGGCCCGGCCGCAAGTCCGGTGACGGTCACCGGCGTGGCGGCATCCCATCGTGCATGCGTGCGTCTCGGGGGCTGCGTAACGAAAAACATACACACGCCCGCCGCCGCAATCGCCGAAGATTACCCCGACGGGCTGCGGTGGGACCACGACAGGCTGTCGTTTAAATTCTCGGGCAACCGGGTGAAATTCCGGCTGCATTTTTGACATTCCGTGGGGGTTTTCAACCGCGAAGGACACGATTCGAAACAACGATCGTCACGCTCGAAAAGCGCCCCCGCCACCTCGAAACAAGTGTGTGACGACTCAGCGCGGCAATCCTTTGGTGTGACTCGCCTGTTTCAGAAAATCCTTGTGACCTTTCATGCTCATAAAAAAGTACAGGCCTGGCAGGCTGGTGATCAGCAGCACCGCCAAGAAAACCACCATGATGGTCGCTGACTGATCCTCCGCCATGCCGTACAACCCGAAAAAAGCGATGGCCACGGTTTCTCGCACGCCGTGTCCGCCGATGGTGATCGGCAGCGAGGCGACGACAAATATCAACGGCACGATAACCGCATAGTTCCAGATAGCGAGTTCGGCGCCGACTCCACGTCCCAACAGCCAGAACAGCAATATCTCAATGATCTGCCCCAAGAGACTCAGAGCAACGAGCCGCAGCATGACGCCCGGCCGGTTGACATAGCGATGACCGGCCTCGGCGATACGCAACAACGCTTCGACAGCTTTCACGTGTTGCCAGCGCTCGAAAAAGCGATGCACCGGCCAGTACACCCGGCTGTGCCCGATCAGCACCAACGCAACCACGGAGCCGATAAACAGCAGCGGCAACAACGCCCGCAGCATGGCGGTGACGGAATTTTCGATCTCAACGTAGTTTATAGCCAGCGTCGCCAGCCCGATCAGCGTCACCAATCCGACCACGCGTTCGGTAATGATCGGAGAGACGGCGACGGCGATACCGTGCCTTTGTTTGTATATGTAGTAGGCGCGCAACAGGTCGCCCCCGGTCACGCTGGGTAACAGATTGTTGAACAAAGCGCCGATGAAAAAGATCGGCAATAGACTTTTGATCCGGTGTCCCAATCGATGCAGCGCCAGTAACACCGACCATCGCCAGGTACCGACCACGTACATGGCGAACTGCAATCCTATGGCCGCCACGACCACCCATACGCTGACAGCTTCGAGGTTGGTTGCGACGCCCGCCCAATCTATGCGGTATACCAGAAAAGCGATCAGACCCAGGCTGATTCCGACCTTGATTAGAATTTGCATTGGGTCAATCCATCCCCGCGATTATTGTTTTGCCGCCCGCGCCAGTTGCGGCCGGTGGATAGGTTCCGCCTGATCAAGTTACCAGAATCAACTCATTACTTCGTGGCGGGTCGTCCGCAGTGAACCGCAAGCCCACCAACACTAGGGGAAACATCCGCAACGCGCTGATTGCAAGTCGCATCCTTCCGGTGCTTTCAGCGTATCGAAACCGGGCCGGTGATAGTTGGCCATACCCGGCGGACGAACCGCACGCGCATGATTTGTCGCCTCACCTCGTCGCAGGCTATATTCACCGCCGTTACTGCCGCGAAACGGGCGATGATCGACGCTGCGGTCCGGCGGCGTGATGGCGGGCGCCCTAATCGACCGGGATGACGCCAAACGGTGCCTGACTATACACGGCAAGTGCTAAAAAAGCCCATTGACCGGGCCGATCGCCGGCCGGTATCGGCGCCGGGCGCTCGTATGAGCCGCGGTCCAAACCCCAGTTCAAATCTTGGGAATTATCTTTCGCAATTATGGTCTATTATTTGTTTTAGGGGGTTCGAAAACGTATTTTTCTCGTGTGCGGCATCGCTTTGACGGCGCCTCTTTAGTTAGCAAAAGACGGGCACATCTAGCAAATGGTTCCACATCGTAAATGCGCAGGTATTGGGTGTAATTTGCGGCAACATATCCGTTGCAGCGACATGCCAACGGCCGATGTCGCCCGCCTGGAAAACGTCATGGTGGTGCGCGCGTACGCCCGGGACGAAAAGATCTTCAGGCAGGACGCCGAAGCCACCGGATTATACTGCCTTCGCAGTGGCCACATCCTGCTGTGGCATGCCGACGCCTATGAGCACAAGACTGCGTTTCGCGTCGTCGGGCCGGGGGAAATGATGGGTTACCGCAGCCTGTTCGGAGATGACAAACATGCCGCAACCGCCCAGGCCCTGACCGTCTGCGATGTGTGTTATTACCCAAAGAATATCGTGCTCGAACTGATCGACGAGTTCCCAGCTTTCGCCCGCCAGTTCTTCCGCACACTGGCTCGCGACCGCGGCCCGCGGGACGCATTGCTACTGCGTGGGCAGCATATTCCGGTGCGCACCCGCCTGGTGAATCTGCTGCTGTTGATGAACACCAACGATACATGCCCCGAAAACGGCACATGCGTGATGAGATTGCCCATGCTGCGCCGCGATATCGCCGCTTTGCTCGCGGCACGGCCCGAATCCATTGCGCGCGCCATCAGGGAACTGGGACAAGACGGCATTGCCCTATTCAGCGGGCGAACCGTCACCATCCCGAGTCTCGACGCCCTAAGCGCGGAAACCAACCGCGAACAGATTCCCCTCGACAAGGCGGTGCCCCTCTAGCCGTTGCCGGCATATGGGCGGCGCCCAGACGGGTATTGACCGCGCCGCGCAACGCAAACAAAATGGCGTTCCCGTCCAATCCGCGTCACCAAACATCATGCCACAACCGGTTCGTGCGTATTCCCGGCATCGTGAGTCGCCATGGCGGCGCTGACCGATTTCCAGGCAAAATTCGACCGCGACACCGCGCACACCGCGTTCAGCACCTTGTCTGCGGACGAACGCGAGTTCATCCGCGACCAAACGCGGCATCACCGCTTCACGCACCAGGAGTTGCGTCAAATCGTGGAGATGGCGGCGGACTTTCGAGCCTGGCATGAGACCTCGATTTGCGACGCGTGGCCGCGCGGAATCCACGACGCAGTACCTGCGAAGTCCGCTCGGCGACACGTTCTCGACGCGCTGCGAAGGGTCTGGCATGGACTGAAACACACCCCCCCCAGCTACCGGCGATTCGGGCCCCACACGAAACCGAAAGCGGTGAAATCCGCGCTCGGCGTCACCGACAAACGGTCCCTGGGTCTGGGTTGTTGCCCGGTCGCCTCGCCCCGTACGCGATGCTGCAACCTGATGACCCTGGATGCAGTCGAGAATTGCGGCTTCGGCTGCAGCTACTGCAGCATACAATCCTTCTATCGGGGCGACACCATCAATTTCGATTCCAAGTTCAGCGAAAAGCTCCACGGTTTGGAGCTGGATCCGAACCGCATCTATCACATCGGCACCGGTCAATCGTCGGATTCGTTGCTGTGGGGAAACGCCCACGGAGCGCTGCAGGCCTTATTGAATTTTGCCGGTACCCACCCGAACGTCATTATCGAACTGAAGACCAAATCAAAAAATATCTCGTATCTGCTCAATAACGAAGTCCCCGGCAATGTATTGTGCACCTGGTCCCTGAATACTCCGACGATCATCGCCCACGAAGAGCACCAAACCGCGACCCTCGGCGAGCGTCTGGCGGCGGCGCGCCGGTTGGCGGATCGGGGCGTTCTGGTCGGCTTCCATTTTCACCCAATGGTTCACTACCAATGGTGGCGCGAAGAATACGCGGAGATTTTCAGTACTCTGACCGCGTCTTTCGATCCTCGCGAGGTCGCCCTGGTGTCGCTCGGCACCTTGACGTTTACCAAGTCCGTTATGCGTACTATTCGCGCGCGCCGGGTGAAGAGCAAAGTGCTGCAGATGCCGCTGGCTGCGGCGGATGGCAAGATGTCTTATCCCGAGTCGATTAAACTCGAAATGTTTCGATTTGCTTACCGGCGCCTGGAGTCGTGGCACTCCCGGGTGTTTTTCTATCTGTGCATGGAAAATCCACGCCTGTGGAAGCCGGTGTTCGGCTTCGATTACCCGTCCAATGACGCCTTCGAGGCCGCGATGAAGGCAAGTTACATGGAAAAGATCAGCAATGCGCCGGCGTGGAGCGCGAACTGCGCGGCGTCAGAGCCATAGACCCCGACGCCGATCACAGAGTCTTTCGGGTCGCCGAACCGGTTTCTTCCGCGCTACAGCGAGCCGTGAATCTTGATGGCATTCGCCGCCGCCCAGTCTTTGTTCTGTGCCGAGTGACAGGTCAGGCAAGTGCGTTCGACGCTCAAGTAAGCCTTGCCATCGCTGTCGACGCGCACGAATTTGCCATCGTCGGTAAACATGTTCCAGGCCGGGTCGGCCATGATCCGGAAGATGTGGGACTTGATATCCCCCTGCGGTATCGCGCCGTTCGAGGTTTGAATCTTGATAGCCATTGCGGACTTGCCTACGTACGGCATGTGGCAGTCGCGGCATTGGAACTTCGCCTTGGCTGCAAGCTTGATTTCGATATTGGTGTGACACCGCTTGCAGGTGGCATCCTCGCCCTTGTAGCCGCCCTGTTGATATCGCGTTCCCTTGTGTGGATCATGGCATGTGGTGCAGAGAAAGTTCTTGTGTGGGGAGGCCAGGAAATCCTCATATTGTTCGTGGTGCTTCACCAGCCCGCCCTTGGCGTCGATTTTTGTGACGTCGCTGCGACGGTGGCACTCCCCGCAATTTTCCCTGGTAGTGGGTTTGCCGCTCTCCGGATCCTTGGCATGTTCGGCGGCGGGGCCGTGACATGCCTCGCAGCGCACGCCCGGTTCCGACCAGGTGCCGTGGATACCAGGGAGATCGTCCTGGTGGGGCCCCGCCTCGCCGGTCGCCACCCAGCCGGTGGTGTGACAGGTGCCGCAGGTGTAAGGCTTGCGCGGCGCCTTCTTGGCGCTGTAGCCGGTCCAGTTGGCTTCAGTGGCGAGAAACCGGTTCTCCAGATTATATTGGCGGTTCTCCTTTCCGGTCAGGATATACCCTTCCTTGTCCATGAAACGTGCTTTCCAGCCGTAGCCGCCAATCACGTAGGTCACGTCGTCCCAAGTCGTGTCCGCAGGCGGATTCGGAATCCCCGGCGAAGTATGCGCCGGATAGCTCGGCGGAGCACCGCGCACCCTTTGGATCTTGTAGGGGTGTCCCGATTGCATTAGTTTTTCGTAAATTTCCAAGTGACACGCCTTACAGGCGTCCGACCCCGCGTACCCATCGCTGACGCTGTTTGCCGTGTTCGCAAAGGAAAAACCGAACATGGCCGCGGTCATTAGCAGTATCGATCGTCGCATCTTTGCTTCCCTCGTATTCGCTGCCCGAAATTCCATCCACTGCACGCATCGCAGCAGCGCGCGCCATGGTGCCATCGCTTAAGCGAGGCTTTTACTATGAAATTAGACGGGAATTCGGGTTAGTCAATGTCGACTTGGGCCGGGTGCAGGGGTGTATTTGACGTCCCCGCTACGGCCCGGGGGGCGCGGGCATAAAACCGGCGAAATGGCGCAGAGAACCGTCCACCCCATCTGCCGGCGGGCGATTTATCGATACCGGGGCCGGCGACGCGGCCCCGGTATCATTTCAACGTCTCATTACTGGGTGGGCGGTGTGCCGGATTGAATCTTCTTACCCACCGTGAACATGTAACGGATGACTTCCTGGTTGTCTTTGTCGCGCATCATTTTGAACATGCCGCCGAAACCACCCGCCGCCGGCTTCTCCTGCTCCATCTCCGCAGACGCCTGTTCCAACGCCTGGAGTACGCCTTCCACGTGCTCCAGCCGATCGAGAAGCGGCGGCAGCGTATTCGCCAGCTTCTCCAGCGACCCGCTGATTTCCAGGCGTTCGAGCAGGTTGATCATGCGATCGATGCCGCCGTACCTGCACATGCGGTCCAGCATGCACAATCCCTGGCCGATGGTCACCGATAACCGGTTGACCATGTCGTCGGTCATCGCATCCTGGGCCGAACTGACAACACGGGCCAGATCGACGATGCGATCCAGGTCGCCATTGTTCACCATCTTGGCCAGCGCCGGGATCGCGCGATTGAGTCCGGCGCGGTTCACCTGATCGAGAAAATCGATGCTGCTGGACGCGGTATACGCCAGCCGGTCAACCATATCATCGGTCATCGCGTCCTGCGCCGAACTGACCACGCGGGCGAGCTCCACCAGCCGATCGAGATCACCGTTGGCGACCATTTTCGACAAGGCCGGGATGGCGTCGCCAAGCCCACTGCGATCGATCTGATCCATCAGGTCCATGGCGCCGGTCAAGGTCGCGGCGAGGCGCGTCACCATGTCGTCGGTCATCGAGTCGCGCGCCGCAAGGACAACCTGCTCCAGTTCATCCCTGGTTGCCGCCGTCATGCTGCTTGCTTGCTCATTCATGGCACCGCCTCCCGGTCACAATAGACCTCGGGCCGAGGCCCAGTACAGTTGGTTATAGGCAACCTTGAACCAGTGAACCGCGCGCGTCGGCGGCTTGGGATCCGGCGGATGCAGGTAATCGAAGCTGGCGTAGGTCGCGCGATCCTTTCCCGCCTCGATGAAGCAAAACACCTTGCCGTCGTAATCCCGCACCGGCTGGCCGATCTTCACCATGGAGGCGATGTTCTCGCCCAGGGCCTCGGCTTCGAAGTGCGCCGTGGATCCGGCCTTGCTGATCGGCAAATTGGTGGTATCGCCGATGGCGAACACGTTGTCCCGGCCTTCCATGTTGAGGCGCAAGCGGTCGATGGGCACCCAGCCGTCCTTGCCGAGCCCCTGGCTTTCGACAACCTCCATACCCTTGTGCGAGGGAATGGTGATGAGCAGATCGTATTCGACCTCGGAGCCCTCTTCACTGCGCAGCATCTTGTTCTCCCCATCCACCTCCTTCATATTGAAGAAGGTCTCGTACTTGATACCGAGCTGGTCAAATTCCGGCGTCGCCCATTTGGCGACGTTTTCCAGACTGTGAATGCGGCCGATAGGATAGGTGTAGTACAGTTCGACCTTATCGAGGATGCCGCGCTCCTTGAAAAAATCGTGCATCATGAAAGTGATCTCGAGCGGCGCCATCGGACATTTGTGCGGCACTCCGACACACACGACCACCCTGCCGCCTTCGAATTCGCGAAGGCTTTTCAGCATCTTGAGCGCACCTTCCTCGGTGTAAAACATCTCCGCGTTCTCCGCCAGCCCCGGGATCTCCTCCATGTTGGGACGTGACCCGGTCGCGACCACCAGTACGTCATAGCTGAATGTGCGGTCGCTCTGAGTCTTGACCTCGTTGTCGTCGAGATGGAACTCGGTGACGGGATCGACGTGGAATTCGATGCCGGGCTCGAGCAGACTTGCCTGATCACGATACAACTCATCGGGCATCATTTGCCCGACCGCAAGATACAGCAGTCCCGGTTGATAGAAATGTTTCTCCGAGGCCGACAGCATGGTCAAATTCACCTTGCCCGCCTTGATCTCCGAACCCAGCCTGCGGGCGAGATTATTGGCCAGGATCGTGCCGCCCATGCCGCCACCGATAATCAGGATTTTCATATTACCCTCCAAGGTGTAGATGTGTGTGTTACCGCTTTTTTCTTACCGTGATATGCCAGACTCCTTTGTCTTCGCGACTCTCCACGATTTCGTGACCGGCCTTGTCCACCCACTCCGGTATGTCCTTCGCTGAGCCCTTATCCGAGGACAACACCTCAAATTCGTCGCCTACCTCTCCGGACTTGAGCTTGGCGATCAGTTCCATCAAGGGGCCGGGACAGAAACTGCCACGCGCGTCGATAAGCATCTTTTCCGCCATAGTTATTTGCCCTCCTTCACTCGCTATTGAGTCAAAATGACCACACCTGGGCGTCCGCCGCGTGACTCAAGAATTTCGTCAGTCCCCAGGGTTCCTGCAAATAGGGATCCAGCTCGTCGGCTTCCGCGCCGAGCAGATCCATCGCCATAGAACACGGATAAATCTTGGCGTCACCCAGTTCCGCCGCCTGTTGGAAAAGTTGTTTGAACGGCGGGACGTTCTTCTCCGCGATCATGACGCCAACCTGCCCTTCGGCGGGCGCCGTCTCACTGGATTCCTTGAGGAAGTACATGAGCGCATTCATGGACAGAAACACGGTAACATCGTTACCGCTTACCGCCCCCACCGAAGCCATCATCGCCGCCATCTGCAGGCGCTCGCGGCTTCCGGATACAACAACGATGCTAATTTTGTTCGACGCCATGGCAGTCCCCATCTAGTGGTTTGATCCGTTGTCAAAATTGTCCTTGCATCTTTCGGTGCAATCATTGATTTCGATCATAGAGAAACTAGAAACTCGCTTACACAGTGGGAAATAGAGCAGGATGCGTCCTGACTGATATGTCGCGAGTGTTTCCATCACGTCGCCGGTGGTAATGCGGGGCTGCGTAAGGAACGGCGCCGCCAACGAAGGCTCAAATCCTTTGATCGACCACGTCCGTCCTACGGCTCGCGCAGCGGGAACCGGACGATGGGCGCCGCCCCCCGATGCCGATACCGCCGCTAACAATTGTTTACCGTCCGCTCGGCAAGTTCGCACCAAAATATGAAATACTTTCACACAGTTAATGACGGGCGCCGGGTGTCGGCACGTGGCAATACCGATCCAGGAAACTATACTTGTAGTGAGGGGTTTCTTGTAGTGTCGGTGTCTGAGAACCGGTGGGGGTGAGCGATGGGCAAGCTGTTAACACGCGCCGATCTGGCGCAGGAAAACGATTGTTTTGCAGATACACACGGTGTCAGCAAGAACTGCCGCAGCAGGCACTTTATGCCCGCATTCAGGGACCAGTTGAGCGGCGAAACGCACGCGTCGGTGTTTGCCGACGGCCGTCCGGCGATGGTTCACTTATTGGATGGTGTTCCCGAACATTGGATCGTGTCCCGCGACGAAAACCAGCAGGTAACGGCGGTGTTAGACACCATCGTATCGGGCTTTCTGCGTGACGGTGTGTTCTTTACCCGCGAAGAAGTGGCGGCGGAAAATTCCTACGCGTGATGTCGGCATGACGATCGCGGTCCGGGACTCCAGCCGCACAATCCAGGCTTTCGGCTTTGGGGAGCGCCCGGCGCGCTGCGATAAACGCAGTCGGCGGGACCACCGCTCCCTTTTTTCTCCTGCGTATTGAATCTCCCCGTGCTCACGCACGGGGTTTTGTTCCGCGATAAACGACGAGCGCGCGATCGCAGCAACTCGTCCGACCCGCTTACACGGCCGACGGACTATCGTCCTTGCGATATCGCATCGCGGACGCCATGGGGTTGCGCCGGGGCGTCTCCGAGCACATCCGCCCATCGGTCGCGCAGGGTCTGCAGCACCGTGAGTCGCGCGTAACGCTTGTCGTTACCCGCCACCAGCGTCCACGGCGCCTTGTCGGTGCTGGTGTACTGGACCATGTCATGAACCGCCGATTCGTACTGTTCCCAGCGTTTGCGATTGCGCCAATCCTCCTCAGTGAGTTTCCAACGCTTGTGAGGTGTCCGTTTTCGGTGCTTGAATCGCTTGAGTTGTTCGTCCTTGCTTATGTGCACCCAGTACTTGATCAAGATGATGCCATGTTCGGTGAGTTGATACTCAAAGTCGTTGATCTCAGCATAGGCGCGTCGCCACTCATCCTCGCCGGCCAAGTCCTCAACTCGCTCCACCAGTACGCGGCCGTACCAGGATCGGTCGTACATCGCCATGTAGCCATTCCGCGGCACCTTGCGCCAGAAACGCCATAGATAATGCTGCGCCAACTCTTCATCGGTCGGTTTCGCAACGCCATGAACCTGATAATTTCGCGCTTCCAATGCCGTGTTAATGCGGCGTATCGCACCGCCTTTACCGGCGGCATCCGGGCCCTCAAATAACAGTAATGTGGCGATACCCCGGTGCCGCGCCTTCAGGTGCTGTAAATGGATTTCCGCTTGCAGCTCGCGCAACTCGGCAAAGTAGTGTTCCTTGGATACCGACTGCGACATATCGAGATGCGTCAGGACATTAATATTGTCGGTGACCTTCTTGATGTCCCTTTTGTACGCCTTGTTTTTCTTTTTTTCCGCCTTGTTGGCAGCTTGCGCGGCGGCCGGCCGATGTGATGGATTCGCCGGATCCGTCGCTATTCGCGACAACGTATCGCAGATCTGCTCGCCTACGGTGAGATTGCGGTAGTAGGCGTCCTCCCCTTCCACGATTACCCATGGTGTCTTTCCCGTGTGGGTGCGCGAAATTACATGTTCGGCAACTTCGATGAACCGGTCATAGCGCTTCCAGTTCTCCCAGTCCCTGTGGGTCACCCGCGCCTGGGTCAGAGGATCCTGCTCCAGATTCCTAAGACGTCTCTCCTGGCCTGCATGACTCAGGTGCATCCAGAACTTAACTATCGCCGCGCCGTCATCAGCCAACGCCGTCTCGAAAGACAGTATGCGATCCAATCGGGCATCGAATTCGTGGGTCGTTCCCCGTCCGTAAACACGGTCCAGAATCGGCTGCGAGTACCAGGCGCTGAGGAACATGCCGATGCGACCGCGAGGAGGCAGATCCCGCCAATAGCGCCAGAACGCGGGCCGCTGCCGTTCGACTTCATCGGGCGGTGCGTAGGCATTGGCCATCATCCAACGCGGATCCATCCACTCATTGAGCAGATTGACCGTCTCCCCTTTGCCCCCGCCGTCGACACCGGCAATCAGCAAAATTACCTGGTTGGCGCCCCGCTGGCGAATCTCCTCCTGCAGCCGAAGCAGCTGCTCACGCAGCGGCGGCACCCGCTGCTTGTAAGTCTTTTTATCTATCTTGCGGCCAAGTTCCGCGGTCTCAAACATGTTCTACGTCGTGATCAGGGATCTCCATAAAGTCTTGTGCACCCTAGTCGAATAATCAAGCCGGCCAACGGGTACACCGGGTTGGCAACCGGAAGGGGATTCAGTCATAGTTAACGTCGGCGAAACCGGAGTCGTGAGTCTTGAAAACGTTTCTGTGTAGCTGCGGCAACCGCTTGTATTTCGACAACACGCAGTGCCTGCGTTGCGGCAAGAGCCTGGGATTTCTGCAGGACCTGCAGTTGACCAGTCCCGTCGAATCATGCACAGACAACCAGTGGCGCGCGCTGCAGTGCGCCCCCGAGGGGCGGACATACCGGAAATGCCGTAATTACGAAGAAGCCGCGGTGTGCAACTGGATGGTGCCGGAGTCCGACAGTAACTCCTATTGCCTCTCCTGCCGCCTGAATCAAATCATACCCAATCTAAGCGAACCCAAGAATCTAACGCTGTGGCGGCGCATCGAATACGCAAAACGGCACTTGATTTACACTTTGCTGGAACTGGGACTACCCATTGTGGATCGCCAAGAAAACCCGACACACGGACTCGCGTTTGAATTCCTCGCCGAACAGGACACCAGCACTGAGTTCTACGACAACGTCGGCAAACGCAACAGCGTAATGACCGGCCATCGCGAGGGCACCATCACCATAAACATCGCGGAGGCCGATCCAAGCGCGCGCGAGGAAATGCGCGAGAAGATGAACGAGCAATACCGTACTCTTCTGGGCCACTTCCGGCACGAGATCGGTCATTACTACTGGAGTGAGCTCGTGGCCGACAGCGCGTGGTTGCCCGGGATACGCACGTTGTTCGGCGACGAACGAGATAACTACGAACAAGCCCTGGAGCGTTACTACGCGCAGGGTCCAAGAGACGATTGGCCGGACCACTACATCAGCGCCTATGCCTCCGCCCACCCGTGGGAGGATTGGGCGGAAACATGGGCCCACTATCTGCACATGATAGACACCCTGGAAACTGCGCACGACTTCGGATTCGTTCTCGCCGGCCGCCCGATTTCCCATCCCGGCGGTGCGCTCAAAACCGGCACGCAATATACCTTCGACCCACGTGCAACCTTCGACGTACTTCTCGACGACTGGGTCAATTTGGCCATCGCGATGAACGCCCTGAACCACAGCATGGGACTGCCTGACGCTTACCCGTTCGTATTATCGCAGCCGGCGGCGGAAAAATTACGCGCGATACACCGGGTGATAAGAGATGGAACGCCTTAGCCTTACGCACCACAACCATGCACTGGCCATCACCGCGGCTTCCTCGGCCGCTTCGGTAGGCACCAGCTCACGGTCGACGGGAGACGGAAACGTCATTCCCAATCAAATCTCGGAAGCGCTTCGAAACCCCGCTGCACGGTCTCAATCCAACTGTCCCGAACGGAAATATAAAACGGGGAATCCTCGCTCAATTCCATGTGGCGGGTAAGTTCGAATTGATCTTTTTCGTACACACCCAGCTCGAAGGGCGGCCCCACGGTTAGATTGCTGCGACTCGTCGAATCCAACGACACCAACGCGCACCGCGCGGCATCCTCCAACCGGGTCTCAGACGTCAACACCCGGTCGAGTATCGGCTTACCGTACTTGGTCTCGCCGATTTGCAAATAGGGCTTGGCCGCAGATGCGGAGATGTAATTGCCTTCAGGATATATCAGGTATATATCGTGGGGTTGGCCCTGGATCTGCCCGCCGAGGATAAATGTAGCTTCCAGGTTTGTTTTTCCGTTATGCTCGGGACCGCGATGGCGTTCCTGCACGCGGCTACTGATTTGACCTACGTAGAGCGCGGCGTCAAACATATAGTCCACTACCTTCAAACTGGTGTGAGCGTCCGGGTCGTCCAGATCCCGGCGGATGAGGTTGACGACGGCTTGGGTGGTCGCCAGGTTGCCCGCACTGAGCAGCACGAACAGCCGTTCTCGCGGGACACGGAACGTGTTCATCTTGCTGTAACTGCTGATCTGGTCGACGCCGGCGCTGGTGCGCGAATCGGAAGCGAACACGATTCCGGAATTGAGTTTGACGGCGAGGCAATAGGTCATAAGTTCGTATTAGAATGTCACGCGATGCAAATGTCTGCCCATACCGGTTTGATAAGTCTATAAATTAGAGTAATCGCTTAACTGACTGCGCCATGCCCATACGCTGGAAAAATTACAAGGTGTCAGGATTTTATGATGAGCTGCTGCGCAGTACCAGCCGCACCCGTGACTGGGCGCGGCCGTTGTGCCGCTTCTTCAGTGCGTTGAACGATCAAGAGCTGCTGGAGCGAAAAACCGCCGCGGAACTCGCAATCCGATCCATGGGCATCACCTTCACTGTGTATTCCGAGGAGGAAGGCGGCTCCATAGACCGCACCTGGCCGTTCGACATCATTCCGCGGGTGATTACCAAAGTCGAGTGGGACCGTATCGAGCAGGGGCTCAAACAGCGGGTCAGGGCATTGAATCTTCTCATCGACGACCTGTATCACAAACAAAAGATCATTAAGGATGGCGTCTTGCCGGGGGAGTTGATCGCCGACTCGGAAAATTTCCGCCCTCAATGCGTCGGCGTCAAGCCGCCTGGCGGAATCTGGGCCCACATCTGCGGCTCCGACCTGGTGCGCGACAAGGATGGTACCGTCTACGTGCTGGAGGACAATCTCCGCGTACCATCCGGGGTCTCCTACATGCTCGAGAACCGCGCGGTGATGAAGCGCATCTTTCCCGAGCTGTTCGAGCATTACAGCATCGAGCCGGTGGACGACTATCCGACCCAACTCCACCAGTGTCTGGCGTCGATGTCACCGCGGAAACAATCCTTCCCCGAGATCGTTGTGCTGACACCCGGGATCTACAACTCGGCGTATTTCGAGCACTCCTATCTCGCGCAACAAATGGGGGCGGAACTGGTAGAAGGCGCCGACCTGTTGGTGGGCGACGACGATTGTGTGTATATGCGAACCGTGCAGGGACCGGCGCGGGTCGACGTCATATATCGCCGCATCGATGACCTGTTCCTGGATCCGGAGGCCTTTAATCCCGATTCGATGCTGGGTGTCCCCGGCCTCATGCGCGCCTGGACTCGAGGCAAGGTCGCGTTGGTGAACGCACCCGGCGCGGGAGTCGCCGACGACAAGGTGATTTATGCCTTCGTACCCAAGGCAATCAATTACTACCTGGGCGAACAGCCGTTGATCGCCAACGTTCCGACCTACTTGTGCACCGACAAGAAAGAACGGGAATATGTACTCGCCAACCTCGACAAACTGGTGGTCAAGGCGGCCAATGAATCCGGCGGCTACGGCATGCTCGTGGGCCCACAGGCCTCCCAGGCGGAACGCAACAAATTCGCTCAGCTGATCCGCAGGCGTCCGCGCAACTACATCGCGCAACCGTTGCTCACCCTGTCCACGACCCCTACCCTCGTCGACAGCCACGCGGAGCCGCGCCACCTCGACCTTCGCCCTTTCATTCTCTCGGGTAAAGACACCTACGTCACCACGGGGGGGTTGACGCGGGTGGCCCTCAAAAAAGGATCCACGGTGGTGAATTCATCCCAAGGCGGGGGCAGCAAAGACACGTGGATCATCGATACCGAAGCGCGGTAAATGCTTTCCCGGGTCGCACAACGAATCTACTGGTTAGCGCGTTACCTGGAACGCGCCGAAAACACGGCGCGCATGGTGAATGTCAACGCCCATCTACTGTTGGATCTGCCGAAAAAACTGCCCTTGGGCTGGGCGCCGTTGATTGAGATCACCGGCAGCACCGAATTATTCTCAGATTGTTTCGCCGAGGCCAATGAACGCAACGTGGTGCGTTTTCTCATCGCCGACCCGCGTAATTCCGGTTGCTTACTGAACTCTTTGAGTGCGGCGCGAGAAAACGCGCGCACGATTCGCGACATCATTCCGCGCGAAGGCTGGGAGATCATCAACGCGCTGTACCTGGACACCCGTGCCGCCCTGCCCGGGGCGCTTGCGCAGAAGCGGCGGTTCGCGTTTCTACGTTCGGTTATGGGAGATATTCAGCGCCTCAACGGTTTGTTTGCAGGAAGCATGCTGCGCGATGCGGGCTATAGCTTTCTGCGTATGGGTCGCAATCTGGAGCGCGCCGACATGGCCACACGAATGGTCGATGTACGCTCGGAAAATCTGCTGCTCGAAGGCTCTGAAGAATTACTACCCTTCGAACGCATTCAATGGATGAGTGTCTTGCAGTCGCTGTCTGCGTATCAGAGCTATATACAGAAAGTGCAAGGGCCGGTGCGGCGCCGCGCGGCGGTTCGGTTTCTGCTGCAGGACCCCGATTTCCCCCGCGCGTTTCTCCACTGCAGTGAACAGGTGAAGGCCTGCCTCCAAACCTTGCCCAACAACGACGCACCGGTGCGGTTCGTCAACCGTATCTCGCGGATTCGCCGCGCACGGCCCGACGAAATGTCGGCGAAACAGCTCCATGATTACATAGACCGGCTGCAACTCAACCTGGCGCGCCTGGACAGCCTCATCGCCAAAACCTATTTCGCTTATGACTGATCGAAATGCGAATCACCGGCCGGCAGCCCGCGCCGCACCCGGTTCAGCGCCGCCGTCACGCTCGAAACCGACGCGCTACGATATCGAAAAACCGGACCGTATGAAAATCTTCGAACCTTCCTGCCGTCAAAACGGTCTATAGAGTATAAGATCAAGCCCGCCCGTACCGGTTTGCCGACAATACCGAGAAAATGAAGCAAGACATATTAACAGCCCTCGAGTTTCCCCGCGTCATGATCCGGGAAAACATGGACCTGCGTACCTGCCGTTTCAACGGCCATTATGTCGGTGAACTCGGATGCAAGCTGTGCACCGCCGCCACCGAATGCAAGTGGCTGGTTGAGCACGACGAATTCAGCAACCTGGCGCGCAAACCGCTCGCCGAAGTCGCCGCGGCGCTGGAGTTTGCGATGCATTTCGTCGAGGCGATGGTGATGGAAAGCGATCACCAGTGCGAGGAGTGTCACTGCGAAGCCTGCCGCTGGCTACGCGGCGCACGTAAGACGGTGGCGGATTTTCACCAGCTGCCGGACGGCCCGGCTGATTACCCGCAATAATTAGAAAAAAGGGCGGCCGAAGCCGCCCCTGTCTAAGTCCATAGGAGGAGGACGATTATCCGAACATATCCTCGGTGATCGACTTGTACCATCCTTTCGCGTACTTCGCCTCGTTCTTGTAAAAGCGGTCTTTCTCCCCCGGATGCGGAGGCGTCACGCCGGCGGCGATCTTCTTGATCGAGCCGTCCTTGAACCCGTAGACCGCGGCCACCGAAATGGCAAAGTCGGGGCTGATATAGCTGTAGCAAGTGTTGGCGTACGTCGGCGTAGGCTGCTCCTTACCGGCCAGCTTGGTGACGATCGCGGCCGCACAGTTCTTGGCCTGGGAGTTCGCCGAGTGACCGGATTTGGGCATCGCACCGGCAACACACGCATCACCCAGTACATAGACGTCCTTGGCCACCGTAGACTCGAAGGTGTCTTGGTGCACGTCGCACCAGCCGTCCTTGTTGGTGACGCCGGCCTGATGCACCAGCTCCGCCGCCTTCTGGTAGGGGATGAAGTTGATCACGTCGCCCTTGAAGGTATCCCCGAATTCCTTGGTCACCGTCATATTGGATGGATCCAGTTTCTCGATCTTTCCGCCCTCGGTCTCCTTGACCCAGTGAATCATCTTGCCCTCTCCCATTCCATAGATGTGTTTCCACGCGGCGTGGAACGACTTCTGCTTGGAGTGAGACTCGTTGGAATCGACGATGATGATCTTGGATTTGGGCTTGTTTTTCGTGAAATAATTCGCAATCAAACTGGCGCGCTCGTACGGTCCCGGGGGACAGCGGAACGGTTTGGGCGGCGGCAGAATCAACACCGTGCCGCCGTCTTTCATCGCCATGATCTGCTTGCGCAACAAGGACGTCTGCGGACCGGCCTTCCACGCATGGGGCATGCTTTCCTCGACCTTGTCGTCGTTTTCCACCCGGTCGTAAATGAACTTGACGCCCGGAGACAGCACCAGCATGTCGGCGCTCATGGTGCCGCCACCCTTCAAGGTGACCTTCTTGGCCCCCGCATCGACCCCGGTGACCTCATCGGTAACCACCTTGATGCCCTTGGCCTTCAAGCCATCGTAACTGTGGGTGATCTGGTCGATGGTCATGTCACCTGCGAGCACAACGTTGCTGAACGGGCAGGTCACGTACTTGGCTTCCTTCTCGATCAGGGTAACGTCGATGTCGGGACCCCAGCGCTTCAAATACTGGGCGCAGGTGGCGCCGCCAAATCCGCCGCCGACGACGATGACCTTGCCGCTCGCCTTGGCGAGCACCGAGGTCGGGATACCCAGCGCGGTCATACCCGACACGGCGCCGGTGGTGCCGAGCACCCTCATAAATTCTCTACGGTTCATATCTTGCATCGTTTCCTCTCCCGTTACTTGCCTTTCAGATATTCTGCCATCAACTTCAGCTCTTCATCCGTGTAGCCCTGAGCGTGGCGATACATCATGGTCGAGGATTCCTCCTTCGACGCAAACGCCTTCATGATATCCACCATGTCGGCGACATCCATGCCGCTGATGCCGGGGTTCGGCGTTGCGCCCTTACCGCCCACGCCGTGACATGATTCGCAGTGCGCCGCCAGCAGCGCCCCTCTGCTCACTTCCGCGGCAGAAGCAGCGCCACTAAACAACAGGATGCCCAACACGCCGGCGGCTACGCCGGTCTGGGCGACTCGCTTCAAATTCATCGTCTAGTTCCTCCTAAATCGGTTTTAGGTTGTTTGCTGTCATAAGAATGACATTGATTACACCACTGCACCGCAGCGACTGCGGATTGGTGGAATTCGGTCGTGTTCACCATTCTCCCTTGGCGCCCGCTTCCATGATTTGTCTCATCGCATTGCCAATACGCTCGGCGTCTTGTTGCAACTGTTCCCCGATCTGCGAGCCCGACTGCCACGCCTGCGACAGCCAGCTCACGTCCCAGTCCAAAGTCATGATCCAAATATCGCCGTTGGCGTCTTCGTAGACCGTGATGCGGCACGGGATGAACACGGAAAACTCCGGGCTGAAATCCAGCATCCGCCGGCCGACGATGGCGTCGCAATAATGCAGCACTTCAACGCGCGTCGTCGGCACTCCGCTGACGGATGAGACATCTTTCCAGATCTTGCTGTGCGCGGTCTTTTTGAAATTGACATCGTTCGCCTTGAGGTCCATGGACTCGATGATGTCATCGAACGAAACGCCCTCGTCAGCCTTCAGCTTGAACGTCATGAAGTTGAAGTAGTCCCGCATCGACATCGGGCTCATGGACATCATCGCGGTAACGGCGGCCTTCTTGACTTCCGCCGGCACCGGCGGCATCACCCGGTTGGATTGCTTCATCAACCGTTCCCGCAGCACCTTCTGCGCTTCGGGAGACAGGGAGTCGATGGTGCGGTCACCGAGTTCGGGCTGGGGCGCCAGCTCCTTCGCGATATCCGCCGGGATTGACTGTTCGGCGGCCGGTTGCGCCGCCTGTTGACCAAGACCCGACAGCGGGAGCGACAGCCCAAGGGCCAGTAGCGAGTAGCAAATTACCGTTATTGTCTTTCCAGGATTCCGCATTAACTGTGGTTATAATAGTTTTGACGTAGAACCCGGCTGCGAACGCTCGATCGAAGCTTCCCATCGCAACCTCCTCCTTTGCCGGCAGCGCGTGGCATTCGCGCCCGACGGTACATTCTCACCCGCATTGTGCGGCGACGACAAGTTAAAAATGCGCGGCACGCATTTTTTCGCCGGCACGTTCTGACCGTAACCTGACATCGTGCGCGGGTCTTGAGAATAAGCAATGATCATGCCATTCACATTGAGGTCGCGACCGGGACCCAGAGTCCTGTACAATGTACAATCAAATCAACTGGCTATGACGATTTAACGCTAATGGTCTCGGTCGTCCCGGCAATCGGACCGTTGAATTAGATATGACATTCGTGACATGTCGCTGTCAGATCTGACTTTACGCATGGAGACGCAGCCACAATGCAGGAGATGCCGGTCGAGCTCTGCCATGCAGCACACGCGAGCAGGCTCACTACGACGGCGCGGCGGATGCTGGCCCGAATATTAGCAGCATCTTATATCTTCTTGCGGATCATAACCTGACTTAAGCAGGAGCAGGCATGGACAAGACAGACATTGATCTTCCGCCGATGCAGGAAGTGATCGACTTGATTTCCGATCCATTCGTGGTGATCGATCGCAATTACCGCATCGTAGCTACCAATCGCGGTTACGCCAACCACTATAAGATCGATCCCGCCGACGTTGTCGGTCGCCATTGCTACGAGGTCTCCCATCACGCGGACGCGCCCTGCGACCAGCACGGGGAACACTGCCCGATGCAGGAGGTGTTCGGCAATCAACGCACCGCCCACGTGGTGCACGTCCACTTCGATAAAGACGGCAAGGAAGAGCGCGTGCAATTGACGTCGCAACCGCTGCGCGGCGCCGATGGAAAAATCGCCTTCATGGGCGAGTCGATCATTCCGTTGCATGAACGCGATCACGAGCAATGTATTCTGGTGGGGCGCTCCAGACGCCTGACACACCTGATGTCGACGCTGGATCGCATCGCGCCCACCAGCACCACCGTGCTGCTCGAGGGTGAAAGCGGTGTGGGAAAGGAATGCGTTGCGCAATATATCCATCACGTCGGACGACCCGAGGATGCCCCGTTCGTGGTCATCGACTGCGGCGCGCTGTCCGAGACCTTGATTGAAAGCGAACTGTTTGGCTACGAGAAAGGCGCATTCACCGGCGCCACCCAGCGACATCCGGGACTCATTGAAGAAGCCAACGGTGGCACCCTGTTCATCGATGAGGTGTCGGAACTGCCGCTCCCGCTGCAATCCAAGTTGCTGCGTCTGCTCGAGGGCGGCACCTACCGGCCCATCGGCGCCACCAAATACCTCGAGGCAGAGACACGCATCATCGTGGCCACCAACCGATCATTGCGCGAATTCACCGAATCCGGCCAGTTCCGCCACGACCTGTACTACCGCTTGTCGGCGTTCCCGATACACGTCCCCCCGCTGCGCGAACACATCGAGGACATCCCTGATCTCGCCGAGCATTTTCTCTCCCAGCGCAGCGATCGCCACCGGCGTCTGCCGCTGACGACGGAGGTGCTCGACCGGTTGGAGTCTCATGACTACCCGGGTAACGTCCGTGAGCTGCGCAACATCCTGGAACGCGCGGCGATTCTGGCCGGCGACGGTCCGATACGGTTGCAGCACCTGCACTTCGGGCACGACGACCACGAAGGCCATGGTTTCTTGCCATCGCGGCGCTCGCGGGGAAAACTGGAGAAACTGACGATGAAGGACATCATCATGACCCTGGAGGACTGCAACGGAAACCGCAAAGCGGCCGCCGAGCGATTGAACGTGTCGGAACGCACCATCTACCGCTATGTCAAACGCTATCGTCACAGCGGCCTCGCCCAACATCCAACAAACAGTTAACGGAGCACCCGAGCGACCGACGACCATGCAGACTGAGGACAACCTGGAATTCGTCGAGCGCGTGATCGGCAGTGAACCGCGCCATGCGGTCATCTGGCTGCACGGGCTGGGCGCAGACGGCTACGATTTCGAACCGCTGGTTCCGGAACTCAATCTCCCGGCCGACAAGCCAGTGCGGTTTCTCTTTCCCCACGCGCCGAGACAACCGGTGACCATTAACGGCGGCATGGTGATGCGCGCATGGTACGACATCACCGGCACGGAGATGGTACGCCATGAGGACGACGCGGGGATTCGTCGTTCCGCCGCCGCCGTGCGCAATTTAATCGCGAACGAAAACGCCCGCGGTATTCCCACCGACCGCATCATCCTTGCGGGGTTTTCCCAGGGCGGCGCCATCGCCCTGCACACCGGATTGCGACATCCGGAATCCCTGGCGGGCATTCTGGCGCTGTCGACTTACCTCCCGCTGTCCGCGCAATTGGAGGCCGAGGCGCACGCCGCCAATCGTGCCACACCCATCTTCATGGCCCATGGGCTCTACGACCCGGTGATCCCGCTGATTCTCGCGGAATCCAGCCGCACCAGATTGCAGGAGGCCGGTTACAGCGTGCAGTGGCATTCCTATCCCATGCCCCATGCGGTCAGCCCGCAGGAAATCCGCGATATCTCGCACTGGTTTCGCGACCGCCTCGGCGGGTGAATCCGTTACTTTATTTCACGTAGAATCATCACCACGCCCCGGTAGCTCAGCAGGATAGAGCAACCGCCTCCTAAGCGGTAGGTC
>CAMYKW010000052.1 GCA_947259175.1 uncultured Gammaproteobacteria bacterium | reverse complement strand
CTGAACTTGAGCGGCAAACAGGAACAGCACTATTCGTCCACGCTTTCGTACACCACCAGCTTCGCGGACCTCGGCTGGAACGGCGGCACCGCGGAAAGCCTCGAAGGCTACTACACCCTGAGCATACCTACCGGTAACAACAGCAATTTCGTGGTCAGTGCGACGCCGAAGGCCGGCGGCGCGCAGCGCAAGGATGTCGATTGCTGGACGTTGACCGTCGATGCATCCGGCCAGAAAGAAGCGAAGAACAAACAAGGCACGGCGAACGCGAACTGCTGGAAGAACCGCTAGCCCGGATATTGCACCGAGGATCGTGGAAGCTGGCGCTGGACTCGTGCGGCCCAGCTACTATTCTTGGCAAGCCGTACCAAGCTCTAATGTCCGGGTCATTCGTATTTCGTTTGGTCCGTCAATCCCGGTTGAACTCCAAAGGCCTGCCGCGAGTCGCGCCCAGCAATGCGCCATCACGGTAGGCCAAATCGCCGTTGACAAAAGTTGCCCACACCTTGGAATGGAACGTATGTCCGGTGAACGGTGACCAAGCGCACTTGTAGAGAATATTGTCTTCGCTCACGGTGTAACCGCCATGTAGATCAATGAGAACCAGGTCGGCCCAGTAACCCTCGCGAATATAACCCCGGTCCTTGATGTCGAACACCTCCGCGGGGGCGTGGCAAGCCTTTTGTACAATGGTCTCCAGGCTCAGGCGATTCCAGTGATACAGCTCCAAAAGTATCAACAGCGCGTGCTGTACCAGCGGCAGTCCGGATGGGGCCTTGAAATAGGTGCGGTTTTTTTCATCCCAGGTGTGCGGTGCATGGTCGGTGGCGATGACGTCAATGCGGCCATCGTTCACCGCGTCGACCAGCGCATCGCGGTCCCGAGATGTTTTTATCGCCGGATTGCACTTGATTAACGTCCCTTTGTCCCGATAGTCGTTCTGATCGTAAAACAGATAATGCACGCATACCTCCGCGGTGATGCGTTTATCCGGTGTTGCAGCCGTGCTGAAAAGCTCCATTTCCTGGGCGGTGGATAAATGCAGTACGTGCAGGCGGGTTTGGTGTTGCCGGGCCAGTTCGACTGCGATTGAGGATGATTTGTAGCATGCCTGCTCGGAACGGATATGCGGGTGAAATGCAATCGGTACGTTCTCACCATACTTGGCGCGAAATGTTTCCTCGTTGGCAAGGATTGTCGGTGTGTCCTCGCAGTGCGTGACCACCGGTACCGGAGCGTCGGCGAAGATTTTTTCCAGGGTGTCGGGATTGTTGACCAGCAAATTTCCGGTCGAAGCGCCCATGAAGACCTTGACGCCGCAGGCCTCGTGGACATTCAGCTCGCGGATCTGATCGATATTGTCGTTACTGGCGCCGAGATAAAAAGAATAATTGGCTCGTGACTTGCGCGCCGCCAGCGCGAATTTATCGGCCAGCAAAGTACGCGTCGTGGTAGGGGGCATCACATTAGGCATATCCATATAACTGGTGACGCCGCCGGCGACTGCGGCGGCGGACTCACTGGCGATGTCCGCCTTATGAGTCAAGCCGGGTTCGCGAAAATGAACCTGGTCGTCGATCATGCCGGGGATTAAATACAATCCGGTGGCATCCAGGATTTCGGTGCTGCCATCGGGCACAATTTCGCTGTCCACGCGCGTGATGCGGCCATCCTCGATCAGCAGATCGGTATCGAAGATGCGGCCTTCGTTGACGACGCGGACGTTGGTGATCAATCTTTTCGACATGTTTGGGCTTTCGAATACAATTAAGCGTGAATATTAGTCTTTGACTCGGTAATTATTATGGTGCATAAATCCACTTATAGCATAAGTTGTTCGTTGAAGATGAGTGTCCGCAGGTACCCAGGGTCCGGCGACGCCACCTCGCGTAATTTTTCAGGAAGCAGTCCATGCCGGTAGAAATCACCTATCCCGATGGCGCGAAGCGGGTTTTTGAGCGGCCGCCCACCGGTTTACAGATCGCAGAACAGGTGAGTAAGAACTTGTCCCGCAGCGCGGTGGCGGTGCGGGTGAATGGTGAATTATGGGACCTCAACCGGTCCATCGAAGCCGACGCGTCGGTGGAGATCATTGCCCGCGCCTCCCAGGAGGCGTTGGAACTGATCCGCCATGACGCCGCTCACGTCATGGCGGAGGCGGTCAAAGAACTCTATCCGGACACCCAGGTCACCATCGGTCCGGCCATCGAGAACGGATTTTATTACGATTTTGCCCGTGATGAGCCGTTTACCGAACACGATCTCGAGAATATCGAGCGGCGCATGCGGGAGATCGTCGATCGCGACGAGGAAATTACGCGCGAGGTGTGGAAAAGGGACGAGGCGATAGGATATTTCCGTGATCTGGGCGAGGAATTCAAGGCGCAGATTATCGCGGACATAGACCCGGAACAGGAGATTACCGTGTACCGGCAAGGCGGGTTTCTCGACCTGTGCCGCGGCCCGCACCTGCCAACCACCGGCCGTCTGGGTAAGGCGTTCAAGCTCACCAAAGTCGCTGGGGCTTACTGGCGCGGCGATTCGAACAACCCGATGTTGCAGCGTATATACGGCACTGCCTGGGCCAGCGATAAACAGCTCAAGGAATATCTGCTGCGTCTGGAGGAAGCGGAACGCCGCGATCATCGCAGGCTGGGCAAGCAAATGGGCCTGTTTCATTTTCAGGAAGAGGCTCCCGGCGCGGTGTTCTGGCATCCCAAGGGTTGGACTTTGTTTCAAACCCTGACGAACTATATGCGCGCCAGGCAACAAGACGCGGGTTACGTGGAAATCAACACGCCAGATCTCATGCAACGCAGCCTGTGGGAGGCGTCGGGCCACTGGGAAACCTTCGGTGAAAACATGTTTACTACCGACACCGATGTTGACCGTACCCTGGCGATTAAGCCGATGAACTGTCCGGGTTGCGTGCAGATATTCAACAATAGTCTGCGCAGCTACCGCGAATTGCCGCTGCGGATGGCTGAATTCGGAAAAGTGCACCGGTTCGAACCTTCGGGCGCATTACATGGCCTGATGAGGGTGCGTTCATTTACCCAGGACGACGCACACATATTCTGTGCCACGAACCAGATTACCGAGGAGAGCGAGCGGGTATGTGACCTCGTGCTCGATATCTATCGCGATTTCGGTTTTGACGATATCCGCATTAAGTACGCCGACCGGCCCGAAAAGCGCGTCGGTTCGGATGAGATCTGGGACGCTGCGGAAGAGGCGTTGTTGAAGGCGGCGGAGACGACTGGATTGGAGTACACCCTCAATCCCGGCGAAGGCGCGTTTTACGGTCCCAAACTGGAGTTCGTTCTGCGTGACGCGATCGGCCGCGACTGGCAATGCGGAACCTTGCAGGTGGACCTCAATCTGCCGGAGCGATTAGGGGCGAGATATGTGGGCGAAGACGGTCGCAAGCATACGCCAGTGATGCTGCATCGTGCGCTGTTCGGTTCTCTGGAGCGTTTCATCGGCATCCTGTTGGAGCATTACGCAGGGGCGTTGCCATTTTGGCTGACGCCCCTGCAGGTAGTGGTGGCGACGGTAGTTTCCGACGCCGATGCCTATGCGGTTGAGTTTGCCCAGGCGCTACGCCGCGCTGGGATCCGTACCGAGCTTGACCTGCGTAACGAAAAAATATCGTACAAAGTGCGCGAGCACAGCGTGCAAAAAATTCCGGTAATCGCGGTGGTGGGTCGCCGAGAAGCGGAGCAACGCACGGTGGCGTTACGGCGGTTTGGGGTGAAACAACAGGAGGTGGTCGGATTCGACGAGGCGATCGAGCGGTTTATTGGGATGAACGGCCCCGCCAGCATGATCCGCCGATCAGAACAGGGTGGAGTGGTCGCGCAAAGTGCGTGACAAATCTTCGCCGCTTTGGGTACGCCGTTTACTTGCTGCGCTCGCGCTGTGGTTTTGCTTGGGCTACGCGTCGCATGCAAGCCTGACGATTGAGGGCGAACTCCGGCAGGGAGGGCTGGTATACGGTCGCGTGACTCCGGGGGCGCAACTCCGGTACGAAGGCAAAGAGATCAGGGTCTCGGATCGCGGCGAGTTTGTGATAGGGTTCGGCCGTAATGAGCCGTCCACCACCGGATTGCGCATCCGCTATGCCGATGGGCGCAAGGAACGTCGCCAATTCAAGGTGATCCAACGCGAGTATGCTATTCAGCGCATAGACGGACTGCCGCCACGCAAAGTGGAGCCGAATGCCAAGGATTTGAAGCGCATCCGCGAGGAGGCGAAGCTTATTCGGGCGGCGCGCGGCCGGGACAGCGCGTATACATATTTTGTCGGCGGTTTTGCGTGGCCTGTGGTGGGGCGCATCTCGGGGGTGTACGGAAGTCAACGGGTATTGAATGGCAAGCCGCGACGGCCTCATTATGGCGTTGATATCGCGGCACCAGCGGGAACTCCAGTGCGGGCGCCGTCTGCCGGCATCGTCAGTCTGGTCCACCCGGATATGTACTTTACGGGAGGTACGATCATCGTGGATCATGGACACGGTCTATCCTCGGTGTTCAGCCATCTCAGTGAAGTCCTCGTTCGCGAAGGGCAAACCGTTACTCGTGGCGATATGATTGCCAAGGTCGGCGCCACCGGCCGCGCCACCGGGCCGCACCTGCACTGGGGAGTAAATTGGTTTGAGCGCCGTTTGGATCCGCAGCTCATGGCAGGGCCGATGCCGCCTGCCGCCAAACAGAACAGTCGTTGATATACTGGAGCTTGATATGAGTAGTTCGGAAAAAATCGTGGAACCACCGGAAATTCTGGAAGTAGACCCGAGCGTCGACACGGTTGCCTGCGACGGTGGCGTTGACGTGATGGGCCATCCGGTTGTTTACCTTAATTTTGACAACAAGGAGTATGTCGACTGTTACTATTGCGGTCGGCGATTCGTTCGCATCCCACCGGTTACCAAGTCAACTCAAGACTGAGGTGTGATCACCTGCTGAGAACATGTATCCGCTTGGGCATTTCCCGGTAAGTCGCGTTTTGTTCAAGGGCCCGCGCTATTTGTCTAGAGATCCAGGCAACGCGCCGACGATAGCGCGATTTTGCACAGCGGCCGCCAACTATTGTTATCTATAGGAGATAAAATGAAATTATTAGTATTGATTTTCAGCGCTGCGCTGACGCTGCAATCCGCATCGGGCGCTGAACCTGCGTACACCACCGATGCTCAGAAACTGGGTTATGCGATTGGATATCAGGTTGGGAGCAATCTCATGAATAATCTGAAACGGGATAACATGGACATCGATGCAAAGGCGCTTACACAGGCGATTCAGGATGTTCTATTGCAAAGCGAGCCGAAACTGTCCGCCGCCGAGCGTCAGGAGGCGGTGCAGAAATACCGTGACAAGGTCACCAAAACGCGCGCCGATCTGGCGGAAAAAAATAAACAGGCGGGGGCCCGCTTTCTGGCCGAAAACAAGAGCAAGGAAGGAGTCAAGGAGACCGCCAGCGGTCTGCAATATCGGGTCATCACCGCCGGAGACGGCGAGCAGCCCCAGAGCGCGGACACGGTTGTCGTCCATTATCGCGGCACATTGCTCGATGGCAGCGAGTTCGACAGCTCCTACAAGCGTAACAAGCCCGCTACGCTGCCCCTAAACGGGGTGATCAAGGGATGGCAGGAGGCGCTTCCGCTGATGAAGGAGGGTGGCAAGTGGGAGCTTTATGTCCCCGCCGAACTCGCATACGGCACGCGCGGTTCCGGCAGCCGGATTGAACCCAATCAGACCCTGATTTTTGAAGTCGAACTGTTGGAGATCAAGTAAATAATCAGGGGTATCAAATTATTGACGTGGTGACTTCGTGTACGTTCGCCGCTCGGTGGATTGAGCGGCCAGACGAACTCGACGGAACTCCGGACGAACAGAGTTACGTTGTTGCTGATCGTGTACTAAACCTTATATATGTCGGTCAGCATAACGAAGGGCCAGTGATGTTATCAATGGGAGTGACAATGTTGGGCACAGCCGGAGTGGCGGGCGCCGTCTCTCTTTGGTTGTCGCAGCGTAACCACAACGCCAAACACCGTATTCCGCATTTTCGCGCGGCCAAGTCGTTAATGACACCTCAGCAACGCGCTTTCCATGCGGCGCTCACCCAGGCGGTGGGTCCGCGACCGTTGGTCATGACCCGCGTAAACCTTGCTCAACTGGTGCAACATCCCGGCGATAATCCCAAATATCAGGAACACTGGCGCCGCGTTTGCCGGCGCTGGTTGGATTTCGTGATCTGCAGTCCAGGTTCTGTCAGCCCGGTGCTGGCGATTAGATTGGAGACACGCATGGAGAGGAAGCGCCGCACGTTGGGAGGCATCGACGTGTTGGATGACACGTTGAGCAGCGCCCGCATTCCCTTGCTCAGGATGCCGTTGGCGGATCAGTATGACGCGGCGGAACTCATGGACAAAATAAAATGGGTGTTGATTGGCGAGCGGCAGAAAACGGACAGCGAGTTGTTTGATACCCGGGAGATGGAGATGCCGAAACACCGCCCTGAATCCTCCTCCATCATCAAGTTTGCCCGCAGGCGGTTGCCGAATCTGGCTCGTTGGACCTCCGAGCTGAAAACGGTAACCACGGTATTCGCCCGTTGCGGAAGGCGCCACTGACCGCCAGATCTGCGTTGTGCCGAAATTCCGACGGCGGAAAGCGATGCGCCATCGCGCGCCGACATGCTTCGGCCTGGTGGTACCGCGTATCAAAGAGTAAAACACTGTAAAACAACAGCAACTCCTGCGACGGCGTGGTCGTGTCCTGACCCCGGGATCTACGTAATCAAATCAATCGAGTAAGGGGGTCAGTTTAAGTGTGTTCCTGGTTGTCGGTCCCCCGCGCCGGGTGGTTGGCTTATGGCGTTTCTCCGGGTTTTGCTTTACAAATACACTTTAGGCTAAACGAAAATCCAGTTATGACCCTCCCGGAGTCTATTTTTTATGTGTTGATCGCGACCGCGGCGTCACTGATGCTGGTGTTGCTGTGGCGCCGATTCCGGCGCCGACGGGGGTTCCCGGAGTTCGAACGCCGGCGGTCACTGCTGAATCCGCAGCAGCGCGCCTTGTATCAGACGCTGATGCAACTGGTGGGGAGGGACTCCATCGTCGCGCTACGAGTGAATCTATCGACGCTGGTTATACCTCCCGGTGAAGACGATGGTTACGAAAACCATTGGAAACGGGTGCTGCGCGAATGGGTGGATTTCGTAATCTGCAGTCCCTCGAGTGTCTGTCCGGTGCTGGCAATCAAATTGGAAACGCGGTCAGAGAGGAGGCGCCGGAAATTAGGCGGCCTCGACGTGCTGGAGGATACATTGAAGAGCGCGAAGGTCCCGTTGTTGCGGATAAAAAGTGCCGACAGTTACGACGCAAACGAGATCATGACGCGCATTCGATTCGCGTTGGTGAATCAAAAAAGAAACAAAGACGAAGAGCTGTTTATCACCGAGGAGTACTCGAATGCGCCCCCGGAGAGTCGTTCGACGACGGGTGGGATGTCCGGATTCAAGAAACGAAGGTCTGGACTTATGTCTCAGCTCAAGCGCGTGAGGCGCGCTATATAAGTTAACATGGCCGCGCTCAGGCCGGTTGATCGGATTTCTTTTTCTCGATTTCGGCCCGCACCATATCCATATCCAGTACTTTCGCTTTGCTGATCAACTCGTCCAACGCCGAGGCGGGGATCGCACCCGGTTGTGAAAAGATCACGATCTGTTCCTTGAATATCATCAGCGTGGGTATGGAACGGATCTGGAAGGCCTGTGCCAGCGACTGCTCGGACTCGGTATCGATTTTTCCGAAAACGACATCGGGGTATTTTTCCGAAGCTTGCTCGTAAACGGGGGCGAAAGACTGGCACGGTCCGCACCAGGACGCCCAGAAATCCAAAAGTACCAGGTCGTTTGTTTCGATGACTTGGTTGAAGGTTGATTCGGTAAGTGCTTGGATACCCATGGGCTCTGGTCTCAGGTCAATGCATCGAAAATACGATCACGGATGTCCGTAACGCTGCCTATACCGTCGATGCGAGTGTATTTGGGAGCGGCGGGATCGCCGCGACGACTCCATTCAGAGTAGTAGTCGATTAACGGTTCGGTCTGAGAGTGATACACGTCCAGACGTTTGCGCACGGTCTTTTCCTGGTCGTCGTCGCGCTGAATCAGTGGTTCACCGGTAACGTCATCCTTTCCTTCGGCCTTGGGGGGATTGAAGATAACATGATAGGTGCGCCCCGATGCCAGATGGACGCGGCGCCCGCTCATCCGTTTTATGATCTCATCATCCGACACCGCGATCTCGACGACATAGTCCACCGGGATCTGTTCGGTTTGCAGCGCCTCCGCCTGTGCGATGGTACGGGGAAACCCGTCGAACAAATAGCCGTTTGCACAGTCCGCTTCACGAATTCGGTCCTTGATCAAACCGATGATGATGTCGTCAGAGACGAGCTCACCGGCCTCCATGACTTGTTTGGCCTGTTTTCCAAGGGGTGAGCCTGCTTTTACCGCGGCGCGCAGCATGTCGCCGGTGGATATTTGAGGAATCTTGAATTTCTCTTTGATCAGGTTGGCTTGTGTTCCCTTGCCTGCGCCGGGGCCACCTAAGAGAATCAGTCGCATGCACGCCTCCAAATTTGATGTATGCTCGGAAAAATGAACGAAACGGGGCCGAGAACTGTAACATATTCGCTATCAACAATTGCCAAAAAAATCGCGATACCCCCATATAAAATATGCGGTTAGAACGAATGGCATTGGTCGCTTGGCGCGCATGATTCGGTCATTTTGCCCGGACTGTTCGCCGTGACGCGCGGACTGAGTAATACGCGCCGGTTGGGGCGCTATATGGTATTCGCCGCGTGGTTGTTGCTTGCGCTTATGTTGACGTGGGTGTTTGCGAACGTGCTTGACCGTCAGCGCAACCCCAATCGGCAAATTGAAGTCACGTCTCGCGGCGACGGCGTTACGGAAATAGTGCTGCAAAGAAACCGCCTGGGCCATTATGTGGCCACGGGAACAATCAATGGACACGAGGTTGAATTCCTGTTGGATACCGGCGCCACGAATGTTGCGATTCCGCAGAGTGTCGCGCTGGCTCTGGGGCTCGAGCGAGGAGTGCCGCTGGCTACTTACACCGCCAATGGAGTGGTGCAAACCTACGCCACGGTGCTGGATCATGTGGCGTTGGGCGGTGTTTCCGCACGCCGAGTGCGCGCCAACATAAGCCCCCAGATGACGGAGACTCAGGTCTTGTTGGGTATGAGCTTTTTGAAACAGTTCGAACTGATCCAACGCGGCGACCAGTTGATGATCCGTTCGGGAGCCAAGATCGGCGGCCACGCCCGTTGACTTGGGGTTGTTAAGCTTGCGTTCAGTATTGATTCAGGCCCGATTCAGGGGTGGCGGGTTACGTTATGCCCACCGAAAGCGGATAACCATCGGAATAACTTAAGGAACCTCTGATTGTCAGGGCTTCCTTAACAATCATGGGGCCTGACAATGAAACATGGGATTTTTCTGGCGAGTTTGGCGGTGACTGCGTTGGCGGTCACCACATGAAGAGCGCGTGGTGGGTTATCGTGTCAGATATCGTTATGGAGACCGGATATACCAGGCCCGCACCGACCAAGACCCGGGCGATCGAATTCGTGTGCGTGTTCACATTGAGCCCGTGGATTGAGTAGCCGGTTGCACGGTCGGTGTATAATACAGCGGAAGCTAAACTTTCCGGCCGGCATCCGTCCCGTATGAAGAAGTCGTTCGCAATCATCGCGCTGGTCGGTACGCTGTTGCTTCCCGCGGCGGCGTATTCCGGGTCTCACGAACCGGCTCAGCCGATCAGCCTCGACCAAGCCGCGGCCATCGCGGAAAGCCGCACTGGCGGAAGGGTCTTGTCCGCCGAAAAACGCAAGGTGGACGGTCGCTTGATGTATCGGATCAAGGTCCTCACTCCGAAAGGACGGATTCGCAATCTTTATATCAATCCGCGGACCAAACAGTGACTGTGTCATTACCGTCAATACGCGGCAGGCGACTGGGCTTGAGGATTACATATCCGCCTCTGCCGCGCCGCGATCCAGGGCGTATCCGCTATGAGACCATAGCGAACCTTTGCTTCCATCGGTCGATTGGACCGGCAACCATGGATTAGCCCGATGCGTGTGTTGGTGGTGGAAGATGAGACCGATCTCCAGGAGCAGCTTGCGAACCGGTTGCGGGAAGAGGGGTTTGCCGTGGATACGGCGTCCGATGGCGAGGAGGGCCTGTATTACGGGCGGGAATATCCCGTGGATCTCGCGATCGTGGACGTTGGTTTACCTAAGCTCGACGGTATACAGCTGATTCAACAATTGCGCGCCGACGGGCGGAGCTATCCGATATTGATCTTGACTGCCCGCTCCCGCTGGCAGGAGAAGGTGAATGGATTGGAGGCGGGAGCAGACGATTACCTGGTAAAGCCATTCCACGTGGAGGAGCTTTTGGCCAGAATTCGCGCCTTGTTGCGGCGCGCGGCGGGTTCGGCGCAGTCGGCCATTACATGTGGGCCGGTGACCCTGGACACGTCGTCGCAGGAGGTGTTCGTCGATGGTTTACCGCTGGATCTTACCGCCTACGAATACCGGTTGTTGCAGTATTTGATGTTAAATCCAGGGAAGGTGATATCCAAGGCCGAGTTGACCGAACACATATACGACGAGGACTGCGACCGCGACAGTAATGTCATAGAAGTATTTGTCGGGCGCCTGCGTAAAAAGCTGGATCCGGACCACGTAATCAAACCAATAGAGACGCTGCGTGGCCGGGGGTACAAATTTAAGCTTACGCGTACACCGTGATCCTCTCTCTCAACAGCCGGCTGCTGTTGGCCGCCAGCGTTGCATCAATTGTATTCCTAGGCGTGACCGGCTGGGTGTTGGACAGGGCGTTTCAAAACAGCGCCGAGACCGCCGTGCGCAATCACTTGCAAGGTCAGCTATACGGTTTGTTGGCCGCATTCGACGTCGACGGTCGCGGCCGATTGCTGGTGCCGAAGAATCTCCCGGAATCGAGATTTACGCGCATTAATTCCGGATTATATGCCCGCGTGTTGGACCGCGAATCCAAAGTAGTATGGCGTTCCGATTCTTTGGTCGGCAGAAGCCTTCCCGATCGAGCTATGCTGGCGTCCGGCGAATCGTTATTCGAACGCGACAAGACCCGCGACGGCGAGGAGCTTTTCACGCTGCGGTTCGGCGTGCTATGGGAGATCAACGGCCAAGGATCGGTCGCCTACGAATTTGCCATTGCCGAAGATCCCACGAACTATGAATCCCAAGTCGAGGGCTTTCGCCGTGATCTATGGTTTTGGCTGGGAGGAGCCGTAGTGGTGATGTTGTTGGTGCAGACCGTGGTGCTTCGATGGAGTCTCCGGCCGCTGCGGGAGGTGGCCGAGGAAGTCGCGGCGGTGGAGCGGGGTGAGTTGTCACAATTGGCGGGCGAATATCCCCGCGAACTATCCGGTCTCACGCGCAATATCAATGCCTTTATCACCAATGAGCGACGGCAGATGGAACGTTACCGTAATACGCTGGGCGGCCTTGCGCACAGCCTGAAAACACCGCTGGCCGTGATTCAGGGCGCCATGGAGGCCAAACAGCCGGTCGAGCCGAGCGAAGTCCTCGTGCAGGTGGACCGGATGGCGGAAATCGTCGATTATCAACTACGGCGCGCTGCGGCGGCGGGAAAACGAACCCTGACGGCACCGGTATCGGTGCCGGACAGCGTAACGAAGGTGGTCAATTCGTTGCGGAAAGTTCATGTCAACCGCAACGTGCAGGTAGTTCAAGATATCCGTCCTGGGTTGAAATTCTATGGCGATGAAGAAGACCTTTTCGAGGTGCTGGGTAATCTGCTCGATAATGCTTTCAAATGGAGCGATGGGCGTGTGGTCGTCCACGCCGAGCCGATCATGGTCAGTAAACACCGTCCCGGAGTGCGATTGTCCGTCGCCGATAACGGACCGGGCATCGAAGATTCGCTGCGCGAGCAGGTATTGAAGCGCGGTGTGCGATCGGATGGACCGGCAGCGGGACAAGGACTCGGACTGGCCTCGGTACAAGACATTGTTGCGGCGTATGGTGGAGAGCTACAAATCACGGCGCGCAACGGGCACGGTACCGAGGTGGTTATCGAGTTTCCGGCGGGCTAGCGTGGAATACCGACCGGTGATGGCTCCGCAATTCTACGGCTATCGGCGCGCCCGGTTTGTCGGCCGATCCTCATGGATGACGGTCCCGGTCCCCACGCTTGGATCCGTGTCCGTCGCATCGCTTACCAGGCTGTTCGCGCGAGTGTTTCGGGTCAAGACATAGTGGCCTGGTGGGGAAAAATTGCCGGCGGCACATTCGGCTTCATGCTTGGGGGGCCGTTGGGCGCCGCTTTGGGTGCGGTGTTGGGCCACCAGCTTGACAAGGGCGTGGCCGACCTGAGTACTCGCGGCCGCATCGCCGCCAGCGAAAAGACGCAGACCGTGTTCTTTACCGCCGTGTTCACGGTGATGGGCTATATCACCAAGGTCGACGGTCGCGTAAGCCCCAACGAGATTGCCATGGCCGAGGAAGTGATGCGGCAGATGCGTCTCAATGCACAGCAACGGGATGCAGCGATCGGGCTGTTCCGGCAGGGCAAGCGGGCGGATTTTCCGGTCAATGAGGTGTTGGATCAATTACGCCATGAGTGCGGGCGGCGCAAGACACTGCTGCAAATGTTCCTGGAGATTCAGATTCAGGCGGCGTTCGCCGACGGCGCCCTGGATCGCGCGGAGAAACACGCATTGCTCCACATGGCCGAACGATTGGGATTCTCCAGGAATCGTTTCCAACAGATACTCGGTTTCATCGAAGGTGCGGCGGCCTACGAACGCAGCGCTGCAACCGGCAGGCAACCGTCGTTAGCGGATGCTTATAAAACCTTGGGTGTCACGTCCAGGGCCGATGACGCGGAAGTGAAAAAGGCATACCGCAGGTTGATGAATCAGCATCACCCCGACAAACTCGTGGCCAAGGGTCTGCCGGAAGAAATGATCAAGCTCGCTACCGAACGAACTCAGGAAATCAGAAACGCCTATGAGCAGATTCGTAACGCGCGGAAATCACAATGAGCCGTTGCCCATGGATTGCGCTGCGGAAATCGGTGTGGAATCCTTGGTACAAAATACCGGCTAGAGGCTACAATAGAGTGGTATGCGGCGTGCCTTCAGCTAATTACTTTACGAGAGGAACGATATCATGAATATGGCGATTCGCGTTCACGAAACCGGTGGGCCCGATAAACTATGCTGGGAAGAGGTAAATGTCGATCAACCCGGCGTGGGCGACGCGTTGATCCGACACACTGCGATTGGGCTGAATTTCATTGATATCTATTTTCGCGAGGGGGCATACCCACCACCGCACCTGCCGCTTATTCTGGGAATGGAAGCAGCCGGCGTGGTCGAAGCGGTGGGCCGGGGGGTTACCGAGGTCTCGGTGGGCGACCGGGTAGCCTACGCAGGTGGTCCGATTGGAGCTTACTGCGAACAACGGTTATATCCCGCAGAACGTCTGGTAAAGCTGCCGGATACGATAGACGATGTGACCGCGGCGGCGCTGATGTTGCAGGGTTTGACCGCACAATACTTGCTGCGCCGCACTTACAGCGTTAAGCCTGGAGACATGATTTTGTTTCATGCCGCGGCGGGCGGTGTGGGGTCGATAGCCTGCCAGTGGGCCAAACACCTCGGCGCGACCGTGATCGGCACCGTCGGATCCAAGGAGAAAGCCGATTACGCCGCCAGTCTGGGCTGTGACTATCCGGTAATCTATACCCAGGAGGATTTCGTCGAACGGGTCAAAGAAATCACCGGGGGCACCGGAGTGCCGGTGGTGTACGATTCCGTGGGCAAGGACACGTTTATGAAGTCTTTGGATTGTCTGCGCAAATTGGGGCTGATGGTCAGTTTCGGACAGTCCTCCGGCGCCGTTGAACCGATCGAGCCATCCGTCCTCAGCAAAAAAGGTTCATTGTATCTAACACGCCCTACATTGTTTGACTACATCGACAAGCGGTCGGATTTGGTCGCATCGGCCAACGAGCTATTTGACGTAGTGACCAGTGGCGCGGTCAAGATTGAAGTCCGGCAAACCTACGCGCTACAAGACGCAGCCCACGCGCACGAAGACCTGACCGCGCGCAGGACTACCGGCGCCACCGTATTGATTCCCGGGCTGGTGCGGCGCGAAGGTGATTTGACGACTGGTCCGCATCCCTCGTCGGGCAGCGCCTGATACTAATTCCGGACTAGCGCTCGGGATCCTCGCCGCGATCCAGGCGCTTTACGCTACCGATCGTCGTGATGACTTCGATGATCAGCATCAGCGCCGCGATAACGACGATGCCGATACCGGCGATATCTATCAACGTCAGGCCGTATTCAAAACCCAGAAGGTTCGTCAGCCAGCCCTGATCACCGGTGACTTCGGGGTACCAGGACAACGGTTGTCCAAAATCCATGAACGGTTGAGCCACCAACAGGGCGATCACCAGTATATGCAATTCGGTAGGCCCAAACGTGGGTAGCTCCATGACCCGCGTTAATTCTGCCTTGATCAGGCCATTGATTATCAACAACAGATACAGGCTGATCACCGCCAGGCCGATGGCTAAGTGTGATCCCTTGATCATGAACATGCCCAGCCCGATAAACACCACGCTAACGGAATCTCCAAAGTGATCGAGATAAAAGCCGAGCTTCGATGTCTGCCGGGCGCGGGCGACGACGCCGTCCAGAGTGTCCGCAAACCAGTGCGCGAACACCAACACCGCTGCGGGCAGGCACATCCAGCGCGACCAGGCGGTGAGATACAGTGAAACACACGCGAGCATCGAACTTATCACACCAATGACGGATATCGCATTGGCGCTCAACCCCTCGGGGACATAGGGAAGCAGCTTGGGAAACAGCCACTTTACGAATGGGTCGAACGGGCTGTTTTCTATTTTTTTCATTTAACGCCCCCCGGCCGATCGCATCTTGAGTTAAGCAACAGCCTGAAAACTCTCAGGAAACCAATTGTTTATATGGGAAAAATTATGTTTTTGCGCCACTTAAGGTAAATGCTCGGATGACGTGGCGATCCAATCCGGCGCGCGATGTTCGGCTACCACAGTGGTGTACAATCCGCCGCGTACATTGAACCTGGCGGTCAGGCGCATGAAACGGGGGGCGACGGCGGTGACCAAATCGTTCAGAATTTGATTGGTCACCGACTCGTGAAAAGCGCCCTGTTCGCGATACGACCAGATATACAGTTTGAGGGATTTGAGCTCGACACATTTCGTGTCGGGCACGTATTCGAGGATCAGCGTCGCGAAATCGGGCTGACCGGTCTTTGGGCACAGACAGGTGAACTCCGGAATTCGAATTCGCACAGTATAATCACGCTCCGGATTCGGGTTGGTGAACGTCTCCAGCGCCTGATTGGTTTGTGTAGGCATAGATCTAATTGTTGTGTTACGTTTATTCGCCGGATTGTAACGTATTCTATTTGACTGCCAGTAACTCGCTCAGTTTGTCCAAGATAACGCAATACAAAATGGAATCTTCCTCGTTGGCGGTGTTACCGGGATAGCCGATGCGTCTGAAGCATATCAAACTATCCGGTTTTAAATCCTTCGTTGATCCCACCTCCGTGTCGTTTCCCGCCAATCTTGTCGGCGTAGTCGGTCCGAACGGATGCGGGAAATCCAACATAATCGATGCGGTGCGCTGGGTAATGGGTGAGTCTTCCGCAAAAAACCTGCGTGGCGACAGCATGGCCGATGTCATCTTTAACGGATCAACGGCGCGCAAGCCGGTGGGGAAGGCGGCGGTGGAACTAGTATTCGACAACAGCGAGGGCAAGGCCCCGGGAGCTTACGCCGGGTACAGTGAAATAGCGATTCGGCGTGAACTTTCGCGTGACGGTCAATCTCTTTACTACATCAATAAAACGCGATGTCGGCGAAGGGACATCACCGATATCTTCCTGGGTACCGGTTTGGGCCCGCGATCCTACTCGATCATCGAGCAAGGTATGGTGAGCCGGATTATTGAGGCGCGGCCGGACGAGTTGCGAGTTCTCGTGGAAGAAGCAGCCGGAATCTCCAAATATAAGGAGCGGCGACGTGAAACCGAGACCCGCATACGACACGCCCGGGAAAACCTGGAGCGTGTCGGGGATATTCGGCGCGAGTTGGAATCCCAGTTGCGGCGCCTGAAGCGGCAATCCAGCGCCGCCGCCCGGTACAAAACACTGAAACAGGAGGAGCGCACCCTGCGGGTTCAATTGATGAGTCTACGCTGGCGACGCCTGGATCAGCAGCTCAAAGAACAGGATTCCGGCCTGGCGCGACGGCAAACCGGGCTGGAATCCAAAATTGCCGATCAACGCGCTGTGGAAACCGGTATCGAGCACCTTCGGCAACAACTGGCGGGCGCGAATGAGCATTTGAATCAAGCGCAAGGCGAGTTTTATCAGGTCGGCGCGGAAATTGCGAATAAGGAACAAAGCATTGAACATTCGCGGCAGACTCAGCAGCAACGCCAGCAGGAGTTGCAGCGACTGACGGAGGCGCTAGAAGAAGCCGAGATACATATGGTTGCTGACCGCGAACGTCTCGCGGAATTACAGCTTAAATTGGGCGAGTGCCGCCCGCGTTTGACACAGGCAAACCAGGAATTTGACCGCGCAATAGGCTTGTTGAATGCCTCCGAGCAGGCGTTTCAGCACTGGCAGGCGGAATGGGATGAATTCGGTAGAGACTCCGCGCGGCCGGAACACGAGCGTGAAGTGCAACGGGCGCGCATTGAGGAGCACCATCGCCAGATAGAGCATATCGCCGGCCGTCAGGGGCGGATGGCTGAAAACCTGACGGAAATCCAATTGGCCCTGGAACAGACCGACACTCCGGGACTGCGTGCGCAAGTAGTTGCCTTGGATCAACTCTATACGGATTTGGAACAGCAGGTCCGGGAGCTCGACCAACGCATACAGTCACAACGAGAATCAATGGATAATGCGGAACAGGAACTGTTTGAAGCGCGCCACCGGTTTCAGGAAACTGCGGCGCGGCTGAAATCCCTAAAAGAAATGCAGGCGTCGGCGTTGGGCACCCAGGAAGAGGACGCTGTAACGTGGCTGCAAGAACAACGCATATTTGATGCGCCACGCTTGGCGGCGGAAATCACTGTGGAACCCGGTTGGGAGACCGCTGTTGATTGCGTTCTGGGTCGGCGTCTCGGCGCGCTGTGCGTGGAATCCTTGGATCAGGTCGCCGCGGATGCCCCCAGTTTCCCCGGATCCGGTTTGTGCATGGTCGAGAACCGGAACCCGCGACCCAACGAAACGCCTTCAAAACCGCCAACGCTACTGACCAAGGTGACCTGTCATCGTACCGATCTCAACCACTGGCTTGGTGATGTCTACGTCAGCCCCGACATCGAGGCCGCCATCGTGCGGCGCGGCGAACTTGCGGCGCATGAATCGATCGTGACCCAGGACGGCGTATGGATGGGGCTGAACTGGGTGGTGGTGGCCAGGGGTGAAGGCGCCAAGGCCGGTTTACTGGTGCGCGAAAAAGAAATCGACCATTTGTCTCAACGCGAACAACAACTCGCACAGGAGGTTCGATATCTCGACGCCAACATCGAGGATCAACGCGAGCGATTAACCGCGTTGGAGGAAGAGCTGGCGGCAAAACGCGGGCTGTTGAGCGAAAAAGCTCGGCATCGCGCGGAGATGCACAAGCAATTGGGTCATGCCGAAGCACGCGCCGTTGAGTTGCAAGCGCGCCGCGATCAGATTCGGGGGGATTTGAGTGAGCTGGACCAGCTTCTCGGGCAGGCGGAGGGGGAATTGATCGAAGCCCGGACCCGGCTCGATAACGCCCAGCGTCTGTCGGAGGACTTTCAGGCCCGCCATGTGAATCTGTCCGCGGAACGATCCCGCTTGCGCCAGGAGCTGGACCAGGCCAACACCGCGGCGAACTCCGCCCGCGAAGCCAAGCATCGCGAGCAATACGAAGAGAAAAGACTGTTGGCCGCGCTGGAAACCGTGCAGGAGAGTATGCAGCGAATGGCTCACCAGCAAGCCGCAGCGATACAACGTCAGCAGGCGTTGCGCGATCTGCTGAATGAAGATGTTTCCCCCGAGGCGCGACTGCAAGACGAGCTGAATTCGCTGCTTGAACAGAAAGTCCAGGCGGAAACGCAATTGGCGCAAGCGCGGAGAGAAGTGGAACGCCTGGATTCGGAAATACGAGACCGGGAACAACAGCGGGTTGAGCATGAGAATGAGGCCAATCTGTTGCGCGAACAAGTGGAGGAACTGCGGTTGGCGCGGCAGGAGTTGGCGGTGCGGCGGGATACCGTCTCCGATCAGATTAAGGAAACTGATCATGAGCCCGCTGCGGTGTTGCAGGAACTGCCGGAAGATGCACAAGAGGAGACTTGGCAGGAACAATTGGATCGTATTGGTTCACGGATCGATCGAATCGGCCCGGTTAATCTAGTGGCGATCGAAGAGTACGAAGAGCAGTCGGAGCGCAAGGTTTACCTGGATAAACAGAACGACGACCTGACTGAGGCGCTGACGATGCTGCAGGATGTAATCCATAAGATAGACCGCGAAACCAGGACGCGATTCAAGGAGACATTCGAGGCCCTCAACGCCCAGTTTCAGGAATTCTTTCCGCGATTATTCGGCGGCGGCAGCGCCAATCTCGAACTGACAGGCGCGGATTTACTGGACACCGGCGTGGGTGTAATGGCGCGACCTCCGGGTAAACGTAACAGCACCATCCACTTGTTGTCCGGAGGCGAGAAGGCGCTGACCGCGGTTGCATTGTTATTCGCGTTCTTTGACCTCAATCCCGCACCGTTTTGCATGCTGGACGAGGTTGACGCGCCGCTGGATGACGCGAATGTCGAACGCTATTGTAAGATCCTCAAGACCTTGGCGGACCGCACTCAGTTGATTGTGATAACCCATAACAAAATCACTATGGAAGCCGCCAACATTCTGATCGGAATCACGATGGCGGAGCCCGGCGTTTCTCGCCTGGTCGCGGTGGACGTCGACGCGGCAATGGAAATGGCGGTCCAATGATTGAATTGCGTACAGCGCTGATAATTGCCGGATTAGTATTGTTCGTTGTCATTGCGATGATCTCATACGATCGGTATCGCCTCACGCGTATACGGGAACAGGAATCCAGACTGCGTGATCTCGATCCCGATTGGGAGGAGCCGACACTTTTGCATCGCGAAGAGATAGACATCAACACGGCGTTACCGGCGGAGCCGGGACACACTATCTTGTCGCCGGAGGAGGACCTGGATGAACCTGGTGTGAACCTGGATGTTGATGAATTCGACGATGAGTTGCGCGACGCGCAGGAAGTCGCCCACACGCCGATACACGGCATCAATATCCGGGCGATTCAGGAGGCCGGCCTGGATGAAGGGGGTATCGAAATAGATTTTGTCGCGCGTATTCCCGGAAAAAATGTCATTAAGCGGGATACGGCGCTGGGATTGTACCGGCAGCACGAGTACGAGTTGCAAAAGCGACATCGAGTGTTCGGGTATAGTTATCCATCCAAGGTGTGGGTTGATCTGGAAAGTGAATCAAAGTCCGCCCGCTTTACGCACTTTGGAATGACATTGCAGCTGGCGGATCGGAACGGCCCCGTTACCGAATCGGAGCTGAATCAATTTTCTCAGATGGTATTGAGATTCGCGGAGGTATTTGGACGCCGATTCAGTTTCTCGATGAGTTTTGAAGATGCTCTCGATCAGGGTAAGCATATCGATGAGCTGTATAAAAAATACGATGCATTGGCGATCTTGAATATACTGGCGCGGCACAGTCGCGGATTTTCCGGTGGGGATATCGATCGTTATGCTCGAGAATTAGGCATGGATTTGAACCAAAAAAACTTTTATCAGAAAAGAAGAGTTTCCGCGGTGGGATCTCCGATGATCTACGGACTGGCGAATCTGTTCGGTAATGGCGAGTTCGAGCCCGATAACCTGGAGGATTTTCATACCGATGGACTTACGGTGTTCATGAATATACCGGCGACTTCGAAACCGGCCGCGGCGTTTCGTGAGATGGTGACGAGCGCGACGACCTTGTGCGAGCGTCTCGAGGGCAAGCTGGTGGATCAGAATCGTAAAATGATGACGGATCAAGGTCTGGAAAAAATCGGCCAACAGATACATAAGCTCGAGCTGGAGATGGAAAGCGATCATATTCCGCCAGGGGGAGAGCTCGCGATACGCTTGTTTTGATGCCGTATGACGGTTCCAGCACGAGCCCGGCAAAGAGCCGCCGACCTGCGTGAGCAGATCAATCAGCACAATTATCGCTATTACGTTTTAGATGATCCCGTCATTTCAGACGCCGAGTACGATCGCCTTCTGCGTGAACTCCAAGAACTGGAATCAAAGTATCCAGCATTAATCACCGCAGATTCTCCCACACAGCGCGTCGGCGCCCAGCCTCTGTCGTCATTCGCCGAGGTTAAACATAAGGTTCCGATGCTGTCGTTGAGCAATGCCTTCGACGAGAACGAAGTTATCGCATTCGATCGGCGGATTCGCGAGCGCGCTGAACTTGGTGTTGTCGAATACGTTGCTGAACCCAAGATGGATGGTCTCGCTGTAAGCCTGTCGTACGAACACGGAGTGCTGGTGCGCGGCGCGACACGAGGCGACGGGACGACGGGTGAGGACGTTACGCAAAATATCAAAACCATTCGATCCATACCTCTGCGTTTGCTGGGTAACAGGCATCCACGGTCGATAGAAGTGCGTGGCGAGGTGTTCATGACGCACACGGGGTTTCTGGCGCTGAACGAACGACAGCGTAACGCCGGACTAAAGGAGTTCGTCAATCCACGCAATGCGGCCGCCGGCAGTTTACGCCAACTCGATCCCAAGCTCACCGCTGAACGGCCGTTGCAGATGTTCTGCTACGCCGCGGGTGAGGTCGAAAATGCACGCATGCCGGAGACTCAGCATGAGTTATTGCGCCAACTTCGCGCCTGGGGGCTTGCGGCATCGCCACTGGCGGCGCTCGTCAAGGGTGTCGACCAGTGCCTTGCTTATTACCGCGATCTGGTGGAAAGCAGAAAATCGCTTTCCTATCCCATTGACGGCGTGGTTTACAAGGTCAACAGCCTGCGGTTGCAACGAACCCTCGGTGCGGTCTCTCGCGCCCCCCGTTGGGCCCTGGCGCACAAGTTTCCGGCCGAGGAGGAGACGACCATCGTCAACGCGATCGAGGTTCAGGTGGGACGCACCGGAGCCATTACACCGGTAGCCCGCCTCGAGCCGGTATTCGTCGGCGGTGTTACCGTATCCAACGCCACCTTGCACAATCGCGCGGAGATAGAACGGCTCGATGTGAAAATTGGAGACACCGTTGTTGTGCGGCGCGCCGGTGATGTCATTCCCGAGATTGTCAAGGTCGTAAAGTCGCGCCGGCCGCGCACGGCCAAGCGGTTTCGGTTTCCTGACCGGTGTCCCGTGTGCCGTTCCGAGATCGTTTACGAGGGAGGTGAGGGGATCATCGCGCGCTGCAGCGGTGGTCTGTATTGTTCCGCGCAGCGCAAAGAGATGCTCAAACATTTTGCATCGCGAAGGGCCATGGACATCGATGGTCTCGGCGACAAGATCATCGACCAGTTGGTGGAGGCCGGCATGGTCGAGGATGCCGGTGATCTCTATGCTTTGACTGCAGCGCAGTTGGCGAGCCTTGACCGGCTTGCCGAGAAATCAGCCCGGAATCTGATTAACGCGTTGGAGCGCAGCAAGTGGACGACCTTGTCGCGGTTCCTGTTTGCGTTGGGAATAAGTCAGGTGGGAGAGACGACTGCGCGGCAGCTTGCTCATCATTACGGTAGTCTGCGCGCAGTGATGGATGCGACTGAAGACGAGTTACAGTCACTCACGGATATCGGTCCGATCGTCGCGGCTAACATTCATATGTTTTTTCGACAGCCCCACAACGAACAGGTTATCGACAAGCTTCGGCAACGGGGGGTTGTGTGGCCGGAAACCAAGCAGTCAAAACAAGATCCTTCGAGTTTGCCATTGTCCGGAAAGACGATGGTTTTGACCGGTACGTTGAGCGCAATGACGCGGGATGAAGCTAAGACGAAGCTGCAGCGTCTCGGAGCCAAAGTCACGGGAAGTGTGTCGCGCAAGACCGATTATGTGATCGTCGGCGCCGATCCTGGATCCAAGGCAAGTAAGGCGGAGCAATTGGGTATAGAGATGCTCGATGAGGCACAGTTCATCCAGCTGTTGGCCGAGCACCGGGTGAAATAATGCCGCCCGGCATAAGTTGTAAAAGCCTCTACCGCTAACCCTTAACGTTTGCCGCATGACGCAGTGCGGCGGTCAGGGCTGAGTTTTTCGTTTTAGTGATCCAAGCAAGGCCGATCATTGCGTCTCGACCGCGTGGCCGGTGCGCCGATGATCCGCCTGCCATGCCCCGAACACCGCGAGGTCAAGATCCATGGTCTCGCCCAGCCACTTTG
>CAMYKW010000051.1 GCA_947259175.1 uncultured Gammaproteobacteria bacterium | reverse complement strand
GGTGACCACGATTCCGATTTTCGTCGCGCTGGCGAACCTGTGGATCAACCGGCAGCCGATATCCGGCGGCCGTTGGTTGAGCGGTATCGCCGCGGTCATCGGTGCGGCGTTGTTGCTCACCGACGGTTACCTCGCCCGGCTGGCGGGTGACGTCAACAACCTGTTCGGGGTTCTGCTGGCCATGGGCTGCGCCGCCACCGTCGCGGCATTCACGGTGTGGGTGCGCCCGTTGATTGCCGAATACGGCGCGTTGCGCATCACCGCCATCACCCTGTCGCTCGGCTCGGTGGGGCTGTGGTTGCTGGTCGGTGTCAACTGGGACGTGTGGGTAAATCCGGCCACCTTGTTCGACCGCCCGGCACAGCAGTTTGGCGCGCTGCTCACCATCGCCTTTTGGAACACGACCATCACCCAGTTTCTGTGGATCGGCGGCCTGGCCGCCGTCCCCGACATCACCCGCGGCAGCTATCTGTTTTTTTTGAAGCCGGTGATCGCGGTGGGGCTCACCTTGATGTTCCTCGGCCAGACCGTCACCCTGATGCAATGGACGGCAATCGCGGTGATCTGCGGCGCGGTGCTGATCGAGATGAACTGGGACCGGGTCCGCGCCATCCGGGCGGGATGACCAAGCAGCGCAACGCTGGCTAGGCGACGCGGTCGCGGGGTTCGCGGCCGGCGAACACCGCGTCGAGATTGTCCAAGGCCCTGAAACCCATGGCATCGCGGGTCTCGTGAGTGGCGCTGCCCAGGTGTGGCAGCAGAAAGGTGTTATTGAGTTCCGCGAACTCGGGGCGAATAAAGGGTTCGTCCTTATAGACGTCCAGGCCCGCAGCGCGGATCTTGCCCGAACGCAGCGCCACGATCAGCGCGTCTTCGTCGACGATGTTGCCGCGCGCGGAGTTCACGACGATGGCGTCGTCCGGCAACTGCGCAATGCGCTCCGCATTGAACAGATTCTGGGTGTCCGGTGTATTGGGGCAATGCAGCGCGAGGAATTGCGACTGCGGCAGCAGCGAATCCAGCGAGTCATGATAGATGGCGCCGGCCTCCCGTTCGCTGTCCAGGCGCGAACGGTTGTGGTAGTGGATCTCCATGCCGAAGCCGCGCGCGCGTTTGGCGACCACTTGACCGATCCGCCCCATGCCGATGATGCCCAGGCGCTTGCCGGTGAACTGGGTGCCCAGCATGAACGTCGGGCTCCAGGAGTCCCACTTGCGGGCGCGGATCAGGCGCTCGCCTTCGCTGGCGCGCCGTGCGGCGCCGAGCAGCAGCAGCATCGTGAGTTCCGCGGTGGCGTCGGCGAGCACGTCCGGCGTGTTGGTGACGATGATGTCGTGCTGCTTCGCCGCGGCCAGGTCGCAGTGATCAACGCCCACCGAGAAATTGGCGATCACCTTGATGGTGCCCGCGAGTCGCGCCATCACATCCGCGGACAGGTGTTCGGTGTGTGTCGCCAACACCGCTTGCGCGCCTTGGGCCAGGGTCAACAGTTCATCGGTGCTGTACAGTCGGTCCTGCGTATTTAAATGCGGGTCATAGTCCCGCGCCAGACGCGCCTCCACCGCGGGGGGCAGTTTTCTCGTGACCAGTACGGCCGGCTTGTTGCTCATCGTCGATTTATCACAGATTGGCTGTTACGGGTCTCGTGTGCTACATACTACGCCCGATTCGGGACGATCCCGGTGACTACCCGCAGTACATCAATTTCAGGCACCGCTAATCTACGGCCTGGCTCCATGCTTGTAAACCATGTGCAAAGTTGCCGCTAGCCGGGGTTTTGTTTACGCTGTGCTGCCGACACCTACAAGTCTGACCATGACCGATATTCAAACGATACGCAGGATACTCAAAGAAAGCCGCACGGTGGCGATGGTCGGGTTATCCGCCAACTGGTATCGCCCGAGCTATTTCGCGGCCAAGTATCTGCAGGATCACGGTTTCCGCGTAATCCCGGTGACCCCGACGTATGAAGAGATTCTGGGCGAACGCTGCTATGCGCGCCTGGAAGACGTTCCCGAGCCGGTGGATGTGGTGGATCTGTTCCAACGCGCCGAGGACGTGCCGCCCCATGTCGATGCGGCGATCCGCATCGGCGCCAAGGTGGTGTGGATGCAGGTCGGCATCGTCCACGAAGCGGCGGCGCGCAAGGCGCGCGACGCCGGCTTGGAGGTGGTCATGGACCGTTGCATGAAAATCGAATACGCGCGCCTGTTCGGCGGGCTGAGCTTCGTCGGCGTCAACACCAAGTTAATTTCGTCCAAACGCCCGCTTTGGGTGCCGTACTGATCAACTGAAGATTGTCAAGTGGCGGATCGCGACTTCGGTATAGAGACCCTTTGCCTGCACGCCGGCCAGCTGCCGGATCCGGCCACCGGCGCGCGCGCGACGCCGATCTATCAGACCGCGGCTTATGTCTTCGATGATACCGACCACGCGGCGAGTCTGTTCAACCTGCAGACCTTCGGCAACATCTACACGCGCCTGATGAATCCCACCAACGCCGTGTTCGAGGAGCGCATGGCGGCGTTGGAGGGCGGCCGCGCTGCGGTTGCGGTGAGTTCCGGTATGGCCGCGCAGATGACCGCCCTGTTGACGATACTCGAACAGGGCGATGAGATCGTCTCGGCGAGCACACTGTATGGCGGCACGTATTCGCAGTTCAATGTCAATTTCCGCAAGTTCGGCATTCAAACCCATTTTGTGGATCCGGATGATCCGGAGAACTTCGCGCGCGCCGTTACCGAAAAGACGAAAGCGATTTTCGCGGAGACCATCGGTAACCCGCTCAACAACGTGCTGGACATCGAGGCGGTGGCCGCGGTGGCGGCGGATGCGGGGGTGCCGCTGGTGATCGATAACACCTTTGCCACACCGTATTTGTGCCGGCCGATGGCCCATGGCGCGGATATCGTCGTGCACTCGGCGACCAAGTTTATCTGCGGCCACGGCACCTCCATCGGCGGGGTGCTGGTGGAATCGGGAACCTTCCCCTGGGACAACGGCAGGTTCCCGGGGATGGTGGAGCCGTCCCCGGGTTATCACGGGGTGCGCTTCTACGAGACCTTCGGCGATTTCGGTTACACCATGAAGGCCCGCTGTGAGACCTTGCGCACCCTGGGTCCGGCCCTCAGCCCGTTCAATGCGTTTCTGTTCCTGCAGGGCCTGGAGACCTTGCATGTGCGCATGGATCGCCACTGCGCCAACGCCCAGGCGGTGGCCGAGTTCCTCGCCGACCACGCGGCGGTGAGTTGGGTTAAGTACGCGGGCTTGCCGGGTAACGAGTATCACCAACTGGCCAGGAAATACCTCCCCAAGGGACCGGGGTCGATTCTCACCTTTGGTGTCAAAGGCGGGCAGCAGGCGGGCGCCAAGTTCATCGAGTCGGTGCAGTTTCTGAGTCATCTGGCCAACGTCGGCGACGCCAAGACCCTGGTGATTCATCCGGCATCGACTACCCATCGGCAGTTGTCGGAGGAGGACCAACTCACCGCCGGGGTAACCCCGGATATGATACGCATCTCGGTGGGGCTCGAGTCGCTGGACGACATCTTGTGGGATCTCGACCAGGCGTTGACCACATCGCAGGGGTGATCGGAAACATGAAACAAGGGGGCGCGAGAAAGCGTCGATGCTGAAGCACGAATCCAAATTGCCGGGGCGTCGGCTCGAACCAACAGACCGGCGCGTGAGCAGAAAGAAATGCTGAGCGGACAGGTCGCGATCATCACCGGGGCCAGCAGCGGCATCGGCGCGGCGACCGCCGGCGCGCTGGCCGCCGCCGGCGTCAAGGTGGTGATGGGCGCGCGGCGCGAGGATCGCCTGCGGGAGTTGGGCGGGGAGATTACGGCACGCGGCGGTGAGGCCGTGGCACGGCGTTGCGATGTCACCGCGCGTGGCGACTGCGAAGCGCTGATCAAGGCGGGCATCGACCGCTGGGGACGCGTCGACATCCTGATCAACAACGCCGGCATCATGCCACTGAGCTTCGCCAAGAACCTGCGGGTCGATGAGTGGGAGCGCATGATCGACGTCAACATCAAGGGCGTGATGTATTGCACCGCCGCCGTGCTGCCCCATTTTCTTACCCGGGCGCGGGGCCACATCGTGAACATCTCCTCCATCGCCGGCAAGCGGGTCATCCCCTCCGGGAGCGTGTACTGCGCCACGAAGTTCGCGGTCAATGCGTTCAGCGACGCCCTGCGGCTGGAGTTGAGCGCGCGCAAGAACATCCGCGTGACGTGTATTCAACCGGGCATCGTCGCCACTGAGTTGACCGATGCCATCACCGACCCGGACCTGGAGTCGTTCGTAACGCGCATCAAGAGCGTCGAGGCGCTGCGGGCGGATGATATCGCCAATGCGATCGTTTATGCCGTGCAGGCGCCGCCGCACGTGAATATCAATGAAATTGTGATCAGACCTACACAGCAGGAGCAATGATGATTATCAGTTTTTCCTACCCGATCCCCGTGTTCATCGCATCACCCGGGATTCTTGCCGGCGAGGTGGCGGCGCCATGTTGAAAGGAACAAACGCCATAGTAACCGGATCCACCAGCGGCATCGGCCTGGAGATCGCGCATGGCCTGGCTAAACAGGGCGCGCGCGTCATGCTAAACGGCTTCGGTGACGCGCAGCAGATCGAAACAACCCGAGCCGAGATGTCCGAAACATACCAGGTGGACGTGCTGTACAACGGCGCGGACATGTCCAAGTCGGATGAAATTTATGCCATGGTCGACCAGGCGGTCAGCGCGTTCGGCGGCGTGGACATACTCGTGAACAACGCGGGTATCCAGCATACCGCGGCGATCGAGGAGTTCCCGGTGGAAAAATGGGACGCGATCATCGCCATCAACCTTTCCTCGAACTTTCACACCATCCGCGGGGTGATACCCGGGATGAAGCAACGCAACTGGGGGCGCATCATAAACATCGCTTCCGCTCACGGTCTGGTGGCCTCGGGGACCAAGGCCGCCTATGTCGCGGCCAAACACGGGGTGGTGGGTTTGACCAAAGTCGTCGCGCTCGAGACCGCTACTACCGGCATCACCTGCAACGCCATTTGCCCGGGATGGGTGCTGACGCCGCTGGTGCAGAAACAGGTCGATGATCGCGCCGCGCGCGACAAAGTCTCGATGGACGAGGCGAAGGCGCTGTTGTTATCGGAAAAGCAGCCCTCGCAAGAGTTCGTGACGCCGGCGCAAATCGCCGGGCTGACCGTGTTTCTGTGCTCTGAAGACGCCGCGCAGATTCGCGGCACAGCGATCAACATTGACGGTGGTTGGGTGGCGCAGTAAATCCAGCCACCTCGAATAATGGTGTATTATGCAGGCTGGCCGCGGCGTTCGCCGGCATTGACCTCCCGCAGCAACGGGAGGAGATTGATTCTTGTTCATTAGATGGACTGACACGTAACGATGCTCCCTAAAATTCAAACAATCCTTTACGCCACCGACTTGGAAGAACATGCCCGGCCGGTGTTTCGTCACGCCGTGAGCCTTGCCGAGCGCTATAACGGGCAGATCGTGCTGTTGCACGTGATCGAGCCGCTCAGCCCATCGGCCCAGTCGCTGGTGGCCAGCGTGCTTCCCGAGGGGATGCCCGCGTCGCTGCGTAAGGAAGGCATGCAGCGCGTGCGCGATACGATCGAGGAACGCCTCAAGTTGTTTTGTAAAGACGAGTTGGGCATGGAGCCCAACGACTGCCGGGTGATCGCGGACGCCCGTGTCGTCGAGGGGCGCATCGCGGCGACGATTCTAAGTCAAGCCGCCGACGTCAATGCCGATTTGGTCGTAATGGGCACCCACGGCCGCACCGGGGTCAGTGAGATGTTCCTGGGATCGGTGGCCCACCAGGTGGTGCACCGCAGCCGCGTGCCGGTGTTGATGGTGCCGCTCGAGTCCTGATCAAGCTGTCGCCGGCAGCCGATGGCGGTGCGCGCCACCGGCCGCAGCATGGCTGATCAGGCGCATTTTTCAATCGCGTTGCCGTGGAGCGCGGCGCCGATGCGCGTGCGCATACAGTGTATCCACCGCTTCAACGCGGCGCGCAGCGTGTTCCCCATCTCGGCCAGCGTCTCGCTGCGCATGCGGCGCGCGTGCTGAATCACGCGCTCGATGTCTTCGAAGCTCATCTCGCCGGGTGTCTTGTCGTACGGAGTATTCATCGTGTGTTCTCCATCAGTCGGGTTGCTTCCTGGGACCACCGGGACCGGCCCGGGGGCGGTGACTGGAGAGAAGTCTAGTTTAATGCCTGGTGATTTATAATCCCCATATATGTAACAATACTTATGAAAAAATGTCACAAAAAGCGCCATGAACAAACTCGAGGAGATGACCGCATTTGTGCATGCAGTGGAGCATCGGGGATTCTCGGCGGCGGCGCGGGAGTTGCAGCTCACGCCGTCCGCGGTCAGTAAACAAATCAGCAGGCTGGAAGACCGGCTCGGCGTGCGGTTGTTTCAGCGCACCACCCGGCAACTGCACCTCACCGACGAAGGGCGCGCCTTTTACGAGCGCTGTGTGGCGGTATTGGATGAAATCCAACACGCGGAAGAAGCGGTGTCCGAACTGCGTGGTCAGGTGCGCGGCGTACTGCGGGTGGTGGCGGTGGCGGCGTTCGCGCGCGTCCAGCTGCTGCCGATACTCCCCGAGTTCATGGCGCGTTATCCGGAACTCAAGCTGTCGTTACGACTCAGCGAACGTTCCGTCGACCTGATTGATACCGGCACCGACGTGGCGTTGCAGCTCAGCGAGATGCTCGATGATGAATCTTTGGTGGCGAAAAGACTGTTTACCAATCGCCGCCTGGTGTGTGCCGCGCCCTCGTATCTGGACCGACACGGTATACCCGAGGTGCCGGAGGATCTGCTCAATCACAACTGTCTCACTCACTCGTCGTTCATCCATTTCAATGACTGGGAGTTTGAGAGCCCGGAGGGGACCAAGGTGCTGCACGTGTCGGGAAACTTCGATACCAACAGCGCCACCGCGTTGTACGAGGCGGTGTTGGCGGGTGTCGGCGTGGCGCGGCTGGCGACTTTTCTCGTTGGTCACGATCTGTCCGCCGGCCGGCTGGTGCCGTTGTTGACCGATTACGTGCACGAAAAGTCCTCTTTGCTGGTGGTGTACCCCCACCGGCGGCACCTGTCCACCAAGGTGCGGGCGTTCGTGGACTTTCTCAGCGAGAAATTCGTGCCGGTGCCGCCCTGGGAGCGCGGCCTGTAACCCTGGCCATCAACGCCTACCCGGCCTGGCCGCCGGAAATAAAACCCTTGAGCGTATCGAGCACTTGATCCGGCTGCTCTGCGAGCATCATGTGACCGCAGTCTTCCAGGATCACGGTGTGCAGATTGCCGAGACTGTGGATCAACTCCTCGGCGTTGGCGACCGGGGTCATGCGATCCTGGCGCGCCAGCACCAGCAGCACCGGGCAATGAATCCGCCGCGCGCTGTCGAGACCGGTGCGGTATTCACTGCAGGCGTTCAGATCTTTGTATAACACCCCCGGCGGCGAGTGCTCGAGGAGCCGCACGGTGTTGCCCATCATCCACATCCCCGGTACCGGATGACCTCCCAGTTGCGCGGCGCGGCCGTGGCCCCACAGGGCGATCATGTCGATGGCGCCGTGATCGTTGTTCCTGGCCGCGGTCAGCAGCGGCTCGCTGACCGCGAGCGGTAGCGATGTGCCCAGCAGCGCGAGGCGGCTCACCCGCTGCGGATGCCGCGCCCCGGCTTCCAGACTCACCAGCGATCCCATGCTGTGGCCAACCAGCGTGGCGCGTTCGATATCCAGGCCATCCAGCAGGCGCACGACCCAGTCCGCCATGGCTTGAATATCGGACAGCGCCGTTCCCTGCGACTGGCCATGCCCCGGCAGGTCCAATGCCACCACGTTGCAGCCGTGATGGGCGAAGTACCGGCTTTGCAGCAGCCACACCGTGTGGTCCAGCCCCGCGCCGTGAATGAACACGATGGTGTCCTGATCGGGGAGCAGGTCTTGGGTCCCGGTATACGCGTATACGGTCTGGTTGTTGACTTGGAGTTTCATCGCACGGGTTTATTTTTGTGATGCGTACAGGCCGCGATCGAGGTCTTCGATCAGGTCGTCGGGATTCTCCAGCCCCACCGACAAGCGCACCATGCCTTCGGAAATCCCGGCGGCGCGCAAAGCGTCGGCATCCATGCGGTGATGGGTGGTGCTGGCCGGATGGATGACCAGGGACTTGGCATCGCCGACATTGGCCAGATGGGAAAATATCTGCAAGCCCTCGATGAACTTGCGTCCCGCGGCGCGGCCGCCGTTGATTACGAAGCTGAACACCGCGCCCGCGCCCTTGGGCAACAGGCGTTTGCACAGAGCGTGATCGGGGTGGCCGGCGAGCTCCGGATAAATCACCGACTCCACCGCCGGATGGGCGTCGAGGTGGGCAACCAGCTTGCGGGTGTTGTCGATGTGGCGCTGCATGCGCAGCGGCAAGGTCTCGACGCCCTGTAAAATATGAAACGCGGTGGTCGGGCTCATGCACGCGCCGAAATCCCGCGCGCCTTCCTTGCGCGCCCGGGCGATAAACGCGGCGGGACCGTACTCCTCTGCGAACACCAGGTCATGAAACCCCGCGTACGGTTGCGTCAGCGTGGGAAATTTGTCCGACCCCAGCCAGTCGAACCGGCCGCTGTCGACCAGCAGGCCGCCGATCGCGACCCCGTGCCCGCCCAGAAACTTGGTGGCGGAATGAAACAACAGATCGGCACCGTGTTCGAACGGTCTGCACAAATAGGGCGTGGTGAATGTCGCATCAATCAACAGCGGAATGCCCGCCCCGTGGGCGATGTCGGCGATTGCCGGGATGTCCAGCACATCCAGTCCCGGGTTGCCCAGCGTCTCGGCAAAGATCAGGCGGGTGTCGGGACGCAGGGCGTCACGGAATGCCGCCGGCTCGCGCGGATCGACGAAGGTGGTGTCGATGCCGAACCGCGGCAGCGTGTAGCACAGCAGGTTATGGGAGCCGCCGTACAGCGACCGCGATGACACGATATGCGAACCGGCGCCCATCAATGTGGTGATTGCCAGATGCATGGCCGCCTGCCCGCTGGCGGTGGCGATGGCGCCGACCCCGCCCTCCAACGCCGCGATGCGCTCTTCGAGCACGGCATTGGTGGGATTGGTGATGCGCGAGTAGACGTGACCCGGGCGCTCGCCGTTGAAAATCGCCGCCGCCTGATCGGCGTCTTTGAACACGTACGAGGTGGTTTGAAAGATCGGCACCGCGCGCGCGCCGGTGGTGGGATCGGGCCGCTGCCCGGCGTGCAGGGTCAGGGTGTCGAATCGAGGATATCGGGGACCAGCCATAATGTGCTCTGCTGTGCTGACGGTTGAACGAGTTTGACGTTAGGGAGTTTACGGCAGAAAGTCATGGCTTTCCTACGCCGGATGTTGCTATTTGGATTGGTTTAAGCCGTTTTCAGCGCTGAACCGAGGAAAGCTTTTCGGGACACGCCGTGAATACTTCCCTGTAGGCTCGGTGCCGGCATCCCTGCCGGCAACGGTCCCGCAAATCTTCCCTCGATTCAGCTTGTGGGGTCGGTTTTTTGAGAGCGGCTATTCCTACAAACAATGCGCCGCTCGAGCAATCGCGACTGAACAAGCGGTGCCTCGATTGTAGTCGGTGCGATATTTGTTATATCGTGCGTGGGTTGCCGGCGTCGGGCCGCATGCCCTGCGTCCCGGGACTGCGACACGGCACACAAAGGAGGACATCTTGATCAGCAGCCTCGACGATATTACCGAGCGCGCCCGGGGGACGCTGGTCGAACTCATGGGACTTGAATTCGATCAGGTCGAACCGGCGCACGCGCGGGCGCACATCGACGTGCAGACCGCCCATCTTGCGCCCAACAATTTTCTTCACGCCGCGAGCGTGATCGCCCTGGCCGACACGTGTTGCGGTTTCGGCGCGCTCGCAAGCCTGCCGGAGGGGGCGCACAGCTTTACCACCATCGAGCTGAAGGCGAATTTCCTGGGCACCGCCACCGAGGGGACGATAAGCTGCGATGCCGTGCTGCGTCACGGGGGACGCACGACCCAAGTGTGGGACGCGGTGGTCCGGCACGAGAAGGCTGACAAAACGATCGCTTTGTTCCGCTGCACGCAGATGATCTTGTACGGAACATTGTGATCCGGCCCGGTGGCGGCCGGCGGCATATTCGTATATGCCCCCCATCCAACGCGGTGCATTCGAGCACGTAACAATAACTAAGGAACCTCTGATCAATTTAGAGATTCCGCCGGAACATGGACGTATCGAGCTCTGAAAATTCAGGGATGAATTATTCAGAGCTTCCCTAAAACAACACGCATCAAATCAATCGATATAGGAGAACACAGCTATGAACGTATCGGGCTACCCGGCGATCGTCACCGGCGGCGCATCCGGGATGGGGGCGGAGACCGCCCGCGCGCTGGCAGCAGCCGGCGCCAAGGTCACTGTCATGGATGTCAACCAGGAGGCATTGGACGCAGTGGCAAAAGACATCGGCGCACTGGCGGTTGTGTGCAACGTCGCCAGCGGTGACAGTGCGCAGGCTGCGGTGGCCGCGGCGAAGAGCGCCCACGGCGCCGCGCGGATACTGGTCAACTGCGCCGGTGTCGCGCCGGCCAAGCGCATCGTGGGCCGGGATGGGCCGATGCCGTTGGAGGACTTCAAAAAGGTCATCGACGTGAACCTGATCGGTTCGTTCAATCTGTTGCGCCTGGTTGCCGCCGACCTGTACGCCGAGGAACCCGTCGACGAGGTCGGCGAGCGCGGCGTGATCGTCAACACCGCGTCGGTCGCCGCCTTCGAGGGTCAGGTCGGACAGGCGGCGTATTCCGCGTCCAAAGGCGGACTGGTGGCGTTGACGCTGCAGGCGGCCCGCGATCTTTCCGGCAAGGGCATACGCGTGGTAACTGTTGCGCCGGGTTTCATCGCGACACCGATGCTTTTGGGCATGCCTGACGATGTGCAGGAGAGCCTCGCCCAGCAGGCGCCGTTTCCCAAGCGCTTCGGACGCCCCGACGAATACGCGAAGTTGGTGCTGCATATCATCGATAATCAGATGATCAACGGCGAGGTGATCCGCCTCGACGGCGGGGCGCGCATGCAGCCGCGTTGAAATTGATGAGGGCGAGCATCGCAGTATTCTTTTTGTTGGCGCCGGTGCTCAGCGGTTGCCAACCCGCCAATCATACGGTGGAGCCCTACCGCAGCGATCCTCAGCGTGCCGCGCAGTTGGAGCAAGATGCACAGCAGTTGTGCCTGCAAAGCGTGACTATCGGGGCGCCGGCGCGGCCGTTTGTCACCGACGGCTGTTCCCTGTGGCCCGACGGCAATTGGGCGGAATGTTGCGTGGCGCACGACATTCCCTACTGGTGCGGCGGCACTGCCCGGCAGCGCCGCGATGCCGATCGGGCGCTGCGTGCCTGCGTGGCGAATCGCGCGTCGGCCTGGATGGGAGCATTGATGTATGCAGGTCCGCGCATCGGCGGCCATCCCCTGGTGCCGTTTCACTGGCGCTGGGGTTTCGGGCGCGACTACCCGGCGGGCTACCGCAATTGATGCTCCGCCGCCGCACGGTACCCCTGAGCTCGCCGGAAAATTGGATAACTAATTGATATAACATTTGTTTTCATGGATAGTCAGCGGCGGCGCCGCGACTCCGGGAACGCGCGTTATTCACAGTCTTTGACCGATCGCACTGCTCCGGGGCGGGGTGCGATGGTATTCTTGGACGTACGATGATAGGACAAATCCCACAGTGGCTCGGGGCGCCGATAGCGGTGGGCGGATGGTTGAACTTCGCATCGCGTGCGTTCTCGAATAAGGGTATGACCCGGCTGGTTTGCCGCGCCCTGTTGACCGTATTGTTGCTGCCGATGTTCGGTTGGGGCCCGGTGACGGCATCCTCGGGCGCCGCCGCGGAGCTGGCCGCGGCGCGTCAGTCGCTGAGTGCAGCGCTTGCCGCCAAGGCACGCGCGGCAGCGGAGTATCTAAGACTGCAAAAAGACGGCGCGGCGACAGCGACCGAACTCGAGGACTATCAAACGTTTCTCGACCGTCTGCAACGCAACATCACGATGAATTGTCAGACGGTGTCACGGCTCAAGGCGGACATCGGTGATGTCTCACCGGAGCCCCACTGCGGCCGAAACACACGGGTGGAACAATTGCCGCTGTCGTTTCCCAATGAACAGACCGAAGGTGAGCGCGTGGTTGTGCTGGAACGTCGCCTGGGTGCGTCGTTGTCCGAGTTCGACGAGATGCTGCTGCGCGAGATGGAACAGCTGGCGCGCACCCAGAGCGGGTCTCCCGACGCCGGGTCCGGTTCCGGCGCGCTGGGCGGGGACCAGGCGGGAAGCGACGCCGGGGAAGACTCATCGGCGGCTGGCGAAACGCCGGGTGACAAAACCGCCGCCGCGGCGAACGGCAGCCCCGAGCGGCAAACGGAGGGCTCACAGGAGCAGGCCGCCAGTGGCGACGTCCGCGACAGGCGGCAATCGGCCAAGGCCGGTCATGCCGGGGCGAAGCGGGACGCCAAGCGCGATGGCGCGGCGGCGCGGGACGAGGTGCCCGACGCCGGGGATGACGACGTGGTCGCGCGGCAGCTGCGTGAGGCGGCGGAAAGCGAGACCGATCCGGAGCTTCGCGAGAAGCTGTGGGAAGAATACCGGCGATACAAGTCGGGTAGGGCGAAGGCGCAATGATCGCGTCGAGATCCATAGCTTCGATGATCGTGTTGGCGCTGGCGGTCATGCTCGGCGCAGGGTGCCAGACCATGACCGTGACGCAAACGGTGGAAGACACGACGGTGATCAACGCGCAGGGCGAGATTGAGGAACAACAACTCCTGGACGTCGGCATCCGCGTGTTTGATCCGGGAGAGATCAGCGACAAGGACCGCGAGAAGAAAGGGTTGACCACCGAGATCCGATCGGCGGAGGCGCGCTACATACCCCTGGTTCTGCGCGACACGCTGCAAAAAACCGGTCACTGGGGCGCGGTGCGTGTGGTGCCGGCGCAAACCCACGCCATCGACGTGTTGGTGGCAGGTAAGATCCTGGAATCCGACGGTGAGGTGCTGGCATTGGAGATCGAGGTCAGCGACGCCGCGGGAAACCGCTGGTTCCGTACCGTCTACGAGAAACAGGTCGACACCCAGGCCTATGCGAATGCCGGCGAAGGGGAGGTGTTCCAGGACATCTACAATCGCATCGCCAACGACTTGTACCGTCACAAGGCGAAATTGTCGGCGGAGCGGGTCGTGAACATTCAACGTGTCGCGCAGCTTCGATTTGGCGAATCGCTGGCGCCGCACGCGTTCGAAGGTTTTGTCATCGCCGATGATGGCGGCCGCTATCAGATTCAGCGGCTGCCCGCCGCAGACGATCCGATGTTCGATCGGGTGATGAAGATCCGCGAGCGTGAACACCTGTTGATCGATGTCGTGAACGGATATTATGACAAGTTCAACGCCGAGATGACCGACTCTTACTTCGACTGGCGCAAGGCGCGCAGCGACGAGGCGGCGGCGTTGCGCGAGGTCAAGCAAAAGGCAGCCGGTCGCTATTTGCTGGGCGCGGCGATGATTGTCGGCGCCATCGCCATCGAGGCTTTGGGTGGGAGCTCCAACAACGATGACGAAAGATCAAGTAGCGGTACGTTACAAGATGTGATGGTCATCGGCGGTGCTTATAATATCACCCGCGGGATGCAGATCAGCGCAGAAAAAGCGACCCACGAGGAGTCGATTCGTGAGCTTGGCGAGTCCTTCAATGCCGAGGTGGCGCCGTTGGTGGTCAATGTCGAGGGACAGACGGTGGAACTGACCGGTTCCGCCGAACAGCAGTTTCATCAGTGGCGGACGCTGCTCAGCGAGATCTACGCCACCGAGACCGGCGCGCCGGCGCCCCCCACTGCGGACGACGATCAGCTGCCAGCATCCGCGGTGAAATGACCCGCAAGGATCCGGCGTGACCCGCGCCAGTCCAGCTACTATTCCTGGCATGCACCTGAAAGACTCGTTACGTCATTGATATGAAGAAACAGCTTAATTTCCTCATGTGGATTGCTGAGAATAGTAGCTGGGCACGAGTCCTGCGCCAGCATCCGCGAACCCGGTGATAAATGCGGGCTAAAGTACACGTATCCCCTTGGGTAAGAACTACGCTGCTGGCGGCGCTCACCATGCTGTTGGCCGCGGTGGTGGTCGTGGTGTGGGTGTTGCCGGATCTCGTGGAGCCGCCTGCGGAAGTCGCCGAACCCGACCCGCGCGCGCCCGCGCCGGTGGACAAACCGGCGGCGCCGAGCGCGCAACAGCTGCAGCTCGCCCGGGACAAGCGCGAAGCGGAGCGCGCGTTGCAGCAGCTGTTGGAACGTCAGACAGTGCTCGAGGCGCAGCAGGTCAGCGTGTGGGGCGGCGCCGACTATGAGGCGGTGCTGGCACGTCTTGCCGAAGGTGATGCCCGGTTTACCGCCGAGGAATTCGCCGCGGCGGCCGCCGTTTACCGCGATGTCGGCGCTATGTTGCAGGCGTTGGAAGTCTCCAGGCAACAGCGCTTGACCGCCGCCCTGGCGAGCGGCGCCCAGGCGCTTGAAAGCTACGATGCCGAATCGGCGCGGAAACAGTTTGCCATCGCCCTGGCCATCGACCCACACCATGAAGACGCACAGCGCGGCGCGGCGCGGGCCGTAACCCTCGACCGCCTGGCCGCCTTGTTGGCCGCCGCGCGTGACCACGAGCGGAACGGTGACTGGACTCAGGCAGCGGAGCAATACCGCGCGGCGCAACAGCTGGATCCGGATGCTGATGAAGCGCGTGAGGGCGCGGCGCGGGTTGCGGCGACCGTCGAGCAGCTTGAATTCCGCGCAGCCATGTCACAGGCGTTGGCTGCGTTGGAAACCGGTGCGCTGTCCACGGCGCGCAGTGCATTGCAGCGCGCCTACAAACTAGACCCCAAGTCGCAGCAGGTGGCGGACGCACAACGGCGGCTGACGGATAAGATACAAGCCCACACCATCGCCCAACATCGCGCGCAGGCGCAACAGGGTGAGCGTGACGAGCGCTGGCAGGAAGTGATCGGCGCGTACCGGGCGGTATTGGCCATCGATGCTCGGGCGCAATTCGCGTTGCAGGGTCTCCAGCGCGCCGAGCGGTTTGCCGAGCTGCACGGTCAGCTGGATGCCTATCTTGCCGCCCCGCAGCGCCTGCAGTCTTCGCAGCCGAGAGCCAACGCCGATCGCCTGCTGCAGAGTGCTTCATCGCTGACGGGCAAGGGACCGCAGCTGCGGCGCAAGCTCGACGCCCTCGAGGAGCTGGTGAATCGCGCCGGCACGCCGGTGGCGGTGCTGATACGCTCGGACAACCAGACCGAGGTGTCCATCGACCGGGTCGGCCGTTTCGGCCGCTTCGAGGAGTCGCGCATGCGGCTGTTGCCCGGGACCTACCGGGTGCGCGGTACGCGAGCCGGTTACCGGGATGTATACCTGAAGTGGACGGTCAAGGCGGGAGCGGCGCTGCAAACCATCGAAGTGCGATGCAAGGAGCGGATATGAACGCGCTCACGATTATCGGCAACGACGCGAAGCAACACAGCTGTGCCGACGGCGAGCGCCTCAGTATCGGCGGCCAGGCAGCGGATATCTCCTTGTCCGGCGATAGCAGCGGCAATGAATACGCGTTCATCGAGTGCCGCGACGGGCATCCGTGGCTGGTGCCCGGCGCGCCCACGATTACCGTGTTGCTCAACGAGCAGCGGATCACCGACCCGGCGCCGCTGCGCAACGGCGACTACCTGCGGGTCGGCGCAGCGACCCTTGCGTGCGAGTTCACCGGCCAGGCGCTGCAGCTTCGCGAAAGCGCGATCGACGCTTCAGTCTTTACCACCGCCGCCAAGGCCCCGGCGGCGCGTCGCGGCCGCCATCGTTTGCTGCGTTTTACCGTGCTGGCGGTGTTCCTGGTTCTGCTGCTCGCTGCCGTGTTCGTGTTCACCGCCACGCCGGTATCGGTAACGATCAATCCGACACCCGATCAGTTCGAGTTACGCGGAGTTTTGCCGGCGTTGAAGCTCAAGGATCGCTATCTGGTCTTTCCCGGCCGCTATGAGATCGTCGCCGAAAAGACCGGCTATCGCCCCTTCGGACGCGGCGTCTACATCGAACGCGGTGCGCTCCAACAGTTCACCTTCGATCTCGAAAAGCTGCCCGGCCGCGTGTCGGTGCTGAGCAAACCCATTACCGCTGCGAACGTGCATGTCGGCGAACGGCGTGTTGGTGTGACCCCGATTCAGGATCTGGAACTGCCGGCAGGGGCGCATCGCCTGCGGATTACCGCCGACCGATACCAGCCGCTGGAGCTCGATGTAGACGTTGAGGGCATGGGCCGTGCGCAGCAAGTCGAGGTCAGGCTGCTGCCCGATTGGGCGCCGGTGTCGTTTACGTCACGTCCGAGCGGCGCGGCGCTGTGGATCGACGGCAAACAAGTCGGCGCGACGCCATTGACCCGTGACGTGCTTTCAGGACCGCATACGGTCGAACTGCGTTTGCCCGAACACGACCCGCTGCGCTCGACGCTTACGGTGGTCGCCGGCGAAGCGATGGCGCTCGAGCCGTTCGTGCTCATACCGTCTGACGCCGTACTGGCGGTGAACAGCGCGCCGGCAGGCGCCGCGGTGACGATCAACGGCCGCTATTACGGGGTGACCCCGTTGGAATTGAAGCTTGCGCCGAACCAACAACATCGTATCGTATTGTCCAAGGCGGGCCGCAAGTCAGTCACCAAGACGCTGCAGCTGCGAGCCGCCGCCCGGGAATCTGTGGATGTCGCGTTACCCGCGGAATATGGCGTGTTGTTTATTGTCAGCAATCCCCCGGACGCTCGATTGCTGGTCGACGGCGAGGATCGCGGCGGTGGGGCGCAACGCCTGAAATTGACCACCGAGCCCCACCAGTTGGAGTTCACCAAGTCCGGTTACGAGCCCCACCGGCTGACCATTACGCCCCGCGCCGGGGTGAGCCAGGAAGTGGCGGTTACTCTGAAAAGAACCGCCGCTGGACCGCGCGGGACCGCCCAGCCCGGCACCATTACCACCGCCGAGGGCCAGGTATTGCGGCTGATTGCGCCGGGGCGGTTCACCATGGGCGCATCGCGTCGCGAACAGGGCCGGCGGGCGAATGAACAATTGCGCGAGGTGCAGTTGACCCGCCCGTTTTATCTCGGTGTCACCGAGGTCACCAACGGGCAGTTCCGCCGCTTCAAGTCCGAGCACGGTTCAGGTGCCGCCTATGGCCGCAGCCTCGACGGTGATAAACAGCCGGTGGTGAATCTTCGCTGGGACGAAGCCGCCGCGTATCTGAATTGGTTGAGCGAGAAAGATGGCCTCGCCCCGGCCTACGAGAAACGCGGCGACAAATGGTTTGCGGTGCGACCGCCGACCAACGGCTATCGTCTGCCCACCGAGGCGGAATGGGAGTATGCGGCGCGCTATGTCGGTCGTACGCAGGCGAACAAATACGACTGGGGAAACAGCTATCCTCCGAGTGGGTCCGCGGGAAACTACGCCGACCGCGCCGCCGCGGGCCTGGTGCCCAACACCCTTGCTACTTACAACGACCAATACGCGGTCACCGCCCCGGTGGGCAGCTTTACGCCGAATCCGCTGGGTCTCCACGACATCGGCGGGAACGTGGCAGAATGGTGCCACGACTTTTACGATGTCCAGGCCAGCGGCGCGCGGCCTGCAACCGATCCGATGGGGCCCGAATCCGGGCGCCACCACGTGGTGCGCGGCGCGGGCTGGAAGCACTCCGCCATCAGCGAACTGCGATTGAGTTTTCGGGACTACAGTGACCAGGCAAGACCAGACCTTGGCTTCCGCATCGCGCGTTATGCGCGCTAGCCTGCTGCTGTGCGTGTTGGCGCTGACTGCGGTGACCACGCCGGCGGCGGCGCAATCACCAACGAGTCCGCCGCAAGCCGGTGTCGATGAATCCCGCAACGAATCCGCCACGCCATCGGCGCCGCCCCCGCCGCGGAGGCCGGCAAAGCTTCCCCAGCCGTTTATTCCGACGGACCAGATATCCCCGGACAGTGTGATTTCATTTCCTTCCGACATTTGAGTGAGGATCAATTGATGAGTGCGAAGTTCATGAAAAAGGCGATCCCCGTGGAATTCGTGTACCAGGTGTTCTCACTGCTGGTCGCGATCATATTGGTCCATGCGCTGTATGTCGCCATGATCCGGCCCAACGCCGAAGCGTTTCTGCAGGTCGAGTCGGAGCGCATGCAAACCGATCCGCAATACGTCCGGCAGCGGTCCTTGTACGTGGTGGTCCGCGACTTCGAACAGGAAGCGTGCTTTGTGCTTATGCTGTGGGCATTCGCAATCATGGGTTACAAGGGCATGTTGATCTATCGTGAACGGCGCCTGCTCGATGCGGACCTTATCGGTGATTCCAGCGATTCGCCGATCACGCCCAACGACACCCAGAGCCTGTCGCGGCGCATACAATTGCTGCCGTCACGAATGCGGGAACTGCTGCTGCCGCGTGCATTGTCCGCCGCCCTGCACCGCTTTGCGGCGGCGGACAACGTGCAGGGCGTGTCCGCGGCCTCGCGGGAGGTGTGTCAGTCCGAAGCCGAACGTCTCGAGTCGGAATTGTCGATCATCCGCTACATCGCCTGGGCGATTCCCTCGATCGGTTTCATCGGCACGGTGCGCGGCATCAGCGATGCGTTGGCGCAGGCGCACCGCGCGGTGGAAGGAGACATCACCGGGGTTACCCAGAGCCTTGGCGTCGCGTTCAATTCGACGTTCATCGCATTGGTGATCAGCATCGTCGTCATGTTCTTCGTGCATCAGTTGCAACTGGCCCAGGAGCGGGTGGTGCTCGAGACCGAGGACTATTGCGATCAGCGGCTGATCCGCCGTCTGCGTCGCTGACGGACACACCAACGGCAGCCGATGGCCGCACTCAGCCCACGCTCCAACCGACGCGGTGTCAGCGTTTTCGGGCTCTCGTTCCTGGATGTCATGTTTTGTGGATTCGGCTCGGTGATCCTGTTGGTGATGATCGTCAACGCAGACACCCTGACGCGGCGCAAGCAGGTGCACCAGGATCTGCGCGGCGAGGTATCGCGTCTCGAGACCGAAGTGCTCGCGGGTGAACGGTATCTGGCCGAGTTGCGCAACGCGCTCGACGCGGTCGAGCGTGAACGCGTGGTTACCGAAGGCCGTTCTCGCGAGGTGGTGGATCGCATCAACCGGATCGAACCCGAGATCGCGTCCTTGACCCGGGAGACGCGGTCCCAGCGCGAGCACGTAAACCGGCTGAAGTCGGATTTGACCAGACTCGATGACGACCGGAGCAAGCTGGCGGCGCAGCGGGAACGGGAAAAAGCGCAGGGCCGCAAGGTGCGGCGCTATGTGGGCGAAGGCGACCGCCAGTATCTCACCGGTCTGAAGATGGGCGGCAAGCGCATCCTTATTCTGGTGGACAGCTCCGCGAGCATGCTGGAGGAGACCATCGTCAACATCATCCGCCTGCGCAACCTTCCCGACGCGGTCAAACGCGATGCGCCCAAGTGGCGGCGCGCGGTGCGCACGGTGGAGTGGCTGCTCGCGCAGTTGCCGGCTGAGAGCCGCTATCAGTTGTTCGCGTTCAACACCCGTGCACAGCCGGTGGTCGCAGGCACCGGCGGCAAATGGCTTCAGGCCCGGGACACGGGCACGATGGATGCGGCGGTGGCCGGTTTGCGCGCGCTGGCGCCGGCGGGCGGCACCAGCCTGTATCATGCATTCGACGCGGTCGCCACGCTGTCGCCCCGGCCCGACAATATTTTCCTGATCAGCGACGGCCTGCCCACCCAGGGCAAGTCGAAGCCGGGGCGATCACGGGTGTCGGGCGAGCAACGGCGCAAGTATTTCCGCCGCGCCGCGGAGCGGTTGCCCGGCAACATCCCGGTCAATACGATTTTGTTCCCCATCGAGGGCGATCCTTTCGCCGCCAGCGAGTTCTGGAAACTGGCGTTGTCTACTGCGGGGTCTTTCCTGGCGCCATCGAGGGACTGGCCGTGAGGCGCAGGCGCCGCGCCGTGGAGGCGTTCAGCATCTCGTTCCTCGATGTGATCTGCTGCGCATTCGGCGCCATCATCCTGGTGTTTGTGCTGTCCAAGACCGCCGAGCCGCGGGTGTTGGAGGAGATCCGCGCCGACCTCAAGGGGGTGGTCGCGGACCTTTCGAAACAGATCTTTGAGATTCGCGGTGACACTCAGCTGCTCAATCGGCAACTCAACAGCAGGCGCGAGCAGGTGTCCGACATCAAACAACGGTTGGCGCGCTTGCTGGGGGACCTGGAAACGATCCGTGGGGAGTTTGCATCGGCGCAAAGCGATCTCGAAGCGCAGCGCGCGATCAGCGGACGTCTGCAGTCGGCGAAGCAGGAAGTCAGCGCCGAGATGCGGCGTCTGCTCGGTGAGGATTACCGCCGCCCGCCCACGGACACCACTGTCGGCGGCATCCCGGTGGACAGCGAGTACATCATATTCATCATCGACACCTCGGGGAGCATGTTCAATTACGCCTGGGAGTTGATGTTGCGCAAGGTCGAAGAAACCCTGAGCATCTATCCGCAGGTCAAGGGCATCCAGGTGATGAATGACATGGGCGAGTACATGTTTTCGCAGTATGCGGGCAAATGGATCGTCGACACGCCCGCGCGGCGCAAGGCGATCCGACGCCGCCTCGCGGCGTGGAATCCGTTCAGCAACAGCAGCCCGGTGGAAGGCATCACCCGCGCCATCCGCACGTATTACGCGCCGGACAAGAAGATCAGCCTGTATGTGTTCGGCGACGAGTTTTCAACCGGCTCCATCGAGGAGGTGGTCCGCACCGTGGACCGCATCAACCGCGAGGATGCGAAGGGCAACCGCCTGGTGCGTATCCATGGGGTCGGTTTTCCGGTGCAGTTGACCCGGCCCGACGGTCTGGACACTACCGGCGTGCGTTTCGCCGCTCTGATGCGCCTGCTCAGCGAGCGCAACGGCGGCACGTTTGTGGGCCTCAACACCGTCAACCCATAGCCGGGTACAGCTGCGGGGTGGGTGGCGCGGCGGCGCCCCGGCCGCGGCGATACTCGGGGACGTGGCCGGTGCACCGTGGACGCAGCCTTCTGCTGCGCCGCAGCACAACACAGGCGTCGATTGCAGACCCGCATGCGGATGTTACCGCAGGCGGAGCTATGTTGGTGGCGTTTCAGGGCGTACAATAACCAACGTTCTTGGTGGGTCTTAATTGACACGGGATCGTTGTCTCGGTGCCGCTCTAGGAGGCCACCGAATGCAAAACCAGAAGTTGGAAGATCTTGCGTTGCACCCCGGGAGATTCCTGCTGCCCGCAGGTTTCGCTGCGGTCATCCTGTTGATGATCCTAGTGGCCGCCGTCGGTGCAGAGCGCATGGCCGAGAACAACCGCCGCATGGAGGAGATCGTCACCCAGCACAACGTGAAGACCAATCTGGTCATGACCATGTATACGGCGGCTCGGGAACGATCAATCGTTTTGCTCAGCATGGTCACGATGGAAGATCCCTTCGAGCGCGAGGAGAAATACGAATACTTCAACCAGCTCGCTACACGATTTGCGGTAGCGCGAATCGAGCTTGGCGAGAAGAAGTTCGACCAGCGGGAGACGGAGTTGTACGACGAGCAGGCGTCATTGGTCCGCCTCGCGGTGCCGTTGCAGACCAAAGTGGTTGAACTGCTGGTTCAGGACGACGTCGATACCGCTGTGGACATCTTGGTTGAGCAGGCGATCCCGGCGCAGGACAAGGTCCTTGCGCAGTTGCAGGCCATGTTGGATTACGAGCAGCAATCGGCGCGCCGCGCGTTCGATGAGGCGAGCCAGGTCGTACGCAGCACCACGGTGTTTATGATGCTACTGGCGTTGACCGCCATCGTGCTCAGCGCCGGCATTGCCTACTTTGTCATCCGCAAGACGCGGCGGGATGAGCAAGCGCTAAGGGACGCGCGGAGCCACCTGGAAGAACGCGTGCAAGCGCGCACCCAGGAGCTTTCCGCGGCTTACGAGGACTTGCAGGATCATGAACGTGAGATCGAAGTCAAGAATCAGGCGCTGGAGTCGTTGTCCAACAAGCTCGCCAAGTATCTGTCACCGCAGGTCTACGCCTCGATCTTCTCCGGCAAGCAAGCGGTGCAGCTGACCAGCCACCGCAAGAAATTAACGATCTTTTTTTCTGATATCGCCGGCTTTACCGAGGCCACCGACCGGATGGAATCGGAGGACCTTACTCAACTCATCAACCGATACCTCACTGAGATGTCGAAAGTGGCGATGGAGCACGGCGCTACCATAGACAAGTACATCGGCGACGCGATCATGATCTTCTTTGGGGATCCCGAAACGCGCGGGGTCAAGGAGGATGCGGTGGCGTGCGTCAAGATGGCCATCGCCATGCAGCAGTGCATGGCGGGATTGGGTGCGGAATGGCGCGAGGCGGGGATCGAAACGCCGCTCACCTGCCGTATCGGTATCCACACCGGCTACTGCACGGTGGGTAACTTCGGCAGCGAGGATCGCATGGACTACACAATCATCGGCGGCGCCGTAAATCTGGCGTCGCGGCTCGAGCACGAGGCGTTGAGCGGAGGTATCTTGATCTCCTACGACACCTACGCCCATGTTAAGGACGAGGTCTATTGTGAGGAAGTGGGCCAGATCAAGGTGCGTGGTATCGCCTACCCGGTCGCTACCTATCGCGTCGTCGACCTTCGCACGAATCTTGACGCAGGGTATCAAGCCGTACATACCGAACTGGCGCATTTCAAACTGGAGACCGATCCTCGACTGATGTCAGCGCAAGAACGGCAGCAGGCGGCGGTGGCGCTGCGCGAGGTGGCGGATCAGTTAATGAGCAGCAAAACCGGGACGACACGGCGAGCGAAGATTTAAAAGCTACGCCGGAGTTAGAACGTCACCGACTTGTGGCCGGGAGCGCGTCGGCTCCAGTTTGGGCCGGTTTAGCCCGCATATTGCACCAGTCGGCCACCGGCCTTAAGGGAACTGACCGTAAAATCAATGGCATAAATCGAATCTTGCCCTTCTCGCCCGGGTTACGTT
>CAMYKW010000050.1 GCA_947259175.1 uncultured Gammaproteobacteria bacterium | reverse complement strand
ACTCAACCCATAGCTAGCTATGGGTTTCGCTCCAGCGCGGCGTTCAGACGTCCGATCTCTTCGCCAGCTTCCGCGATCCTTGGCGCAATATCCGGGTTAGCCGAGCTACTATTCTTTAGTATGCGTTGGAGAACCCGCGACGTTAATTCTACGAAGAAACGGAGTAAGTACTTGATATGTCTTACCACAGAATAGTAGCTGGATTATTGGCAACCCTCACGCAGCTCAGCCAACGCCTTGGACTTTCCCATTGCCTGCAACACCTCCCAGCCCCGCGGGCTGCAATGCGCTTCGAACGGCATGGCGAGCGGTTCCCAGCGGTAGCGCACCGCCTGACCGGGGGCGACCTCGCCCACCAGGATGCGCGCCACCGGCCGGTCCACGATCAAATCGGCATGCGCCAGCCCCTGACCCGAAATATAGGTCTTGATGCCCTCGCGTTCGAACTCGGTGGCGATATGAATATGGCCCGCCAACAGCGAACCCACCCCGCGCCGCGATAACTCCGGTTGCAGCCACCGCGCCTCGCGCGAACCGAGCGCATGCGCGTACCCGGGGTCCTGCACAGCCCGGGGGTCACTCAACGGCTTGTGGGTAAACACCACATACTCCCTGATGCCCGAATCATCCGCCAACGGCGGCAGGTCACGCACCAGTTGCCCGCGCGGGCCCATGGAGGAGGGAAGCGCAAACGCTGCGGTGTCCAGGTTCAAGAAACGCACGCCGCCCAACGCGAAACTGCTGTTGCGCGGCCCGATGTGGCGAGTGAAGAACTCGTGTACCGAACGGCCGGCGTCGTGGAAGTCGTGGTTCCCGATCGCCACATAAACCGGCAGCGCAGCGCTATTCAGCGCTGCGACCGCTCGCGGAAACTCCCCCGCCGTGTAATTGATGTCGCCGAGATGCAACATGAAATCCGCCCCCAACTGCGCCGAGCGTTTCAATGCCCAGCGTAATTCAGCAGCACCGCCGGTATCGCCGATTGCGGTGAAACGGTAGGTGCCGGGGTCGGGCAACCGCCATTTGAGCGCGACGGTCGCGCCCGGGCTGATGCGGCCGCGAAGCCGGCGCACCAGGCCTTGTGTGGTTTCGTTGATCTCCGCCCCTTTCACGTCCAACCGCGCCCGTGGGTGCATGTTCTCCAGCTGCATGGAAAACTCGGCGTCCCGTGGGGCGGCCACCGTTATCTTCGGCTGCGGTGCGAACGCGCGAAACCGCACGCCGTGAGCATCGCTTGCCTGGACATAAGCGCCCGTCGCGCTGACGCGATAATCCAGGCCGGGATGGACGGTGGTGGTCGTAACCGGTGGCGGTTCGAACTGCGGCGGCGGAAACCGCACGCCCTTGACGTACACCGCAGCTCCCAGCGCGCCGCACGCGACCACCAGAACCGTAACAACCAGCCGTTTTAAAGAAACCGCCATCAAGCAGGGGAGCGCATCAACCGGCGACGCGCAGCGGTGCGCGCGATGCGCTGGTTTTCGGCGTGGGCGGCTCACCCATCAGCGGGCGCATGGCGTGCAGCAAATTAGAAAACAGATGTTTGTGTTCGCGCTCTTCACGCGCCAGCAGCTCCTTCATATGCCGGCGTTGGGTCGGCATGCGAAAACACGCCGGACAGTTGTCGGGGATCACCGGGAGGCCGGCCGCCGCCGCGAAATGCGCGGTTTGCCTTTCGCGCAGATAGACGAACGGGCGGATCACGCGCAGGTCGGCGGCGTCTGTAACGTAGTGGGCCTTCATCGTCTCCAGGCGCCCGCGATGAAACGCACTCATGAGAAAAGACTCGGCCAGATCATCGAGGTGTTGCGCGAGCACCAGCACATTATAGTTGTTGGTTCGCGCGGTGGTGTACAAGATTCCGCGCCGCATGCGTGAGCAGAACGAACAAAACGAGTCGCCCTGCATGTGCGACTGCGCACGCGTCATGATCGGCTCCGAGCGGTAAAAATAGGGTACGCCAAGCTCCGCGGTGTAGCGCTTGAGCGGTGATGGATCGAACCCTTCGATTTGCGGATCCACGGTGGCGGCGCCCAGTTCGAACGACACCGGCGCATAGGTCTTGAGGTGAATCAGGGTGTGCAAAAGGCTCAGGCTGTCCTTGCCGCCTGACAGACCCAGCAATAACCGGTCCCCGTGTTGAATCATGCGGTAATCGGCCACCGCGCGCCCGACCGCGCGGGTAATCGTCTTGTGAGGCTTGCTGTGGGTCGCCATAGGGTAATTATGACCGCTGCCGGCCGCTGACGAAATGGACAATCCGGCAACCGGGCCGGGCGCCGCGCCCCGGCGCCTTGGGCGCGAAACAAACCCTACAAGTCACGTCCACACACGTCGACGTTCACGACTCGCATCGGCCGCGGCAGGCGGGGGACGAGTTGTCCCGGCGCTGGTGTGGTCTTTGCCGCGATATCCCGCCCCGGGGATGGCCGGTGCTGCCTGCCAGCAGCAGAACTGGTACACTTGCGCCCCCTTTTAGCCAAATCGACGTTGGGAGCACCGTTTCATGCCACGTAGCTTCTTATTTACCTCCGAGTCCGTATCCGAGGGTCATCCGGACAAGGTTGCCGATCAGATTTCCGATGCGGTGCTCGATGCGCTGCTGGCGCAGGATCCGCAATCCCGGGTCGCCTGTGAGACCCTGGTCAATACCGGCATGGTGGTGCTAGCGGGTGAGATTACCTCAAACGCCAACGTGGACTACCAGGACGTGGTGCGCGATACCATCTGCGGGATTGGCTACGACTCCTCCGAGCTGGGTTTCGACGGTCACAACTGCGCGGTGGTGGTATCGCTGGACAAACAATCAGCCGATATCGCCCAGGGCGTCAACGAAGGCCAGGGCCTGAACCTCGAGCAGGGCGCCGGCGACCAAGGGCTGATGTTCGGTTATGCGTGCACCGAAACCGAGCACTACATGCCGTTTCCCATCGACTACGCCCACCAGTTGGTCCGCCGGCAGGCGCAGGTCCGTCGCAGCGGGAAGCTGTCATGGCTGCGGCCCGACGCCAAGTCACAGGTCAGCGTACGCTATGAAGACGGCCGACCGCTCGCGGTGGACACGGTGGTGTTGTCTACCCAGCATGCGCCGGAGGTCGGCCACCAGGAACTCAACGACGCGGTCATTGAGGAGATCATCAAACCGGTGGTCCCGGCCAACATGATCACCGAGCACACCCGCTATCTGGTCAATCCCACCGGCCGGTTTGTGATCGGCGGGCCGGTCGGTGACTGCGGTCTAACCGGCCGTAAAATCATCGTCGACACCTATGGCGGCGCCGCGTACCACGGCGGCGGCGCATTCTCCGGCAAGGATCCATCCAAGGTGGACCGTTCCGCGGCCTACGCGATGCGCTACGTCGCCAAGAACGTCGTGGCGGCGGGCCTCGCCGAGCGCTGTGAGGTGCAGGTGGCCTACGCCATCGGCGTTGCCAAGCCGGTGTCTCTGATGGTCAACACCTACGGTACCAATGTGATTCCGGAACCGGACATCGAGCGCTTGATCCAGGCACACTTCGACCTGCGCCCCAAGGCCATCATTGTTGACCTGGACTTGTTGCGGCCCATATACCGCAACACCGCCGCCTACGGCCATTTCGGCCGTCCGGAAAAGGAGTTCACCTGGGAGCGAACCGATAAGGCGCAGGCGCTGCGCGATGCCGCTGGGCTCAGAGCCGAGGCACAATCCGCCTGATCATCGTTCACACCAAAATCACGCGCGCACTGTAATTCTATAACTGTTGAATTCGAATTGACTCAGAGGAATGCCATGAGCACAGAAGCAGCCGAAAACCTCGCTCCGGATTATAAGGTCGCCGACCTGTCGCTTGCGGATTGGGGCCGCAAAGAAATCGCCATCGCCGAAACCGAGATGCCCGGTCTGATGGCGGTGCGCAAGGAATATGCGCAACAACAGCCTTTAAAAGGTGCGCGTATCGCGGGCTCGCTGCATATGACGATCCAAACGGCGGTGCTCATAGAAACTCTGGTCGCGCTCGGAGCGGAGGTGCGCTGGGCGTCGTGCAATATCTTCTCGACGCAGGATCACGCCGCCGCCGCAATCGCGGTACAGGGCATTCCGGTTTTCGCATACAAAGGCGAGTCCCTGGACGAGTACTGGGACTTCACCCACCGCATCTTCGAGTGGCACGACGGCGGTTGCGCCAATATGATCCTCGACGACGGCGGTGACGCCACCCTGCTGACCACCCTGGGCGTCAAGGCGGAGCAGGACCCCTCGATACTCGACAATCCTTCGAACGAAGAGGAGCAAGCTTTGTTCGCCGCGATTCGCAAGCGCCTGGACAGCCACCCCGGGTGGTATAGCAAGACGCGAAGTAACATCCGCGGGGTCACCGAGGAGACCACCACCGGCGTACATCGCTTGTACGCGATGGAAAAGGAAGGCGAGCTGCCGTTCCCGGCATTCAACGTCAACGACTCGGTCACCAAGTCCAAGTTCGACAACCTGTACGGTTGTCGCGAGTCCCTGGTCGACGGCATCAAGCGCGCCACCGACGTGATGGTGGCGGGTAAGATTGCGCTGGTGTGCGGTTACGGCGACGTCGGCAAGGGCTGCGCGCAGTCACTCCGCGGCCTCGGTGCAACGGTATGGGTAAGCGAAATCGACCCCATCTGTGCCCTGCAGGCGGCGATGGAAGGTTATCGCGTGGTGACCATGGATTACGCGGCAGACAAGGCGGATATATTCGTCACCGCCACCGGCAACTGGTACGTCATCACCCACGAACACATGCTGGCGATGCGCGACCAGGCCATCGTGTGCAATATCGGCCACTTTGATAACGAAATCGCGGTCGCCAGTCTGCGTCAGTATCAGTGGGAAAACATCAAGCCACAGGTCGACCATGTCATCTTTCCCGATGGCAAGCGCATTATACTGCTCGCCGAGGGCCGGTTGGTGAACCTGGGGTGCGCCACCGGCCACCCGAGCTTCGTGATGTCGAACTCGTTTACCAATCAGGTGCTGGCCCAGATCGAGCTTTTCGGCAACCCGGGCGGGTACACCAATAAAGTCTACGTGTTGCCCAAGAAGCTCGACGAACAGGTGGCGCGGCTGCATCTGCAAAAACTCGGCGTGGAACTCACCACCCTCACCCCGGAACAAGCTGACTACATCGGGGTGCCGGTTGACGGCCCGTACAAACCGGACTTCTACCGCTACTGACGGGCGTTAAACCGCGGGGGCTGCGGCGACGCCCCGGCGTCGGCCCCCCCCTGGACGCGACTGAAGATCGACGCTGGCGACGCAGCCACGCCGCGACTTCGGTTTGCGGCCCGCAAAGCAGCGATGGCACAATGTCCGGTTTGCGTCCATCGCCAACCGCTTTTCGGCAATCATGCAATCAGAATCACGACAGACCCGACTGTTCAGCTGCGAGTTTTTTCCTCCCAAGACGCCGGAGGGAACCGCTGCGCTGCGCAACACGCTGGCGGTGCTCACGGAACTGGAGCCCGCGTTTTTTTCGGTGACCTTCGGCGCCGGCGGCAGCACCCGGGAGGGCACCTTCGAGGTGATCAAGGAGCTGCAAGAACACGGGCTGCAGGGCGCGCCGCACATCTCCTGCATCGGCACCACAAGTGCCGAGGTGCGGCAGCTGTTACGGGCCTACCAGGACATCGGCGTGCAACGACTGGTGGCGCTGCGCGGTGATCTGCCCTCCGGCATGGTGGAACGCGGCGAATTCGCCTACGCCAACGAACTGGTCGCGTTTATCCGCGAGACCAGTGGTGATGCGTTCCATATCGAGGTCGCGGCATACCCGGAATACCATCCGGAGGCGCCGAGCCCCGAGGCCGATCTCAGGAACTTCAAGCGCAAGGTCGCCGCGGGCGCCGACTCGGCCATCACTCAATATTTTTATTCCGCCGAGGCCTACTTGCGATTTGTGCGGGAGTGTGAGGCGGCGGGGGTGCGCGTCCCCATCGTACCGGGCATCATGCCGATCACCAACTACCGTCAGCTGGCTCGGTTTTCGGACAACTGCGGCGCCGAAATCCCACGTTGGATTCGCAAGAAATTGGAGCAGTACCAGGACGACTTGCCGTCGTTACGGGCGTTCGGACTGGACGTGGTCACCGACCTGTGCGCGGCGCTGCTCGCCGGCGGCGCCCCGGGATTGCATTTCTACACCCTGAACAAGCACCAGCCCACCCACGATATCTGGAAGCGCCTCGGGCTGTGACCGCACTCGAACAAGCCCTCGCGGAACGTATCCTGATTCTGGATGGCGCCATGGGCACCATGATCCAGGCGCACCAACTCTCCGAGTCCGACTACCGCGGCGGACGATTCGCCGACTGGGAACGTGAACTCAGGGGCAACAATGACCTGCTGGTGCTCACCCAGCCTGACATCATCCATGACATTCATGGTCGTTATCTGGAGGCCGGCGCCGATATCATCGAGACCAACACGTTCAACGCCACCCGCGTAGCCATGGCCGACTACGGCATGCAGGAGCTGGCGCGGGAGATCAATATTGCCGCTGCGCACGTGGCGCGCCGCGCCGCTGACGATTATTCCCGCAACCAGCCGCAACGGCCGCGCTTCGTCGCCGGGGTGCTGGGCCCCACCAACCGCACCGCATCGATATCGCCGGACGTCAATGACCCTGCATTCAGAAATATCACTTTCGATGAGCTGGTCGCGGCGTATTACGAATCTGCCGCCGCCCTGCTGGAGGGCGGCGTCGATGCGCTGCTGATCGAAACCATCTTCGACACACTGAACGCCAAAGCCGCGGTATTCGCGGTGGGCAAATTGTTCGACGATCTCGGGTCGCGTACGCCGGTAATGATCTCCGGCACGATCACCGATGCCTCCGGGCGCACCCTAACCGGTCAGGTGACGGAGGCGTTCTGGAACTCGCTGCGCCACGCTGAGCCCGTGTCCATCGGCTTGAATTGCGCGCTGGGCCCGAAACAACTGCGCCCGTATGTGGCAGAGCTGTCACGGATCGCCGACACCCACGTCTCGGCGCATCCCAACGCCGGTCTGCCGAACGAGATGGGGGGCTATGACGAATCGCCCCAGGACATGGCCAAGGACATCGGCGAGTGGGCGCAAAGCGGGTTTCTCAATATCGTCGGCGGGTGTTGCGGAACCACGCCTGAGCATATCGCAGCGATACGCGAGGCGGTATCCGCCTGTGCGCCACGCGCCGTTCCTCGGCCGCCGGTCGCGTGCCGCCTGTCCGGCCTCGAGCCGTGCAACATCGAAAGCGACTCGTTGTTTGTCAACGTGGGTGAGCGCACCAATGTCACCGGCTCCGCCCGGTTTCGTAAATTGATACAACAAGAGGATTACGAGGGCGCGCTGGAAGTCGCCAAGCAGCAGGTGGAAAACGGCGCACAAATCATCGACATCAACATGGACGAGGGCCTGCTGGACGCCAGCGCGGCGATTACCCGTTTTCTCAACCTGATCGCCGGGGAACCGGACATCGCGCGGGTACCGGTAATGATCGACTCCTCGAAGTGGGAGGTCATCGAATCCGGCCTCAAGTGCGTTCAGGGCAAACCGGTGGTCAACTCGATCAGCCTCAAGGAGGGAGAGGCGACTTTCATCGAGCAGGCGACATTAGTACGCCGCTACGGCGCGGCCGTGATCGTCATGGCGTTCGACGAGACTGGGCAGGCCGACACCAGGGAGCGAAAAATCGAGATTTGCACGCGCGCCTATCGCATACTCACCGATCGCGTAGGATTTCCCGGCGAAGAAATCATCTTCGATCCAAACATCTTCGCGGTGGCCACCGGAATCGAGGACCACAATGATTACGCGGTCGCGTTTATCGGTGCCACCCGCGAGATCAAACGCAGTCTGCCCCACGCACTCGTGTCCGGCGGTGTGTCCAATGTTTCGTTTTCGTTTCGCGGCAACAATCAGGTGCGTGAAGCGATCCATTCCGTGTTTCTGTATTACGCCATCCAGGCTGGCCTGGACATGGGCATCGTCAACGCCGGACAACTGTCGATCTACGAAGAGCTCCCCGGCGCGCTGCGTGACGCGGTGGAGGACGTGGTCCTCAACCGCCGGCCGGATGCCACGGAACGACTGTTGGTGATCGCCGAAAGTTATCGCGGCCAGGGCGGCGACAAACCATCCCAGGCGGACCTGGCGTGGCGAGAGTGGCCGGTGGCGAAACGCCTGGAACACGCGTTGGTGAAGGGCCTGGCCGATTACATCGAGTCGGACACAGAACAGGCGCGCTTGGAGTTCGCACGCCCGCTGCAGGTTATTGAGGGGCCGTTGATGGACGGCATGAACATCGTCGGCGACCTGTTCGGCGCCGGCAAGATGTTTCTGCCGCAGGTGGTGAAGTCCGCCCGCGTGATGAAGAAGGCGGTAGCCCGTCTGTTGCCGTATATGGAGGCGGGAAAGGCCGGCGGGGCCGGCGTCCAGACCAAGATCTTGCTGGCCACGGTCAAGGGCGACGTGCACGACATCGGCAAAAACATCGTCGGCGTGGTGCTGCAGTGCAACGGCTTCGCGGTCGTCGACCTCGGCGTCATGGTGCCGGCGGACAAAATTCTCGAAACCGCGGTGCGCGAACAGTGCCAAATCATCGGCCTATCGGGCCTAATCACTCCATCACTGGACGAGATGGTCCACGTAGCGCGCGAGATGGAGCGTCGCGGGATGTCGCTACCGTTGTTGATCGGTGGCGCGACGACCTCGAAGGTGCACACCGCGGTCAAAATCGAGCCCCATTACGCCCAACCGGTGGTGCATGTCGCCGACGCCTCCCGCGCGGTAGGCGTGACCCAGAAGCTGTTGTCCGAACACGACCGGCGCGCGTACATCGCCGGAATAAAGGATGAATATGCGAAGATCCGCGATGAACGCCGGGCGCGCCCCGCGTCGAGCAACGTCGCATCGCTGGCCGATGCGCGCGTCAACCGTTTTCAGTACGACTGGTCGCAATACACACCCCCGCGCCCGCACAGCCTCGGCGTACGGCAGTTCGACGACTACGATCTGGGGGCGCTGCGCCGCTATATAGACTGGACGCCATTTTTCCACGTCTGGGAACTCAAGGGGCGCTACCCGAAACTGCTCGAGGACCCGGTGGTCGGGGACACGGCCCGACGTCTGCTTCACGACGCAGAAACCATGCTGGATCGCATCATAAATGAGCATTGGCTCAAAGCACGCGCGGTGGTCGGCTTGTTCGCCGCCAACAGTGTCGGCGACGACATAGAGTTGTACACCGACGACTCCAGGAGCTCGCTGCTGGCGACACTGCATCAGCTGCGGCAGCAGACGGCCAAGCCGCCGGCGCAACCCAATTATTGTCTCGCGGACTTCGTCGCCCCCAAGGACACGCAAATCGCGGATTATATCGGCGCCTTCGCGCTCACCGCCGGCATCGACATCGCGGACAGGATTGCAAGGTTTGAGGACCAACATGACGACTACCAGAGCATTCTGCTCAAAGCGTTGGCCGACCGGCTCGCCGAGGCGTTCGCAGAGCATATGCACGAACGGGTGCGGCGCGAATTGTGGGGCTACGCAGCTGAAGAGTCGCTGAGCAACGATCAGTTGATCGGCGAAAAGTATCAGGGCATACGGCCGGCGCCGGGTTATCCGGCATGCCCCGACCATACCGAGAAGCAAACCCTGTGGTCGCTGCTGCAACCCGACCGGCGCATCGGCGTCTCACTCACTGAAAACTATGCAATGTGGCCGACTGCGTCGGTGAGTGGCTGGTATCTCGCCCACCCCCTGGCGCGCTATTTTTCGATCACTAAAGTTCAGCGCGATCAGGTCGCTGACTATGCGCGGCGTAAGTCTATGGACGTTGCTGAGACCGAACGCTGGCTTGCCCCGGTGCTCGGTTATGATCCGGGGAGCCGCGGCGGCGATTAAGCGGTGATATCGGGAATCAACGAACTCTTCAGTTTCGTAATCTCGTCCTTGAGCTGCAGCTTGCGTTTCTTCAGGCGCCGCAACTGCAGTTGATCCACGTAGATACCGTCTTGGACTCGCTTAATCACGTCGTCCAGGTCTCGGTGCTCGAGCTCAAGCTCAGAGACTCGCTGCAGGGTCATCTCGTTATCCTGGTCGTTCATATGCGATACTATCGGCGGTCGATCCATGGCGATCACCCGCCGCATCTACCATCGATATAGTAGCGATATTCTTATATGGAGTCACCGCAAACCTGGGAGATAATCCTCATCGGCGCGCTGGCAGTGCTGGTGATCTTTATCTTCAGACCGGGCCTTAAAACCGCGTTCGAACAGAGCCGGCGCGCGCCCAAAGACTGGGCCGGATTGCTGCTCCCGCTGGTGTTGGTGACGGCGTTCGTCATTCTACTACTAATCCTGGCATAGACCCCAACCCGCTCGCTATACTCCTATCCCGAGCAGGGGGGTGGGGTATCCAACCGGGGGAATTAGCCGATGACCATGGGAGGATTGTCTGATGACGTTGCGTAATGTACCCCGCTGCCTGCTCGCGGGCGGCCTGAGCCTCGCCGTGGCCACCGCCCACACCGCGCCCACCGCGACCTCCCACGAGTTCCTCAATTTCAACAACGAGGTGCACCTCACCTCCATCAACGTGCTGCCCGCGTGGGGTCGCGGCTTGAGCGGCGGGCCGGTCACCGTGGCGGTGGTGGACTCCGGCGTCGACCTCACGCACCCGGACCTGGCGGGCAGCTTCGCCGAAGGGGGGCGCGACTTTGTGAACGGCGGCGGCGTAGTTTCCGACGATTTCACCAGCCACGGCACCCTGGTCAGCGGCCTGATCAGCGCCAATTTCAACCACGCCGGTATTGTCGGCGTCGCATACGACGCCAAGATCCTGCCGATCAAGGCATTCCACGGCGTGTTCGGCGGCGGCATCGAGGTGTTGCAGGCGATTGATTATGCCGCCGCGCGGGGCGATGTGCGCATCATTAATCTCAGCCTAGGCGGCCCGCTGCTGGGGCCGATTGAGATCGCTACCATGCAAGGCGCCGCCGCGCGGGGCAAGCTGCTGGTGATGGCCGCCGGCAACGACGCCGCCGCGAATCCGGATTTTCCCGCGCGCCTGGCACCGCAGTTGAGCGGCCGCGGAATCGCGGTGGGGGCGCTGGGCCCCGACGGCAACATAGCCGGATTTTCCAACCGTGCCGGCGTAGCCCGGGATTACTTTCTGCTCGCGCCCGGCACCGACGTCTGGTCCACGACTGTCGGAGGCAGTTTCGCGCCGGTCAGCGGCTCTTCGTTTTCCACCGCGTATGTGTCCGGCGCCGCGGCGCTGCTGGCGCAACTTTTTCCCAATCTCGCCGCGGAGGAGATTGCCGAGATCCTGCTGGTTTCCGCAACCGACCTCGGGGCGCCCGGCCCCGACGCGACCCATGGACGCGGGCGCCTCAACATCGGCGCCGCGGTGCGCCCCATCGGCGGGCTGGCAGTCCCCGCCCGCGGTGCCGCTGGAGCGCCTTTGGGCCGCAACAGCGCACTGGTGGCGCCTACGCTCTTGGCTGCCTTGCGCAATACGGAAAACGCCCTGGATCAAACCCTGGCATTGGACCGGTATGACCGCGCTTACACGGTGGATCTCAACCGATTACTGCGTACGCGCCCCGCGCATCGCGGCTCGGATCGAATACTCGCCCAGGCCCGCGACGACGATACGCGGCTGGCGATCACACCCACACACGCGTTGCGGCTGGGCTATCGTCACGACCAGCTGATTCGGTCGGCGCTCGAGTCGGCGCCGGATCCCGGCTACGAGGTGCTGGAGGCGTCCCCAGCGGTGGCACGACTGTGGTTGTCGGGGTCCTCGGGGCGCGCGGACTACGACCTGGTTGTCAACGACGACATGGCGCGGGACCCTGGTTTCGGCGCCCAATCGATCGCCGGCGGTTGGTTCATCGGGAACCACGCGCTGCGCTCGCCTTATCTCGGCTTCTCCGAGCGCGAACACCGCTTTCAGATCTCCTGGCCGGGCGGCGCCGGCGTCAAGCTGCTCGCCGGTGTGGCGACACACGAAAATGACGAATATGCCGAAGCGGATAGCCGCGCGGTGTTTGTACAAGGGGAGTGGCGCCTCGGAGCAAGCACCCACCTGCAATTGCGTGCCAGTCATCTCGAGGAGCTTGGCTCCTTATTCGGCGGTGCGGCGGGCGGAAGCTTTGGCGTAGATCGGGCGCGCACCCGCGCCTTGGGGGTTACCGCGAAGATAAGGCTGCGCCGATCGCTCTCGCTGGTGGGAAACTGGGACATCGGCGAGACGGATGTCAATCCTTCAGCGGCCAGCCTGTTACACGACATCGGCCGCGTGCGCAGCGACGCATTCAGCATCGGACTTATCGCCGATGGCCTGCTGCGGAGCAATGACCATGGCGGGGTGGCGGTCTCCCGGCCGCTGCGCATTCGCAGCGGCGCGACCCGGCTGATCGTGCCGCGAAGCATGGACCGCCATGAAAACGTCTCCTTCTCGAATACATCGCTGACCCTGGAACCCGGCGGCCACGAACTCGATCTGGACCTGTTCTACCAATTCTCGCCACAGGCGGATACAACAATCGCGACGCATCTTTTTGTCCGGCGCAATCCCAACCACGACACCACGGCCGATCTGGAAGTGATGCTGCTGGGAACGTTAAGCTGGTCGTTCTAACCGCAGCAAACATGACGCAATGTCATCAGCAGAAGCCACCAACCGGACGTCCAGTCGCAATATTTATCTAAAGGACTATCGCCCCCCCGACTTCTTTGTCGAGCAGGTCACGCTTCGTTTTGACCTCGGGGAGCAAACCACGCTTGTACAGGCGAAATTGCAGTTGCGCCGCAACGGCAATCACTCGCAGCCGTTGATTTTGGACGGCCGGACCCTGACCCTGTCGAAGCTGCTCCTCGACGGCGTCGAACTGGATCGCTCTCGTTACCGCTTGACCGACCACCAGCTGGTCATCGATGCGCTCCCGGACACCTTCCGCCTCGATGTTGAAAATCACATCCACCCGGAGCGGAACACCGCGTTGACCGGGCTTTATCTTTCCGCGGGAAATTTTTGCACCCAGTGCGAGGCCGAAGGATTCAGGCGCATCACCTATTTCCCGGACCGACCGGACGTGCTGTCGCGTTATACCGTCACCGTTTGCGCCGACAGACACCGCTATCCGGTATTATTATGCAACGGAAATCGCGTGGCGCACGGCAATGCCGACGATACACGGCACTGGGTCACGTGGGAGGACCCGCACCCCAAGCCGAGCTATCTATTCGCGCTCGTCGCCGGTGACCTCGCATGCCTCGAGGATGAGTTTACCACCGCATCGGGACGCAAGATCGGGCTGCAGATACATGCCCAACACCACAACATCGACAAATGCGATTTCGCCATGCGCTCACTCAAGAAGGCGATGCAGTGGGACGAGCGCCGCTATGGCCGCGAATACGACCTGGACGTGTATATGATCGCGGTCATCGATGATTTCAATATGGGCGCGATGGAAAACAAAGGGCTCAATCTATTCAATTCGCGCTATGTCCTGGCTAACCCGCAGACCGCCACCGACAACGATTTCCACCATGTCGAATCGGTCATCGCTCACGAGTACTTTCACAACTGGTCCGGAAACCGCGTCACATGTCGCGACTGGTTTCAGTTGAGCCTCAAGGAGGGATTCACGGTATTCCGTGATCAGCAGTTCAGCGCCGACATGGGTTCGTCCGCGGTGAAGCGTATCCGGGACGCAAACATCATCCGCAACCAGCAGTTTCGCGAAGACGCCGGCCCCATGGCCCACCCGGTGCGGCCGGACGCTTACCAGGAGATCAACAACTTCTACACCGTCACCGTGTATAACAAAGGCGCCGAAGTGGTGCGCATGCTGCATGAATTGCTGGGGGCGGACGGCTTCCGCCGGGGAACCGACAGCTATTTCGCGCGCTTCGACGGACAGGCGGTCACCACCGACGACTTTGTCGCGGCGATGGAGCAGGCCAACGGCGTGGATCTGCTGCAGTTTCGACGCTGGTATGAACAGGCGGGCACTCCGCAAGTCGAGATCGTCGGCCAATATGACCGCGATCGGCGAACCTACACGCTCGACGTCACCCAAGGGTGCCCGGCCACGCCGGGACAACCCACGAAACTGCCGTTCCACATCCCGTTGACCGTGGCGCTGCTGGGGAGCGACGGCAGGCCCATGGTGCTGCGACGGGCTGGCGGCGCCGCGCCGCCGGGGCATGAACAGGTGCTGTCGCTGCGCGACCGCAAGCAGCGATTCGTCTTCGAGGACGTGCCCGCGGCGCCGGTATTGTCGGCGCTACGAGGCTTTTCCGCTCCGGTGAAACTGCGCATAGCACGCACACCGGAAGAACGCCATTTGTTGATGTCCAAGGACACCGATCCTTATTCAAGGTGGGACGCGGCGCAGGCATTGGCGGCGGAAATGATCGCGCGCTGGATCGAGCAACAATCGCCGCTGCGCACCGCTACTGTGCCCGACGGATATGTGGCGGCGTTTCGCGCCAATCTGATCGGCGATGAGCCGGATCTCGCCTATCTCGCGGAATTGTTGTCCATCCCCGGCGAAGCGTATATAGCCGATTCGCTGCCGGTGATCGATCCGGATGCCGTGCACGACGCCCGCGAGCATTTGCTGAGCGCACTGGTCAACGCCCTGGCGCAGGAATTTGAAACCGTCTATTTGCGGAATCATGCGCCTGATGCGCCACATTGGGATACCGCCGCCGTCGGGCGGCGCGCGCTCAAGAACCTGTGTCTTGCCTACCTCGCCAGGCTGAACACTACGCGGGCGCGACAATTAATCGTCGACCAGTTCGAAACCGCGACCAATATGACCGACTGCACGGCGGCGCTGGGCCTCTTGATCGACCTGGAAGGCGCGGAACGGGAAGCGGCGTTACAGACGTTCTACTCGCGGTGGGAACATGAGCCGCTGGTAATCGACAAGTGGTTCAGCATTCAAGGCGCCTCGTCGAGGCCGGATACCCTGGACCGGGTGGAGGCGCTGACCCGCCATCCGATGTTCAATATCAACAACCCCAATCGGGTGCGCGCCCTGCTCGGCACCATCGCCCACGCAAATCCGGTGCGCTTTCATGATCCATCCGGGATGGGGTATGCCCTGATCGGCGGCTGGGTGTGTACACTGGATGCCCGCAACCCACAGTTGGCTGCCTATTTGATGACCAGCCTCAACCATTGGCGGCGCTACGAAAACAAGCGATCCGAGTTGATGAAAACGCAGATCCAAAGCATATTGAACAGCCCGGACCGGTCCGGCGACGTACGGGAGATCGGCGCAAAGGCGCTGGGATAGACGGCGCCCGAGTACTATGGCGAACGATCACTCACCTACAACCGATTATGCAGTGACTTATAGGCCGCAGCTTTGATACGAAGATCCAAACTCGCCGTTCTGGGCCTGGTTGCCATACTGGTGGCGCTGTTCTTCGTATTCGACGTACCGCAACACCTGACGCTGGACACGTTCAAGTCACGACAACATGACATCGATGTCTTTTATCGCGCGAATCCGTGGCTGACGGTGTGCATGTACTTTGGCATCTACGTGGCAGTGACCGCGCTGTCGCTTCCCGGCGCCGCCCTGATGACCTTGGCGGGCGGTGCGATCTTCGGCGTCCTCACCGGGACCGTGGTGGTTTCGTTCGCGTCCACCATTGGCGCCACGCTGGCGTTTCTGGTGTCGCGGTTTTTACTGCGCGACTGGGTGCAGGGTCGCTTCGGCAAGAATTTCGCCGCGGTGAACGAAGGGATTGACAAAGACGGTCCGTTTTATCTGTTCACGCTGCGCCTGGTGCCGATTTTCCCGTTTTTTGTCATCAATCTGTTAATGGGGTTGACGCCTATCCGCACACTGGTTTACTACCTGGTCAGTCAGCTCGGAATGTTGCCCGCGACGGTGGTGTATGTGAACGCGGGGACCCAGTTGGCAAAAATAGAGTCCGTGAGCGGCATACTGTCTCCCGGGTTACTCGCGTCTTTCGCGCTGCTGGGCGTGTTCCCGCTGGTTGCGAAAAAAAGTGTCGATTATTTACGATCACATAAAGTGCTGCGTCGCCATCAAAAACCCAGAAATTTCGACCGCAATCTGGTCGTCATCGGCGCCGGTTCCGCCGGCCTGGTGTCGGCCTACATCGCGGCTGCAGTCAAGGCGCGGGTAACATTGGTGGAAAAACACCGTATGGGAGGCGACTGCCTGCATACCGGATGTGTTCCGTCCAAAGCGCTGATTCGTGCCGCCAAATTCGTGCACCAGGTTCGCCGCGCCCGTGACTATGGCATGAAGCGCGCCAGCGTGGACTTCGACTTCGCCGAAGTCATGGACCGGGTGCAGCGCATTATCAGAACCATAGAGCCCCATGATTCGGTGGAACGGTACACCCAGCTTGGCGTGGAATGTATTCGGGGCCAGGCGCGTATCACGTCCCCCTACAGCGTGGACATCAACGGCAAGACCCTGACCACACGCAGCATTATCGTCGCCGCGGGCGCCCAGCCGCTGATCCCGCCCATTGACGGGCTTGGCGATATCGAGTTCTGGACCTCGGACAACCTGTGGCAGATGCGCACGCTTCCTGAGCGGCTGCTGGTATTGGGAGGCGGGCCCATCGGTTGCGAGCTCACCCAGGCGTTCGCGCGCCTGGGCAGCACCGTGACCCAGGTCGAGATGCTGCCGCGCCTGTTGGCCAGGGAGGACCCGGAGATCTCGTCGATGGTTCAGCAGCGTTTTGCCGAGGAGGGCGTCGACGTACATGTCGACACCACCGCCGGGTCCGTGCGCCGTGAGCACGGCGTGGTCCACCTCGAGTGTGAGCACCAGGGGAAACCGGTCACCTTCGAGGGCGATGAGCTGCTGGTGGCGCTGGGACGCCGCGCCCAGGTTGCCGGATACGGGCTGGAGGAGTTGGGCGTCAATCTCACCCCCGCCGGGACTATCGAGGTGGACCACTACATGCGATCCAGCGTGCCGACAATATTCGCCTGCGGCGATGTTGCAGGACCTTACCAGTTCACGCATACCGCCGCCCACCAGGCCTGGTACGCCTCGGTCAACGCATTGTTCGGAGGACTCAAGAAGTTCAAAGTGGATTACTCGGTAGTACCCTGGGCCACGTTTACCGACCCGGAAGTCGCACGCGTGGGTTTAAACGAAATCGAGGCCAAGGATAAGGGCGTCGCTTATGAGGTGACGCGTTATGATATCAAGGAGCTCGATCGCGCCATCACCGACGACGAGGCCCACGGGCTGGTAAAGGTGCTCACCGTACCGGGAAAGGACAAGATTCTCGGCGCTGCCATCGTCGGCGAGCACGCCGGCGACCTGATCGCCGAATATGTCGCCGCCATGCGCCACAAGCTGGGGCTCAACAAGATACTCGGCACGATACACATCTATCCGACCCTGGCGGAAGCGAACAAATACGCCGCCGGAGAATGGAAGCGCACTCATGCGCCGCAAGGCGTGCTGCGCTGGGTCCAGCGCTTCCATCGTTGGCGACTGGGATAGTCGCAGCCCGGGTATTGCATGGTTTTCAGCTCGTCGGTTTTTTTGTTCCTGTTCCTGCCCGCAGTTCTGCTGTTGTATTTCGTCGTACCGCGTAACACCCGCAATCTGTTCCTGCTGCTGGCCAGCCTGCTGTTCTACGCGTGGGGGGAGGGCGTGTTTGTGGCGATCATGCTGGCCTCTATCGTATTCAACTACCTGGGCGGCCTGGTCATTGCCCGTTATCGCCGTGACCTGATCGGTAAAATTGCTTTACTGCTGGCGGTGTTCACCAATCTCGCGCTGCTCGGCAGTTTCAAGTACGCCAATTTTCTAGCCGACAATCTCAATCTGGCGATCGCCGCACTGGGGCTGACACCGATTCAACTGGACCCGGTGCACCTGCCCATCGGCATCTCCTTCTTCACCTTCCAGGCGATGTCTTACGTGATCGATGTCTACCGCGGGCAGGCGGAAGTGCAGCGCAACCCCATTAACAGCGCGCTGTACATCGCCTTATTTCCGCAATTGATCGCCGGTCCTATAGTGCGCTACCACCACATTGCCGAACAGTTGCTGCACCGACGGGTCAGCCTCGACGGGTTCACCAGCGGGGTGGCGTTGTTTATTTTCGGCCTCGGAAAGAAGATGCTGATCGCCAACCCCATGGGTGAGGTCGCGGACCAGATCTTTGCCGTCCCCGCCGAGCACCTGACCTTCGGCCTCAGCTGGCTCGGCGTAACGTGCTACACGCTGCAGATTTATTTCGACTTCTCCGGCTACTCGGACATGGCCATCGGCCTGGGACGCATGTTCGGTTTTCGCTTTCTCATCAACTTCAACTACCCCTACATCGCCCGCTCGATTCAGGAGTTCTGGCGCCGCTGGCACATATCCCTGTCGCGCTGGTTCCGCGATTACCTGTATATTCCCCTGGGTGGCAACCGCTGCGCGCCATGGCGGGTGTACGCCAACCTGCTGACGGTGTTCTTTCTGGTCGGCCTGTGGCACGGCGCCAGCTGGAACTTCGTGCTGTGGGGAATGGTTCATGGCGCGTTCCTGATTCTCGAACGATCCGGCTTCGGCGCGTTGTTGGCGCGCAGCTGGTCCATTGTGCGCCACATTTACGTGCTGTTGGTGGTGATGCTGGCGTGGGTGCTGTTTCGCGCCGACACCCTGGACTACGCCTGGGCCTTCATCGAGGCGATGTTCGGCGGGGCGAGCGGCGCCGGCACCGCTTTCCATGTGGGCCTATACTGGGATCGCGAGACAGCGATCGTCTTTGCCGCCGGCTTGGTCGCGGCGACCCCGGTGCTGCCGTGGCTCAAGCGCCGCTGGTTCCTGGCGCCGCCGCCGCGTCTCGGCAGGCTGCTCGACCGGTCACCGGCGCTCAACGTCGCGTACTCGCTGGCGGTGATTTCCATGTTGTGCCTGATCGTTGTCGGCGCCGGCATGCATCTCGCCGCCGGCACCCATAATCCCTTCATCTACTTCCGCTTCTGATGATTCTGACGACGCCTTCAAAACGTGTTCTGGTGGGCCTGTTTCTGGGCATGATCTGTTTGCCGTTGTTGGTCATGGTCACGAGCCCCGCCGAGACCGAATCCGAGGCCGAACGGCGCCGCCTGGCTCCGTTCCCGAACGTGCCTCGGGACCTGCGTGTGCTCAACGAGTTCCCGCAGCAGTTCGAGGCCTTTTACAACGACCACTTCGGACTGCGGCAGACGCTGGTCAAGTGGTACAACCGGCTGCGCGTCGGTTGGCTGCAGGTGTCGCCGAACGACTGGGTGCTGGTCGGCAAACAGGGTTGGTTGTATCAAGGCGGGGGTGTGCACATTCGTGACGTCCGTAATGCTTGGCCGTACGGTCCCGGGGAGCTGGCGCAATGGGCGCGGGTGTTGTCTGCCAAACACGACTGGCTGGCGGCGCGCGGTATCGACTACCTGTTCGTGATCGCCCCCAATAAACCGGTGACCTACCCCGAATTCCTGCCCGCCGCCATCAACCGCGTGGGCGCACAGTCCCGGGCCGAGCAGCTGGTCGCCTATCTGGCCACCCACACCGACGTGCCGGTGCTGGACCTGAGCCCGGTGCTGCAGCGCGCCAAGTCCGAGATGCGCACCTACCACAAGACCGACACCCACTGGAATGCCTTCGGCGCGTATCAGGGCTATCGTGCGCTGATACAGCACCTGCAACCCAGGCATCCCGGCATTCGCCTGCTAAACTTGTCGGCCGATTCGTTTGTGGTGCGCGACCGCAGCGGCGGCGATCTGGCGCAGAACCTGGCGATGGCGGAGTTTTTGCGCGAGCCCAGTATCGAGCTGAAACAGCCGGTCGCAAACTGCGCCGTGACCGAGGGCATCGCCGCCGACGCCGACGACCGCATACGCAATCAGAGCGCTTTCAGTACGTCGTGCCGTGAGGCCGGGGGGCGGCTGCTCATGTTCCGCGACTCGTACTCGCTGGAGATGATGCCGTATCTGTCTGAATCGTTCGCCTACGTGCACTATGTCCCCGCGAGTCCGGTAGTGCCGGCGGCGATCGAAGAACGGGTCGCCAAAGACCGTCCCGACATCGTCATCGAACAACGCGCCACCCGCTGGCTGCGCACTCCACAGGGGTGATCGGCACCTGGCGCCCGGATCCCGGGAGTCGGTGGACGAATTTCCGGCTCGGTGAACGGCGCCGGGCACAACAACCTCGGTGGCGGGCGGTCAGGCGCCCTCGACGATATCCACCAGGTGCTGGATTTCCTTCGCCTCGTCCTTGACCACCCAGTGGGTCAGATCGGCGCTGGTGACCAAACCCAGCACTTTGCCGTCCTGAACAATGGGCAGGTGGCGGATGTGTTGTTCGGTAACGATCTGCATTGCCTCTTCCACCTTGGTTTCAGGGGTGATCACGGTGGGATTCTTGGTCATCACTTCGGTGACCTGGGTGGCGGGATCGAGTCCGGCGGCGAGCACCCGGGACAGCGCATCCCGTTCAGAAAAGATTCCCACCAGTTTTTCGCCGTCGATTATGATCACGGCACCGCTTTTCTCGTCATTCATCTTGCGCACACAGTCCTGGACCGAGGTCTGTGGACCGACGGCGTGCGGGTCGGGATGCTGTTCCTGCAGCACGGTGGCCAGCGGCTCCGCCTTAGGGTCGCGCGTTCTCGCGAAATACACGCCCGCTGCGACGACCAAGATCAGTCCGACAAAGCCCACGCCGACCAGGATATTGATGGGCGCGGCGGGGTCGGCATGTCCCGCAAGCACAGCCGGCGATATCAGCAAGGCACAGGCGGCAATGGCTGACTGAGTCGGGAACTTTTTCATAGCAGTGCTCCTGGGTTTAGCGCTCTCGCCCGATCGATGCCATCGCGCAATGCCAATCGATATGTGGCCGCCGGGCGAGGGGGCGACCATAGTACCTCGACGCACTTGATACCCCATATCACCCGGGAGTAATTTGACGATTGTCAAATACTTCCGCTGCGCCGGTGGTTTATCGTCCGTCCCCCATAGGTGCGGCTGGAAAAGACTCCCCGAATGCCCAAACATATTGTTCGACTCGTAATATTGCTGGTGGTTTTCCTGACGACCGCGGTAACCGCCAAGATATACTTCACCGACGACTCGTTCTACCGCTACGGCCACTACCGGGGAGACTCGGTGGCGGAGCTGGCCACCGGTAATCCCAAATTCCGCGGCCCCGCCTACTGCCAGGGCTGCCACACGGAGCGCCACGTGCAATGGACCGCGGGGGTGCACAAGGTCGTCAAATGCGAGATCTGCCACACCCCGGCAGGCGAGCATCCCGCGAATGGAAAGCTGCCGATTCCCACCGATACCGTCAAGCTGTGCACCCTGTGCCACGAGAAAATGCCCAGCCGCCCGGCGACCCAGCCGCAGATCGTGGTCAAGGACCACCCCTATCCACACGAAGACCGGCTCGAGTGCATTACCTGCCACAATCCGCATGCGCCCTCCATCGGCGGGTTGAAACCGGCGGTGGCGCTGGCGGCCGAGTGTGCCGGTTGCCACGGCACCGACGGCAGGGGCGTCGGGGCGTTTCCGGGGTTGGTGGGCAAAGACGCCAATCACCTTATCAGTGAAATGAAGAAATACAAGGCAGGGGCGCGCCAGAACCCGATGATGACCCCAATTATGCAGGCGTTGTCCGACCGTGACATCGAGGTGCTCGCCGAGTACTACGCCACCCTGGGGGACAAGTCGGCGGCGGCGCCCGGCGCCCGGGACGAGGGCTCCCCGGGGGTGGTGAAACTGACCGCCAAGTGCATCGGCTGTCATGGCGCCGACGGCCAGGGTGTGGGGGCGTTCCCGGCGCTGGCCGGTAAAGATGCCGCCTATCTCGCCGATCAGTTGAAGAACTACAAATCCGGGGCGCGCCAGAACCCGATGATGACGCCGATCGCCAAGGGCTTGACCGACGAGCAAATCGTGACGCTCGCCAAATATTACGCGACCCGGGGTACGGCATCGGCCGCGGCGGCGACACCAGGGTTGTCCGCTCCGCCAGCCAACGCCAAATGCGTGGGCTGCCACGGCGCCCAGGGACAGGGCGTGGGGGCGTTCCCGGCGCTGGCCGGTAAAGATCCTGTGTATCTCATCGATCAGTTGCGCAATTACAAATCCGGTGCGCGCCAAAACCCGATGATGATGCCCATCGCCAAGGGCCTGAGCGACGAAGATATTGAGAAACTGGCGGGTTATTACTCGTCACTCAAACCGTCGAACTGACCGCCGCGAAGCATGAACTTGACGAACACATTCAATATGAAACGACTCGGCCGAGGCACAGCAACGGTACGAAACGGAGGATTGCAACGGTGATGCGTAAAACAAGGGGCGGTAACGCCCAGTCCGGGCGGCGGGCGTTCCTGCGCGGTTTGGGAAAGGCAGCGGCGTCGGTGGGCGCGCTGATGGTCGGCGGGACCGGTCTGATGGGCAAGAAAGGCACCGGTGAGGCCGCGGCGGCCAGTGCGGACGTCCCGCAGATACCTAACTATGACTGGACCCAGCACGACTGGGGCTACGGCATCGATGCCACGCGTTGTATCGGTTGCCTGCGCTGCGTGGAGGCGTGCAAGGCCGAAAACAACGTCGTGCCCACTGCGAATCATTTTCGCACCTGGGTCGAGCGCTACGTGTGGCTGGAAGGCGAGGAGCGGCCGCAGGTGGACAGCCACAGCGACCCGGACAACATCGCCGCCTCGGGTTCGGAGAAAGAATACCGCTTTGACAATCGTTACCAAGGCAAGAAGATCGACAAGGCGTTCTTCGTGCCCAAAATCTGCAACCACTGCCGGCACCCGTCCTGCGTGCAGGTGTGCCCCACCGGCGCGACGTTCAAGACCCACGATGGCGCCGTGCTCATCGATCACGACTACTGCATAGGCTGCCAGTACTGCGTGCAGGCGTGTCCCTACGGCGCGCGCTTTTTTGACTACAAGGAGCAGGTGACCGAAAAATGCACCTGGTGCTATCACCGCATCACCAAGGGCCTCAAACCGGCGTGCGTCGAGGTGTGCCCGGTGGGCGCGCGGATATTCGGTGACATGAACAACGAGGCCAGCGATATCAGCAAATTCTTGCGTGATAATCGGGTGCAAGTGCTCAAACCGGAGACCGGCAACGCGCCGACCTGTTTTTATATCGTGTATCCGTTCATGACCGGCCTGGTGGCCGGGGCGTTCTCGGTTTCCAGCATGTACCACGTCTTCGGGATGGAGAATTTCAAGCCCGTCGCCCGGTTCGCGCTGCTCACCGCCTTGTGTTTCATGTTGTTCGTCCCGATGACGTTGCTGCTGCACCTCGGTCAACCGCAACGCGCATTCAACGCGATGATCACCCCCCATCTCACCTCGGCGTTCGCGGCATTCGGATATTTCGCCGCCTTCTATGCGATCCTGCTGATGCTGGAGGTGTGGTTCGCATTCCGCGTCGACAACGTCATCCGCGCCCGCAACTCAACCGGCCTGGTCAGGAGCTTTTATCGCGCCATCACACTGTGGTCCGACGACATCTCGGAAAAGGCGAAGGCCTATGACCACAAGTGGATGCTCACGCTGGCGATTGTCGGTATCCCCGCCGCCCACGGACTGCACGGTTACGTGGGGTTTGTGTTCGGCTCGCTGAAATCGCGGGAGTGGTGGGGCTCTGAC
>CAMYKW010000049.1 GCA_947259175.1 uncultured Gammaproteobacteria bacterium | reverse complement strand
TTCGACATCGGCGACATCGACGGTGAAATCACGGATCTGTTCGCCAGCGTCGAATTCCGTCCTTGGCAGAGCGTGGGCCTGGGCCTCGGCTATATCTACACCGACGCGAATCTGAAGATTACCGATCAAAGCGTCAGCGCCACGGACGTCGATTACGAGTACAAGGGACCGTTTGCGTATCTTCTGCTCGGTTTCGGCTCGGTACGCTGAGCCCATACACACGCACCGGGCTACCGGTCAGTTCGATGTCGGTGTCCATATGATGTGAACACCGGCTCGGCCTGCGGGCTAGCACCAGAATGCGGCTGTAGATAGGTCCCGAGCCCGGTTCGTACACGCCATGAGCCCTGAGGTCCCTCGTCTATGCCGGCGGCGGATCGTCGGAAATTACTCGTCTGCGCTAGCAACAAACGCCCATTCCGTGTCTTTGCAACATCTGTGTTGTAAACTGCGGCACAATAAGAAAACTCACCGTACAAGTAAGTTGGAAAAATGAAAAGATACTACCTCCTGGTCCTGGCGATATTGTTTACCGGCGCTGCGTGGGCGCAAGAGCCCGCTACAGTCACCCCGCGCGGCGAGTACAAGTGGGCGGTAACGGCTTATTACGGGAAGCTCACCTCGGATACCTTGAGCGATGTGTTGACCTTCAAGGCCGACTACGATTCCGATTATAAATTTTGGGTGCTGGCGCTGACGCGGAAGCTCAAGACAGTCAATCCAAGCCTCACCATCGAAGCCGAGGGACAGATCGCCAAACACACTACCGGACAGGACCATTGGGAGCTCAACGGGCTGTTCGCGTTGCGCTGGCTGCGTTTTCCCTGGGACGGTTTTATCGACACCACCGTCGCCGGCGGCGCCGGGCTTTCATTCGCCACCGAAGTGCCGCCGTTCGAGGTGGAGACCGAAGGCTCTAGTGACAAGCTGCTCGGTTATCTGATGTTCGAGTTGACCGTCGGGCCGCCGAGCATCCCGCAGTGGGATCTCGTGTCGCGCATCCATCACCGTTCCGGGGCCGGCAAGATATTCGGCAGCGACGTGGAAGGCGCCTCGAATTCCATAACTGTGGGCGTCAAATATCGTTTCTGAGTCGTGACCATGAACACGCGGACGGATGATGTTGACACATAATCCGTTTGCGTTTTACGTCTGGATGATATTAATGAAATCGAAGTCTGTTCGCATTGCATATATGGGTGCTCTTCGATCCTTGTTACGGGTAGGGTGCATCGTGCTCCTTGCGTTGGGTTTCAGTAGTCCGGCATTTACCGCACAGGAGATGCTCGATCAGGTCTTCCGACAGCCGTGGACGGGCGATTTCGAGGCAATGCTGAAGCGCCGTACGATCCGCGCGCTGGTGGTCTACAACAAGCTGATGTATTTTCTCGACGGCGCGACGCAGCGCGGTGCGAGTTACGATGCGCTCAAGCTGTTCGAGGCGCACATAAACAAGAAATACGATCTTAAAACCCGTAAGCTGAATGTCGTGTTCATCCCCGTGCCGCGGGACCGGCTGCTCCCCGCATTACAAGAGGGTCTGGGGGATATCGCCGCCGCCAATTTGACCGTCACCGACGAGCGCCTGCAACAGGTGGATTTCTCCGATCCCTTTTACGACAACGTCAGCGAGGTGCTGGTGACCGGTCCGGCGGCGCCGCGTATCGGGCACCGCGACGAACTCGCCGGTCAGACGATACACGTGCGAAAATCCAGCAGTTACTTCAGGAGCCTGAGCTCGCTCAACCGGGATTTCAAGAAGCGCGGCCTGAAGCCCATCGAGCTGGTGGCGGTGGACGAATATCTCGAAGACAGCGATCTGCTGGAGATGGTGAACGCCGGCTTGCTGTCGATGATTTTCGTCGACAACCACAAGGCGCAGTTCTGGCGGGATGTGTTCGACGACATCGAGGTGCACCCGAACATTAGTGTGCGTGAGGGGGGGAAGATCGCATGGGCGTTTCGCAAGAACAGCCCGACTTTAATGGCGGTGGTCAACCAGTTCATGGGCAAAAACAAGAAAGGGACCTTGCATGGAAACATCATTCTCAAGCGTTATTTCAAAGCGAATAAATGGGTGCGCAACGCGGTAAGCGAGCACGAACTGGAGAAGTTCCTGTCAATGCTCGGTCTGTTCGAGAAATACGCCGGCGACTACGACTTCGACTGGCTGATGCTCACTGCGTTGGCCTACCAGGAGTCGCAGCTCGACCAGACCAGGCGCAGTAAAGCCGGCGCCATCGGCGTGATGCAGATCTTGCCGACCACCGCCAGGGACCCCAACGTGGGGATACCCGATATTGAAAAGCTCGAGAGCAACATCCACGCCGGCACCAAGTATCTGCGTTTTCTGCGCGACCGCTACTTCAGTGATGCGAAAATAGACAAGCTCAACCAGGCCTTGCTGGCGTTTGCCGCGTACAACGCCGGTCCCGCGAAGGTCGCCCGGTTACGCAAGGAGGCGGCACAACGCGGTCTGGATCCGAACGTGTGGTTCGGACACGTCGAGGTCATCGCCGCCAAGCGCATCGGCCGTGAGACGGTGCAATACGTGAGCAATATCTATAAGTACTACATCGCCTACAAGCTGGTGATTGCAAAACTCGACCGCCGCGAGGCGGCTAAAGAGGAAATCCGCAAGAAGGCGGCAAATTGACGAGAAAGGGGTCGCATTCGAGTCGCAATGCGTCGCGGCTGCTTGTGATGTGCGTTGTTTGCAGTAAAAGCCGCACCCACAAAGATCTTCCCGAGGCGCGCCGTTTCCGGCAATATCATCCTGAGAGGGAAGGCCCTACGACGATGTCATCCTGAGGCGGAACGCCGAAGGATCTTGCAGCGCGTAAAGTTGCCGATGGATTTCAACGCGATGAGATACTTCGCTTCGCTCAGTATGACATCGATAATTCTGGCAGCAACAAGAGAAACAGTGGGAGCGCTTTCCAAGCCCGATTATCAGATCAATGCCTGTTCGGAAAGCGCCTTGATCACCGCGTTGATGGTGGATTTAATCAGTTTCTCGTCGACCTCGGGATCAATGGTGTCGGACTGCATCGACCACACCGGTTTCTCGGTCTTGACATCGTAGAGCGTGGTTTCCAGTTTCACCACCTGATAGCGTTCGTAATAACCGGGTTCATAGACCCGTGCATAAGCGGATGAGTAATAACCGTAATAGCCAAACCCGGGTGAGTACATCGGGGGGCGGTAAACTTCCTTCTGCTCGACACCGACCAAATGCGTTACCAATACCGCGTCGATTTGCTTTCCGGCGATCGCCGCCTTGATCGCCGCCTCGGAGATCTTCTGATCCTGGGCCATGATGCTGAAGCTCGGCACGGCGGTGATCTTTTTCTGGGCGAGCGCATCGACCAGATTGGATTCGAACATCCGCCGCACCGTCCCTTTGTTGGCGACTCCGATCACCAGAATGTCATCGAATTTCTGTCCCGCGTAGCTGGGGTCGCGCCACTCAGCGGTCTTCTGGGTGGCGGCACACGCGGCGAGAGCCACCGCGGTTACCGCGCTCAAACAGCACTTCACCAAAGACAATCTCATCGGCAATATTCTCCACGAATGACATCACTGGGGTGCAGCGTATCGCCGCTGCGAAGCGGTCACGAAACTGACCGGTAGAGTCGCACGGATGCGCGGGGCGCACAAGTGTTAGCGGGCCGGTGTACATCCGGGTCTGAATTGAATCTTGGAATTACGTATACTGCCCCCATGGATTTGCGAGCGCTGCTCAAAAAGATGGTTGAGATCGAGGCGTCGGACCTGTTCATCAGCGTCGACTCGCCACCGGTGGTCAAGGTTGAAGGCGAGATGCGCCCCTTGGAGGACAAGCTCCTCGACGCGGAGCGCAACCGCGGTCTTATTTATTCGCTGCTCACCGACCAGGATGTCGAGGTGTTCGAGAGCCAGCATGAGTTGAACAAATCGCTGCACCTGCCGGATACCGGACGTTTTCGTGTCAATGTTTTCCGGCAACGGGGTGAGCCGGCCCTGGTCGCGCGTCACATCAAGGCCAGCGTGCCGTCCATCGACCAGCTCGACCTGCCTGCCAAGCTCAAGGAATTCGCGATGATGGAACGCGGCCTGATTCTTGTCGTCGGCGCTACCGGAACCGGAAAATCGACCACCCTCGCCGCGATGATCGATTATCGCAATGCCAATCGCGCCGGTCACATACTGACCATCGAAGACCCCATCGAATTCATTCACACCAATAAGCGATCGTTGGTGAACCAGAGGGAGGTCGGCATGGATACGCTCTCCTATGCTGCGGCGCTGAAAAACGCGCTGCGGGAGGCCCCGGACGTCATACTCGTCGGCGAGATACGCGACCGGGAGACCATGCGGCACGCCATTAACTACGCCGAGACCGGCCACCTGTGCCTGTCTACGCTGCACGCCAACAACGCCAACCAGACTTTGACTCGAATCATCAATTTTTTTCCCGAGGACGCGCGCGCGCAGCTCCTGCAGGATCTGTCGCTGAATCTGCAGGCGATCGTGGCGCAACGACTGTGCTTGGACCGGGATGAGCGGCGGGTGGCGGCGGTCGAATTCATGTCGCGTACACCCTACATCGCCCAGCTCATCGAACGCGGCAAGATCGATGAGATCAAGGAGGCCATGGAGAAGAGCCAGGGCCGTGCTTCCAGGACCTTTGATCAGGCGCTGTTCGAGTTGGTGCAAACCGGGCGGATCACCGAGGACGAGGCGTTGCGCCACGCCGACTCGCGCAACAATCTCGCGCTGCGCTTCCGGCTCGAAGGGGCCGATAGGCACAAGGCCTATCCGGTGAAGAGCGAATACACACTCGCGAAGAACGCGCCGTTTGACACCTACGGCACGTTCCGCATCTTCCCGCTTAAGGTCAATCGCGACAATCCCGGCGTCGAGCAGCGCATCACCGCGGCGCTGGTCCACGCGTTCGATGCGAAGGGCCTCACCGAGGACCGCAGCGCGCCGGATATCGACGTGCAATACATTTACGGCATCAAGAGCACCCAGGATCTCAAAATGGAGCCGGTGGCCGACGAGGGCAACAGCTTCGAGTATTACACCCCGCAGAGCGACCAGCACCACATGCTGGTAGTCAATGTGGTGGACCTCAAGACCAGAAAACCGGTCTACCGCCTTACAGCCTCCTCGCGCGGGAAGTCCCCTGGATGAGACTCGAGTACACGGTCAGTCCCGCGGAAATATCCTGCCTGGACTGAATCGTACGTTAAACCACCTGGGGCGCATTACCGCGCCGCGCTCGGCGCCACGCCGGTCCAACGTTTGAATGCGCGGGAGAAATTCGCGTGTTCTGAATAGCCCAGCAGATAGGCCATCTCATTGATCGATACGGTGGAGTCCTTGACGTACTGCAGCGCGAGATCGCGCCGCGTATTATCGACAAGTTGCTTGAATGTCGTCCCTTCGTCCTTGAGTTTGCGCTGCAGACCGCGCACGCTGACATTCAGCGCGTCGGCGATGCCTTTCTCGCTGAATTCACCGGAGGGTAATCGCTCCACCAGTTTCGCCCGTGCCTTGACCGTAATCTGCGCTCCCTCGAGACCGGCCAGGTACTCGTCGACGATGCGATCGCAGGCGCGCGCCACCTGAACATTGCCGGTCGGCAGGGCCTTTTCGAGATCGCTCTTGCGGAATAGCAAGCTGTTCTCATCGGCCGCGAACTCGACCGAGGCCTTGAAGTAGCGGGTGAATGCTTCGACGCAGTGCAGCGGGGGCGGGGAGCGCTGAATTCTTACTTCCATTGGCGCCAGATCCTTACCCCAACTGACCCGGCACATCTTCACGACCGAGGCGAAGAAATCGTCATACTCCGCTTCGATCAACTCCCAGACCACATTGGTCACGTCTAATACAAAACGATATCCGCGACTCGTTTCGACAAGCGAGAGTTCCTCTTTATCTGTGCTCACCACGCGGTAGTAACGGATGACACGGTTCAAGGCGTCCTTCAGATCGCTGCTCGCCAGCCACGCGTAACCCAGCGCGTGCAGATTACTCGGGTGCCAATACTCCGCACCGCCCGGTAACTGAAACGTGCCCCTGGATCATGGAGTTTTTCCGGGTCGAGCCCCGCTTGCGTGAACACTTTTCGGCTATCGATCCCGCTGGCTTCCAGAGCCTTCCAGATCGTTAGCGAACAGGACGCAAGCTGTGAGGCGTACACGGTGTATGTGTCTTCGAATGTAGCCGTTCGTGGCGGTGACGCTGGCTCCGACGCGGCCCCATAGACCCGCGGTCATGGTCCACTGCGATCCCGGTGCCGCGCGTGGAGATAAGCTATTGGCGCAAGATGATAATGGAAATACAGGCTCACTGCGATATCGTGACCAGCGCTCACTGCTGGAACGGCCCATGAACCGGATCAATCACGTTCGTCGAACTCCATCGTTTAACCTGCGCCGCAAGCGCGCACCGGTGTTTGATAAGTGCCTGCGATTCACCCGCGCTGCGGATCTGCGAACTGCGAACTTGTATCCGTATTTCAAGCCACTGACGTCACCCCAGGGACCGGAGGTGATATGCCAGGGGCGGCGCATGATCATGATGAGTTCCAACAACTACCTCGGACTCGCCAGTCATCCCCGGGTCCAGGAAGCCGCGATAGATGCGGTGCGGCGCTACGGCACGGGGTGTGCCGGGTCGCGGTTCTTAAACGGCACGCTGGCGATCCACGAGGAGTTGGAGCAGCGCCTCGCTGCGTTTTTGCGCAAGGACGCGGCACTGGTTTTCCCGACCGGGTTTCAGGCGAACCTGGGCGCCATTTCTGCGCTTGTAGGCAAGAACGAATTCATATTCATCGACAAGCTGAACCACGCCAGTATCGTCGACGGTTGTCGTTTATCCTTCGGGCAGGTACACAGGTTTCAGCACGACGATCTCGATGATCTCGAGCGCAAACTCCAGGATACCGCGGGGCGGCGGGCGCTGGTGGTGGTCGACGGCGTATTCAGCATGGAGGGCGACATCGCGGACTTGCCCGGCATCGTCGGCTTGGGCCGGCGTTACCGCACCGGACTGATGGTGGATGACGCCCATGGCTTGGGCGTGCTCGGTGTGAGTGGCCGTGGCACGGCGGAATATTTCGCACTCGAGGCGGCTGTCGACGTGATGGTCGGGACTTTCAGCAAGTCTCTGGCCAGCATCGGCGGGTACATCGCGGCTGACACGGATGTCATCGACTATCTGAAACATCACGCGCGCTCATTGATCTTTTCGGCAAGCCTGCCGGCGCCGGCGGCCGCCGCCGCACTGGCTGCCGTCGACATCCTGGAAAGCGAACCCGATCGCCGGCAACGGCTGTGGAGCAATACCCGTTACCTCAGGGAGGGTCTCGAGGCGTTGGGTTTCGACATCGGCAAGACGCAAACACCGATAATTCCGGTGCTGGTCCGCGATGAAGAGAAGCTACTGCGTTTGTGGCGGGCGCTTTTCGATCGCGGCATTTTCACCAGTCCGGTGCTCGCGCCGGCGGTCCCTGCGAAGATGGCGTTGCTACGCATGAGTTGCATGGCGACGCACACCGTCGAATACATCGAAAGAGTGCTCGACGCGTTTGACGAAGCCGGCAAGCTGGTGGGTGTCGGGCCATGACGCGTTTGGGGCATAGGTGCGCGGTCCCGTCGCTGCCCCGCGTCGTGCTAATGGCCGTGGCGCTAGCCTGGGGGTGTGCCAACCAGGGCCAGAGTGTCTAATACAGCATATCCATCTACTGCAGATCACGCCCGGGAGAGACACACAAGGGAGGATTGATGTTGATGCTCACCATTCGTTTGACAACAGCATGAAAAGTCGGTTTGGATTGATAGCTTGATGAGACCGCGCAACACTACTGGAGCGTATTCCACGTCCTGGATGATAGCGCTGCTGTTCGCAGCCGCCACATGCTGCACGTATTGGTCAGAGGCGCAAGCCGAGCCGCGTTGGCTGATCGATGTCTTGCCGGGGAGTTCACCGGAGGTTACCTATTACATCAATACCAATCAGCGGGTGATTGCGTTGACCATCGACGATGGCCCCGATGCGCAGACCACGCCGCGGATTCTCGATCTCCTCGCGGCGCACGATGCCAAGGCCACGTTTTTCGTCATCTCGAGCCGTATCTCGGGCCAGGAAGCCATTGTTCGCCGGATAGCGGCCGAGGGGCATGAGATTGGCAACCACCTGGCCCAGGACCGTCCCAGCATTAAACTGAGTATCAAAGAATTCGCTCGCGCACTCGGCGACTCCCACGAGATCCTGTCCCGTTACGGGAGCGTGCGCTGGTTTCGGCCGGGATCAGGCTGGTTCAACGAAGCCATGGTGGAGATTGCGCGGGAAAAATACGCCTACCGGCTGGCGCTCGGATCGGTATATCCCCTGGATGCGCACATACACGCCCCGGCGCTGGCGGCACGCTATATTCTGTGGTCGGTGGAACCGGGTTCGATCGTGATTCTGCATGATGCCGGTGACCGCGGTTTGCGGACGATCGCCACCCTGCAACGGGTGCTGCCGAAGTTGGCGGCGCGGGGCTACCGCTTGGTCACGCTTTCCGACATGGCGGCGTCGGCGAAGCCTGCGGATTGAAGGTGCGCATCAGTTGCCGTTAAAACCCGGCGGTTCATATGGCCGAGTTGCGATGTGCTTTGACGCGCAGCGGGTTTGCGTGATAAATCGCAACAAATGTTATTCTGGCTGCGTCAATTCCAAATTCGCGAGTCGTGGCGGAGGGGCGTCAACCGGCCGCGGTTGATTCGCAGGTCGCAAGCCGCATGAAAAAACCAACTCAAACACGACGCCGGTGGCTTTATGTCGCGGTGGCTGCCGCGGTCGTTTCCATCGCTTCCGTCGTAGTGGTTTCATTTTTCCCGGAGCAGGAAAAGTCGCTGCGTCGCCAGATTCGCACGTCCGTGGAACGGGCCTTTCCCCAGCAGGCGGCGCAAGTGGCGGAATCTTACGGCCTAACCCTGCACGGTGACGCGCCAGGGTTCGCGGCGCAGCCGGATCCCGCGGCGCCGTCGGTGGTGCTGGTTCATGGCCTGGACGATCCCGGCAAGGTGTGGATGAATCTCGCCCCGGTGCTTGCCGACCAGCGGATCAATGTCTGGCAACTGGATTACCCGAACGATCAGCAGATCGAGGATTCGGCCCGGTTTTTTCACGATCAATTGAAACGGTTGACACGGCGCGGCATTGAGCAGGTGGCTGTCGTCGCCCACAGCATGGGCGGCCTGGTATCTCGCGAAATGCTGACTAATCCACGGATCGCTTACGCCACGGCCGCGGACGGCGCTGCGGCGCCAAGGGTCGTCGCGCTGATCATGGTGGGCACGCCCAACCAAGGTTCCGAGTTCGCCCGCTTCCGTGTGCTGGGCGAGATCCGCGACCAATGGGCGAGCTTTTTACACGGCCGGGGCCACATCCTGCGGGGTATCCTGGACGGCGCCGGCGAGGCCAAGATTGATTTGCTTCCGGGAAGCCGGTTTTTGACCACGCTGAACGAGCGGCCGCATCCGCAGGGCGTCAACATGCTGAGTATCGCCGGGAACATCAGCCCGTGGGATGACCGGGACATCGACCGGTTGGTCAATTCAATGCGGGAACAATTGCCTGCGGTGGGACAAGACAAGCTGGCGGGTCTCGGGGCGTTGTTGCGTTCGATGGGGGACGGTCTGGGGGACGGCTTGGTGACGGTGGAGTCGACACGCCTGGAGGGCGTCGAACACCGGACGGTAAGCGGCACGCATCTGTCGATGATCCGCAATGTATCGGTGCAAAGCGATCGTGTGCCGCCCGCGGTGCCGTTGATCGTCAGATATCTCACAGCGAAATTATCGATATAGCCGCAGCTTGTATCGGCGCGAAGACATCAGTTCGTCGTCCGAACGCGAACCTGTTTTGTGCCGGTAGTTCGACTGGAAAAGACTCGTGGATGTTGCGCAGCGGGTCAGTTAACATTAAGCAACCTCTGATTGTCAGAGCTTCCTTGGTTTTCCCGCGTCACACCGCAGCTACCACAGATATAACCCGACACTTCGCTCATGCAAAGAATTCTGAAGATAGGCGGCGCCATCATGCTCGTCATGGTTATGTTGTTGATGACCCTCTATGTGGTCGCGGTTTATGTCGTCGATGATCGCTTCTATTTGCACATGGTGCAGGAGGCCGTCAATGACTCTACCGGCCACACTGTGAAGGTCGATGGACAGTTCACAGTGGAGCGCTCCCTGCGGCCCGGCCTGGTGGCCGAGGAGGTGCGCTTGATTAATCCGGGCGCGGGACCGGCGGCAGAGATAGCGCACGTAGAACGACTTCACTTTCGCATCGAGCTGCTCGAATTGTTGAAAGGCAAGCTGCGATTTGCCGTAACCCTGATGCAACCGCGAATCCACCTGCGTGTGGATACCGGCGGCCGGCGCAATTGGCAGGTGGGCGCGGCCAATGAGTCCCCGGGCGGCGACCCCGCTAAAGACGGTGGCTGGGATGCGTATATCGATCACGTCGAGATCTTTGACGGCCGGCTCATGTATGCAGATGCGCGTGACGACTCCCGTGTGGAGCTCGAGATAGCGAGCTTCGCGCTTCAGCATGATCGCAAAGCAGGACTGGCGACGCTGGGGTTTCTCGGCGCATATCAAGGCACCGACTACTCAATCAACGGCACCCTGGGTGAGCAGGCAAAGAATGAGCCGCTGCGGGCCGAGTTGATGATCGATGCGTATGCCGCGGGTAGCGTTGCGGACCGCGATGCGCCCCCGGTGATGCACCTCAGCGCCACCGGAAACGTGTCGCGGTTGGACCAGGACCCCGGCTTCGACCTCGCCGTTGACGGGCGTATCGAAGACTGGTTACCGCTCGCGAATTTATTCGGGATCCGCGCCGGCGAGTGGACCTCATTGACTCCGGTCACTGCCAGAACACGCGTGCGGTTGCAGCGCGGCGCATATCACCTCGACGACCTCGACGCGAGGTGGGCCACCGACGGTCTGACGCTAGCGACGACCGGCAGGGTCTCCGACGTGGGTCGCACCAATGCGCTGGACCTGAAGTTATCCACCACCGTCGTGTCCCTGTCGACGCTTTCGCAGCTCCCGGTATTGTCGAAGACGGCGCTCCCGGAATTGGGGCCGCTCAATGTGCAAGGAACAGTGCGGGGCAGCCGTGGTGATTACCGCGTCGATGATCTGCGTGCCAGCCTCGATGCCGAGGATCTGGACGTTACGGCTGACGGAACCATCACCGGATTGGGCGCCCAGCCTCAAGCGCGCGTGGACGTGACCACGCATATCAGCGATCTGTCCCGGGTGGCGTCGATATTCGGGATCGAGGCGCGCCTGCCGTCGGTGGGTCCGGTGAGCCTCGAGACCAGGCTGGAGTGGGATGCGGATCGGATCCAGGCGAGCGAGCTCGCGGTACAAGTTGGCGGCAGCGATGTCACTGGTCAGATGTCACTGCATCACAAACAGGCGCCGGCGCGTTTGAGCGCGAGGTTGGTCTCCCGGAAGTTGGATCTGGATCAATTGCTGGCGCAACCGGCGCCACCGGACGCGGAGCAGAAACAGACGGATCCGGGCCCGGTCGAACCCGATCCGAACGAGACTGCGGCCGCGGATGGCGCCGATACAGACACCGGGGAAAAACCCTGGCTGCCCACCGAGCAGTTGGATCTATCCTGGCTCGATACCCGGCAGGGGCTGATCCACCTGCGTGTCGACCAGATGATACAGGACGGCGATACCTTCGACGACGTGGTGGTGCAGGTGCAGCTCGAGCCAGGCGTCCTGTACGTCCCGGTGACGCGTATGAAGCTGAACGAAGGGGAGCTGTCATTGAACGTGGGCATCGACGCTACTCAATCCCCGCCCGCGTTTCATTACCGCAACGTGGTGAAGGATATCGAGATTCGTAGTCTGCTGAACCTGCCTGAGGGGGTGATCACCGGGGGCAGGACCAGCGGCACCGTGGATCTCCACAGCTCCGGCTCATCCATGGCGGAGATCATGTCCAATCTCGACGGCCAAATCCTGCTGCGCATGGGTGAAGGGCGCATCGTCGAGGCCGGCTTGGCAAAAGTCTCGAGCGCATTGTTGGGCGGCATGCTGAGCGGTGTCTCCCAGACAGAAGACGGGCAGCCGTACACCGACTATCAGTGCGGGGTGTTCGGATTCGAATTCAACGACGGCATCGTCAATATGAAGCGCAGCATCGCCCTGCAATCGAAGCGCTTCAACGTCGGTGGCAGTGGTCAGGTGGATTTGAACAAAGGCACCATTCATCTCGAATTGCGTCCGCGGGCGCGTAAGGGCCTGGGCATCAGCGCCGCGATGCTGACCGGAGGATTCAAGATTTCCGGAAAGCTGCAGGCGGCGGAGGCCGGACTCAGCTTGAAAGGCTTATTGGAGAGTTATCTGCTCAGCTCCACCGCCGCGTTGCTGGCCGCAAACCCGGCCGGGGGTGTCGCCACCGGGGCGGTGCTCGCGCTACGGGGCGTATGGGATCGAATCACCGCAGGTACGTTCTCATGCAAAAACACCCTGAAACGAATCGAAGGCCGGACGGACTGATAAGACGCCAGAGGTTTCCCTGCCTTCCAAGCACGACCGGTGTTACAGGCGGGCTGGTTGCATCTTATGGGGGAAGCGCTAACAATGGAATTTACCAATAATCGACATTGGAGTCCCGCTGATGAGTTTTCCTCCGCCGTTCTATCGCTGGCGCCCGCATCCGTGGCATGGGCTGGAAGTCGGGCCGCGGCCGCCGGACGTGGTGCATGCATACATCGAAATCACGCCCATCGACTCAGTAAAATATGAATTGGATAAGGTAACCGGCTACCTGCGAGTGGATCGGCCGCAGCGAACATCGTCGCTTCCGCCCACGCTGTACGGCATCGTTCCGCGCACCTATTGTGGACACCGCGTCGGTTCGCTTATGGGGGAGGCGGAAAAGGGCGACGGGGACCCCCTCGATATCTGCGTGGTCAGCGAACGGCCGATAATCCACTCTGAGGTGATCCTGGATGCGCGCGTCGTCGGTGGATTGCCGATGAATGATCACGGCGAGGCGGACGACAAGATTATCGCGGTGCTGGAGAACGATCCGGTATGGCACGGCGCGAACGACATTGGCGACCTGCCGGAGGTGGTGGTGGAACGCCTGCGTCACTACTTCATCACCTACAAGCTTAGACCGGGTGAAAAATCCGGAGTCTCCATCGATGAAGCCTACGGCCGCGAACACGCGCACAAGGTCATACTCGCGTCCATAGCAGACTACGAGGAGGAATACGGCAGTTGAGCGCCGCATCGAAGGCGGAATCGACGTCCCTGTCTCCGCGAGGGGTCAGGGAACGTCGTTCGTGGTGACCCCTGCTCACGGCGACGAAGTGGCGGCGAACCGGTTAGGCGCATTGACTTTATTGGCTGACAGCTTCTACCGCCATTGGCTAGCCGGCGGCGTCAGCCTGCCGAGCCACGAAGCGGGACGATCTGTCCAGATGCAGTTTCCGTGTTCTTGCTCGAGCCGTCGAATTGCTCGCGGTAGGACTTCCGAATGGTGTCGAACTCCCCCTGGCAGGCGAGGAAGGCGTCCACTACCACCGGATCGAAGTGCCGGCTGCGGCCTTTGAGGATTTCGTGGACCGCGTCTTCGTGCTCGCGGGCGGGTTTGTAGACGCGTTGGGTGGTGATGCAGTCGTAGGCGTCACTCACAGCCACAATGCGTGCACTCAGCGGGATCTCCTCGCCTGTCAATTGGCACGGATAGCCGGAGCCGTCCCATTTTTCGTGATGAAAATAAGCGATCTCCATGCCCATTTCGAGGAACGTGTGGTCATCGAAGTCGTCGATAACCGAGCGCAGGGTGCGGGCGCCGATGACGGTGTGCTCGCGCATGATGTCGAATTCCTCGTCGGTCAGCCGATCCGGCTTGCGCAGGATTGCATCCGGTATGCCCACCTTTCCGATATCGTGCAGGGGGCTGGATTTTTCGAGCTGGTCGATGAATATATCGTCAATGCGATCGGCGTACGGGGATTTCCGGAGCGCCACGGCGATGCTCCGGCTGTAAGCCGCGATTCGCTCCAGGTGGCGGCCCGTGTCCGTATCGCGGGACTCGGCGAGTCGTGCCAGGGTCACGAGCGCCATGTCTCTGGTTCTGAGAATTTCCGCGGTGTGCTTTTTCGCCTCCAGGGCCTGGGTCTGCAGCGAGGTACTCATCTCGTTGAACTCGTTGAGCAGTTTGCCGATTGATCCGCGTTCGCGATGCTGGATTTGGATGCCGAGAGAGCCTTCCGCGATCTGATTGGCGGCATCGATGAGCTGGAGAATGGGTCGGCTGGTCCGGTGCGTGAACCACCACGCCAGCGCGAGCGCGGACAAGAAGGTTGCAAGGAGGGCCGCGCCGAGGGCCTGTGTGGATTGTTTGATGCGAGCCTCGGCGGCCGCAGTGCGTTGTTTGAGATGCGGTGTCGCGACGTGGCGGATCTTGCTCATCAGGTATATGAGTTGTTCACCGATGCGTGCCACTTCGATCTGCATACTCTGCCGCAGAGTGTTGTTGCCAATCGCAGTCACGTAGCGGCTGAACCCCGATTTGTATTGGTCGACCAGCGTCACCCCGCGTTGAATCATGCTGTTGCTGGAACCCAAGTGGTGACAGTTTCGGCACGCATTCATCTGGGACTCGAGGTCACGGATAGTCGCGACCACGTGATCGAGATTGTTGGCGAATACGGTTCCCGAAACCTCCAGCGCTTGTTTCGAAAGCACGATCTGCCGTTCGAGATTCTGCCTCAGGTCCTCAACCTCATGTAACGTGATTATCCTGTCGAGCTCTTCCGAGGCCTTCCACAGCAGATGCATGCCGAGTCCGTACCCCGCGCCGAACAGTGCGAACAGCAGCGTGAGGGTGACCACGAACCGGCGCTTCATCTGTTTGTGTAGCTGTAACTTTCGATGTCGATGCCGGCCTTGGCTGCCAGGTCATAAACCGGACCGTAATCTTCCGTGTGCGTCACCTCGAATCTCAACGCCTCCATCTTGCGCAGGATTTCTCTTCCCTCGGCTGTCTTATCGAGATCGAGCAACAGCCCACGGACCTGCTCTTTCACACCGGGTTCGACCAAGGTCGACATGAACAAGCCGTTAGACGGTACCCGCGGCGACACGGCAAGAATCCTCAGTTCCTCCTTGACACGGGGGTCGACCCGCATCCGCCAGTCCATTACCGTGTTCTTGGCGGCGCCCACATCGGCTTCACCGTCGAGTACCGCCGACACCGTTGCGTCATGACTTCCCCAGAACCGTACCACGGAGAAGAAGGTGCGCAGATCCTCCACACCGTACGTTCTCAGGTGAGCCCGGGGGAACACGTAACCCGCCGTGGTGGCTCTTTCGACCAGGGCGAGCCTCTTGCCGCGCATGTCATCGATAGTTTCGATACCGCTGTCCTTGCGTACGAAGATCCTGCCGAAGTACGTGGAAGTGCCGTCCAGATTGACCGGCCTGGCGACGGGCTCCATGCTGAGCTGGGCGCTGGCTAATCCGCCGGTAAAAGAACCGAGGAAAGCGGCCTGGACCTCATGGCCGACGATGCGCTCGACGATATTACCGTAGCGGCTGAGCATGGTCAGTTGGAAGTCGGCGTCGACCTTGCTCGACAGGTACTGGGCCAGGGTCTCGTACCGCGCCACCTGGTCGAAGATGTTTCGTTCCGGTATCAGGCCAATCTTTATCGTCGGGTTATCGGCTCGCGCCGCCGGCGCCCCAGACCCCGCCGCCGCCAACACCGAAATGATCAACACAACGAGAAAGGCTCTGTACCGTGACACCGGCAATCTGGCCAGCGCCGCAGAGCCGATCCAGTCGTGCTTGTAAACAGTCATACCACCGCATGTCATCGAGACCGCGCGACGGCCTATAGACGCGAACCCCGATAAAAGAGCGGCGGATGCCAACATGGTTGTCATCACAATTCCCCCGCCTTTAATAAAGTATAGTTGAGCGTTACAGATGATCCAGAATCCGCGATATTCCCTAGACGAGTGGGTGCAGATTTCGATGACGGCGCTTTGTGAAGGTCAATAACGGAGTTTTGTTCGCGAGTCTGTTGTTCTTGCAGGGGGGCCGAACCGCGGGATCGGCGGGTTCTATAGACTGAGAATAAGATTTTCCACTCTGCGTCCCGCGTGTGTGTTGGGCCGGCAGACGAACCCCGGCGACCGGTGAAACTGTTACGCCGGAGCAATCGGTGGTGATTACTGATTGGTTAGGTCCAGTAGCCCGGACGCTGATAGATCTCCCGCAAATGGTTCACGAAAAATTTCACTTTCGCGGGGACATTTGGCTGCTGCGGATAGACGGCGTAAACGTCGTATTCGGTGCTGGTGAAATCATCCAGCACGGTGACCAGCTCTCCCCGTGCGAGTTCGCCCTGGATTTCCCAGGTGGAACGCCAGGCTAATCCGAGTCCCTGACAGGCCCAGCGATGCAGCATCTCGCCGTCATTGCAGTCCGGGTTTCCGCGAACTCGGACAGTCACCGGCTTTCCGTCGTCTATGAAATCCCACCCGCGTTGCTGCCCGCCCAATGGATTGAACGCCAGGCAATTGTGCCGCTCCAGGTCCGCCAGCGTCTGCGGCACGCCCTCCCGGTTCAGATACGACGGCGCGGCGCACACGACCCTGCGGTTTTCAGCGAGCTTTATCGCGACCAGGTCGAGATCGTAGATGCCGCCGATGCGTATCGCCAGGTCGTAACCTTCGCGCGTGACGTCGGTTACCCGATCATCGAGGTAGAACGACAGCCGCACCTGGGGATGTTGGGATAGAAATGACGGCCCGTGGGGCGCGACATGGCGGCGTCCAAAACCCGCCGGCGCGGTCACGCTCAAGTGTCCGGTCGGGCCATGCCGGGCCGAGGTCAACGACTCCTCGGCGGCGGCGAGATCCGCCAGCAGCGATTTACACTGCTCGAGAAACGCCATGCCTTCTTCGGTCAGGCCCAGATAGCGGGTCGAGCGGTGCAACAAGCGGACTCCCAAGCGCCGCTCCAACGCATTGATGCGCCGCCCCAACATCGCCGGCGTGATCCCGACCGCGCGCGCGGCTTTCGCCAGGCTGCCCAGATCGGCCGCATAGACGAAGGCCTCCATCTGTTTCAATTTATCCATGGGTTGGCGATTATATACTTCATGTATATTAAGAAGTGACTATGGATGATCTTATACGACAAAAAAATATGTAATAAGATGCATCCAGTTAAATCAACGGAGTCCTATTATGGCAACCATGACTGCAACCGAAGCGGCAATTCACGTTCTCCTCAAAGAAGGCGTCAACACGGCATTCGGCGTGCCCGGCGCGGCGATCAATCCGCTGTACGCGGCGATGCGCAAAGCCGGCGGCATCAATCACATCCTGGCGCGACACGTCGAGGGCGCGTCGCACATGGCGGAAGGCTACACCCGGGCGGCGGCCGGCAATATCGGCGTGTGCATCGGCACCTCGGGCCCGGCGGGCACCGATATGATCACCGGGCTGTATTCGGCATCCGCGGACTCGATTCCCATCCTGTGCATCACCGGCCAAGCGCCGCGGGCGCGGCTGCACAAGGAGGACTTCCAGGCCGTGGACATCGCCAGCATCGCCAAGCCGCTCACCAAGATGGCGATCACGGTGATGGAACCGGCGCAAGTGCCGCGCGCGTTTCAGCAGGCGTTCCACCTCATGCGTTCCGGCCGCCCGGGTCCGGTGCTGCTCGATCTGCCGTTCGACGTGCAGACCGCCGAGATCGAGTTCGATCCGGACACCTACGAGCCGTTGCCGGTCTACAAACCCAAGGCGACCCGCGCCCAGATCGAGAAGGCGATGACCATGTTGAACGAGGCCGAACGCCCGCTGATTGTCGCCGGGGGCGGGATCATCAATGCCGATGCGTCGAACCTCCTGGTCGAATTCGCGGAGATCACGAACATTCCGGTGATACCGACGCTCATGGGTTGGGGAAGCATCCCGGACGACCATCCGCTGATGGCGGGCATGGTGGGCCTGCAGACCTCCCATCGATACGGCAATGCCACCATGCTTGCGTCGGATTTCGTGGTCGGCATCGGCAACCGCTGGGCCAACCGGCATACCGGCTCGGTCGATGTTTACACCCGCGGGCGCAAATTTGTGCACGTCGATATCGAGCCGACCCAGATCGGCCGAGTGTTTTCACCGGACTACGGAATCGCCTCCGATGCCGGCGCCGCCCTGGAGCTGTTTGTCGAGGTCGCTCGTGAGTGGAAGTCGGCGGGGCGCCTCGCCGATCGCAGCGCCTGGGCCGGCGAATGCACCGAGCGCAAAAGCTCGGTCGAATACCTGCGCAAAACCAACTTTGAAGACGTGCCGATGAAACCGCAGCGCGTCTACCAGTGCATGAACCGTGCGTTTGGGCAAGACGTGTGCTACGTCAGCACCATCGGACTGTCGCAGATTGCCGCGGCGCAGTTTCTGCACGTCTACAAACCGCGAAACTGGATCAACTGCGGCCAGGCGGGCCCGCTCGGCTGGACCGCGCCGGCCGCCCTCGGCGTGCGCGCCGCGGACCCGGATCGCAAGATCGTGGCGCTGTCGGGTGATTACGATTTCCAGTTCATGCTGGAAGAGCTGGCCGTGGGGGCGCAGTTCAAGCTACCCTACATCCACATCGTGGTGAACAACTCCTACCTGGGGCTGATTCGCCAGGCGCAGCGCGGCTTCGACATGGACTATTGCGTGCAACTGTCTTTCGAGAACGTCAATTCACCGGAGACCGGCGAATACGGCGTCGACCACGTCAAGGTCGCGGAAGGCCTGGGATGCAAGGCAATCCGGGTGCGTGCCCAGGAGGAAATCGATCCGGCAATAGAACAAGCGGAGAAATGGATGGCCGAACACCAGGTGCCGGTGGTCATAGAAATCATCCTTGAGCGCGTCACCAACATTGCTATGGGGACGGAAATAGACAACGTGATCGAGTTCGAGGAACTCGCCGGCGGTCCTGAAGATGCGCCCTCGGCCGTGGGTCTGCTCGACTGATGGAGTCGAGGTCGAGTGAGATGAAATACGCCTTCGAATAACAACCGGGCCGACCGCTGCGCGCAACCGGCGGCAGGCTCAACGACAGGAACTGACACTATGCCCAGATTCAATGCCAATCTCACTATGATGTTCAACGAGTTCGATTTCACGGATCGATTCGGCGCCGCGGCGGACGCCGGCTTTCGCGGCGTGGAGTACCTGTTCCCGTACGCCTTCGACAAGAACCAACTGGCGGAACTGCTCGATCGGCACAATCTCGAGCAGGTGCTGCACAACCTGCCGGCCGGGGACTGGGACGGCGGCGAGCGCGGCATCGCAGTGCTCCCCGATAGGGTCGGTGAATTCCAGGACGGTGTCGGCCGGGCGATCGAATACGCCAATACGCTCGGTTGCAAGCAGATCAATTGCCTGGCGGGAATCGCACCCGCCGGGGTCGATGCGGATACGATCCAAAAGACGCTGGTGGACAACCTGCGCTTTGCCGGCGAGCAACTCAAGGCCCAGGGCATCCGGCTGTTGGTGGAAGCGATCAACACCTTTGACATCCCCGGCTTCTACGTGAGCGGCACGCAACAGACGCTCGATCTCATCGATGCCAGCGGCGGTGACAACATCTATGTGCAGTACGACATCTATCACATGCAACGGATGGAAGGTGAACTGGCGGCCACCATGGAAAAACACCTGCCCCGGATCGCACACCTGCAGCTCGCCGACAATCCGGGCCGCAACGAACCGGGCACCGGAGAAATCAACTACCCGTTTCTGTTCGATCATCTGGATCGCATCGGGTACCAGGGCTGGATCGGCTGCGAGTACAAGCCGGCTGGCGACACCGTGGCCGGCCTGGGGTGGGTCAAGCCGTACTTGCACAGAAAATAAACACCACTATCGGAGAAGACATTATGAATATTGGATTTATCGGCCTGGGCATCATGGGTAACCCCATGGCCGGCCATCTGATCAACGGCGGTCACCAGGTTGCACTGTACAGCCGGACCTCGGTACCGGCGAATCTCACCGAACTGGGCGGAGTCGCCTGTGCCAGCGCGCGCGAAGTGGCGGAGCGCTCCGATGTCATCATTACCATGGTTCCGGACACGCCCCACGTCGAAGACGTACTGTTCAGCGACAATGGTGTCGCGCAGGGTTTGAGCGCCGGCAAGATCGTGGTCGACATGAGCTCGATCTCGCCGATGGCCACCAAGCAGTTCGCCGGGCGCATCGAAGAGCTGGGTTGCCAGTACCTGGATGCGCCGGTGTCGGGCGGGGAAGTCGGCGCCAAGAACGCCGCACTCTCGATCATGGTCGGCGGCCCGCAGGACGCGTTCGACAAGGTCAAGCCGCTGTTCGACCTGATGGGCAAGAACATCACCCGCGTGGGCAACACCGGCGACGGTCAGACCGCGAAAGTGGCCAACCAGATCATCGTTGCCCTGAACATCGAAGCGGTCAGCGAGGCGCTGGTGTTCGCCGCCAAGGCCGGGGCCGATCCGGCGCGGGTGCGCGAAGCCCTGATGGGTGGATTCGCTTCGTCTAAGATTCTCGAAGTGCACGGCGAGCGCATGATCAAGCGGACTTTCGATCCGGGCTTTCGCATCGAATTGCATCAAAAGGACCTCAATCTGGCGCTGAGCAACGCGCGCGAGTTGGGTGTATCCCTTCCCAACACCGCCAACGCCCAGGAGCTGTTCAACGCCTGCGCGGCCCATGGCGGCAGCGGCTGGGATCACTCGGCGATGGTGCGGGCGTTGGAAAAGCTGGCCAATTTCGAGATCGGCGGTTAAGCGTACGCCGGTATTGCGGCGATGCTTTTTTAGATGCAAGCGCGAATGTCGGTCTCGTCCTGCCGGGTAATGACTCCCGAACGGAACAAACGCCGCAACAGGCGACGAACCGCTCTTGAGAATTGACGATCACTGCCGGCGGGAATAGCGGCAATCTGCTGGTTGACGGTGCAACCGTCGACGTCCACTTGGTTCGCGGCGCCGGAATCGCAAGCTGCAATGACCACCGTCGCCCCGCTCAGGTCCGAATCGGGACACAGATCGTCGACATCGGCGACGCCGTCGCCATCGCTGTCCGCCACTCCGCTGCATGGGCCGCCCATGGGCCCGATGCAGGTGAACTCGAGGACCGTGATGTCGTTCGTGATGTCCGCGAACGCCCCCCCGGGCACTTCGAACACGGAGCCTTCCCACTGATGGACGTTGGTGACCTGCGCGCTGGCACCGGGCCCTAGCGTGACGACGAAATCGAAGAACCCGATGTCCGAGATCACCTCACCGAACGTCCCTGTCGGAGTGCCGCCGAAGCTGTCGCCGAGAAACGTGTCCGAGGCCACGTCGCTCAGGAGCACGTTCACGGTGTCGAGTTCCACGTCCATCTCGACCTCCGAGAACGCGTCGTTGCCGTCCGCATCGACGACGTTGCTGTAGTCGACCCGGACGGTGACGTCGTAGGTGTTGACGAACGAGTTGTTCGTGAGGCCCAAAGATGCGTCGATGACGAAGTTGAAGCCGTCCCCGACAAAATTGAACCCGGCGAGGCCTAGGGTGTCGAGGTTGGTGCTGAACCCGACACCGTCACCGGTGTCGGTGAGGGCACCACTGAGTGGGTTAGTCGGCGGGAGGACGGTGGTGCCGTCGTTGACATTGTCCGGGGGCTGGGGGCCGGGGCTCGTCGAGAACGCCGAGGACGTCGTCCCTCCGCCCTGAATGATCCGAATCGAGCCGGCCTGGGTTACGTCTCCGTCCGAGAACGGCGACGGGCCGATGCTGGTGCTGAGCTCCACCGATCCGGTGATGACCAGGTCGGGGTCGAAGGTCACGGCGGAGGCGGCCGCGCTCACCGTTAGCAGGCCGGCGGTCACCAGCGACAAGCTCCGCGGCCGGGTCGTAAAAACAGATATGACAAATTTCTGTTTGCTATTCATGAGTTCGCGCTTCAACTTTAATTATCTCGGTCAGCCGATGTATTCGGGTCTGACGGTTATTAGGCAGTTACCAGCCGACTGTTAAGGCATCCCCGCTATCTCGATGTGCAATTGCCCATACCGGAAAAACTATTCGGGCAATAGGCACCCTGTACCGGTGACAGTATCACGCCAGTATTTCTGGATCAAAACCCTGGGTTTTTTTAATGTGAGGTTACCGGCCCCATCGTTGCGTTCGCTGGCGAAGAGAGGAATATGAGAGTATGGGTTTTGAGCTATTCAAGCCGCGTAGTGGGGTTGGGTGCTTGCAACGAAACCAATTCAAGGGAAATTTGAACTCGATGCGAAGCTTTGGCGAGAAATTCGAAAACAGCGGGTGCTAGCTTCACTCGTGATTCGTGACTCATCCGAGAACCGGACTAAAATTGAAAACAAAACCCGAGATTGGAACCGTTCAAGCTGGGAGAAGTCGAATTCTAACCACCAATGCACTCTTCCGTTGCTGTATCGCACGCTCGTGACAATAGATTCGAAGGATGAAAAATCCAGCCAACGAAACTCCGATCCCACTGCGTAAACCTTTGTTTCGTGGCGATCGTCGCTTACGTATCGCGCTGGTCGGGATGCCGAATAGCGGTAAAAGCACGCTGTTCAAGGCGGTGTCGAGCACATCGATCAATACCGGGCAGCTGGCGGGCACCGAACGTGCTTACGGAGAGTGCGCGGTGCAGGTCGGCTTCGACGAAGCGCGATTGGTCGATCTTCCCAGTATCCATACCCTGAATAACCTTCAGCACGATGACTTGGTCACCCTGAAGTATCTGCTGTGGGGTGACGAATTGCCTCTTGTTTCGGTGCACGAGCCGGGTGAACCACCGGCGCCCTTTACCCCGCCCGACGTCATTATCCAAGTGGTCGATGCCACGGCGCTGGAGCGGCACCTGGAGTTCAATCTGGAACTTAGCCAGTTGGGGCGACCGATAGTTATCGCACTGAATATGATGGACGAGGCGACGAAAAAGGGACAATACATCAATACCAATGCCCTGAGTAAGTCGCTTGGCATACCGGTGGTGCCCACCGTAGCGCTGATGGGGCACGGCATCTCGGATTTATTCGCGGCAGCGGTGGACGCCGTGCGCGAGGGGGAGTTTCCACATCCGCAACGCGCCAGCAAGCACATTTGTGACCGTCTTCGGCCCCTGAGTAAAGCCTTGAATCGCCCCGAGGTGCAAAGGGCGTTCCGCGTTCCGCACTCGTTTCTACTGATGCAGCTGGCGGCGGGAGACCGGTATTTTGTTGATGAAATGCGCCAGCATTTCCCGACCCTGTTGCCGGAGTTGTTGCGTTTGCGAACCGAGGCGGCGCAAACGCTGCCCCGGGCACTGGAGGAGGAATTGCATGCCGACCGCCATCACCGCGCCGCCAGTTTGTTCGAGGCGGTGACTCGTGTGGGTTCTCCCCACGAAGCAAGGGATTGGCGCTATTGGCTAGACGAACTGTTCCTGCATCCGCAGTGGGGTTTGGTCGGCAGCCTGGCGGTGTTCGCTGCGGTGCTATTTGTCGTGGTTGAGGTCAGCGCCTGGCTCGACGGGATGACGGCGGCGCGGCTGGTCGATTTGGTTTCCGGCTGGCAGCCGCAAAGGACCGGTGGCGTCATCGTACGCGCGGTCGTGGATGGTCTGATCGGTCTGGTCGGAATTGTCGTCCCCTACATGATTCCGCTGGTGTTGTTGCTGGTCACGCTGGAGGAGGCGGGGGTCATGCAGAGAATCGCCTTTGTCGTCGACCGCGCTTTTCATCGCATCGGTCTGCATGGCGGGGTTGCCGTACCGTTTCTGCTCGGACTGGGGTGTAATGTACCGGCGATATCCGGTGCCGCCGCCGCCGCGCGCGGCCGCGATCGCGTCGTTGCTTCGCTGCTGATCACCTTCGTCCCCTGTTCGGCGCGTTCGGCTATTATCCTGGCCCTTGGCGGCAAGTATCTGGGTGGCGTTGGAGTATTCGCGATTTTTATGCTGACGATCGGCGTGATTGCGATCTTGGGGCGCCTGCTTACGCTCCGCTACCCGGAAACCGGACCTGGACAAGTATTGGATATCCCATCCTATGCCCTGCCAACCTGGCGCTCTCTGCTTTATCACACCTGGGCGCGGACTCGCGACATATTGACCATTGTCACACCTTTATTGGTAGGTGGAAGCGTCCTGTTGGCGTTGCTCAGCCATGCCGGCGCGGACCAAATCATCAATGCGATATTCACGCCGGTTACCTCCTGGTGGTTGGGCTTGCCGATGGTGCTTGGCGTGCCGATTCTGTTCGGTATCCTGCGCAAAGAATTGTCATTGTTGATGATCTATCAAGCACTGGGTACGTTCGACGTTGGCGTTTATTTGGATTGGGTGCAGATTCTGACGTTCCTGCTGTTTCTGACATTCTACATCCCGTGCATATCGACATTTGCGGTGATGCTACGAACCATAGGCCGAAAAGAAGCGCTATTCTCGATCTCTTTGTCCGTGGGTGTAGCGCTGCTGGTGAGCGGAATTGCGCGGCTGTTTTTGGAGGGCGCGCAACACTTACTCGTTTGAAACTGAATCTGGATCTTTCATTGACGCATTAACAAAGAAACGGGCAAACGGGGTCAGTGCCCGTTGCGAATTCAAATCGACGACCTGAATGTGGTAATGAAAGACCTGACCCCATTCTTCGCCATTCTTCGTGACCCCATTCTTCGTAAACGACGCTGGTTCAAAACAAAACCGGTTCCAGGCATACTGCTCGCGATGAAAGTGAGCGCCATCGAAGCCTGGATACTAACCACACCGGAAGACGAGCGTCCGCACTGGGTGAGTCATTTCGTCGTGCCAAGAGCCAACGAACTGCTGGTACGAGTCACCACCGATTCGGGTCTGCAGGGAATTGGTATCGCGACCAGCTACACGCCGATTGAAGCTGTGCGCAAGGCGATGCAAAGCGGTATTCTGGACGACGTCATTGGCGCCGACGCGCTGGCTCCGGAACGGGTCTACCAGTCGTTGTTCTCCCTGACCTGGAACAAGACCGCCTTCTCTAGAGGCTGGACCCGGGAGGCTATCGTCCGGGTCTCAGCGGCCATCGACATCGCGATGTGGGATATTGTCGGTAAGGCCGCCGGGCTACCCCTGTACCGTTTGTTCGGCGGCTACGTGGACACGGTGCCCGCTTACGTCACCTGCGCCTACTACCGCGATGGCAAGGACCTGGAAGAGCTGAGAGACGAGATCAGTATGCTGAAGGACCAGGGTCACCGCGGCTTCAAGGCCAAGGTGGGGGGGCTATCACTGGCCGAGGATATGGAACGTGTGGCCGTGGTCCGGGAGGTGATAGGCGACGACACAGAATTGATGGTAGACGTCAATCGGGGTTGGGATCTGGCTACTGCCATGGAGGGTGCTCGATTGCTCGAATCCTTGTCGCCCCGCTGGCTGGAGGAACCGGTGCGCTGGGTGGACGACCGGCGCGAGTTGAAGCAGCTGGTGAGGGCCACCCGTATACCGTTGTCTGCCGGTGAGAGCGAGCTGACCAGCTACGCGTGCCGTTCCCTCATCGAAGAGCAGGCTATTTCGATTTTGCAGTTCGACTGCACCATGATGGGCGGTTTCACTGAAGGCCGGAAATTGGCTGCGTTATGCGAACTTAACCATGTTCGGGTCGCACCCCATCACGATTGCTTTATACATGCCCATATCGTCGCCGCCTCACCGGCGGGACTCATCGTGGAGTCGTTCACTGATCCGGAACGGGACCCTTTACAGGCGGAATTGTTCGAAAATCCGCCGCTGATCGAAAACGGCGTACTTCATCTGAACCCGCACCCGGGGCTCGGTCTCGAGCTTTCCATGGCGGCTGTCGAAAAGTATGGTCGGCGCATCATCTGACGCGCCGCTCGACATTGTAATAAAACCTACAATCCAACCAAGGGGCGGCGATGGTCTGGTGGGTCATTTTTGCACGCCGGTTAACAATGAGCGGGTGATTCTTACCAAGGCGCAGCGTGGCGCCAAGGTGGACGATCCATTCCGTGGGTCGTAGTGATCCGCCCCGGGCTTTGTTGTTTCCACCGCGACTTCGGGCATGCCGTATTGGTCCAGGAGGTATCGCGCCGGCTCTCCCCCGGTACCCGGGATACGCGTGCGGGCGAGCGACTAGCGCTGGAAGGTATAGCGCGCCCACCACAGCGGGCCCAGGCCCAGCAAAAGGACAAACAGGATGAGAAGGCGTCTATGCATGTCAGGCGGCGTGTCGGCGATGCCCTGTTTGTGTGATAGGTGTAACCGTCATTTGTTCAACCACCTACCGGAAGCACGGATGTTACTTCAGAGAGGGATACACTACTTGCGGGGCCCGCTCCAAAATAACGGCCGTCTGAAATCAAGTGACGAGCCTATGCGCAGCCAGTCTCGGCGTGCCTCCCGGCGCTTGTCGCACTCCTCCGCCGCCAATTCCGACCAGCGATCCGCATTGACCCGGCTCGCGCAATCGGCCAGGGCATAGCCATAGCGTTGGTCCTTGCCGTGACTGGCCATGTCATGGCCGAAGCGGCGCGCAACCCACACGAACACGCTCGCGAACTTGTAACCGGCATACGCCAGCATCAGCCACACCAAGCTACGGTTCACTGCGGGGATACCCAGCCACGGCACGCGCGCCAACCAGTCACGGTGCTCCTGGGCCAGGAGGGCGTATTGCTCGCGAATCCGCTGCTCCACGCGCGGGCGAAACGCAATGTGCGCACGATGCGCATTGCGCTCGTCACGTGTCGAGTAGCTCGCGCGCTTGAATTCGAGTTCGCCTCCCGGCCAGACCACTACGCGGTTACCGACATGCCGATAGCCGGCCCAACGCGGTACCAGCCAGGTAATGAGATCGCTACCGTACTCGAATCGCCAGGTTTGCGCGCCCAGACGCGCCTGATACGCACGTCGAAAAGCCGCGTTGCCGATACGCGGCGCGCCGAAGGTCGTAACCGCGCGCACCGGAAAGTCATCGCTCAGCTCAAAGGCAGCGAGCTTGGCCAACGCACCGCCGAGCGAGTGGCCGGTGAGAATCACGCCACGCGCACCGTTGGCCATCTGCGCCTCGAGCCACGCCCGTACCGGCTGAGACACCCCGCGCCAGGCGCGGTGAAAACCAAGGTGCCGCCCCGGGCGCCCGATGCGCAGCCCCTGGGCGTCAATCAACCCGTCCCAGAGATTGCTGGTACCGCGAAACGCAATGATCGCGTAATCGTCGTAGCGACATAGCAGCACCTGAGTGCTGGTCCACCGATGTTGTTCGAAACAAATGTCGCGGTAGGCCTGATTGTCGATCAGCGCATCGGGCCGGTCGCGATAGCCGAGAATGCTGTGCCGCACAGACAGGTCGGCCAGATCGACCAGCCCGCTGACAATCCGCAGCGGTATGCGCGCGATGTCATATTCGTTGCTGTCCAGAGTGCTGAGCAGAGGCGCAAGCGAGGCGACACTACGATCCAGCGAGCATTCGTCATCGGCTTCTGCGAGCATGCCGAGTTGCCGGCGCTGCTCGTCGACCAGCGCCTGGATTTCCGCAATCAGCGCGCCGTTGATCTTCTCGGTCGGCAGACGCCAGCGCTGGGCAATACGCCTGAGTTCGTTGTACTCCTCTGCCCGGTCGCGCCGCTCTTCGATCAATGCCTTGAGACGCCGGTAGCGGCGCTGCCGGCTGTCGTTCGGCAAGCTGAGGACACTCTGCTCGGACAGACCGTGCTCAATACCCAGCCGCTCCGCCTCTTCCATCAGTGTCCGTATCGTTCTGGTGGAGAAGATTTCCATCTCGCACAGACTCCGGTGCCCGCTAGAAACCAGAGCTTAAACCAGCTGCCGCCGGCCGATCCAGCCACGCGCTTGCCGGGCTTTCACGCCGGCGGAACTCGAGGGGGTACTCTGGCCGTGATGCATCATGCATTCGCCGACCCTGACCTCGCGCAGGATCGTCATGGTCCTCGGCCGCGCGAATCGCCGCCTCGATCCGGTGGTTGCACGGAATGTACACCGGGTTGACCGCCTCCATGCCTGCCTGGCGTTCCCCATCGCCGACTATGGCGACGCCCTCATCGATCCGCTGAGCACCGAGCGCAGCGTGCACGAGATCCGCAAGTACGTGGCTGAGATCGCCGGCGTCAAGCTCAAGAATGGAAAGCACACGATCCCGATCATCATCGGCGGCGATCATTCGCTGTCGTACCCCAACATCGCCGGGTCCGCCGACGTCTATGGCAACGGCAACGTGGGCGTCATCCACTTCGACGCGCATTACGACGCGGCCGCGTTCATGGGTCACCTGATTACGCACGGCGCCTGGGTCAAGCGACTCATCGAGGAGGGGCATGTGCCCGGCAAGAACTACCTCCAGGTGGGGCTGTACTATCCGGGCGAGGAGTCGTTCGACTGGATGCGCAAAAAGGGCGTTACAGAGCAGTACTACCTGAACCCGAAGACCGTCGACGACGGGCGGAAATAGGTCGAGCACAAACCGAGCGACGACGCCCAGCCACGACGGATGTGGGACGTCCTAAAGACGTCTTGTTTAGGTCGGGAAATTCCGGGGAAATGCCGCGCTAATTCCCCGCCGACAATCCCTATATTCCGGGGTAAGCCACCATTGCATCCTGGTGAGGAATGCGGGCTGGAATCACCAACTCGATCAGCGTATCGTAACCAAACAAAATGCAGAGGTCATCGCGCAGGCATTAACGAGACTCGTTGATCAAGCGATCAGGTACTAACAGGCATAGCCTTTATCCTGACAGAGGAAAGAATAATGACCCTTACTACTCCGGAAAGAATCCAAACGGTTTGCGTATTCATCGTTATATTTGCGGCGTTGAGTTTGATTTCGGCGCGCGCCCACGCCCAGGTTGCTGAGTCCGGCTTTTATTTCGGCGCCGGTGGGGGTGGCGCCAAGTACAATGGCTTCAATGATCTTTGTCGTGATCTCACCGGCGCCCTGCCGGGCGCCCCGGTTGATGTCAGCTGTGACGGCGATGAGACGGTATTCGGCTGGAAATTGTTCGGAGGCTATCGCTTCAACCCGTATCTCGCCGTGGAAGGCGGCTACGCCAATCTCGGTGAGGCCAAGGGAGATACCACGATCTTTGGCCAAAACGTCAACGGTGAGATTTCGGCGGACGTGTTGTTCGCGGAACTGGTCGGATCGGTCCCTCTGGGTCAACAAGGCCGCTTGCTGGGCAAGGTGGGCGTGGCCAAAGTGGATGTGGAACTCAAGACCGATGTCTTCGCGGTACCCTTGGGGGTCCCCAGCGCCTCCTTCTCAACCGACTCGACGGAGGCCGTGTTTGGCGCGGGTGTGGAATTTGGATTCACGCCAAGTGTGCTCGCCCGGCTCGAATGGGAACGATTCAATTTTGAGGACGGGGTCGACCTGTTTTCTGTCAGCATTGTTTTCCAGCCAGGTGGGAGATAGAAATTCCGGCGCCTGAGCGTGGCGCCTGGCGCGACATGGCCGCTTTTTTTGAACGCCAGTGGGCGCGGTGAATCCCACCTCAACGGGGAAAGGTGCTGCGCAGCATGATACCGGAATGCCATCAGCGGAACCGCTGATGAAAGGCGCGAGAATCACATCCATCACAGTGCCTCAAGCCATAGCTACGGCTATGACTTTCGTTCCAGTCCGGCGTTCAGCCGCCCCTGTCCTGCGCCAGCTTCCCGGATACTGATGCAATATGCGGGTTATTCCTTCCACCCGACTGCCTGACACCAAACGATCGCCATAAAGGCATCAGCATGGTTACCCCAGTCATTGACCGCACTCGCGGCATTGTCCATCTGTGCCTGGTCTGCCCAGCCCATTTGAATGGCCGTTTCTACGATTTTAGGGCCAGTAAACTCGGCTGTCAGAACAGACTTAATTGATTGGGTCGTCTGTGGTGTCCCCCAAGTCTCGCTTGACGCGGACCCTATTGTCTTTGCAAAACCCGCCTCTCGTAACAATGCTCGGAAGCGACGCCCAAGAAAAGGGTCTCCACCACAATGCTGCCTGTATTTGAGCCAGATGTCGTAGGCCCTCTCAAGCGTGGCCCCTGCAGGCGCAATCAGGGTTGCGGCCAGATCTACAGACCGTATGCCCACTAGCCCACCTGGTTTCAAAACCCGATGTATTTCCTTTAAGACTGCCAGCGGATCATGCATGTGTTCCAACATGGCGTGGCTAAAAACGGCGTCAAACAGGTTGTCTTGATCCGGAAGTTGGTATCCGCTGCCACTTTCGAACTTGACGTTGGTCAGGCCAAGCTTAGCCGCATTCTCGCGGGCAAGTTCCAGCTGACTTTCTTCGAGATCAATACCGGTGACGTTTCCTGGAGACACTGCTTGGGCCAAGCCAACGGTGATCGTACCGGGGCCACAGCCGCAGTCCAGGAGGTTCATACCGGCACGAAGATACGGCAGAAAAAAAGCAGCGTGGACATCTGCGGTTCGTCCGGCAATAATTTGCTCGGTTAGCGCCCCATCATAGTCATGAATATAAGCTTCTTGTTGCCTCGGTTGTTTGTTCTCTGCTGTCATAGTCTTTCTCCTTGGCGATCCTCAATGGGTGTGTAAATGAGATTTTGGAAGGGCGCCTACCAGAGATGTCTTTCAGCGAGTCTTAATTAGAACGTACGGAACTGTATTTGCGCATGAGGGTGCAGAGGTAAACGTTGCCGACCTTTGCACAGCGCAAGTCGGCGGATCATATATCTCGCGAAAGGCTGGGATTGGTGCCCATTCACAAGGTCACTCCAGTGTCCCGGCAACCCGCCGGATCTCCTCCGGCGGACGTTCTCCCGCGAGCGGCGTTCCCGGCATGAGGTATTTCCCCATCTCGAGTCCGCCGACCAGCACCGGCTCGTAGCCGATATCGCGTATCAGGGGCTCTGCCACCGCGACCGCCTCAGGATCATCGCTCGCGATGGGCATGCCGATGCGCCCGGGATTCTCATGGGCCTGGCCCATGCTCACGTAGCCGATTGCGTTGAATGCGCGGACAATGCGAGCGCCGGGGAGCAGTTCCTTCGAGGCGAGTCCGGCGCCTTTCTCCAGGGCCCACTGCGCGAG
>CAMYKW010000048.1 GCA_947259175.1 uncultured Gammaproteobacteria bacterium | reverse complement strand
GCGACGAATCCAAGCAGTCCTACGATGAATTTTTTCATGGCTTACCTCCTCTAGGTTGGTCTTGAATGATGATTGTTCCGGTAAGGGATTCGGTCACTCTATGGCGTTTCACCCTCTTCGCAAGAGTGCGCTCAGAAATTAAGCAACACGCGGCCCATAATGGTGCGGTCAGGTATAAATCTTGGATTACTGGGCTCGGATTGCTGTATGTTGGTGTCCTGATAGAGGAACTCCTCGTCAAACAGATTTTTTACCTCCAGGCTCAGGATACCGCGGCGTCGCGGCAGACGATATCCGACGGCGGCATCCACCACCACAAAGTCGTCGGTGTTTTCGCCAAACGTCGACGTCGGCGCCAGTTCAACGTCCTGATTCACATAGGTGGCGCCGATCTCGGCAAACAGACCGGCGGCCGGGCCTTCTCCTCGGAAGTAGCTCACGAAAACCGGCACGCTCGTGGTGTCCACTTTGCCAATGGGGTGTCCAGTAGATATAAGCACGATGGAATTCCTCGTCGTAGTCCTCGACGGTCACCGTTCTTGTAGTGACCTCCAGGTCCGGCACTTCCAACTCCCGCTTGGAAAGCTCGATACCGGCGTATACGCCGCTCGACAACGGACTGCGCCGCTGCGGTTGCTTGACGGTCACATCCAGACCGACGCCGTAGCGCTCGGACTTGGTGCCGTTCACGTCGTCGAAGAACTGCGCGAAACCGGCGACCTGCGTCGGCTCCAGGGTCTGCTCGGCGATCAACGCCCGTTTCACCGTCTCCATGTAGGCGGCGCGCAGGCGCGCTTTGTCGGTGACGTTCCACTGTACGCCTAACTTGGGACTGGTCTCGGCTACATCGAGGAAGTCTTGTTCCACCGAGTCGTAACTGGCGCCAACCGTCCAGGTCGCGTCAGCGGGCTGGTTCACATTGACATACAGGTAAGCATTCCGCTGTTCGTTGGTGGCTTGGGTCAGGGTAGTGATTGTGCAGTCACCGAAAAATGGCGGTGCGGGAGGGCAGAATCCACCTGGAAACGTCGGGCTCAAGTCTACGACTTCCCGCTCATCATTATCGATGTCGGACGCACCCAATCCGGCGTTGATATTGTAGCGATCACCGCGAAACAGGTACTGTCCCTGAAGGTCGTCACCCTGGGTGTCCAGATCGTCGTTGATAGTCGGCACCATCGGCCGGATCAGATCAAACGATTCTTCACGATCGGATTGGATGAAGGAAACCAGAACATCGGATTGCGGCGACGGCGCAAAATGCAGGCCGGCTCGCCACAGGTTCGATTCCACGCGGCGGCGGTCGGATATGGAAAAATCGTCGGGATCGAAGTTGAGCCGCAGGTCCCCTTGATCCGTTTCCCGCTCCCGGTATTCGAACTGTATATCGAGTTTGTCCGTCAGCGCGGCTTGGGCGAATAGATTCGCGATATCGTGCTCTACGTCATTGTTGACCCGGAATCCATCGGACTCGTGGTGAAAATACCCCACGCTGTAGGAGAAACGATTGATGATGCCCGACAAGACCGCCTCACCGGCGAGGGTGTCGTTGTTGCCGACCAGAGGTGCAAGAATCAGGCGATGGCCGTTACGTTCGAACATGGGTGTGAACTCGTTGAACGCCGCCTCCGCCGGCCCCGCTCCGGTGATGATATTGAGGTCGATTTCCGCATTTTGCGGCTGTACCGGATTGGTGTTGATCGGCTGCAGCAACTGCGACTGCAACAGCGCACTGGCACGGGCGACTTCGTGACGGGGGCGTGCCGCGAAGCTGTCGGACAGGAAGCGCAGCGCGGAGTGGTTCGACGGATCGAAGGCGAGGGATTTCGCACTCTCGACGACGGCGAGTTGCTGGAAACCGAGATCGTCGTAGACACGCGCCTGGGTGACGCCTCTCACGGCCCGATCCGAGTCCAGGTTGGGTCTCGAACGGTAAACGGCCCGGTTGTCGTTTCTATCAATGGACGCCTGGAGATCCGCCAGCGCCTCGATCGGCTGGTTCTCGGCGTGCAAGCGGATGGCGTCGTAAAACCAGGGTGTGGGATCGTTGGGATCCAACGCCTTCGCCGTAGCGAGCTGCCGCGCGTCATGGGGGCTGCGCTTCTCCTCGAAATAAGCCTTGCCGAGATAGCTGCGCACCAGGGAGTTGTTCGGATCGAGAGTGGCGGCGATTTCAATGTCCCGCCGCCCGGCTGCAAGATCGCCGCTGCGGATTCGCGCCAATCCCAGGCCCAGACGCGGCAGCGGGTCGGCCTGATTGCGTTGTATCGCATTCTCGAACGCCGTTTTCGCCGCGTCGATATCGACCCGTGTCAGGTGCGCGAACCCCAGCACCGATTGCGCCCGGGCCAGGTCCGGGTCGCGCTCCACGGCGTTGCGCGCGGCGTCCAGCGCCTTACCGAGGTCACCCTCGGACAACCACAGCTCGGATAACCGGGCCCAGGCCAGTGCATTGTTCTCATCCAGTTCGACCACCTTCTCGACGCTCTCCCTGGCGAGATCGAGCCGTAAACTCGCTTGCTGCGCATAGGACAGCGCAATAAGTGCGACCGCCGACTCCGGGTTTGCGGCGACCGCGTCACGTGCCAGTTGCTGCGCCTGCTCATTGCGGTTCTGGGCGACGGCGATAATGCTTTGCAGTGCCAGGGCGCCGACCTCGTTTGGGTCTTTGCGCAGTGCGTCATCCAATAGGCCGGCGGCCTCGTCTACTCTGCCCACCGCGAGCAACTCCGCGGCTCGGCGCGTAGCCGGTGACGCCGTTTCCCCGGCGCCGATCGGCGGATAGTACAAGGCCCATTGCACCGCATCGCGGGGACGCACCACGGCCTGTCTCCTCGGCGCCTGGCCGGCGGCAGTGACTGCCGACTCGTTGCCCGCCAAGCTTACCTGCCCTAATTTATTGCTCGCCGTCACCCGGCCTTCGAAAACACTGATGACGGCGCGATCCACGTCGACGCGCATGTAGAACTCGGTGCCTTCGACCGCGGCGTTGACCACCGGCGTCTTGATTTCCAGGGATCGCGGCGCAGGGGTCAACAGGTTGAGCGCCCCTCGCAGCAGATCGAGCAGCGAGGCACCCTTGGGGGAAACACCGCGCATGCGCAATTCGGTGTCCTGATCGATGCGCAGTACCGTGTCGGTCTCCAGCATGACGATCGCCGCGCGGCTGCGTGGTCCCACCTTGACGACGTCGCCGGGACAGATCGAATCGGCGAGCCCCGCCGGGGCCGTATTGAGCACAATGGCGCCTTGCGCAGACACGATCTCGGCCACCGGATTAGCGCACAGCGCATTGGCCGGCGACGGCCATGACGTGACGCATACGGCGACCGCACCAACAACGCCTGCGAAATTCTTCGGCAATTTACTCATTGTTCTTCGTTTGTTGTCGTAACTCTCTGCGTGGACACTACGTTCGAGCATCATACAGCGACAGCTACTGCCGATATGGTCGTTGTCGTTTCACAACCGTCCGTGTAGATCGGCTATCACCAATACCACTGTTGGCGGCATTAATCAATCTTCTGGTTCACAACCGGTTTGCCATTTGTGATCATGCACCGCCGTTGATCACTTGGTATCCATCCGTATGGCGGTGTCCAATTCGACGTTGTCCTTTGCGGCGGCGTATCTGCGGCACAGGTCGCGATAAAACTTTGATGGTCCGTCACCCGCATGGTCTGCCAGGATCTGTTCGAATGCCTGACCGGCGGCGATCCATTGACGCGCATCGAAGGCATTCAAGGCCGCTTCGAAGGCGGCACACAGTTCCTGTTGATTTTCGCTTGCATACCGCCGCCGGCACATAATTTCGCAAATAGGCAGCGCTTCGTGCTTGCCCTTCAAGATAAAGCTTCCCACGCGGCGCGCCAGCACATCGTCGAGATCCCGCACCACGGATTCCTCCGCCAACAGCCGGGTGTGCAACAGTTTGCTCAAGCCTTCGATCCGTGAGGCGGTGTTCATGACGTCGCCTCTGGCTACGTAGCTGTAATGTCCACCGCCGCCGACATTACCCAGCACCACCGAACCGGTTTGCAAACCGATGCGTGTGTGGAAGGGCCGGTCGGGGTGTTTCCGGTTGAAGCGATCAACATCCTGGAGAATATCGAGCGCGGCGCAACACGCCCGCAACCGTGCGGTGTTGGCGGGTTGCGCCTCGGTCCACAACCCCACCATGCCGTCACCGCCGAATCCCATCATCTCACCGTGCCACTGTCCCAGGCGTTCGCCCAACAGCGCGAAGTACTCATTCGATAACTTCGCCAGCTCGCTTGGAGACACCTCCTCGGTCAAGGTGGTGTAACCGCTCACGTCGGTGAACAGGCAAACGCCGTAGTCGATATCCACCGCAGTGCTTGGTTGACCGTCCTCTACGACGCGATCCGCCGCCCGGCGCGGTATGTAATAATGTATCGCCCGCTTCACCTTCTCGCTGGTACGCCGCGCACCCAGATATTGCCACAGCAGGCCCATCGTCAAGGCCGCCGGCAACTGCACCATGACCGGAATGAAAGTCGGCATCCACAGGTTGTACCTGGCGAAAACCAGCGCCGCGAGAAACAGGTATCCCACAGCCAGAACTCCGATGGCGGTCAGCGCCCACGCGCCGGACAATCGATACCCGATCCAGCCGCTCAACACACCGATCAACAACAAGATGACGCCCCCTTCCCACTTGCTCAACGGGCGCAGCGCGCGCCCGTCGAGCAGGTTGGCGAACGCGGTAGCGGCGATCTCGACACCGGGCAGGTCGATCCCGTCCTCGGTGGTGTATACGGTATGGAAATCGTCCATGCGATCGGTCAATGAAACGTGCGTGCCGCCCACGAATACCGCCTTGCCGGTGAGATCCGGAAGCGCAGCCGGTTCAGCGCGGTCATCCCAGAGCGCGCGGTAAGGAATGGTGGTAATCGTTCGTGATGGGCCGTAAAAATTCAGATAATAGCTGTCGCCTCGAGCATACAGCCTGACCAGCGCATCAAAACTTCTTTTTATTTCGAAAGAAAGCTCCGCTGATTGATGCACCCGTTCGAGTAAGCGGCGTGCAGAAGCGGGATCATCGCGAAACCCCTTGCGTAAAGCGGCGATGAGGGCACGCAGGTCTTGTGGTGTCGCGAAATCCTTGGGTAACGCGTCCAGCGTGGGGAGGCCGGCTTGTTCCAGGTGGGCGACAAAGTTGTCGTGACCGATCCGTTGCAGGGCGTAGACCTGCAGCGCGGCAATGGGCAACGTGGCAACATTACCCACCGCCGGATAGAACGCCCACACCTGGTTCACACGATTGGGGACCTTGGGAAGCGGAAACGGCGCCAGCGCCACCGCGGCGCTCGCCAGCCCCTGTGTCGGCGTCACCAACCTGTCTAAGGTGAGGGCCGGCGTTCGTTCCCGTTCAACGCGTTGGAACAGCACCACCCGCTTGCTTCGCCGCATCGCCGCCGCCATGGCACGATCCCCATCTTCATCGCGGCTTGCTTCGAAGAACACATCGAATGCAATCACCGCGGCGCCGCGCCGGGTGAGTCTGTCGATGAGCTCGGCGTGGAGCGACCGTTCCCAGTCGCGCATCTTTTCCGGTTGTCCGAGGCGCGCCGCGGAAGCCTTGTCCAAGCTGACAACCACGGCACTCGCCGGAGGCGCCGTAGCACCGCGCAGCTTGAACAACCAGCCGAGTCCGATCTCCTGCTCCAACGACCAGCCCGGCCGCATCAGCCAGGCCGCAGTCCCAACCAGCCCCACCAGCAAACCCAGCAGCGCGGCTCTTTTAAAGTGAGTCATAGGTTTAGATTACGCCGGCGGCGCCCGCGGAGCACAATACAGCGCACAAACACAGTGCAAACCACATTCATCGGTCTGGTTTTACCGCAAACTGCGGTCGTTAATCCCAAGTGCCATACGTTGTTTTGTGATGCTCGTGTTAACGCGAGTCCTGCGCATCGCGGGCGCGCAGCCGTCCTCGCTTCGACTTTACTCCAAACAATGTCATTCTACGAAGCGTCATAGTATGATTTGCCGGACGCCCACGTTACCGCACACACCCGTGATGGACGCCCACAAAACCCTAGAAAACATTCCGCTGTTTTCCGGTCTCAAGGGATCGGACTTGAAGACGATCTCCAGCCACGCCATCACCCGCAACTATCCGAAAAACACCATCGTCATCACCGAAGGCGACATCACCAACACCTTGTACGTCATTCATTCAGGCAAGGTAAAGGTGTTCTTAAATGACGAACATGGCAAGGAGATCATACTCGCCAGATTGGGCCCCAACGAATATTTCGGCGAATTGTCGCTGCTCGACGGCGAGGCCCGTTCCGCCTCGGTCATGACCCTGGAACCCACGACGGTGGCAGTAATCTCGAAAGCGGATTTCGACGCTTATCTCATCAACAATCCCGCCGTGGCGCTCACGCTGCTGGCAACCCTGACCAAACGCATCAGGCATCTGACCGAAAACGTGAGGAGCCTGGCGCTGCTCGATGTCTACGGCCGGGTCGCGCGGGTGTTGCTGGACATGGCGAGGGAGGAAGACGGCAAGTTGGTGATCGACGAAAAACTCTCGCAGCAGGAGATCGCTAAAATGGTCGGCGCCTCCCGGGAGATGGTGAGCCGCATACTCAAGGATCTGTCGACCGGCGGTTATATCGACGTCAAGAAAGGTCACATCGTAATTCGCCAAAAACTGCCGCCGGCCTGGTAGCGCACACAGCAGCGCATGTGTGCATAGTTCACACATGATGCTGTAAAAGCGCACAGACTCCCTCCCCGCGCTTGGTTACGCTTTCCTCCACGGATAACCACATTGTTTGGGACAATAGGGAGGATGCGATGATTGACTATCGGCCAGAAGACCACATCGCGCCGGCGCGGTACGTAGCAGGCAGCTGGATACTTGCGGCGGTGGTGTTTATCGCACTGGTAGTGATTTCGGTCTCCGTGGTTTGAACCGCGGATATCGAATCACGCCACAAACCCGCCGCCGAGTTCCCCGGACTCAGCGCCGGGTGTGAATATTTCACAATTTATCCGGCAACAGCGCACAGACCCATCGCACTTTGGTGGCTACCATAATCTCCGTAGCGTACTGAACACGTAGTCCCCAAGAAGGAGGTTCAAATGTCCGACTATCAACCGCAAGACCATATCGCCTCAGGTCAATACGTTGTCGGTGGCTGGATCGTCGCCACGGTTATCATGACCGCGGTGTTCGCGATCGTCTGACATCATTGCCGCTCACACGACCGGGTTCCCAAGACCGGTCCCGGGATCCGGATTCCCCGCACCCGTCGTGGGCGCGTCATCCCAGGCATAAATCACGCTCGCCGCTCTGCCGCCTGCTGTAATGCACCGATAATTACTTGCGGAACCCAAGAACAAACCGCCTTATACGCGGTCGAAAGGAGTGTGCGGCCTCGGTTGCACGCTTCATTCCAATAACGCGATACGAGGAGGAGATCCCTATGATTATGAGCGCCATTCCCAGGTATGTAACGACTGTCGTTCTGTTCGCCGCCCTGTCTAGCGTAGCATTCGCAGGTGGACGGCCGCTGTCCGCGGTATTGTCCGGGGGCGAGGAAGTGCCCGGCCCGGGAGATACGGACGGCACAGGGGAGGTATTCATGACCCTTAACTCCGGCCAGCGCGAGATCTGTTTTCAGTTGGCAGTACGGGACGTAATGTTGCCAGTGATGGCAGCGCATATACATGCGGGGAGACTAGGGGAATCGGGAGGTGTTGTTGTGCCTCTATTTTTGATCCCGGATCAAGACGGCTTTGTCAGCGACTGCGTAAAAGCCGATCGAGACCTGATCAAGACAATTCGCAAGAATCCCCAGAACTACTATGTAAACGTCCACAACACTGCATTCCCTCCAGGGGCGGTCAGGGGACAACTGTCCAAGTAATGAAACTGCGGCATTCCGGTCTCCGATGACCTACCCACTCGGAGGCCGGAATTCCACCGACTTTTTCGCCGCCGCGTCGATTTCTTCCGGCGACATCAATATCACCGTCTTTACGTGTATCGCGCCGGTGGCATTTACCGTCATGCTCACCGCCGCGGCGCTGGCGTGATCGGGCAAGTCGACGATTCCGTAAACATCGGCGTCGCCGAATGCATAGTAAAAGGTTTCCAGAGTACCGCCCAAGCCGCGAATCATCCGATCGACCTGATCACGCCGCCTCGATCCTCCGTCTTTCATAACGCCTTTAGTGCCGTGCGCCGTGTATGACGCCATGAACAAATACTTGGCCATGTAATTCCTCCTGGTGGCTACACACGCTGATATGCCGGCGCGCTCTTACGTGGCGCTGTGCTGTTCAATCCGTGCTTCGATCAAACCGCAGCGCAAACTGCCGGACCTTGGTTCTAAGACGTTTTCTGCTTTTCATGCATCAACCCGGCATCGGTTTTCAGCAGTTCAGCCTTGTCGGTATTTTCCCATCGGAAGTCGGGGTCGTCCCGCCCGAAATGACCGTAGGTCGCGGTCTTCAGATAGATCGGCCGCTTCAAATCCAGCTCCTTCAGGATCGCCGCCGGCGTGAGGGGAAAATGTTCACGCACCAGCAGCGTGATCCAGCTTTCGGGATATTTATTGGTGCCGAAGCAATCCACATAAATCGACACCGGTTCGGCTACGCCGATGGCATAGGCCAGTTGTATCTCGCAACGATCCGCCAAGCCCGCCGCGACGACGTTTTTGGCGATATAGCGCGCCGCATACGCCGCCGATCGGTCGACCTTGCTCGGGTCCTTGCCCGAGAAACAACCGCCGCCATGCCGGCCGACGCCGCCATAACTGTCAACGATGATCTTGCGGCCGGTGCAGCCAGCATCGGCGTAGGGTCCGCCGCGAATGAAATAGCCCGTGGGATTAACGTAAAACTTCGTATCCCCGTCGATCCAGTCCTCGGCAATGGGTCTAATCACCGTTTCGATCACCGCGGCTTTGATATCGTCGTGCTCGATTCCGGGGTCATGCTGAGTCGAAATCAAGATGGTGTCGGCTCGTTGGGGAACGCCGGCATCGTCGTACTCTATGGATACCTGGGATTTGCCGTCCGGTCGCAGCCAATCCAATTCCCGGTCTTTTCTCACTTGCGCGAGTCGCCGCGTAAGCTTGTGGGCGAGCATGACAGGGAGCGGCATCAACTCCGGGGTCTCATTGCTCGCGTAACCGAACATCATCCCCTGATCCCCGGCACCCTGTTCTTTGTGCAAACCTTCTCCTTCACTCACACCGATCGATATGTCCGGTGACTGCTCGGTGATCTGGGTCCATACCGAGCAAGTCTCCCACTCGATACCGTAATGGGAATCGGTATAGCCGATTTGTTTGATGACATCCCGGGTAATGTGCGGCACGTCCACCCATGCCTTGGTGGTCATTTCACCGAAGACCATGACGCCACCATTCTTTGCCGCGGCCTCTATCGCCACCCTGCTGTCGGCGTCCTGTCGCAAGGCCTCGTCAACAATGGCATCGCTGATCTGATCACACATCTTGTCAGGATGGCCTTCGGTTACCGATTCTGAAGTTATGATCCGCTTTTCCGCCATATCACCACCTTTCTGAATTTCGCTTCTTGTCGAATGCTGTCCGCCACGATTCGCCGCAGCAACTGCCGGTACATCGGCTCATTATAATGGCAACTGGCGGCGGCGTCCTTGCCGCCCATCCCACGGTTGGGTTCTTGCCGGCGCAATCAATCCCGTTCGATGTGACCGCCCAGATCACGCACCAGTGACTCAATATCGGCCGCGGCCGCGGTCACTCGTTCGGAGTTCGCGCCACGCACCACCAACGATACTCGATATCCGGTATTCGCCCGGCCGGGATAACTGCCTATGCTCAGCTCCGCGAATTTCAATTGAATCTCGCGCAAACCCATGGCGACGGTGCCTTCCGGTAAATCACACACTACGGTGGCGCTGGTGATAGGCGCACGATGTTGCAGTCTGGGCAGGATTTCGTCCACCATCACTTGCATCACTTTCGGCACACCGGCCATGACATAGACGTTATCGATAAAAAAGCCCGGAGCGACGGATATCTGATTCGCGATCAGCTCCGCGCCCTGTGGCGTGTTGGCCATGCGCAGGCGCGCCTCATTTACCTCGACGCCGCGGGTAGTGAAATACTGAAGCAGCCGGCGTTCCGCCTCGGGATGCCGTATCAGCGGCACGTCGAAGGCCTTGGCCACGGATTCGGCGGTGATATCATCGTGGGTGGGACCGATGCCACCCGTCGTGAACACATAGGTAGCGCGGCGGCGCAGTTCATTGACGTGGGAGATGATCGTCTCCTCGACGTCGGGAATCACCCGCGCCTCCACCAAACTGATACCGACCTCGTTGAGCCGCTGCGCCAGGTAATTAAGATTCGCATCCCGGGTGCGCCCGGACAGGAGTTCATTGCCGATCAATATCAACGCCGCGGTGATCGCGGAAAGGTCTTTGTCTGGGTTCACCATGACCATAAACTACACGATGTCTCGAAGCACCGGAACCGCCTGGTGTCAAAATCAATCAGATTCCGCGAGTATTGTAAGTTGCTTTTCGACGCGAGTTGGTGATGTGTACCTGGTTCATAACCGCGCGTCTCGCGCCGGTGCGTTGTCTCGCCGGCGCCATGTTCTTCGTCGCGAGCGCGATGGTCGACACACACGCATCTGAGCTCGCGCCCGACATGAGCCGGGAAATCACTGCACAACAACTCCGCAAACATGTCACGCATCTCGCCCAGACTATCGGCGAGCGCAATGTGTTTCATCCGCATGCGCTGCATGCGGCGCAGGAGTACATTGAGACGACATGGCGTGGCCAGGGTTATGACATTGTGTCCCAGCAGTATTCCGTCAACGGCGTACGCAGCGCCAACCTGGAAGTTACACGTACCGGTATTCGGTTTCCCGAAAAAATTATTCTCATCGGCGCGCATTACGATTCAGTCTACGGCAGCCCCGGGGCCAACGATAACGGCAGTGGCGTCGCCGCTCTGCTCGAACTATCGCGCTTATTCAAAGACCTTGCTCCGCAAAAGAGCGTGCGCTTTGTGGCATTCACCAACGAGGAGCCGCCATTTTTCACGACCGGGCAACAAGGCAGCGCCGTCTACGCGCGCCAGGCACGCGAGCGTGGCGACGATATCGTATTGATGGCCGCACTGGAGACCATCGGCAGCTATTCGCAGGATCCCGGTTCGCAGCACTATCCGCCGCTGTTCCGGTTTTTTTACCCGGACCAAGGAAACTTCATCGCCTTTGTCAGCAATTTCGGCTCACGCCATGCGATGAAAAAAGTGGTGCGCGCTTATCGGGCGTCCACCGATTTCCCCATTGAACACGTGGCGACGTTCGCCGCCGTTCCTGGCGTGTCCTGGAGCGATCACCGCTCGTTTTGGCATCAGGACTACGACGCATTCATGATCACCGACACCGCGTTCTATCGCTATCCGCACTATCACAGCAGCGAGGACACGCCGGACAAGCTGGCTTACGATCAGTTCGCGAAAATGACCAACGGGCTGTTGCGGGCGTTTTTGCTTCGCACCGAGGGCGCCGATTGAGAACGCCCAAACGCGATTGAACCCCGCCAGTGCACCCGCACAGCGCAGCCGCGAAGATTGCGGAGTAAACCGATTATTTTTTTCGGCGCGGGTTGTAAGGGGGAGTCTTTATGCCCACACCGGCGTGTTACTGAACATATACAGTAACAGGGTCAACACAAATCGGTATTGTAGTGTCAAAGACATCGGAACTATGGTCCTGGGAAGAAACCGCAGCCGCGGATATGTCGGCCGAAGCGAGGCCGGCGGCAACGACGGCGAGGACACGGGTGGCGTAAGCCAATATGCCCGGCCCGGGGACGCAAACACAGAGGCCACTAAATCCCTGTGGCCTCCGGTTTAAAGCATACGCCGTTTAGGCGACTTTCTTGGTTACGTTCGCGACATTCGTGGCGACGACTTTCTGCATGTCCGTGGCATATTCCTGTCCGATTTCCGCCACCACCTTGGCGTCGTCAGCCAGATTCTTCACCACTTCCTGCGCAACCTTGCCTTGCTTGGCAATGTATTCCTGACCGCTCTCCAGATCGGAGATGGCCAGCGCGTCCTTCCAGCTGCCCAGCACGACATCGGCGTACTTGCGGACGCTCTCGATGTTGAGGTCCACGAGGCGCTCGACATTCGCCAGGGTCAACTTGTTCGCTTCTTTAACAACAGCCAACACTTCGTCGGCCTGCTTGGTAAGATCGATGTTTGCCATGATGTTCTCCTGAAAAAGTTTAAGTATTTCGCTGTTTGTTGCAGTGCAGCATAGCACAGCCTATGTTGCACTGCAACAAACAGCGGACGTTTTTTTCGAGCGGCGTGATTTTGTTTAACTATCTGATAAATAAGAATATTATATGACGATGGGCGACGAGCTAACAACTTCGTCAGATATTAGCGGCGACGTCGGGGCGGCAAGCGCCGGCGCCGCCCGCGATGCCGCCGCGCGGGCCGCTTGATGTCCATGGTCTGGCTGCAGTTTCTCATTTGTCTGCTGGTCATCGGTTATGCCGGGATCAAGCTATCGCGTTACGGTGACGCGATTGCCGATAAGACCGGGCTTGGAGGCACCTGGATCGGTTTGGTCCTATTGGCCTCCGTGACTTCCCTCCCGGAGTTGGTGACCGGTGTCAGTTCGGTCACCGTTGCCGAGGTGCCCGACATCGCGGTGGGTGACGTGTTGGGCAGCTGCGTGTTCAATCTTCTTATTATTGTGGTGTTGGATTTCCTGCACCGCGGTGAATCGGTCTACACCCGCGCCAGACAAGGTCACATCCTGTCCGCAGGTTTTGGCATCATTCTGATCGGTTTCGCGGGATTCAATATTCTGCTGTCGTCCAGCGGCTTCAGCATGACGATCGGTCACGTCGGGGTATACAGCGTGTTGATCGTGTTCCTGTATGCGATCGCAATGAGCACGGTGTTTCGCTACGAACGCAAACAGCTTGAAGAATTCGCCGAGGCGGAAGCGGACCGTTTTCCCGAGTTCACCCTGCGTCAATTGATGCTCCGCTATCTTGCAGCGGCTTTGTTGGTGGTGGCGGCCGGCAGCTGGCTGCCTTTTATCGCCAAGCATATCGCGCTGCAGACGGGCTGGTACGAGAGCTTCGTCGGGACCCTGCTGGTGGCTTTTGTCACTTCGCTGCCGGAACTGGTGGTGACTGTTGCGGCGTTGCGTCTCAATGCTCTGGACATGGCAATCGGAAATCTCTTTGGCAGCAATCTTTTCAATATCATGATCCTAAGCGTGGATGATGTGTTATATCTGCCTGGTCCGCTGTTGAGCGATGTCTCCACCAGCCACGCGGTATCCGCGTTATCGGCCATCATGATGACGGGGGTCGCCATCGTGGCGCTGCTCTATCGCACCCGGGTCCGCGTATTGAAAACCGTGGGATGGGCGAGCATCTTTTTATTCACGGTTTATCTGTTCAACTCCTACATTATTTATCTCTACGGAAAATAGCGCCGATTTACAAAAAAACACAGTTTTAAACCATTGTAAAATGCGCGGTTGAGCGCTTGTCACGACTCAGCTCAAGGATTTAAATGCAAACTTACTAGGTTAGGTAAGTCTGGCTCGCTGAGGAGGAACAATATGATGACAACGTCCATCTCGACGCTTATCGATGATAAGGCGGACAAGATGCTCAATGACCTGCAGGATGTCGGGTTCACACCGGATCAAGCCACGGGATTTCTGGCGGAAACCAGTAACGAGACCTTGAATGTCTTGCGGCACCGGGCAAACTCGATTGAGTTCAGGTCGGCAACCGAGATGAGTTTGATTTCCATGCTTATGGACAATATGGACGCATCGTCCATCGGGTCACGGGTGGGGATAGACTCACAACTCGCCGACCATGGCCTGCAAACGATTCTCCCGTCCATTGTCAGCACGCTTGCCAATAGAACCAATATCTCCGATTTGGTCGCCGCGATGAACACACAGCGGGGTTTGGTGGACAAAATAAGAGGCATGTTCGGAAACGTGATCGGCCGCTGATCGCTTCGAACGCGCGAATTCGAGGCGCCGTACACCGCCTACCCCGGTAGGCCGGCTCATTGCGTGCGGCGCGTGGGTGCCGCCGAACCGTAGCGCGTATCGGGCCGGGACGCCTGATTCAAGACTCCAACCGGATCTGCAGCAACTGGCGGCCGAAGACCGCGACCACGCCATGGCGCCTGGTGTCTCCGAAGGTCGTATATTCGAAGCTATAAACCCGCAGAAACTGCAGCATGCCGCCTCTGCGCCGTAATCCCAACCACCCCAGTGCCACCGTGTCATCCAGGAACTGGACCTCGTGCCGCCGGCAATACGAGCGTGCCCCGGAAACCGCCTGCTCCCGCGCCTGCATGGAATCAAACCAAAACCACACCCCCAGACCCAAAACGGCTAAGACGATCAGACTAGTCGGCATGGTATGAACCGTATCCCCCGGATATGCGGCTTTTATGTTACCACGCGAATTATGCCTCACTATGATAGGGTGTCGGCCGCGGCAACATACGTGTCAAAACCCCATGATCCCGGTCACCAAAGACATCCACATTGACGAAAGCGAAATCGAGTTGCAGTTTGTTCGCGCGTCCGGACCAGGCGGGCAAAAACTGAATAAGGTCGCCACCGCGGTACAACTGCGCTTCGACGTTACGCGCTCGCAATCGCTGCCGGAAGTGGTTCGCGACCGGCTGATTCGCCTGGCCGGAAAACGCGTATCCCGGGACGGAATCCTGTTGATCGACGCACGCCGCTTTCGCACCCAGGAGCGGAATCGCCAGGATGCGGTGAAAAGACTGGTGCATTGGATTCAAAGAGCCGCCAAGACGCCCAAACCACGCCGCAAGACCAAGCCGTCGCCCGCAGCGAAGCGGCGCCGAGTGGACGAAAAACGCCGCCGGGGACAAACCAAGCGCCTGCGCACGCGGGTGGGTGCCGAGCCTTAAGCACCGCGAATCCGGTGTTCGAACAAAGCGGCGGGAGCGCCTTGGTGTACCCTACGGGCCGGCGTATAGTCAGTTCTTGCCCACAAATACGACCAGCGATGGAGGAACCGGCAATGGCGACCCATGACCGATGTGTGACCATCCAGCCCTATTTTGCCGTGAAACAGGGCGAAATGAATAACGTCAGACCCTATTTGGAGAAATTTGTCGAATTGACCCGCACGGAAAAGGACTGCCTGTACTATGGCTTCAGCATTTGCGGCGACAAGATACACTGCCGCGAGGGTTATGCGAGCGCGGAAGGCGCCCTCACCCATCTGGACAATGTAGGCGCCTTGCTGCAGGAGGTCCTGGGGTCAGGCATGATGGAGCTCACGGACCTGCAGATTCACGGACCGGAACCCGAGCTGGCGAAGATGCGTGAACCGCTGGCGGATTTAAACCCGAGTTACTGGGTGCTGGAATACGGTTTCCGCAGCTGACCCGGAGCCGCGTTACGCGGCGCAGGACCCCGCTCGTCACGTGAGTTTGCGTACGATCTCCCGCAACCGCAGCTTGCGCAAGGGCAGCGATTCAAGCATGTCCCGCCAGGCGTCGCTGGTGTAAATAACGGTGGTGGCGATATCGTCGGGCGGCTCGTGGCCAAGCGCATGCAGAACGGATTGGCTGTATTGAAACGCGCCGCCGTCGTGAGGTTCCGACGCCAGAAACAGGCCCACCTTTATCACACGGTGTGGTCGGCCGTGTCTATTACCGCCGCCGTCGCTGTCTGCCGGTATCTCCAAAATCTTACCGCACCGACCGATAACCGCCGCTCAGACCGCGCTGCGAATAGACGATCTGCCATAAATGGTTTCTGCGCGCACGAAACGATCCCGCGGATGACAGCAGAAAGAACCGCCACATGCGATAGAAGTCTTCCCCGTAGCCCAGGTTCGCCAGTTCCTCCCGGTGGACGTCCACATTGGCCATCCATGCCATCAACGTCGGATCATAGTCCACCCCAAAATTGTGCCAGTCCTCCATGACCAGAAGCCCCTCAGCGGCGGCTGCAACCCACTTTTGGGTCGGCAGCATACCGCCCGGAAAGATGTACTTATCGGTCCATGGGTCGACGCTGGTCTTCGGCGTGTTGGTGCCGATCGTATGCAACAGAAACAGTCCATCATCGGCCAGGCAGCCGCGGACCCGTGTCATAAACTTGCGATAGTTCTTAACGCCCACGTGCTCGAACATGCCCAAAGATACGATCCGGTCGAAGCTGCCGGTCACCTCTCGATAGTCCTGCAGTCGCAGTTCCACCGGCAGTCCGGCGCAAAGCTCCCGTCCCAGTTCCACTTGTTCCTCCGCCACCGTGATGCCGACCGCCTCCACGCCGTAACGCTCCGCGGCATATCGGACGAAGCTGCCCCAGCCGCATCCGATATCCAGAATCTTCATGCCCGCTTCGAGGCCGATCTTGCGGCACACAAGGTCGAGCTTGGCCTCCTGGGCGCTCTCGAGATCCGAAGCCTTGTTCCAGTAGCCGCAGGTATAGGTCATGCGTCTATCCAGCATCCTTTGGAATAAATCATTACCCAGATCATAATGCTGCTCTCCGATCCTGAACGCGCGGGACCGTCGTTGCCGGTTGATAATCTTTGACGCTAAGAACGGCAGCAGCAGTTTGAGCGGTGAAATGGCGTGTTCCAGATCGGCCCGCAGCAGTTTGTGGATCAATTCGTCCAACGCCTCGCAGTCCCATCCACCCCCCATGTAGGATTCACCGAATCCCACCACACCGTCGCCGAGCACGCGCTGGTAGAAATCCGGCCGCCGCACCTGAATATCGAAAGGCTGCGGACCGTTGATTTGCACTCCGGCGATGGACAACAGGTCGTGGATCGTCTGTTGCGCGTTTTTCATGTCATCCAGGAAACCGCCGGCGCGGGATTACTGCGGCGTCACGATCGCTGCGCATGTGGACCGGGGGATTTATACATTCACTCCGTGCAGGGTCTCTTTGATCAGCATGTCAACGACCGCTTTGAGCGCCTCCATGTGACTTGCGCCGTCGGCCTTCGCATCATTATAGGTCTTGATCTGCCAGTGCGCGCTGGTGCCTCGATTGAGAATTTCCCGTGCATGCTCGACCTCGGCGACGCAGTCGAAGTGCTCTGCGTCCTGCCGGATCAGCGTCAGCATTTCTTCCAGCAGTTGGGCGTAAGGCACCACAATGCCTTTGCCGAAGTCGACGAGCCCCTGCTCAAATCCGTAACGTTCCGCCCGCCAACGGTTTTCGTTGATGAGCATGTTCGCGTACCCGCGCCAACGCTGATTGTTCATGCGCAGCCGATAGAGCATACGCAGCCAGCAGCGGTAAAGTGCGGCAACGCATATTGCGTCGTCGACCCGGGTGCAAATATCGGTGATACGCATCTCCAGGGTGGGAAAGCGCACGTTCGGCCGTATATCCCACCATACCTTGGTGCGGTCTTCGATCACGCCGGACGTGACCAGCACGTCGATGTGGCGCTGAAATTCGACGAAGCTCTTGAAACGCTCCGGCAGACCGGTGCGGGGAAAAGTGTTCCACACCGCGACGCGGTAGGACTTAAGACCGGTGTCCTGCCCTTCCCAAAATGGCGAGGACGTGCTTAGCACCAGCAGATGCGGCAGCATGTATGTCGCCTGACCCATGAGATCAATGCGCAACTGGTCGTCGTCGATTCCGACGTGGATGTGCATGCCGCTGATCAACAGGCGGCTCGCCACCCCCTGCATGTCCTGGGCGATGATATCGTAGCGTTCCTTGTCGGTATGCTTCTGGGTGCGCCAGCGTGCGAACGGATGGGTGGAGGCCGCAATCATCGCCAGACCGTGATTGGCCGCCACCCGCGATACACAGCCGCGGAGCCGTATCACATCTGCGCGTGCCTCCTGCAGAGAATCGCACACACGGGTCCCGACCTCGATCTGGGACTGCAAAAATTCCGGTGTGACCTGCTGTTCGAGTTCTTTGGTGCACTCTTCCAGCAGGTTCGGCGGCGACTCCTTGATCAGATCACGCGTTTCACGGTTGACCAACCAGTACTCTTCTTCAATGCCAATCGTAAAGCTGGGCTCTTTGATCATCACAGTGTGCAATTAACTAAAGGCTGTCTTCAAGATGCTAAATCCGTGGACCTTAACGAACCCCGGCGTGACATTTTGTTTCTTGGCCTTGCCCATGGCCGAAGAACCGGCTCCAGCAGTCGCGCGCAGGCGTCCCGTGTACCGGAGTGTAACAAACTGGCGGCAATAAGAAATCGCGGCTACCCGCCGCTGCCACCATTCGATTGCTATTGTGGGAGCGGATTTCATCCGCGAACCATCAAACCACCTGCTGCAGCGGCAAGACGAGAAAGTCTGCGGCCTTCACGTCGTCATGCGCACTTGGTATTTCTCCCCGCTTACAGTATCGTGCCGTGCATGACGCGCAGCATTTCGCATCCGCCCCGATGAACAGCGTCATTGCGCCGCCAACGGCACCGACTCTCGCCGTTCGCGGAACGGCGGACGTTTACCCGGTGCATCGCATTTACTGCGTCGGGCGGAATTACGCGGAGCATGCCCGGGAGATGGGGCACGATCCCGATCGTGAGCCGCCGTTTTTCTTTCAGAAGAACCCGGACACCCTGGTGCCCAACGGCGGCCAGTTCCCCTACCCCGACAAGTCCCATGACGTGCATCACGAGATCGAGATGGTGGCCGCCCTCGGCACCGGCGGCAAGGACATACCTGCGGCCGATGCCTTGCAGTGCGTGTACGGCTACACGGTGGGACTGGACATGACGCGCCGCGACTTGCAGGCACGGATGAAAGCGGCCGGGCGGCCGTGGGAGATCGGCAAGGCATTCGACTTTTCCGCACCCTGCGCGGAGATTGTCCCCGCCGTCGAAATCGGACATCCGGCGCGAGGCGCGATATGGCTGGCGGTAAACGGCGAGCTGCGCCAACAGGGCGATCTGGAGCAGATGATCTGGAACGTCGCGGAAATCATCGCGCACCTGTCGGGCCTGTTCACCCTCACCGCCGGCGACTTGATCTATACCGGCACGCCGGCCGGCGTGGCGGCGGTGCAGCGCGGCGACGTGCTGCACGGCGGCGTCGACGGCGTCGGAGAGTTGCGCATCACCGTGGTGTAATTGCGCTAGGCACTGCGGTCCGTTGGCGCGACTCGAGTTGGTTAACAGCCCGGCTTCACTTATCATCACAAGAATCCACATCACCGCGGAGGCGCTTCGTGAAAGCCATTGAATTCACTCGTCATGGTACGCCGCATGAGGTGTGCCGCTGTGTCGATGTCGAGGACATCGGCTTTCCCGAACCCGGCGAGATCATCGTCGCCGTCGACGCCAGCGCCATCAATCCCGCCGACCTGCTGATCATCGAGGGACGCTATCCGGGGCCGAACAAACTGCCGGCGCGTGTCGGTATCGAGGGCACCGGCCACGTGGAGGCGATCGGCAGCGGCGTCACCGGTCTCGCTCCCGGCGACCGCGTGATGATCCTCGATCGCGCCAACTGGGCCGAGAAAGTGCGCATCGAGGCCACCCAGGCGATCAAGATACCCGACGACCTCGACGTGCTGCAGGCGGCGATGATGAAGGCCAATCCGCCCACCGCTCTGCTGATGCTGGACGAGTATGTCGACCTAAAGCCCGGCGACTGGGTGATTCAAAACGCGGCGAACTCCGCGGTCGGTTACCACGTGATCCGCCTCGCCAGAACCCGCGGCGTTCATACCATCAACGTGGTGCGGCGCGAATCACTGGTCGAACCGCTGTCCGAGGCGGGGGCCGATCTTGTGGTGCTCGAAGGTGACGACCTGGGCGAGCGCGTGCGCGCGCAAATCGGCAACGCCCACCTACCGCTGGCCCTCGACGCGGCGGGCGGCCGCGCCTGCCTCGAGCTGGCGGACTGCCTTTCGGATGAGGGGACGGTTGTGAACTACGGGTTCCTGAGCGGTGAACCGTGCATGATCACCCCGCATCACGCCATTGTGCACGGCATCAGCCTGCGGGGCTTCTGGCTGGTGCGGGAATTATTTCAGAGACCGCGCGTCAAGATCGAGGCGGTGTACGCGGATATCGCCCGGCTGATTTCCGAGGGTACGATCCAGGCGCCGATTGAGGCCACTTACGGACTCGATGACGTTACCGGGGCATTGAAACATGCCGAACGCGAACGCCGCAGCGGAAAGATTCTGTTTACACCAAACAAATAGTGTGATTTTCGCCATCAGGCGCTGGGAGTGCCGTCGATGCCGGCGAGCACAATATCGAACTCGGCACTCAGTTCCGCGGCATCGCTTGCCGCCGCTGCGAAGTCGGCCAGGACCATGTGCCGGCGCTCGGCGGGGATGCGGTTGAAGATAAAATCATCCGCGTTGCGTGGTTCGCCGCGTACATAGAGCTGTGTGGTGAACGGCTCGGTACCCGGAGTGAACACGGCCACATGAATGTGCGGTGTGCGTCCGGGGTATGGCACCGGACGGATGGTTCTGAAGCGGTAGCGGCCCGTAGCGTCGGTTATCGCGTGCCCGAAGCCCTGGAAGTTCTCGTCCATGGCCGGTCCGCGGTCGCGCGGGTGATGGTAGCGACCGTTGGCGTCACACTGCCAGATCTCGACACGAACCCCGGACAGCGGTCGTCCGTTCACATCCAGCACCCGGCCGGTGAGGTCGGTGCTGCGTCCCCGGGCTACGCCGTTGCGGCCACGCACCCGGATCAGGTCATTGTCGTCATCCAGGGGAGGTTGGACCGGATAAAACGGGCCCGCAGTCTGGCGCGGGGTCGGCTGCAGCAAGCGTGCACCGGCGCCTCCGGCACACAGAAGTCCGGCCGCGGCGATCATGATTTTGCGTCTTACGGGATTCACAGGCGTGTTCTCGTGGTTGCTGACCACGCTTTGACATCGATACCCATGGTAAGTTTCGCAGATCAAATGAGCGCCGATCGCGCCCACTGTTCCCCAGGGCGAGCGCGGTTTCTCCGCGGCGATTACTTGGACCGCTTGGACACGTACATGTTGGCGTCGGCATCTTCGAGCAGTTCGGTAATAGAACCATGCCGCTCCGGATCCCAAAGGCAGATGCCGACACTATAGGAGATGCGCGAACGATGCATCGGATCGGCGTTGCGAAGGCGCACACCGTCGTCCAGCCGGTCCAATGCGGCGGTGATGCCCTGGTGGCCCCCGCTGGTCACCAGCACGCAGAACTCATCACCACCCAGCCGCCCCATCACGTCGGACTCGCGGAAGGTGTCGAGCAACAGCCGTGAAAAATCGATCAGAACGCGATCGCCTTCGCTATGTCCGAATCGGTCATTGATGTGCTTGAAGTCGTCAAGATCGATAAACACCGCCGAGCATGATTTGCCCACCCGTTCGCACAGCGCCAACGTGTGTTGCGCCATCGCCTCAAAAGCGCGCCGGTTTGACAAACCGGTGAGCGGATCGGTCGTTGCCAGCTTCAAAGCACCCAACTCCCCTTCCACCATCGACGCAAGATCGCGCAACAGGGCCAGATCGTCGGTGGTCATATTACGTGGTTTGCGGTCGATCAAACACAGGGTGCCAAGCTTGCTGCCGTCCGCGGATGACAGTGGCTGACCGGCATAAAAGCGGATCCGGGGGTCGGCCGTAACCAGCGGGTTGCGGGAAAAGCGCTCATCCAAACTGGCATCCTCGACCACCAGCGCGTCGTGACCGAGGATTGCGTGACCGCAAAACGAGATGTCACGGGAGGTTTCTTCGGCTTCCAGGCCTCGGCGGGATTTAAACCATTGCCGCTTCGTGTCAACCAGACTCACCAGTGCGATCGGCACATCGAATATGCGCTGCGCCAGACGGGTCACGCGGTCAAACCGCTCCTCAGGCGGCGTGTCGAGGATATTCAGCGCGTGCAATGCCCGCAAGCGGCTAGCCTCGTCTGCTGGAATAGACGGCACCCTCACCTTGTCACCCCCATGACCACCGCTTCACACTCTGGATTATTCACGAAAACCGGGTATACCTTCCCATACAGTCTAGCAATTATCGAGTCCAACACAACGGGAGTACGAAATTTTTACAGCTGTTAACGATCAACCGCGCCATAACGGTAAGGCGTGCGACGGGCCGGCGATACAAAGGCGAGCGGTCGGCTATCCGGTGTAGCAACCGAGCACCGCGAGTTCATCCCCATTCTTGGTAACGCGGAACTTCTTGTAGAACGCCTGATCAATGGCGCGCACGGAACGGGATGCGGACTTTGCCCGGTACCGGGTGAGCTTCCTTGGGCCACCGTTGTATGCGGAGTACGTGGCGCGCGCCAGATTATCGGTCAACCCGGTGACCCGATGTTCGCCCTTGGCGATGGCGTAGTTCTCGAGATAGTGCAGCAGGATTTCGCTGCCCGCCCGGGCGTTGTAAAAGATATCAAAGGTAAGCCCTTCGCTATCGTAAAATCCCCGCCACACGCGCGGCATCACCTGCATCAAACCCACCGCGCCGCGCCGGGAGCGGATCGGTTTGATCCCGTCACCGACTTTAATGAAATGGCGCCAGCACGATTCCTGCCACGCCGCGGCCAACACCAGATGCCGATACAAATCGTGAAACTCGCGCGACAAACTTGCCTCCTCCAGTTGCGCTTGCACGGTATCGGTGAGTAAACGCCGCACCAACGGCAGATATTCATCCAGGTCGCGGCGGGAAGGCGCCCAACCCCGCAGCCGCGACAAGCCGGTACGCGGCGATGCCGCCCACGCGTTGGACAAAAACCAGCTGGAATGTTTCCGCGGACCTGTGGATTCGGGCAATTGGCGCAGTAACGGCGGCGGCAGCGCCGGAGGGAAACCGAACATCTGCCGCAGTTCCGGATCCACATCGGTGCGCCCTTCCCTAACGTCCCGACCCGGCGGTTTATACATTGTTGTCAGACGCCGGATCACCTCCGGCAGATCGATGCCGAAGTTACGCGCCATCTGCTCCATGGCATCCATCATTTCCTCGGCGCTGAGCATGAACCGAAACGGGGATACCGTATCCGTCTGGTCGCCGAAGCGCTTCAATATCGGCGTCAGCCGATCCCACGTGTGGATAAACAAACCCCGGAACGCCGCATGCCAGTCTTTGGCATCGCCCTCTACCACGTTGATGGCTTCGTAGCGGGCATCGAGCAGGATCTCCATCAACTCCAATCGACTGCCGTCGTCGACCGGAAGATTGGCGACCGTCTGCTTGATGATGGCGAGTAGGAAATTGTCCCACCCATCCAGATTGTCGAAGATTGAAAACTGCGGGGTTTGCTTCGCGACACCCGCGCCCGCCGCCGGTGTCTCCCGTTCCGCATTGGGCGTTACCGAAGGTGGGTCTCCTTGAGCGTGGGCGGCTACAGCGATGGTCAGCGCCGTCAGCGTCATACTGACCAGCCGCAACAGACACAATCGGTGCTTAGCAAACACGACTCGAAAACCCTCCGCAAACCCGAATATAAAGGGATTGTGAGTCGATCCCGGCCGCTAATCAAGGTTACGCCCGGTGGACCGCACCTAAACGGCCTCGCTTTAATTACTGCATGGTGGTCTCAACCGTCCGCTCGCCATTTGAACATCGCCGCACCCAGCGTCATGAAAACCGCGGACATGACCGTCAGCACCACGAGATGCCCCGCGACATGCGTCCAACCGTATCCGTCTATCATGATGGCGCGCGCCGCTTCCAGAACGTGCGTAAGCGGCAAGAGCCGGGCAATGGCCTGCAGGAACTCATTCGTGCCCTCCATCGAGAACCACACCCCCGACAACAGCATCATCGGCCAACCGAGAAAATTCAACAGACCACTGGCCAGCTCTTCGCTGCTGACCCTCGATGTGGCGACCAAAGCCAGGGCGATCAACGAGATCGCGCCTAGGGCCGCAACCACGAACAACAGCAGATAACTGCCGTCCATGCGGATATCGAGAAACGCGCTCATTCCCCCAAACACCAATGACACCGAGGTCAACGTAATCACCAGCCGCGAGGCAATTTGCGCGGACAGAAATTCCACCGCCCGCAGCGGCGTGGCATTGAGGCGCTTCAAGAAACCGTTCTTACGATAGCGCACGACGACGAATCCGACGCCGAACAGACACGAGAACATCATATTCATGCCCAGAATACCGGGTAACAGCCAGTCGATATAGCGCACCGGCGCGCCGGACACCGCGGCCTTAGCAAGCCGCGCGCCGCCGCTGCCGAGCAGCATCTTCTCGAGGATATAACCCTTGGGTGAATCCGCGTTGATCCAGTAGGTCGGCGCTCCGTCGAGTTTGATCAACATGTCAATCTGATGGCGGGCGACCTTGTGCAACGCCACTTGCTGATCGGTGACGGCAAAAAATTGCACATGACGCGTGGCCAGGAACGGGTGCGCGTCTTGCTCGAACTTTGTGGTCTCTCCGAGGATCGCGACCTTGAACAAGGGCCGATCGTCCTCCCAGAAGATCCACGCCATGCCCAATACCAGTAGTATCGGCACCAGCAGATTCCAGCTGAGCGACGATCGATCCCGCAGAAACTCCATATTGCGCGCATGAAAAATCGCCACGAAGCGTCGCATCATGGACGCAGCTCCTTACCGGTGAGCTCCAGGAACAAATCATCCAGCGTCCTGGGGCGGATCTCGAGCCGCTGCAGGGAAATTCCATATCGCAGCAACTGCCGGATGGCTTCGTCGATATCCCTGACGGACATTTCCACGCAGCCGTTGCCCTGCAATACGGTGAACGGAAAGCGGTCCACCGGCGCGGTAAAGTCCTCCGCCGGAAGTTGGATAATCGTTTCATCGAAGTGCTCCGCGAGCAGTTCCGACGGCGATCCCGCGGCGATGATCTTGCCGTGATCCATGATGATGATTTCATCGCACAACCGGTAGGCTTCCTCCATGTAATGCGTGGTGAGCACGATGGTTTTCTTCTGCTGCTTGACGCGTTCAATGAGTTGCCAGAAACTGCGCCGCGATTGCGGGTCCAGACCGGTGGTCGGCTCATCGAGAAACAAAACCCGTGGATCGTTCAGCAGCGCGAGGGCCAACAGCAAGCGCTGGCGTTGGCCGCCGGAAAGCTTGCGGTTGTCGCGTTCCAGCAGGTCTTCCAACGCACACACCTTGATGATCTCGTCGAGAATCGCGGTGTGCTCATACAAGCGGAGAAACAGCGTCAGGGTTTCGTTGACGGTCAGATAGTCCTGCAACGCGGTGGTCTGAAACTGAATGCCGATCTCCTCGCGAAAACGTCTGCCGCGCGGCGCCCCGCGGTATTCAACCTCGCCTGCGGTCGGCTCGGTGATGTCCTCCATGATCTCCACCGTGGTGGTTTTGCCGGCGCCGTTGGGACCCAGCAAACCGAAACAGGTCCCTTCGGCAATCGAGAAACTCACGTCATCAACGGCCGTCACGCCGGGATAACGCTTCTGTAGGTTGCGCACCTCGAGAATTGTGGATCGCATCGGACTTAAACTATACGCTCGTAATGACGCCCGGGCGGATCAGCGGGCCAGGGTAGCGTAGCATATCGCACGCAAACCGCATCCGGCCCCGGTTGCGCGTGTCAACAGCGCGCGATGCGGCAACGCACTTTGCAGGTATCGTTGCGTAGTAAGCAACGCGTAATTCTTTGAAAGTCTGAATTTCGTCATTCAGTATATTTTGGCGAACACATTACCAGGTTATCGAGGGCCGTCTCACCGCCCTGGGCCAGGAACGACTCGGCCATTAACTCCAGGCCATCCGCCCGCCGGGCGGACGGCGGGTCCTCGTCCGGCACCGGCGTTTCCGCGGGAACGTCCACCATCTGCGTTTCCGCGGA
>CAMYKW010000047.1:7542-33222 GCA_947259175.1 uncultured Gammaproteobacteria bacterium | reverse complement strand
TTTCGAATTTACGATGCATCTTCGTAGAATTACCGTACGAGTCCTTTCGATGCTTAACAAGAATAGTAGCTGGGCGCCTGGTGAGAAATGCGGGCTAGTGCGCAATCACAAGTTGCGCGAAGCGCACCGGCAAGATTTCGCGTGTATGGATTTCACCGGCGCGATCCTTTTCCACCACCACCAATTGTTGGTCATCGGGCTCACCCAACGGCAACACCATGCGCCCACCGGGTTTCAACTGTTCCACCAGCGGCGCGGGAATATGCTCCGGGGCAGCGGCAACGATGATCTTGTCGAACGGCGCGTAGTCCGACCATCCGTAGTAGCCGTTGCCGATGCGGACTTCCACATTGTCATAGCCGGACGGCTGCTTCAGCCGCACCTCGGCATCCGTGGCCAGATCTTCCATGATATCCATGGTGTAGACTTTCGCGGCCAAGCGGCTCATCACCGCGGCTTGGTAGCCCAGGCCGGTGCCAACCTCCAAAACCGCATCGTTGTCATTCAGTTCCAACAGGTCCACCATCAGCGCGACGATGAAAGGCTGAGAGATGGTTTTGTCGTGACCGATCGGCAGCGGGCCGTCCTCATACGCGTAGGCCTGGTACTCCGCGGGTACGAATTCGTGCCGCGGCACCTCCCCCATCACGTCCACCACCCGCGGATTCAATTCCGGCCGGCCGGTCAATTCGCTGGACACCTGAGCGTGGGCGGCGATGACTTTGAGCATCAATCGCCGCAGTTCGGTAAATGCAATCTGTCCCATGGGCAGCGGTCCCTGAACACGATTTCCAGGCAGATTCTGCTTTCTCGGATCGGATGTCAAGCGGCGAATGTCAAAACCGCCGCGAATCGAAATGCGGGCTAGCGGATCAACGGGTGCAGTGCCGGGGACGCTGCGGGTTCGGCAGGACCAACGGTCCGCGCCTCCAGGGACGGATCCAGCACCGGTTCGATCCGGCGACGCGCCGGCGCCCTCCGCTTGCGCCGCCGGCGACGCGGGCGCAAGCTCCACGCCAGCATAAGCAGCGCCACGACGAGCAACATCAGCAGCCCGCCCGGGCTCATCGCAGCGGTGATTTTCTTGACCGCTTTGACCGCGCGCGAACCGATTTTTATCGACCCCACCACGCGGGTGACGTTACCCCCCGCGGCGTCCAGCCGGCGAATGCCACGGGTCCCGGCCAGCGAGGCCAACACATAGGTATCGCGCGGATTGACCTTCGCCGCGGCAGCCAATTTCGACAACTCCGCGCCACTGTCCACGGCCGGCAACGCACCGCGCAGCGGACCCGGTCCCAAGCGCAACGCGGCGTCACCGACATCCTTGACCATCAGCCTCAACTTAGTGAAATCACCGCTGGCCAGCGCCTGACGGCTGGCCGCATTGAGAGTGCGTATCAGGCGCGGGTTCAACGCCCCGACCCGTTTGAACGCCTTGAGCAACGCCGGCGCCCAATCCAAATGCGGCGCAACCGTGGTCACCAGACCGGTCGCCGACAGCGCGAGTATGATCTCGTCACCGGTGCCGTACTGCGCCTGTTTCCAACCCTGTACGGCAATATCGCGAATATCACCGGCGACAAAAAGATCAAGGGTCAAGCTGCCCATCAGGCCGGCCAAATCCGCGGGTTCCCCGGTGACCGCGCCGGCCATGAATCGCGCCGCATGGTCACCCACGCCGCTCACCCGCGACTGGGCGGTCAGCGATAAGCGCCGTGCGGCCTCTGGGTCGGCGTCAAGCCCGTGATCCTGGATGAAATCCGCGAGCCACAGAGTCTCAGCCCAACGGTCCTGGGCCGCGAGTTGCTGCGCCGTCTCCATGGGATCGACGGTCAGCACCAGAGCCGGAGAAAAATACCGGTCGTGCAGTTCGTAGGCCGCCAGGCCCGACACGGCTACGGCGACACCAGCGAGGGACAGTCGAAAAAGCGCTCCCAACATGTTCACGTTTGAAATCGTTTGTGCGAATCTATGGCGGCGCGTAACCTTATGCGCGGTTACCGCGATTGCCGCTCACCGCAACCCTATCACCATGTGTGAATGAATCATACCCAGGAAGTTTGTGCAGCGTACACCGGCCGCGGTGTCAATCCGGCCTCGATGTCGAACGGCAACACCGGCCCACGTTTGATCATCGTCAGTGCGAGTCGTTTCCCGGCTCCTTTACAATGCGCAACATGACATCACCGTAAAACCGCAATTTCCCATGAGCCCCCAAACCGTCGCGCGTATTCGCGAGATCCCCTACAACTACACATCGTTCTCGGACCGCGAGATCGTGATCCGATTTCTCGGTGAGGACAAGTGGGAGATATTGAACCGGTTGCGCGGTTCGCGGCGCACCGGCCGCTCGGCACGCATGCTGTTCGATGTCCTGGGGGACATGTGGGTGGTGACGAGAAATCCGTTTATTCAGGAAGACCTGCTCGCCAACCCTAAACGCCGCGCGGCGTTGAGTCAGGTGATGCACCAGCGCCTCGACCAGATCGAGGCGCGGGCGCAGGGCAATATCGACGCATTGGCGCTTGCGTCCTCGGCGCGCCAGGCGCTGCAGCGCTTCTCCAGCTGGTTCGACCACATCACCCAACAACGCCGGGTGGTGCGTCGGCGCTTGTGCCGCTGCACCCGCGACGACAACATCGATTTCAGCGGCCTGGCCCGGGTGTCGCACGTCACCGATGCCACCGACTGGCGCGTGGAGTTGCCCCTGGTGGTCGTGCATCCCGATGAAGAGGCGGAAGTGGCCGCCATCGTGCGCGCGTGCATCGAGTTGGGCTTGACCATCATCCCCCGCGGCGGCGGCACCGGGTACACCGGCGGCGCGATTCCGCTGAGCGAAGACTCGGTGGTGATCAACACCGAAAAACTCGAACGCCTGGGGGCGCCACAGACGGTGTCGATCCCCGGTGAGCCGCGTCCGGTGGCCACGGTGCGGGCCGAAGCCGGGGTCGTGACCCGCCGCGTGGCTGATCTGGCGGCGGAACACGGCAAGGTGTTCGCGGTCGACCCCACGTCCCAGGACGCCTCGACCATCGGCGGCAACATCGCCATGAACGCCGGCGGGAAAAAGGCGGTGATGTGGGGCACCACCCTGGACAACTTGTTGTCGTGGCGCATGGTTACCGCCAACGGCGAATGGCTGGAGATGAAGCGCCTGGGGCACAATCTCGGCAAGATCCACGAGCAGGATGAGGTGGCGTTCGAGATCCTGCGGTTCAAGGAACTGGGGGGACCGCCGGTGGCCGCCCCCGAGACCTTGCGCTTCCGTGGACAATCGCTGCGCAAACAAGGGCTGGGGAAGGACGTCACCGACAAGTTCCTGGGCGGGTTGCCCGGCGTGCAGAAGGAAGGCTGCGACGGCATCATCACCTCCGGGGTGTTCGTGCTGCACGACATGCCGCGGTTCACATACACGGTATGTCTGGAGTTTTACGGCCGCGACCTGCGGCGCGCGGTGCCGGCCATCGTCGAAATCAAGCGGCATATCGACGCACGCGAGGGCGTCTTTCTATCCGGTCTGGAACACCTCGACGACCGCTACGTGAAGGCAGTGGACTACAGCCCCAAGGCCTCCCGGGGCGAACTACCGAAAATGATTCTGATCGCGGACATCTCCGGCGGCGATCGCCAGGCGGTGGCGCAAGCCGCCTCCGAAGTGGTGCGCATGGCCAATATCCGCGACGCGGAGGGCTTTATCGCCACCAGCCCCGAGGCGCGAAATCGATTCTGGCAGGACCGCGCGCGCACCGCTGCGATCGCCGCGCACACCAACGCGTTCAAGATCAACGAGGACGTGGTCATCCCGCTGGAGAGGCTCGCCGATTACAGCGAGGGCGTCGAGCGTATCAATATCGAGCAATCGATTGGGAACAAGCTGCGCATCGCGGCCGCGGTGAGCGATTATCTCAACAGCGACGCGCGGGCGCTGCAGGACGACGCCGAGAAGCAGCCCGGCGATGAAACGCGCGCCATCCTGATGGACAAACACACCGCCGCGCTGAAGGTATTAACCGCCGCCAGGCTGCGCTGGCAAACCATCCTGGATCATCTCGACACGACGGTGGCCGCGGCGCGGAAAAAGCTGCCCGCCGCGATCCCCGCCGACGCGCCCGGGGACAGCTCCCTGCTGGAACTTCTGCTGCGCCGGGATCTGCGCGTGTCCTACCGCAGCGAGGTGGAAAAACCACTCAAGGACATCTTCAGCGGCGGCGACATGCAGCCGCTGCGCGATCGATTGGACATCCTGCACGCCGAAATTCGTAGCAGCCGCCTGTTCGTCGCTCTGCACATGCACGCCGGCGACGGTAACGTGCACACCAATATTCCGGTGAACTCCAATGACTATGAGATGCTGCACACCGCGGAACTCATCGTCGACCGCATCATGTCGCTGGCCCGTTCGCTGGGCGGAGTGATCTCCGGCGAACACGGCATCGGCCTCACCAAGCTGCGTTATCTGGAGCCTGAAGCGGTGCAGGCGTTCGCGCGTTACAAACTACGCGTGGATCCCGACGGGCGCTTCAATCGCGGCAAGCTGCTGGCCGGGTCGGGCCTGGAAAACGCGTACACGCCCTCGCTGAGGTTGGTGCAGCAGGAGGCGCTGATTCTGGAGGAAAGCGAATTAGGCGGACTCAACGATATGATCAAGCACTGCCTGCGCTGTGGAAAGTGCAAACCGGTGTGCAACACCCATGTGCCCCGGGCGAATCTGCAGTACTCGCCGCGCAATAAAATCCTCGCCACTGGATTGATCATCGAGGCGTTTCTATACGAGGAACAAACGCGACGCGGTTTATCGCTGCGGCATTTCGACGAAATGAACGACGTCGCCGACCACTGCACCGTCTGTCACAAATGCCTCCAACCATGCCCGGTGGACATCGATTTCGGCGACGTGAGCATTGATATGCGCAAGATCCTGAAGGAACGCGGCAAGCGGCGCGCCAGCATCGGCACCATGCTGTCCATGGCGTTCCTCAACATCAAGGATCCCACCACCATCAACATCATGCGCACCGCGTTGATCGAATGGGGGTATCGGTGCCAGCGTGCCGCGCACCGCGTTTACCGGCGTATACCCCGCCTGCATGCCGACAAGCAGCGGCCGCCGGCGACGACCAACAAGCCGAAACTCACGGAACAAGTGGTGCATTTCGTGAACCGGCCGCTGCCGAAGAGCGTACCGCACAAACCGATGCGGGCGCTGCTGCAACTGGGAGACACGGACACGGTGCCGATCCTGCGTGATCCGGTGGCGACGAACGAGGAATCCGAGGCGGTGTTCTACTTCCCGGGATGCGGATCGGAACGGCTGTTCAGCCAAATCGGACTGGCGACACTGGCAATGTTGTACCAGGCGGGCGTGCAGACGGTATTACCGCCGGGATATCTTTGTTGCGGCTATCCTCAAACTTCGAGCGGCGACGTCACCAAAGGCAATCAAATCACCACCGACAACCGGGTACTGTTTCATCGCGTCGCCAACACTCTCAACTATCTGGACATTAAGACCGTTGTCGTGTCCTGCGGCACGTGCATGGATCAGCTGCTCAGCTATGAATTCGACAAGATATTTCCCCAATGCCGGTTGCTCGACATTCACGAGTTGCTGATGGAGAAGGGGTACGGCCTGGAAGGCGTGGAAGGCGTGGAATACATGTACCACGATCCGTGCCACAGCCCGATGAAAACCCACGAGCCATCGAGGGTGGCTGCGGCGCTGATGGGCCAACCGGTGTTGCTGTCCGAGCGCTGTTGCGGGGAGGCCGGCACATTCGCCGTCGCGCGCCCGGACATCGCAAACCAGGTGCGGTTCCGCAAGCAACAGGAACTGAATACCGGGATCACCCAATTGACCGGCAGATCCCGCGCCCGGGATGGCGCGGTTAAACTGCTCACCGCCTGCCCGTCCTGTCAGCAGGGCCTGGCGCGCTACGCCGACGATACCGGTGTGGAAACTGACTACATCGTGGTGGAACTGGTCAAGCGGTTGAAAGGCGACAACTGGCTGCGGGAGTTCGTGAGCCAGGCCAATGCAGGCGGTATCGAGCGGGTGCTCCTTTGACCCGCCACCCCGACCCGCCACACCCCGGCGTGACACCGCTATTCCCGCGGCCCGGCGCGGAAATCCGCCGGTCCGCAACGACGCGACTTTTATCGGAGGCGGGCGCTAATTTCTACTTCCATTAGCGCCAAGCTTTGATAAACTTTAAGAACGATCTAAAAATGGTGTAAAAGGCTCGGGTCATCAAGAGTTCTAAAACAAACGATGGACAAAAGACAATTCTTGAAGACGGCAGGGGGAATTCTCATATCGGCGTCCGCGGGCGGGGTATCCACCTCGGCCTATGCGCTGATCTGCCGTCCTGGAGATACCTACTTCAACAAACTGAGGAATTTCAACGCCGACCACGCCGACGACATACGCCTTTCGCCGGCGCAGATGGTCATACTGAATTCGGTAGTGGCCCGCATGCGGCGGGTACGCGGCATCATCGGTCACGGCAATTTCGCGCTGCTGGGATTCGATAAAATGCTGCGCTTCGGCCGAAATTATTCCAAGGTCGGACGGTTCACGCGCCGGGAAATCGATTTCCTCGAGGACATATTCTACCGGGATGCGGCGCGCTACGGGTTTTACGGGGAAAAGGTTTTGAGCGGCCTTACCGACGGGGTGCCGAGCCGCAGCAGCACTAAAGTCCGCCGCACCGGCCAGTATCTTTTCAAAGGCACGCCGTTGGTGACTTACGAGGAGATACGTAAGAAGCTCGGAAAAGACGTGGTACTCACCTCGGGGGTGCGCGGCATGGCCAAACAGATGTATTTATTCCTCGCCAAGGCGCAGCGCACCAAAGGCAACCTGTCGCGCGCATCGCGTTCGCTGGCGCCGCCGGGGTACTCGTTCCATGCCGCGGGCGATTTCGATGTCGGCAAGCGCGGCTGGGGGATACGCAACTTCTCCACCGATTTCGCCAAAACCGACGTGTTCAAGAAACTGGTCGATCTGGGCTACGCGCGCTTGCGCTATCCCAAGGACAACCTCCTGGGGGTGCGTTACGAACCCTGGCACATCAAGGTCATTTAACGCCCCGCCCGCCTGCGACATGTTATATGCCCTGCGCCAATGAAGAGATCGCGCCGAATTGCAGCCATGTATAGTCACGAAAAATGAGCAAATTCAACTGCGCCCGCGAATATCGGCTCAGCAAGCGCCGTTACGATGAGGCGCACATCTTCCATCGCGACCGCGATCCGCGAACATCCGGGTTCGGGCTGGGCGCTGCGGTACTGATTACCGCGTCGGTGGTGGCCGGGCTGTTCATGTTCGGGTTTATTCCCTGATCACCCGCCGGGGTTGGCGGCGAATCAGGCCAGTACCGAAATCAGGTAAACCCGGTACAAACCGCCATTCACCCCAAGATACCAGATCTCGAGTTTGCCTTGCTGCATCGCGGTACGTAACCAGACTGCCGCCAGGTAGGTGATCAACACACCCATGGCCACCCCGCGCCATGTAGTGAACCGTATCTAACTATTTGTTTATATTGTATAAATTATTTAAAAAGATTGACTCGTTTGATGGAGAATTCGACCCCTTCGTACTAAACTTAAGAATATCGAACCCACCAAAGATGGGGACGTTCCGGTACTACTAACTTCACCTGAAGTCATGGGGCTGTGTTGAATGAACGATCAGGGAATCGAACAACGGCGCGAGGTCAGATACCAAGTCAAAGGCGCCATCGAAGGTCGTATTGATCTCGCGCCCGACGGTGACAACGTGCCGTTCAAGGTCCTCAATGTGTCCAAATCGGGCATGTGCATCGTCACACCCCGCCGCTTGCCGGACGAATCCGAGCTGACGCTCGTCGTGCAACAGGTCACAGCCCGGGTATCCGTGGCATGGATGATACCCGATAGCGGGTCAAAAGGAAGCTTCCGCTACGGCATCTGCGCGCTGGCCGACGGCACCGATTTTGTCAATGTGCTGCAGGCCAATGGATTATTGTCCGAAAATGCGATGCGCACTACGACGTCGGAGTCGGAGGCCTTCGTAGACGAGTTCTTCACCTCATAGACCGAATCCTGATGCCGTAGCTCGTCCGCGCCGCGCCGGCGGCGTAGCCGATCCAGCCGGCGCCCGCCACACGCGGTCGGGTTTTCACGCACCGCGGTTGATTAGCTTGGAACGGTGATTTAAAGTCGCCGCCATGCCCCACTGACCCCGGGGAGTTCCTTAACCCGCACATTGCACCAGTCGGACACCGGCCGTTTGCAAAACGTAACCCGGGCGAGTAAGGGCAAGATTCGATATATGCCATTGATTTTACGGTCAGTTCCCTTAAGGCCGGTGGCCGACTGGTGCATTATGCGGGTTAATGATTCAATTTCAGGGTCACGACGCCACCGACTGCTTCGGCGAGACCTCGGAAATTACCGGCGCCGAAACGGCGTGCGCGCCGCGGGCGGCGACGCCGTAAGTCGGCAGGAAATTCATCTAAGTTTGTATCAACCATCCAACGGGAGAGAGACATGTTGACATTCAAGCGGCTGATCCTGGCGCCGTTGTGCGCGGTGTTGCTGATGTTGTCCGCCGGCGCCATCGCAGAATACCCAGAAAAACCAATAAGTTATGTGATTCCGTTCGGCCCGGGCGGCGAGTCCGACATCACCGCCCGTCACCAACAGCCGTTCTTCAAGAACAAGTTCGGCCAGGACCTGGTGATCTCCTATAAACCCGGCGGCGGCGGCGCGGTCGGTTGGGCGCAGCTCAACGAGATGCCCGGCGACGGATACAACATCATGGGCGTCAACCTGCCCCACATCATCGTCAAGCCACTGCAAAAAGACGTTGGCTTCAAGACCAGTGATCTGGCGTTGATCTACATGTTCCACTACACCCCCGATGCGGTGGTGGTGAAGGCGGACAGCCAGTTCAAGACTCTTAAGGACATGATCGACTACGCCAAGAAGAATCCGGGCAAACTCACGTTCTCGGGCTCCGGCAAGGGCACCGCCAATCATCTCGCCCAGGTAACCTTCGACAAACTGGCGGGCATCAAGACGACCTATGTGGCGTTCAAAGGCACCGGCGCGTCGGTGACCGCCTTGCTGGGTAAACAGGTGGGGGCGCAATGGGGTTACACCTCGGTGGGCGCCAAACATTCCGACAAGGTGCGCCTGTTGGCGGTGGCCATGGAACAACGCCACCCCAGGTTTCCCGATGTGCCCACGTTCAAGGAGCTGGGCTTCGACATCGTGTCCGGCGCCTACCGCGGCATCGCGATGCCGAGCTCGACACCGGAAGAGGTGCGGGTGAAATTGTCCGCGATGATCGGCCGGATCAACGCCGATGGCGAATTCAAAAAACGCATGGAAAATGACGGCTTTGCCTTGGTGGACGTGGACTACAAGGGCATGAAGGCGTTCATGGACGAGAAGAAAGCCGGCTATGCCGCCGCGGCCAAGGAAGCCGGCGTCATCAAGTAGGTTCGCTGAGGACGGCCGCCGCTGACCGGCGGCGGCCGGTCCCATGGACAGCCTGGCTTACTTACTCGCGGCGCTCACGCCCTACCACATCGCGCTGGCCATAGGCGGCGTGGTGGCGGGGACCGTGGTCGGCTCGTTGCCGGGGCTTACCGCCACCATGGCGGTGGCGGTATTGATCCCCATCACCTTCTCCATGGAACCGGCGTCGGCGCTGATCCTGATGGGCGCCATCTATACCGGGGCCATCTACGGCGGCGCCTACGCCGCCATCCTGTTGAACACCCCGGGCACGCCGTCGGCCATCGCCACCACCTTCGACGGCTATCCGATGGCGAAGCGCGGCGACGGCGACCTGGCGATCACCCTGGCGTGCATCGCTTCCGTTTGCGGCGGGCTGGTGGGCGCCCTGTTCCTGCTGTTCCTGGCGCCACCGCTGGCCAACGTGGCGCTGGCGTTCGGGCCGGTGGAATACTTCTGGCTGGCGATCCTCGGTCTGACGCTGATCTCCGCGCTGTCCCAGGGTAACCTGCTCAAGGGCCTGATCGGCGCCTGCTTCGGGCTGTTGCTGTCGTGTATCGGGGTGGCGGAGATCAGCGCCGACGTGCGCCTGACCTTCGGCAGCCACACCCTGCTCGGCGGCATCGAGGTGGTGTCGGCGTTGATCGGCCTGTATTGCATCCCGGTGTTGATCGATCTGGTCGCCACCCCCGACCGTCACCTTGAGGTGGAGGATGTCTCCCGCGGGTTCCGGCTACGGGAGGCGCTGGGCATCTCATGGCGCAGCAAGTTCAACCTCGCGCGCAGCTCGGTGCTCGGCACCCTGGTCGGCATCCTGCCCGGCGCCGGCGGATCCATCGCCGGCTTGGTGGCCTATTCCGAGGCGCGGCGCGCGTCGAAACAGCAGCGACACTTCGGCCACGGCGCCCCGGAGGGGGTGCAAGCCACGGAGTCCGCCAACAACGCCACCGTCGGCGGCGGGTTCATTCCCACCCTGGTGCTCGGCATTCCCGGCACGCCGCCGGATGCGGTGATCCTCGGCGCATTGTTGATCCAGGGCGTACGCACCGGCCCCAATCTATTCACCGAACATGGATCCATCGTGTACGTGTTCATTTGGGGGCTTTTGATCGCCACCGTCCTCATGCTGCCCACCGGCTTGTTCATCGGCCGCTATGCGTACCGCTTCATTGTCACCGTACCCAAGGCGCTGCTGGTGCCCACGGTCGCTTTCATGACCTTGATCGGCACCTACGCGATTCGCAACAGCGTCTCCGATGTGGTGATCATGATTGTGCTCGGCGTGGTGGGCTGGATCCTGGGCCGGTTGGGTTTCTCCGCCTCACCCATCGTGTTGGGGCTGATACTGGGATCGATCGCCGAACAAGGTTTCGTACAGGGATGGATTATCGGCGCGGCGGCGGACAATCTGTGGGGCGAATTCTTCGGCCGGCCGATCGCCATGGCGATCTTCGCATTCATCCTGTTGTCGCTGTTTTCTCCGCTGCTGTTGAGCCGTTTTCGCGTCAAACGGGAGATAGCCGGTGCCGACTGAAGCGCAGTGCCGGGACACCGGCGGCATCATCGTCGCGGCGATTTTCATCTTCATCGGCGTGCTGGCGTTGTGGGACACCTTTGACTACACCGATGCCGACTCGTTCGTGTTTCCGCGCACCGTCGCCGGGGCGATGATCGTGTTCTGCATCGCCCTGATCGCCTGGAGCCTGGTGCGCCCCATCGACGCCGCAACCCGCGGTGCGGAATCAACGCCGCGCCGGGTGGGACTGGTGGCGGCGATGCTCGTCGCCGCCCTGCTGATGCCCTACGCCGGATTCTTGCTGTCCGGTTTGTTGGCGTTCGCCGCGATCGTGTGGTTGGCGATGTACGATCCGTGGACCCGCCGACGATTGATCGTGTATCCGCTGGTGGGATCCGCCATCGTGCTGGGATTCTATTTCCTGTTCACCCGGGTGCTGCTGGTGCCCCTGCCCATCGGGCGCCTGTTTATCGGATAGACCGATGCGGATTGTGCAAATACGCGAGCGCAGCGCGTCCATCGGTTCGTCGATACGCAACGCCTACATCGATTTCAGCCGCATGACGGTGAGCGTCGTCGCGCTGGTCACCGACGTAATCCGCGGCGGATCTCCGGTCATCGGTTACGGCTTCTGCTCCAATGGGCGTTACGCCCAAGGCGGAATATTGCGTGAACGCTTCATTCCCCGCATCCTCGACGCCGACCCTGAACAGCTGCACAGCGACGACGGCGACAATCTGGATCCGTTCAAGATCTGGAACGCGTTCATGGCCAACGAAAAACCGGGCGGTCACGGCGACCGCGCGGTGGCCGCCGGCGCCCTGGACATGGCGGTGTGGGACGCGGTGGCCAAGATCGCCGAACAACCGCTGTGGCGCCTGTTGTCGCAGCGCTACAACGGCGGCCGCTACGACGAGCGGGTGCTGGTGTACCCGGGCGGCGGTTACTACTACCCCGGCAAGGAGCTCGAACAACTCCAGCAAGAGATGCGCGGATACCGCGACGCCGGCTACCGGGTGGTGAAGATGAAGATCGGCGGCGCCGGGCTGGACGCCGATCTGCGCCGCATCGAAGCCGTGCTGGAGGTGGTCGGCGACGGGGCTAATCTCGCGGTGGACGCCAACGGCCGCTTCGACCTGCCCCAGGCCCTGGCATACGGCGAGGCGATGCGCGGCTACGATCTGTTCTGGTACGAGGAACCCGGGGATCCGCTGGATTATCTGCTGCACGCCACCCTGGCACAGCGCTATCCCGGGGCCATTGCGACCGGCGAGAACCTGTTTTCGCGCCAGGACCTGGCCAACCTGCTGCGTTACGGCGGGCTGCGCCCGGACCGGGACTGGATACAACTCGACCCGGCGCTGAGTTACGGGCTGACCGAGTACCTGCGGGTGGTGGAAGCCACCGAGGCGCACGGCTGGTCGCGGCGCCGGCTCATACCCCATGGCGGCCACCAACTGGCGTTGAATATCGCCCTGGGCCTGCAGACCGGGGGCTCCGAGTCCTACCCGGGTGTGTTCCAGCCCTTCGGCGGCTTCGCCGACGCCATCCCCATCGTCGACGGCTATACCCGCGGCCACGACACCCCGGGCATCGGCGTGGAGTTGAAGCGGGACCTGTACGCCGAACTGCGGCGTTTGACCGGAGACTGAAATGACCAAGATATTGATTACCGAATTCATGGATGAAACCGCGGTGAACGACCTGCGCCGCGACTTCGAAGTCTACTTCGATCCCGACCTGGTGAATCAACCCGAAGAGCTGTTGACGCGCATCGCCGATGCCGACGGCCTGGTGGTGCGCAATCAAACCCCGGTGCGCGGCGCGTTGCTCGGACATGCGCGGCGCCTGCGGGTGGTCGGTCGCCTGGGTGTGGGCCTGGACAACATCGACGTCGCGGCGTGCGCGCAACGCGGCATCGCCGTGTGTCCGGCCACCGGCGCCAATGACGCCGCGGTGGCGGAATACGTCGTTGCCACCGCCATGATCCTGCTGCGCGGTTGCTACCAGGCGAATGCCGCGATGCTCGCCGGAGACTGGCCGCGGCAGCCGTGCGTTGGCCGCGAGATTCAGGGCAAGACCCTGGGACTGCTGGGTTTCGGCGGCATTGCCCAGTACACCGCGGAACGTGCCCGCGCCCTGGGGATGACGGTCACCGCCCACGACCCGTTCGTGCCCGCCGGCGACGCCGCCTGGGAAGGCGTCGAAAGGCTGGCGCCGGAAGCGTTATTCGCGGGCGCGGACGTGGTCAGCCTCCACGTGCCTCTCGACGACATCACCCGCGGCATGGTGGACGCTGCGTTGTTGGAGCAGATGAAACCCGACGCGGTGCTGATCAACACCGCACGCGGCGGCGTGGTGGATGAGCAGGCGGTCGTCGACGCGCTGATCGCCGGACGGCTCGGCGGTGCGGCGCTGGATGTCTACGCCGACGAGCCGTTGAGCGCCTCCGCGGGCAGCCGCTTTCGCGACGCGCCCAACCTGATCCTGACGCCGCACATCGCCGGGGTCACCGAGGAATCCAACGTCAGGGTCAGCGCGGTGACCGCCGCCAATGTGAGACGAGTGCTGTCGACCCCGTGAACGACTCGGTCACATTGAGCGTCGAACAGTGCCGGTCCTTGGGCGTCGCGATTCTCGCGCGCCACAATACCAGCGCGGAGAATGCCGCATCGGTGGTCGACGCACTGATCGCCGCCGAGATCGACGGCCAGTCCGGGCACGGATTGTCGCGGTTGCCGAGTTACGCCGCGCAAGCTGCGGTGGGCAAGGTAGACGGTCATGCCGCGCCGGTGGTGCAGCCGGTGGGCGCGGCGGCGGTGCGCGTGGACGCGGGCAACGGCTTCGCGTTTCCGGCGCTCGCCAAGGCGGTCGACGCCTTGGATGCGCTGGTTCCCACGACCGGGATTGCCGCCGCCGCGGTGCATCGTTCCCACCATTTCGGGCAGGCGGGTTATCACGTGGAGCGGCTCGCCGCACGCGGGCACGCGGGTCTGATCTTCGGCAACAGCCCCAAGGCGATCGCCCCGTGGGGCGGATGCCGCGCGGTGTACGGCACCAATCCGATCGCGTTCGCGGCGCCGCGCGCCGGTCAGGCGCCGCTGGTGATCGATCTGTCGCTGAGTAAGGTTGCGCGCGGCAAAATCATGCTCGCCGCGCAGCGCGGCGAAGCCATCGAGCCGGGATGGGCCCTGGATATCCAGGGACGCCCCACCACCGATGCCAAGGCGGCGCTGGCGGGCACCATGCTGCCGATGGGCGACGCCAAGGGTGCGGCGCTGGTGATGATGGTGGAGATCCTTGCCGCCGCGTTGACCGGCGCACAGTTCGGCTTCGAGGCTTCGTCGTTCTTTGACGCCGAGGGTCCGCCCCCCGGCGTCGGCCAGTTGCTGCTTGCCCTGAACGGCGACGCGCTGTCCGGCGGCACCCTGGCGGCGCGCCTGGAAACCCTCATCGCCGCGGTGCTCGACCAGCCCGGCGCGCGCCTGCCGGGCAGCCGCCGTCTGGCCGGGCGCGCCGACGCCGCGTCCATCACCCTGCCCCGCAACCTCCACGACCAGCTGCACGCCCTGGCCTGAAACTGGCCCCCGCGCCCTCTACACCCCAGGCCAGACGATCTCATCGGGCACGGTGCGCGCGCGCTCCATCAGCGCGTACAGTTGGTCGTGCAGCTTGCGGTGCCGCTTGCGGTCCAGGCCCTCCCAGGCGAGATTGTCGAGCTCCAGGGGGTCGGCGGACAGGTCGTACAGCTCGTAGTCCACGTCGCCGCTCATGGGGTCGAAGTACACCGCGTACTTCCAGCGGTCGGTGCGCAGGCAGCGGATGAAGGCGGGGACGCCGATGTCCGGCAGAAAGTCGTCGTCATAGGTGAAGTGGATGGCATCCTGCACCTTGGCCTCCGGATCGTTGAGCACCGGGGTCAGATCGGCGCCGCGAAAGCCTCGCGAGAGCTCGCGCGGCGCCCCGGCAAGCGCCGCCAGGGTCGGCAGGATGTCGATCAGCCCGGCCAGCGCCCCGGTCTGCCGCGGCTTGGGAAACATGCGCGGGTTGGACACCACCAGGGGCACACGCAGCGTCTCTTCGTAGCAGTTGTATTCCTTTTGCCGCAGCCCGCCGTGGGACAGGCCCATCTCGCCGTGATCGCTGGTACGTATGACCACGGTGTCGCGGTGCAGACCGCGCTCCTCCAGCTTGTCCAATAAGGTCATGATATGCGCCTCCACCAGGGTGTGCAGCCAGGCATAGAAACGCACGTAATTGAGCGACTGCCTGGTGTCTTTGATGGGATCGTAGCGCCGGAAATATTCCAGCAGCACCCGCTGGATGACCGGCTTGGTCGCCAGGTCGTCATGGAAGTTGCCGGGCAGCTCGATGGGCAGATCCTTGAAACTCTTCAGTTTGAACCCCGCTTTGCGGTAGCTCCTGGGATAGGCGAAGATGTCGTGGGGATTCACCAGCGACACGAACAGGCAAAACGGCCGGCCGCCGTCGTAACGATCGAGGAACTCGATGGCGCCCTCGCCGTAGCTCTTTTCCCGCGTGCGGCCGGGCGCACCGAGGAGATAGCGGCGATCGTGCTGCGCCTTACCGTCGCCCAGGGTGGTCAAGTCCCCCAGGGAGTTGCCGGCATCGGGCGGATTCCACTCGGCATAGCCGAAGCGATTGTCGAGGTGATCGATGTCCGCGGCGGTCCAGATGCCGGGGGCAACCAGCGGTTGATTCACCGGCCGGGTGAGATGCCACTTGCCCTTGTACACGACGCGATAACCGGCGGTGTGCAGCACCCTGGCGAGATTGAGTTGATTGCCGCGCAAGGTGGGCGGCGACTTGCCGGCGCCGGGACCGAAGGTGGTCGTCACCCGGTGTTCGGGAGGATAAGCGCTGGTGTGCAGGGTTGCCCGGCTCGGCGAGCACTGGCAGGTGTTGGTAAACGCGTTGTTGAACGTCAGGCCGTTGCGCTTCAAGCGCTCGGTGGCCGGCAGGTTCGCCTCGGCCCACCCCGCCGGCCAGTGCATCGGCGCGCGCTCCTGGTCGGTCAGGATGATGAGAAAATTCGGTTTTTTTAGCGCCGCAGCATTCATCGCGTCACCGCATGCCCCGGGCGTCGTTGCCGTTGCGGCCCGGCGCCGAGGCGAATATCGAGTCATCCAGCAACACCGCGTCATCGGCCCGCGGGCGCAGGTGCAGCACCACTTGCCTGAGCTTGATGTAGCCGACCACCAGCAGTTGCCACAGACCAGCGCTCGATGCGCCGTAGTGGCGGATGTTCACGGTGTGGAAGGTGGGGTCCGCCGGATCGTCATATTCCTGTTTCTTGCCGGGAACCAGCTTGCGCGGCGAGTATTGATTACCGACCCGCAGCGCGATGCGTCCCTGGCCGAGCCGGGACTTGGCCACAATGTCCACCGAATCGAGTTCCACCTTGTTGAAGTCGAACTTCGGATCCAGTCGCAGGGTCTCGGCCTTCAGGCGCACCACGTGTCCGGGAATCAGGGCGACGTCATTGAACGGCAGCACAATCTGCAGACCATCCGCCGCCACGCCCTGGCACAGCAACAACAACATCGCGAACGTCGTCCCGCGCATATCGGTATTCCGGATTAATTGATGGTGCGTTCATCCGGCGCCGCGGCCGGAGACTGGGCGATCATCAGATCGAGATCCCAATTTGCCTTCGACACGCAGTCGGCGATCAGTTTGCACAGCGAGTGCGTGAGCGTTCGATCGACCACAAACTGCAGGCTGCGTCCCTTGGCGGTTACGAAGTTCAACTGCGTACGGCCGCTGTCCATCGGTTTGGTGCTCAACTTGGTGACCAGGAACGGGACCTGATTCATCGGCTGGACCTCGGGCGGGGCCTGGTAGCTCTTGGTGAACCGAGTCTTGCTGAGCGCCTGTTCATGCCGGAACGAAAGCACCTCCTGCTTGGTCTGGGCAGTCGCCTGACCGACGACGCTGGGATCCGACTCGAGCATTTTCAGCATCTCCGGCCACAACACGGTGATGAAGCGGCGCGTGAGCCACATGCGCATCTCGGTGTTGTCGCTGGTGCTGACACGCATCAGGATTCGGTCCTGGGCGGGGACATAGTTGACGAAGATCTGCTTAATATCGCTCATCGATGTTGACTAAGACTCAGCTGACGTTTTGTAACAGTTTTTTGTGGCAGCGCTTTCGTGGTAGCGCTGTTCTGGGAGCGCTTTTTAAGCGCGATTCTTTATCCGCGGTTACAAACCGCTCCCACAGGAAATGCTTCGCGGTTGCAAACCGCTCCCAAAGCGGGCCGCGGGCGCGGCGCAAGTTCAACTGTTCACAACAAGACATGGGATCTCAGAAACCGCTTTCGCGGATCAACACCGCGCCGATCACCCGCCACAGGCGATCGATGAGACTGCGGGACTCGGCTTGCAGGCGCACCTGACCGCGCAGCATGTGCTGTGGGCGGATCGCCATCTCCCCTTGCGGCTGCAACCGCAGGCGGTACATGGATTCGAGCACGCCCAGTTCGTTGTCGGGTCCCTTCTGCACACCGACGCGTCCGCCGTAGACCGAGGCATTGTAGGGTTCATCCAGCACCCGGATGTTGGCCTGATCGACTTCGACCACCCGCGTCGCGACGGACGGATACTCGGTGTCGTCGGCATAGAACGTCCCTTCGATTCCCGGCCGGATGCGTTCGAGATCCGCTTCGTTGACGTAAGCGACGATCTCGAAGGCACGGGTGTCCACCACCAGGCCCAGCTGCAAGTCGTCGCGGATCCAACGCCCCGGCTCCAGATAATCGGCGACATCCACCACGGTGCCGTCAAACGGCGCACGTATGGTCAAGCGCTGCAACTGCTTGGCGTTGCCCCGGTATTGCGCCAACGCGGCTGACAATTGCTGTTCCAGCACCTGGCGGCGCTCGAGCAGCGCATCGTTCGTCCCCTGCCGCGCGATCTGCGAACGCAGCTTGCCGATGCGCAAACCGATCTGGCTCTGTTCGTACTCCAGCGCCGGGCTTTCCAAACGAAACAGGACCTCTCCCGCGGTTACCGCCTGCTTAGCCTTCACCTGCACCGCGGCGACACGCGCCGGGACCGGCGGAAACAGGGACGTGTGCAGGTGGGGACGCATCAACGCCGGGGCATCGATGGTGCGGCTCCAGGGCACCGCCAGAAGCGCAATCAATCCGCCGAAAAACAACAGCAACACCATGGATCTGCGCACCGCCCCGATGTCCTTGCGCCGCCGCCACCAAACGCGCAGTTCGCCGGAAACCGGCCGCACGATAAACGCGGTGAACAACAAGCCGAGCAAGAAGATACCGACGACCTTAAAGGCGAACTGGTACATCAGGACGCCGATGCTCGCGAACAACAGAAAGCGATAGACCCAGGTCGAGAATGCATACAGGATCAACAGCCGCCGCCGGCGGTCGTGAAACCGTTCCGGCGGCGCGTCGTGCAGCCCCCACAGGACCTTGCGCAACCACCAGCGGGCGAGGGCGAACGAGCGCTGCTGAAGATTCTCCACGTCCCACAGGTCGGACAACACGTAGTACCCATCCCAGCGCAGGAACGGATTCAGATTGACCACCAGGGTGAGAATCCAGGACACCGCGGCGATGAAAAATGCGGTGCTGCGCAACGCCCCATCGGGGAGAAAGCTCCACAACAGGGTGGCGACCGCGGCCAGTATCAATTCCGCCGCGACTCCGGCGACGCCTATGGTCACCCGCTGCCGCGAACTGCGCAAACGCCAGGAGTCGGTGGTGTCGGTGTACAGGACCGGCCAGAAAATCAGCAGCGCCAATCCGATCGTGGGCACCTTGAGCCCCAGATACTTTGCGGTATAGGCATGGCCGAGTTCATGCACCATCTTAGTGATCATGATCGCGATCCCGAACAGGATCATGCCCTCCACGGAGAACAGATACATGAATGACTGGGTGAACGCATCCCACTGCCGCCCGGCGAGCATCAAACCCATAATGGCGATCAGGGTAATGGTAAGCGCGAAGCCACGGGTGTAAATGAAACGCACGTAGGGCAGGGTCGCGGACAGGAACCGGTCGGGCCGGAACAGCGGCATGCGAAAAAACATCAACTGCTGCACGCGGACGCGCTTTTTCTGCTTGCGCATCCGCTCACGCAACTGCTGCAGCTTCGCCGTCGCCTCCGGGCTGAGGCGTTTCAGCAATTGATTGTTGTCGAGAAACGCCTCCAGGCGCTTGACGCTGGTTTCCTCGGCGTGCAGCGGCGTCTCCTGATTGACGCGCTCGGTGATCGTCGCCACATGGCCGATTTTCCACCGCTTCAGCAGTTCAAACTCCAGCCAGCCGAGCTTGAAGTAGCGGTTGCGCACGGTGTCGTGCAGAGTCCAGGTCGAGGCGCCCTCGAGGGTGCGTCCGCCGGGGTAGAGCTTGAGGTCTTCGCGCAGCGGCGCGACGCGGGGCGAGGCTTGCCGCGCCCCCACACCTGCGATGCTTTCCGCTACCGCGCTCATCGGAAATTACAAACCGAAGAATTGCCGGGTGGCGGCGATCGGCCGCCGCAGCAGGTAATAACTTAGGGTGACGGTTTCACCGTAGATCTTGGCGGTGCCCTTCAAGCCGATGCGCGGCGCCGTCCGGTCGCCGTCAAACCGCGCTTTGGCCTGAAATGCGAGTAAGCCGGTGGCGTTCAGCTTGGCCTCATAGCTGGATTCGTAGATGCGCGCCGCCAGCGGCCGGGTGGGATCGGTGTTGAGAAACACCCGCACCTCGGCGCCGGGCTCGAGATTGATGGCGTCATCCACCGGCACCCAGACCTGGACCTCGGTGCGCAACGGATCGGCGACGGTCATCACCTTTTCGCCCACCGCCACCGGCTTGCCCAACCAGTCGTTGGGATCGCCGAACACCGCAATCCCGGCGCGGGGCGCGCGCACATCGACGCGCTCCAGCAGGCGTTGGGTATAGGAGACCTCCGCGCTCTTCTCGTCCACCACCGCCTTGCGCATCGCCACCTCGGCCTTGCTGGCGACGTCGTTGAACGCCTTTTGCACCGCGCGCAGGTAGTCCGCCTCCGCCACCGCCAGCGCCTTTTGCGCCACCTCGTGGCGGCTCGACAACGCGGCGTCGTCGAGACTGAACAGCAAGTCGCCCTGCTCCACCGCCTGATTGGGTCGCACATGAATCCCGAGGATCACCCCTTCGATGGGCGAACTCACGATCACCGGCTCCACCGGGATCACGTCGGCGGGGGCGAGCACCGACAGACGCAGCGGTATGAACATGCTGCCGATAAGCGCCGCCAGGATAATGAATTTTACGCTGCGTCCCGGGAAGCGACTCAGCCAGCGCCCGCGAAACGTCGTTGCGCGGCGCGCGTCCAGCGCCTCCCAGGCGTGGGCATAGGCATCGGTGATGCGTTCCAGCAAGGTCACTTCTCCCGGCTCCCACTCCTGCTCGCGCACCAGCCACAAGCCACCTATTATCGCGCCGCTCCTGCCGACAAACGGACACCACACCGAGGGGCCGGGGCACCATTCCGACCAGTCCTGCGCCAGGGATTCGGGCAGCTCGCCGCTTTGCACGACGCGGCACGCGTGGGATTCACCGCTGGTGGACAGCGATTTGATCACCTTGCGCGTCCAGGTCAGATAGGGGGAGTGCCGCTCCAGTTCCGCCAGCCCGGAGACCGCCTCCACCCGTACGCCGCCGCTCCCGGTCATGCGCCACAACGCCGCGCGATGATAGGGGATCAGCCGGTGGGTCTCATTGACGATGACGAAGCCGAGTTCGGTGGACGTGGCGGCTTGCCGCGCCTCGTGTTCGAGCTGCAGCAGCGCGGTGAGGCGTACGGTGCGTGAATCAATCGGCGCTTCGGTCATTGCGGGATGGAAAACCGTGCGACCCCGCTCATGCCGGCCACCAGGTCTTTATAGCTGCCGTCGATCTCCGCCTCGACTTCCAGGGTCTGGCTGACCGGGTCGATCCGGGCGCCCAGGGCGGTGATGGTGGCGGGGTACTGTCCGCCGGTTTCGTCGATGGTGACGGTGAATTGGTTGCCGGTTTTCAGCCACCGCAGCCAATCCGAGGGCACATTGAGCTGCATGTTGAAACGCGTGTCGTCCAGTATCTCGATCACCGGCTGCCCCTGGGTCACGGTCTCAAAGGGGTTGACGTGAATCTTCACCACGCGGCCGCTGAACGGCGCATAGATTTCACACATGCGCACCAAGGCGCGGGAGCGGGTGATATCCGCCTTGGACTTCTGCAGGCGCGCCGCAGATATGTCCACCTCCAGATTGCCCACCGCGCGGTGCTGCCGCAACTGCAGATTGGACTCGTGGGTCTTGTTGGCCGCATTGTGCTCGGCCAGCGCTTTGGTCAATTCCGCCCGGGCGATGACACAGTCGAATTTGACCAGGACCTGCCCTTTCTTGAAGCGGGCGCCGTGCTCGACGGTGATCTTGTTGATGCGGCCGGCGATCTGGCTGGACAACAAGGATTCCCTGCGCGCCACCAGCAGCGCGCGGATGTTCCTGCTGTCCGTCGCCGTCGCCGTCGCCGGCTGTAAATCCGGCGGCTCCGCCTGCTGCGCGGCGGCGGTCAGCGACACCCCGAGGGCCGCCGGCGCCAACCACGCGCGCGCGGCTTTGGACATAAATGTGTTCACGGTAATGACTGTGAAAACCGGATCATAGCTACCCATTGTAAAGCGAATCGCGGCCCTTGTCCCCCGGCCTCGGGGGATTGAACAGTAAAATGGCGCCCGGGAAGCCGCGGGAAACCGGTCCCGGAGTGTTCAGCCGAAACGGCGAACGTCGTTTCGTAGCGGTGGCCTTGCGTGGCGACGGTTGTTGCCGCAAACACCACGCGGCACGAACCGCGGCTATTGATCGACTTCGCGCTTGAAGGGCTCGCTTGCACCCCCCGTCGCCGGTTCCCGGGGACGGGGGGTTTTACGGAAGGAGTTGTTACAAGCTGCCGGGTTCCGCCGGCGGGTCGGCGGCCGGTCTCGGCGCCAACAGTTGATCGGCGCTCACGGCGACCGGTTGATGGAACTCGATCACCCAATTCTGGCCGGACGGCGCCTGCTGTTCGTTGAGGACCGCATCCTTACCCTGCGGCATCTGCTGCTGGTCTTCGATAACCGCATCCTCGCCTTCCGACACCGGCTGCTGCGGTTCGACCAGCATCGGTTGCGGTTCGGCGGGCGCCGGCTCGCCCCATTCCAGCACGCGATTCAAACCCATTTGATGCGCGGCGATGGTGGCGGACAAGGTCGGCAGGTCATGCGCGGCCACTTCCTGGGGCATGGGATCGAGACCGATCGAGTTATGGATGCGTCCAACGGCGTTTTGCACCGAGGCGAACGCCTTGTCGCGCTGCAACTGCGCAACCAGGGCGCGGGCACGGGCGCGGATCGTCGCCAGGTCATTCCCGACCTCCGCTCGCCGCTGGGCGTCGAACTGCTGGCGAATTTGATCGCTGACTGTGGAGAGCTCTTCGGAGATTTGAAAATTGATGTTGGCGTTGCGGTAATTCTCGTAAGCGACGTGCAACTGCGTGAGCACCGCCATCGAAATCGCCAGCCGGCGCATGTTGTCCAGATCCACCCGCGCCCTTGCCTGGTCGCGGAAGGCGGGGCCGGACAAAAGATTGAACAGGTTCCAGCTGATCTGCAAGCCCGCGTCCGACCACTCATTGTTCACCAGAAATTCGTTACTGTCGTAACGCCCACCCAGATCGATCTCGATCCCGGGCAACATGCGCAACATGACTTTCTTCAGTTCGGCCTGATCGATACGCAGCTGGTAATCCTCTTCCCGCAGCTCCGGCCTGTCGGTCAACGCGCGCTGCTCGAGATCGGTGGGCGTCTCCTCCACCGTGGGCAACATCGTTTCGTCGTCGGTCGGCGCGAGCTCGAACTCGGTGCCTGGCTTGACATTGATCAACTGCGCCAACTCGGTGCGCGAGGTATCCAGGTCTCGGCGTATCCGCAGCAGCTGGCGCATGGTGGTCAGCAACGAGTCCTGAAACCGCGACGACACGCTGGGCGACTGCAGTCCCTCGCTGCGCAACTGGCGGGATTTATCCAGCGCCGCTTCGATATCGATAACGAGCTGGTTGAGGTCGCCGCCGAGTCGTTGCGCGTACAGCGCCTCCCAATAAGCGCGGCGCACATCCTGGGCAATATTTTGCACCGCCTTGCGGCGCCGTTCCTCGGCGATCAGCACCTGGTCGGCGCTCTGCTGTGCCGCGACATAGCTGACGCCAAAATCGAGCAGGTTCCATACCAGCTCTGCGTTGGCGAGGGTCTGCTCGCGCTCACTGGAGCGGGACGGTTCCAGGCTCTGCCGGCCGGTTTCGATCGACTCACTGCTGGATGCCAACTCATTACTGCGCTTGGAATAACCCGCGTCCACCACCAGCCGCGGCAGCAGGTCCATCCGCGATACGTCCAGATCGGCACGCGCCAGAACCTCCTCCATGAGTTTCACGCGATGGTCCACGTTGTACTTGAAGGCGCGCGCCATGGCATCGGCCATGGTCAAGGGCTCGGTGATGGGATCCTGCTCATCGAATAACGCCTGGAGTTGCTCGGCCCTGACGCGGCGTTCGTCATCGCTCACCTTGACCGGCGGAGTGGCGCATCCGATGAGCGCTACGCTCGCGACCGAGGCGGCGATTAAGGAGCGTGACAAAGTACCCATGTCGATTCCCCCGTCTATTGAATCAATGACTCGTTAGTGAATGGATCTTTGTCGGCAAAGGACGTCGGCGCCGTGCGATTGAAATCCAGCGGCATCGCCTCGTAGGCCATGTCATCCGGCTCCATGCTCGGGTCAGTGGGCATCAACTTGGAATCCACGGAGTACAGTTTCAGGGGCGCGTAAAAATCCTGCGGGCGAACCTGAATGCGAAGGTCGGTTGGGTATGGCGGAGCCGCTTCCCCGGCGGCGTTGTACAGCCATCCCTCGGACGGCGCCTCGGCGGGCGCAGCGTCAACCACGGGCATCATCGGCATCTCGACGCGCGAACTCTTCTCCGGCTCCTCGGCCGGGGCGGTGTCCACCACCGGCATCATCGGCATCTCGATGCCCGAACTCTTCTCCGGCGTATCCGCCGGGGCGTCGCCGGGCGTTTCGGGAATCATGATGCTGTCGGCCTTCTGCCGGGCGTCTTCCACCGCCTCGGTGGCTTCGTCCAGGGAATTTCTCGCCGCGCCGGCCAAAACCGCGGCCTCCACCGCGGCATCGATCTTCGCCTGCACCTCGGCCGCCAGCCGCTCGGCCTCCGCGGCCTGCTGGGCCGCGGCTTCCTCGGCGGCGAGACGCGACGCTTCGGCCGCTTCCTCGGCGGCCGCGGCCTGCGCCGCCGCCATCTCCGCCGCCTCACGGGCGGCCGCGGCAGCGGCCTGCTGCTCGGCGAGGCGCGCCGCCTCTTCCGCCGCATACTGCGCCGCCGATCGGTTGCCGTCGGCCTCCAACAACGCCGCTTCAATGGCGAGGCGCTGCGCCGCCAACGCTTCCTCGCGCGCCGCGGCGGCGGCCTGTTCGCGCTCCATGCGCATCTGTTCGGCTTCCGCCATCGCCGTCTCCGCGGCCTCCTTATCACTCACCGCGCGCTCGTACTTGACCTGGGTGGCGATGCGGTCGTAGGCGGCGGGATCCATATGCGGCTGCACCAGCATACCCTTCATGGCGGTCTGATGCTCGTCGATCGCACCCGCCAGGGTAGCGACATCGTAACCGGTCACCTCCGGCGGCAGCGGATCCAGGCCGATGGAGTTGTAGATCCGGCCCACCGAGTTCTGCAGCTCGGCCAACGCCTGGTCACGCTGCAGCTTGGCCACCAACGCGTCGAGGCGCGCGCGAATCTCGGCGAACTCATCCGACACCGCCGCCTGACGGCGGGTGCGCTGGTCCTGAGAGATTTCCTCCTTGACCTTCTGCAGGGTGGTGGCGAGCTCAAAATCCTTCTTCGCCAGCAAGAAGCGTTCATAGGCCACGTTGATCTGGGTGAGCACCGCCATACTGGTCGCCAGGCGCCGGGTCTTGTCCACCTCGAACTGCGCTTCGGCGCGTTTTTTCTGCGACGGTCCCGAAATCAAATTGAGCAGGTTCCAGCTGATGCGTATGCCGGCGTTCGACCAACTGTTGTTGACCAGAAACTTGTTGCTGTCGTAGTGGGCGCCGGCGTCGATCTCCAAGCCAGGCAACATGCGCAACATCGCCTTCTTGATCTCTTCGCTGGAAATGCGCACCCGCAGGTCCTCCTCCACCAGTTCCGGGCGGTGCAGCAAGCCGAAATCCTCGAGTTCGGCCAACTCGGTCACTACGTCCGGCGCTTCCACTTCCTCGTCCGACGGCATCAAATCGAGGTCGTCGCCGGGGCGGATGTTCATCAGACTCGACAGTTCGGTGCGCGCGGTGCTGAGTTGCTGTCGAAGCTGCAACAGCGAACGCAGGGTCGACAGCAGGCCCTCCTGGTATTGCATCGCGGTCAGGGGCTGCTGCAGGCCTTGTTCTTGCAACTGCCGGGACCGGTCGAGGGCGTCGCGCGTGAGCTCGATCAATTCATCGGTTTCTGTGGCCAGGCTCGCGGCGCTCAACGCCTGCCAGTAGGCCACACGAACATCTTGAATGATGTTTTGCACCGCTTTACGGCGCTTTTCCGAGGC
>CAMYKW010000047.1:0-7511 GCA_947259175.1 uncultured Gammaproteobacteria bacterium | reverse complement strand
GTCCCGGCTGCGTTCCTGGGAAGTCGAAGGCTCCAGTGACTCCAGGCCGGTGCTTATCGACTGACTGCTCGACGCCGCCACGTTGCTGCGTGTGGTGTAGCCGGCGGACGCGGCAAGGTCGGGCAATAAATCCATACGCGCGACTTTGGCCTCGGCGTGAGTCACCGCCTCCTCCATCAACTTCACTCGGTGGTCCAGGTTGTATTTGATCGCCCGGGCCATCGCTTCCGCCAGCGTGATTCCGGCGGTAACCGCTTCCTGACCCTCGAACAAGGCCTGTAGATCCGCGGCGGCGCGTGCGACACGCTCTTCCTGAGTGATTGGCTTCGGGTTAATAGCACATCCCGACACAAGGCCCGCAATCGCGATACAGACCAATGACTTGCGCATTTGTTGTTTAATCATGGTCTTCTTCCCACTTCTCAAGTTTTCACATGCTCGCTATAAGCGAAAACAAAGTCTAATCCTCACGGCCCAAAAGCCGCTCCCGTAGCTCCCCCAACAAGCAGGGGTCAGTTCCACAACATCTCTCCCAACTTTGTGGGAGCGCCTTTCAGACGCGACATTTCGCGGCTACCTGTCCCCGTACAGCAGGGGAAAACCGCTCCCACAAACACATCCCGATGATTCGCGGCATTAAAGCCGCTGCAACTCCTTGCTTCCCGTGGCCCCCCCGGCACCGCCGGGGGGGCACACACAAAACTGCTTGCTCCTTGGTTAATGCACGCCTCCTGCCGCGGACAACAACGCCAGTTGCTCGCGCTCGAATCCGTCCGCATCCGCAAGTTGCGCGCTCAAGCCCGCCGCCTCCGTCACCGGAAGCTGTTCCAGAGAGTCGATGGCGTGCAACAGCGCGCTGTCCACCGGCGCCACGGCCTGTTCCATCGGCACCGGCGGCGCCCACTCGCTGAGCCTGTCCACCTCGGCCGGCGTAAACACCGGCGTCGGCGCCTGCTCCCCGTCCGGCCCGCTGTCGGCGTGCTGGATGCCCTCCTCGACCTCCGGCGCCAGGCTCTCGACCGGCGCGCCGTCTTCGGGCATCACCATGGAAACATCCAGGCATTGCTTGAGCCGCTCCGGATCGATCACCCACTGCATCACGCAGTTGATATCGAACTCGACATCGGACTGCAGGAACCGAACCTCGAAGTCGAGCAGCGACGCCGGGTCGCGATACAGCGACAGCGTCAGGAACCGCGGCAGGAACGGAATCAGATCCGTGGGCGGCCGCGGCAACAGCAGGAACGGATCCTCCGGGATGAAATGCGACGCCGGATAGTCCGGTCCTGGCGGCGGCGGTGGCGGCGGCGGTGGCACATAGGGCCCCGGAGGCGGCGGCGGTCCCGGAGGTATCGGCCGCGCATACGGCGACTCGAAGGCGCCGATATCGAAGCCGTTGCCGATCGGCCGCGGGAAGCCGCGTTGATCGATGAACACCAGGCCCGGAGACGCGGTATCGATCGCCGGGCTGCCGGCCAGCAGCGCCATGGTCTGGGTCGGCCCGCCGTTGAAGGCCAGCGGCCCGAGCACCGGATCCAGGCCGATGATGTCCGGGGCGCCGAAGCCGGCGCTGCCGCCGGGATCTTCGACCAGATTGATGCCGCCGGGGACGAACGCACCCGAGGCGTCGGCGCTGCCGACGCTGTTGGCGAGTATGGTGTTGTAGACCAGGAACGACCCGCTGTTGTTGAACGCCGCATACTCGACGTTGTGCGACAGGGTGTCGTGCAGCAGGAACGTAGTGCCGCCCATATTGGCCACACCACCACCCCGCGCCAGACCTGAGGCAGTGCCTACGCTGTTGCTGTAGATGGTGGAGTTGCGCATGTAGAGCTCACCGGCTTCGTTGGCGGCGCCGCCGCCGTAGCCGCCGGACGTCGGCGCGCCGCCGGCCTCCTTGCTGTAGGCGCCGTAGGCGTAGTTGTACGCCAGGGTGCTGCGGGTGACGGTCAGATCGCCGTCGTTGCCCAGCGCCCCGCCCAGGCCCTGACCGGTGGCGGTGTTGGTGCCCGGGCCGATGGCGTAGGCGGCGCCGGAGACGTAGTTGCCGTAGAAGCCGCTGGTGGTCAGAGTTGAACTGGCCGCGGAGTTGAACGCCGCGCCGCCGGCGCCGATGCCGGTGGCGTAGGAGTAATCATACCCGGCGGCGTAGGCCTTGCCGTAGGCGTAGTTGTAGCTGAGCTTGAGCAGGCTGCCGGAGAAACCGCCGCCGCCCTCGGCAAACAGCGCGCCGCCCTCGCCGCGGGCGTCGGCGTAGGCATAGCCGCCGTAGAGGCCGTAAGCGGCGGCATACGCATACACGTAGCTGCTCGTATAGTTGTAGTTGAGCGTCGTGCCGCCGAGGCTGAGCGTGGAATCGTCGATGCCGATGGCGCCGCCCTGGGCGTAACCATCGACGTCGGCGACGGCTTTGCCGTAGAACGAATACGAATACGCCAGACCGTAGACATAGTCCACCGTCGCCTTGTTGTACGTCAGGGTGCTGCCGCTCACCGAGCCGCTGCCGTCGTGCAGGCCGATGGCCCCGCCCTGGGCCTCGGCATAGACCAGCGTGGTGGCGTCGCGGTCGGCCGCGGCACTGATGTAGATCAGGTCACCGGGATCGCCGACATAGGCGTAGTTGTACATCAGCGTCGAACCGGACACCGACAACACGCCGTAATTGCTGTTCAACGCGCCGCCGGTGGCGGTGAGATCGGCGTACGCCCCCGCCGTGCCGCCTATGTAGGGCGGGAAGTACAAGGCGTCGGCATACACATAGACGTCGTGGATGTAGGCGTCATTGTAGGTGAAGGTGCTGCCGCTGACGCTGAGCGCGCCGCCGGTGTAGCCGTGGTCGATGGCGCCGCCGCCGGCGACGGCGTCCACATACGCATAAGCATACGAGTAATTCGAATCGTCGGCGTAGGCCTTCACGTCCACCTCTTCGACATAGGCCTCGTTGTTGTAGAACGTGCTGCCGCTGACCGCGGCCACGGTGTCGCCGGTATACACGCCGCCGCCGTAGGCGTAAAACGTGCCTTGGGCGATAGCGATAGACTTGTAACCGTAGGTAGCCGCGTAGGACTTCACGTCTTCGACCCTGGCGTCGTTACCATAGACGTAGGTATCGGTGATCGACAGCCCACCGTAACCGTGATCCACGGCGCCGCCCAACGCCCATGCGTAGAGCAAGGTGCCCGCGTAGTCGTAGCCGTAGGTCCCGTTGGCATAGGGGCTGCCGTAGGGTGCTTTGTAGCCGCTGCTGTCGACCACTTCGGCGTCGTTGTAATAAAACTCGCTGTCGCTGATGGACAGCGTGCCGCCGTAGGTCGACACCGCACCGCCGCGGGCGGTGAGAACACCCAGCACATAGGCCTTGCCGCCATAGTAGTCGGCGTCCGCGTGGGCGCCGGTATCGTCGATCTCGGCGTCGTTGGCGTAAAAATAACTGTCGCTAATGGTTACCGTGTTGTACATCGCGTAGCCGTGCTTGATGCCGCCGCCGGCCGCCGTGGCATACAACACCGCGACGGCGTACTGATCGGCGGCATAATCGGCAATGGCGGAGACGTACACGTCATTGTCGACTTCGGCGTCGTTGTCGTAGAAATCGCTGTCGACGACCTTCAGATCGCCGTCGCCGGAATACAGCGCGCCGCCGTAAGCCTTGGCGAAGCCCGCAGCGAGCGCCCCGCCGGTTTTGCCGTAGGCGTAGGCGTAGGCGTAGAAATCGTCCACCTCGGCGTCGCTGTAATAGAAGTCGCTGTTGTAGATGTACACGTCGCCGTAGTCGTGGGCGATGGCGCCGCCGGCGACGTAGCTGTAGAAACCGGCGTAGGCGTCGAAGGTGTACTTGGAGGCGTCGGCGTAGGCGTAGGCATAGACATAGGAACCGCCGTCCAGCTCCACGTCGTTGCCGTAGAAATCGCTGCTGCCGACATACAGGGTGCCGTCGTGGGTGTTGACGCCGCCGCCGCGGGCGTCGATGTCGATCAGCGCATAGGCGATGCCGTACTTGTACCCGGGGGCGTAGGCGTCGGCGCGCACAACGACCTCGTTGGAAGGACCTACATCGGTTTGGTCGACGTCGTTATAGTAAAAATCGCTGGCGTAGATGCTGACGGTGTTGTACGCCGCGTTGCCGTGGTCGATGCCGCCGCCGGCGAGCTCGGCGTACAACACCGCCTTGGCGATGCCGTCGTCGGCGTAATCGGCGTTGGCGGAGACGTATATATAATAAAACTCGACGTCGTTGTCGTAGAAGTCCGAGTAGGCGACGGTGAGATCGCCGTCGCCGGTATACAACCCGCCGCCATAGCCGGTGATGCCGGTGTAGGCATAGGCGTAGCCGGTCGCGCCGTAGGCGTCGGCATAGGTATTGAACTCATCCAGATACACACCATTGTAGTAGAAATCGCTGCCGTACACGTCGACGTCGCCGTAGCCGTGGGCGATGCCGCCGCCGGCCGCGTCGAACAGCAACCGGGCGTACGCATCGACGGTGCCTGGGACGGCATCGGCATAGGCGTCAGCGTAAACATAGACGCCGTAGTAGAAGAAGATGTCGTTGTAGTAGAAATCACTGCCTGCGACGTACAGGGTGCCGTCGTTGGTGTTCACGCCGCCGCCGCTGGCGTCGAGGTCGAACAGGGCGTAGGCGATGCCGTACTTGTACCCGGCGCCGTAGGCGTCGGCGCGCACCCTGCTGTTGGCGTAGTCATGGATGTCGTTGTAGCGGAATTCGCTGTCGGTGATGCTCACCGTGTTGTACGCGGCGTTACCGTGGTCGATGCCGCCGCCGGCGAGATCGACGGTGAACAGCGCCTTGGCAACGGTGTCATCGCCGTCATCGGCATAGGCATAGGCATAGGCCTCGCTGAGCCGCACGTCGTTGTTGTTGAAGTAGCTTTCGTCGACCGTCAGCGTGCCGTCGCCGGTGTACAGCCCGCCGCCGTAGGCGACCGCCGACCCGATGGCATAGGCGTAGCCGTAGTCGCCGTAGACATACGACTTGGCGCCGATCTCGTCCACATAGGCGTAGTTGTCGTCGAAATCGGCATAGTAGAAGTTGACGTCGCCGTAGCCGTGGGCGATGCCGCCGCCGACCACCTTGGCGGTGACACTGGTGTAGGCGTCCACCGTGGCGGCGTTGTAGTCGCTGTGGGCGTACGCATACACGTAGTGGTCGTCGTCCTGCTCGGCGTAGTTGCCGTCGAAATCACTGCTGACCACCGACAGGTAGCCGTCGTTGGTGTTCAAACCGCCGCCGGCGATGCTGATGTAGCTGAGGCCGTAGGCCTGACCGTATTTGTACCCAAGGCCGTAGGCATCGGCGTACAAGTACACGTTGTCGACGATGGCCGCGTTGTCAGTGAAATAGCTGTCGCTGATGCTCACCGTGTTGTAGGTGGCGTTGCCGTGGTCGATGCCGCCGCCGGCGACATACGCGGCAAACTTGACCGTGGCATCGCCGTAGTCGGCGTCGTCGGCGTAGGCGCCGAGATAGGCGTCGACCAGGTACGCTTCGTTTTCGTAGAAGGTGCTGTACTTGGTGACCGACAGGTCGCCGTCGCCGGTGTACAGGCCGCCGCCGTAGATCTTGGTCAGGCCGACGGCATAGGCGACGCCGTATTTGTCGTACGCATAGGCATAAGCCTGGATCTCGTCGACGTAGGCATCGTTGTAGTAGAAATCGCCGTTATACACATCGACATCGCCGTAGCCGTGGGCGATGCCGCCGCCGGTGGCGGTGACCTTGGCGTCGGCCTCGGCGGTGGTATCGCCGTACGCGGTGGCATAGGCGCCGGTATCGAGCTGGGCGTCGTTATTGTTGAACGTGCTGTCGGCGACATACAACGTGCCGTTGTTGGTGTTGATGCCGCCGCCGGAAAGACCGACCGTCAGGTCTGCATACGCCAGCCCGCCGGTGTACGGCAGTATACCGTCGGAGGCGTCGGCAACGCTGTTCTGATCATTCGCCTGCGCATCATTACCCTTGAAGTAGCTGTCGGTGACGGTGACCACGTCGTAGGTGAGCGCGTCGCCGTGGTTGATGCCGCCGCCGGCGGCGCTGCCGACCAGCGTGGTTGCGGCGTAGCCGTAGTCGTCATTGTCGGCGTAGGCATAAGCCCTGGAGTTGTCCAGGGTCGCGTCGTTGTACCAGAAATTGCTGTAGTCGTTGACATCCAGCGTGCCGTTGCCGGTGTCGATGCCGCCGCCGCTGGCGTCGTTGAATACATACGATTTGGCGTAGGCGTTTTTGTAGTAGGTCTCCGACTTGGCAAAGGTGTCGAGGATGTAGGCGCTGTTGTAGTAGAAGTCGCTGTCTTCGACTTCGACGTTGCCGTCGCCGTGGTCGATGCCGCCGCCGATCGCGGTGCCCTTGAGCACCGAAATGGCGTCGTAGTATTCGCTGACGCTGAGCGCGTAGGCGTTGGCGACAAAGGCGTTGTTGCTGTAGGGGTCGCCGCCGCCGTAGTAGCCGAACACCGCGTCGATGATGTCCAGGGTGCCGCCGGCAGTGCGCACGCCGCCGCCGTAGGCGCTGGCTGCAACGTAGGCATAGGCGTAATCATACTTGCTGTCGGCATAGGCGGTGATGTCGTAGCCCGCCGCCGCCTTGTCGCCGACATAGGCGTCGTTCTTGTAGAACGCGGCGTTGTTGATGGTCACCGTGTAGTCGGCACCCGGCGCGCCGTAGTAGAAGTTGTGGTCGATGCCGCCGCCTGCGGCGAGGGCGTCGATGTAGGCGTAGGAGCCGTAATCGGCGTCGGTCTCGGCATACAGCGCCTTGACTCCGGCGTTGTTGTCGTAGAAGCGGGTGTCGAAGCCGCCCGCGTAGTACTTGCCGATGGTTAGATCATAGGTGCCGGTGTGCACGCCGCCGCCGTGGGCGTAGGCGTTGATCAAGGCATAGGCCTCGTTGCCCGGCGCGTAGCCGACGCTGTTGGCTACGCTGATGACGTCGTTGATATAGGCGTCGTTGGCCTCGATGTTCACACCGTAGATGTAGGTGTAGCCGTCGCCGTGGTTGATGCCGCCGCCCGCGGCTTCGGAGTAGACGATGGCGTCGGCGTCATAGCCCTTGGCGGTGTTGGTGACGTCGTCGACATAGGCGTTGTTGTCGAAGAAGCTGTACAGGTACGGCGCGGCGCCGTACACGGTCAGTGTGCCGTAATACGTCTGCAGCCCGCCGCCGAAGGCGTCAGCCGCGACGTAGGCGTAGGCCACCCCTGTGGCGTAATACGCCTTGGCGTAGGCGTCGATCATGCGCACGTAGGCGTCGTTGCCGTCAATGTAGCTGTAGGTGATATCGACGTCGCCGTAGCCATGCTCGATGCCGCCGCCCGCGGCCTCGGCGTCGACCGTGGTCGTAGCGTATTTGTCCGCGTAGGCATAGACGGACGTATCCAGCAGATAGGCCTTGTTGTAGTCAAACGTCGACTCGTATACCGCCAGGGTGCCGTCGTTGGTGTTCAGCCCGCCGCCGTTGACGGTCATAGCGGCCAGCGCATAGGCCTTGGAGCCGA
>CAMYKW010000046.1 GCA_947259175.1 uncultured Gammaproteobacteria bacterium | reverse complement strand
GCCAGCGCTTTTCGCAGTTGTTCGATCTCATCGGTAAGTTCCGCGTCCACCTCCGCGGCCGGGCCCAGTGGCTCGAAGATTGTTACCGGTTCGGATTTACCTTTGACCCTGACGCGATCGATCTCGCGATACAGAAACTCCGGCACCGCGACCGCGGTCGATTCACTCACTATGATCCGCGTGCCGTATTGTTTCGTCAGTCCCTCCAACCGCGAGCCAAGATTTACCGCGTCTCCCATAACCGTGTACGCCATGCGGAACTCGGAGCCCATGTTGCCGACACTCATCTCCCCGGTATTGACGCCGACACCCACATCGATATCGGGCCATCCTCGTTCATGAAACTTCTCGTTGACCGTGGCCAGGTTGACAATCATCTCCATGGCGGCCTCGACGGCGTGAACCGCATGACCGGCATCCGGCACCGGTGCCCCCCAAAACGCCATCATCGCATCGCCCATATACTTATCGATGGTACCGCGGTGCTTGTGCACGATGGTGGTCATCTCGGTCAAAAACGTGTTCATCAAATCGGACAATTCCTGGGGATTCAGTCCCTCTGAAATTGTGGTGAATCCACGGACGTCGGTAAACAGAACCGTCATGTCACGTTTTTCCGCTTCCAGGGAATAGCGCGTCGGATTCTTGCTCATTTCTGTAACCAGCTCCGGCGGCACGTATTGACCGAAACGCCTGCCAAGCTGTTGCTTGGTTCGGGACTCGATGAAAAATCCATAGGTGGCATTGACGATGTACAGTGCAAAGATGGTGAGTAATGACTTGGCCACCGGCATCACGATGTCTTGCTGTTGCCAGAGATACAGGCTCAATCCCGATACCAGGCTCAGGGCCAGGACGAATGCCGCGGTCATCCAAACGGGTGTCAGCGCCGGCAGCAGCAAGGCGAGAGCTAAGCCCAACACCAGCAACAGAATGATTTCCACCGCGAGCATGTAGGCGGGTTTGTTCTTGAAGCTTTCGTCCATGATGCCGCTGATTATGTTTGCGTGCACCTCGACACCGGGGTACACGCTTTGTACCGGAGTCGCCCGTGTATCCATGAGGCCGACCGCGGTGGCGCCGACCAGGACCACGGTAGCGGCCAGATCATCCGGATTTTCTACCGTCTCATTGAGCACGTCGTGGGCGGAAATATAGCGAAAGCTGCCCTGGGGGCCACGATACGGAATCAGCGCGGCGGCGTTTTCATCCAAACCGACGGTGACCGGGCCAATGGCAAGCGCTTCCAGCGGCGTATACCCTGAATCCTGTTCCGCTTGAGCCATGCGCACTTCCACCGGTGTGGCGAGATAGGTTCTGGCGGTGGCCAATGCCAGTGACTCGTACAACGCGCCGTCATACTCGTGCAGCAGCGGCACGCGCCGGAATACACCGTCCTCGTCCACCAGGGGATTGGAAAAAAATCCCGCCCCCAGGGCCTCACCCTGAAGGACCGGCAGATTGGCCGTATAGCCGGTGGCCCGGGGCGCCAGAGTCTTATCTGATAACTTGGCCGTGCCGGGGAACAGCGGCGCAGGCAGCATCCCGGTTGTCGGCTGCTCACCATCCGCAGTGGTGAAGTAATAACCGAGAACAACCTGGTGTTTGGAGATTTCATTCGCGAACACCTGGTCCGGTTTGAATCTACCGTCGAGGCTGGTAATAAAGTCCACGCACGTCTGGTCGCCGTCGTCCGCGCAGATCTGACGCAAGGTCAACAGCGGATTGATGGTCTCCGCTTCCGCGAATACCACATCGAACGCCAGCGTATCGACCGCATAGATATCAAACAGGTTTCGTACCAGCTTGCTCAGCTTCCCGCGTGGCCATGGCCAGTGGCCTTCCTTGCTCAGGCTGGCCTCGTCAATGTCGATTATGATAATGCGCGGATCGATTTCCGGATCGCTGAAGATGCGTACCTTCCAGTCATACGCCCATCGTTCCAGGTGGCGAACAAACCTGAGATCGATTTGACCTGCGGCGGTCAATATGAGCGCGGTGACGATCACCAAACCTGCAATGGCGCGGAAAAGATATCCTCTCATAAAGCTCGGCGGCTGATCGCGTTACATGACGGAGCAATAATACCTGTATTTAAGCGCGTTATACTGGCAAAATTGCCTTTCAGGCGAAAGCTGTGCGCAAATCGAGAACAGCGCTCTTCTCTAACTCATCGTTCCGATACCCAACATTCAAAGTTGACAGCCCATTGCGTGCTTTGATCGTCATCATAGCGGCCTTATTGAGCCCGGTAGCGTGGACGCAAGACATCTCGTTTGATGTCAAAGCGTTTGTCGTCGAAGGCCCAAACCCGTTATCGGAACGCGAAACGCAGCGTCTGCTTACACCATTTCTGGGCACGCACACGGATCTGGAGCGGCTGAGTGAGGCGGCCAGGATCCTGGAGAATCGTATTCGCGACCAGGGTTTGAGCTTTTATCGCGTGATCCTGCCTCCGCAAATCTTGACCAGCGAGTCGATTCGCGTGACGGTTGTTAAATTCGACCTGGGAAAAATCGTCGTCAGCGGCAACAAGTTCTTTTCGGAGGAGAATGTTTTGCACAGCCTGCCGCAACTGCGGATAGGCGAATCTCCCAACACCAAGACCTTGTCCCGTGCGCTGGCGGTTGCCAACAGGAACCCCTCCAAACGAACCTCACTGACGTTCGCCTGGGGTGAGCAGAAGACAGATGTGGTTGCCGAGCTCAAGGTCGTAGACCGGAAACCTCATCAGACATTCGCGTGGACCAACAATACCGGTAATGAAAGTTCGGGGGACACGCGCTTGGGAATCGGATTCAGGCACGATAACGTATTTCAACTCGACCACCAGGTGAGTCTCACATTTACGACATCCGCCGAAAAGCGGGAAGACGTCAGACAGTTCGGCGTGAATTATGAGATACCAATGTATCAGATCGCCGGCAAGCTGGGTCTGTTCGCGGTGAGATCGGACGTAGACAGCGGGATCGTTGCGGATTTCTTCGATGTTGCCGCAAGCGGCGAATTTTACGGCGCTCGTTATTCACAGGCTTTCGACAAGATCGGCGGGTACCGGCACAGTGCCATGCTGGAGATCGACGACAAGCTGTTCGACAACGAAGTGGATTTCTCCGGCACGCCGATCGGCGTGGATGTTCGCAGCCGACCACTGTCGTTGCAGTATGTCGGCGACTGGGATGGAGACAAACTCAGCATTTCGTTCTACGGCGGCTATTACCGCAACATCAGCGGCGGCTCATTCAACAACCGGCTAGCCTATGCCGCGACCCGCAGCGGTGCGGATGATAATTGGTGGGCGATCCGGGTCGGCGGCGAGGCGCGGTACAATCTGCCCAAGAAGTACATGCTGGCGGTGAAGATCAACGCCCAGGAAGCGGACGAACCGCTGATTCCTGGGGAACAATTCGGCCTCGGCGGACTCTACTCATTACGGGGTTTCGAGGAGCGCGAGGTGACCGTGGATCGGGGATATCGCGCCAATGTCGAGCTATGGAGCCCCTTATTGCCGTACCAGACCCGGCTGGGGGTATTTGTGGACATTGGGCATGGAAAGCGGTTCAATGCCTTGCCGGGAGAAGTTGAATCGGAGACGCTGTCCAGTGCCGGACTCGCCGCAACCTGGCTGTGGAAGAAAAGACTCAGCGCCGGATTCTATTTTGGCCACGTGCTCGACGGGGTCAGCGAAACGATTCCGGACCGGTCGCGAGACGGGGATGAAAAATTTCATTTCAACGTACTTTACCGGATTCATTGATGAGTCGAGGGGGTGCACTGTGGGTGTCATATTAAGACTCGGATTTAGCTTGGTATTGCTGCTGTTCGCCGCCAGCACAACTGCGGCGGGCGGGGTGGGACAGGTGGTGATCGTCAAGGGAGTGGTCTCGGCACAGGCTGCAGACCAACCGCCCCGAGTTCTGGGAAAGGGTTCCGAGGTGTTCCAGGGCGATAAGATCACCACCGCCAAAAAGGGATTTGTGGTCATCCGGCTCAACGACAAGTCGAAAATTACCTTACGGCCCAGCACGGAATTCGTCATCGACAAGTTCGATGACACCGAGGGTGCGGAGGCCGCCGAATTCAATTTGATAAAGGGCGGGCTGCGCGCCTTAAGCGGCGCCATCGCCAAACGCCGGCCCGAATCCTATAAATTGAAGACTCCGGTTGCATCCTTGGGAATTCGCGGAACCGACTACTCGGCGAGGTATTGCGAGTCGGAATGTGAACTGGAAGAGGGTACATACGATCAATACGAATTGATCAAGACCGAATGTCCGTTCCCGTTGGACGGAGTGCCGCCGGGACTGTACGCGTCGGTATTCGAGGGAGTGATATTTGGAAAGAAGGGAAATGAGGTGGTCAATATTGAACCGCCGCAAACGCTATATGCCAGCCAAAGCAAGTTGTCCTGTGTCGCGTTAGTGCCTAAGTTTATTAGGTACGACCCGATTTTAAAGTTGAACACCCTGGGTGACGACGCCCTCGAACTGTTTGATATTCTGCGCGATGATCCGACGCAGCGGCAGGATTGCGCGGTTCCCGGTTGACGTATGATCGGCCATTCGGTCGCTGACCTCAGCGCGTGCGTTGATTGCGGCTAGAACTGCAAACGTTCTCCGTTTCGTAAAAACCTGAACGCCGGATTGTCCAGCGCGGCGATCTCCGCGCGTATTTGCTCGGCGAATTTGGGCTTGATGTGATAAAGCGCGATCGGTGTGTCTTTTCGCGCGAATTTGGCTAACTCTTTTTGCAGCGTCGCCGGCGTAAAATGTTTAGAAGCGTCTGCTATTTCCTGCAGTGCATTGGGAAAAGCAAGTTCCACCAAGAATCCCCTGATATTCTCGTATGCTTTGCACACCTGCCAAAGCCGCGTCGTGGGCCCGGTGTCACCACTGATGACCACGGCGCTGTTCCGATCTTCTATGATGAATCCGGTGGAAGGCACCACGTGATCAACGCGTACCGCGAGCACTGAGATTTCACCGAAGCGGTATCTCGTTTCAGCTTCGATGTCGTGAAGCACGTAGAACGGATTTTGCGGAGAGGGAATTCTGGTGAAGTCCGGCCAGATGGAGTTGTTGAAAAAATGCTGTTTTAGAAGGCGGTTGACCTCCGGCAGTGCGTGTAAATTTATTCTGCTGGTTTCAGTGAGCATGTTGTCGGCCAAAAAGCCCAGGTCCCGGATGTGATCCAGATGGCTGTGGCTGACGAAAATGTCTCTGATCTTGCGTTGCGCATTAAAATCCAAACCTCCGCATACGCTGCCCGCATCGATACAAAGAGACTCACTGAGTTGAAAACAGGTTGTTTGCTTTCCGGGGGCAACACCGCCGTCACAACCTACAACATGGATTTGCATTTAGTCCCGATTAGCCTGCGTTACCTCAACATTCCATCCAAATATACATTATCTGCGGGGCATTCTCATCGCCAGTTGCATGGCGCCGAGGTATCGCGGGCCGGCAACCGGCCGGACGAGGAATCTATGAGGCTGTATCGCGTGAACCGGTGCGAAGATATTAATGCGTGCTCAGAATGCGGCAGCCGTAGCTGAACAGCCCCCACCAGCGATGATGTCCCTCGCGTATCACCTCTGCTTTGATCCTTATGTGGTCCTCATCCGTCTCCGAGGGTGCGACGATCTCAATTTCCTGCCCAAGTTTCAATTTGCGCCGCGCCATCAGATACAGACCCAGTCTGCCGAGGTTGACCAGGTGCGCGTTCTCGTAATTTGCCGTCTGGTCGATACGCAGACGTACCCGGGTTCTTATGTCGCGGCGCGCAGTTTCACGTCGATCGTTGTCGGGTTTTTGCATTTTGGCTGCCGCTGGACTCGTTATAGCTGGTGTACCAGTGAACGTGTTGCGTTGTGTACGGTTTCCCTGATGGGTAGCCCTCCCGCTGGTCAGTGGGCCGGCCCCGGAGACAGACGGCGTCGTGGGATACCATGCCCCAGCAATTAGCTAGTTTAGACCGTGTCACGGCTTTTGCCACAAGTTGCTGAAAAATTGAGCGAAAGCCTTTGCCGGCGGGGGTCTGTGTTAGGCTAGGTGGCCATGACCGAAGAATTATTTCGTAGCCACGCGTATTTGCAGGAATGCAACGCGCGAGTGACCCGTGTCGATGAGCGCGGGATTTGTGTCGATCGCACCGTTTTTTACCCCACGGGAGGCGGGCAACCAGGAGATACGGGGGTGTTTGTTCGCGCGGACCGCAGTAAGGTCGTGATCATCGACACCCACAAAGACAGGGAGAATGGCGAACATCTGCACGTTCCAGAGCCCGGTTCTCCGGCGATGACCGCTGGCGAAGATGTTATTCTGCGTCTTGACTGGGAACGACGCTACCGGCTGATGCGCATGCACAGCTGCATGCACGTGCTATGCGCGGTGATCGATGCCCCGGTGACCGGGGGCTCAATACGTGACGGCAGCGCGCGCCTGGACTTCGACCTGCCGGATCCGCCGGATAAGCTGGACATCGAAAACCGCCTGAATATGTTGATTCAGGAAGATCATCCGATGGAGCTGCAGTGGATTACGGACGAGGAGCTCGAGCGCAATCCGGAGTTGGTTCGCACCATGTCGGTGAAGCCGCCGATGGGTAGCGGTCGCGTGCGCCTGGTCAATTTCAAGGGACTCGACCTGCAGCCCTGTGGCGGAACCCACGTTTCGTCTACTGTCGAAATCGGCAAGGTGCACGTAAGAAAAATAGAGAAAAAAGGCAAGCTCAATCGAAGGGTGATTATAGAGTTTGCCTGATTAGCCCCTCCTCGAGTGTGTGATGATACGGCCGCAATACCTCACCCCACAGAACTCGGTTAGAGCACCGTGGAACTGCCCGCGAAAAGGACTGATGTGCGCCGGATGGCGCCGGATGTTTTGTTACGCCGCGGCGCTAATTTGTCAAGACGTAAATGAACACGCCCATTAAGACCGCCAGAAGCAGATACTTCTTGGGATCGGTCTCTTTCTTTAATCGCATTTGTGTCATGGTGCTTCCTCAGTTAGATAGTAGTGGTTTGGGGACGCCCGCCCCAGCATCTAAGTTTAGACGGTCTTTTCACAATTGCATGTCTAACCCTAAGGAACCTCTGATTAATCATAGATCAATCACCTATGTGGTTGATCTATGGAGAAAAACGAAAATCGTATTTTTCGTTTTTCGTGCTCTGAGAATTCATGGATGAATTATTCAGAGCCACCCTAATATTGCGGCGCAACAAAGTGGTCCCCTGTGAGCCGGTGATCCCGGGCCTGGAATGCCGGCCGCCCGGTCTTACCGGGGTTCGGGCGCCGAGCTAAAGCTTTTCCTGTGCGCTGCGCACCTTATCGTCTGCGGTCTGTTCCCGGTCGGTGCGGGTGCCGAAGCGTAAGGTGCTCGAAATGCGCGGTACCCCCGATGCATGCAGTGCCTCATGGCATCGCCTGATGGCCGCGAATACCTCATCCCACTCCCCCTCCACATTGGTGCCGTAGGCGTGAAGGCGCGGATTCAATCCGGCCTCCTGCAATATGCGATGGCAGTCCGCGACTTGCTTGGACACCGATACGCCCACGCCCATGGGAACAACGCATAGATCGGCAATTACTTTCATCGGTGGCAACCTCCCGCTCATTGGTGTGTAACGCTGTATCGATAGATTATGAGTAAAAATCGCACACCGGGATAGCGGCGCGCACTTATCGACAGTGACGACACACGTGGCTGACCGTGGGGCTTTGGAGGCCGGCACGCGAGACGATTGTTGCGCCAACCAGGGTAGCATTCGCTTGCAAAACGTTCCCGGCGGTCTATAAGTTACATTAAGGGGTGTCAATTTCTTTGACGGACTATCAGCGTCGCTATGCGCGCTTGGGCGGTCCGTCACCCACTTCGCTTTGATACATGAGATTGTTCGACTTGATAAACTCGTCGCGCGGCGTTGCCTGCCGGTCTCTGTTAAAACCATGGTGGTGCGCTGCAATCGCATGGCTGCTGCCGGTAGCCGCTTCCGCCATGGATCTCGAGCTGCTGGTGGTATCCGAGACAGAGGAGATCAGGCGGGTCGATAGACAGCTTCGTTTGGTTTCCCTGCCAAGGGCCATGCTCTATGTGGACGGCGAGCGCCGGATTCTGGGGGTGGGGGAAACCAGTCCCGAAGGCGTGACGCTGGTGAAGGTCTTGAACTCAAACCAGGTTGTTGTCGACAGCGCGGGAAAGCGCACGACCTTGGATCTCAACCTTTCGGCGGTGTTCCCTGATGCTCCGGAAGTCGTCGTCGCCGGAGCGGAGGAGACGACCAAACTTTGGGCGGGTCCGCGCGGTTTCTTTTATGCCAATGGGTCCATCAACGGGTATCCGGTGCGATTTCTGGTGGACACCGGGGCGACGATTATCGCCATAGACGGCAAACTGGCGCGGCGAATCGGCCTGGATTTTGCGAACGCGAAACACGATATCGCCCAGACCGCCGGCGGAACAACACCGATGGTGGCGGCCAAGCTGAAAGAGGTAACCGTTGGCAACATCACCCTGAACGATATTGACGCCGGCATCATGGTGCAGTCCGATCTGGACACGCCGCTGCTGGGCATGTCATTCCTCGGCCAGCTCGACATGGTGCGCACGAGCAATCAAATGGAGCTGAATAGCCGTAGCTATGGGTTGAGTGAAGCGCAAGTGCAGGCGTTCGAGATCGAGCCAGGGCCGGGATAGCCCAGCTACTATTCCCAGCAATCCACATCAGAAAATTAAGCTGTCTCTTCATAGAATTGACGTCACGAGTCATCCCGGGGGGTGCCAGGAATAGTAGCTGGGCGCCTGGTGAGAAATGCGGGCTAAGTCCGATCGGCCGACAGAGGACGGCAATTCGGGTCACCCCCGACGATTACAGCGGCTCCTCATAAATACGTTGTGCCGCGAGCGCGGTACACACAGCCCATCTCTCGATCGCCTATGCACCCAATTGATACATGCGGATCAATTCGGTGCATGCGAAATGCCATGATCCGGGTTCGCGCACGCCGCGACCGCTAAAACCCCCGGAACCTGGCGTCTTTGGTCTGTTTCCCGGCTATGAATTGAATGGCATGGGATTTGCTGTATATCGTGGTCGAGCACTGGCCGCCACGATGGAAAGCATGGTTTCTCCTAGATTGCTGATCGTAACCGACCTCGACGGAACGTTGCTGGATCATGACAACTACAGTTTTACCGCAGCGCAAGGTGCGCTCGCGCGCATTCGCGCATGCGGTATTCCGCTGCTGCTGAACACCAGTAAAACTCATGCCGAACTTTTGGCTCTGCGCGGCGCCCTCGGGCATTCGGGGCCATTCCTCGTGGAAAACGGATCGGCGCTGTACGTGCCCGTGGATTGTCTGACCACCGTGCCGGCCGATGCGTCCCGCGTGGGTACGTGCTGGCGTTACGAGTTCGGGGTGAGTTACGACGCGATCCTCGCGGTTCTCGCTCCGCTCAGGCAGCGTTTCCGCTTCGAGGGATTTGCCGATTGGGACGCCAGGGAAATTGCGCGCGTCACCGGCTTGAGCCAACAGGCGGCGGTTTTGGCTAAGGCCCGCGAGTACAGTGAACCGCTGCACTGGCTGGACGGCATGGACGCGCGGCAAGCGTTCGAACAGGAATTGAGCGAGGCCGGACTGCGTACCACGCGCGGCGGGCGGTTCCTGCATGTGTTGGGTAACACCGACAAGAGTGCCGGATTGCACCTGTTCAGGCAATGGTATTCAGCGGATTGCGGGGAAACGCCGCGCCTCATTGCTCTGGGCGACGGCGCCAATGACGTGGAAATGTTGCAGGCGGCCGATATCGCCGTGCTCGTGCGCTCGCGCGCCGGCGTCCCGCGAATCGATCACGTCGATCGTGTCATCACCACCGACACCGCGGGGCCGGCGGGTTGGGCCACCGCGGTCGAGGAGTTGCTCAACGAGTCAGGTTTTCCCGATTCCGCCGACATCAGGATGTAGATCATGGGTGATTTTTATCAAAACGGCATCATTACCACTTTACACAATCTCTCCCGGCGACCGTTGGATGAGCTCGAAGATGAGCTGGTGAGGTTTTCGTCCACGCGCAGCCTGGGGCTGCTTCTGCCCTCGCTATTCTCCGAACTGGAAGGCGATGCGCTGCTGCGGATCGTTGAGCATCTGGCCAAGGCGCCCTACCTTGCGGAGATCGTCGTCGGCCTCGACCGGGCCGACGAGCGCCAGTATCGGCAAGCGCTGGAGTTTTTCTCGCGCTTGCCGCAACGGCATCGGATCCTGTGGAACGACGGACCGCGCCTGCGCGCGATCGACCAACGCCTCGAACAAGAGGGCCTGGCGCCAATGGAAGCCGGAAAAGGGCGCAACGTATGGTATTGCCTTGGCTACGTGCTGGCATCCGGGCGTGCCGAATCCGTCGCCCTGCATGACTGCGATATCCTCACCTACGACCGAAGCCTGCTGGCCCGTTTGATCTACCCGGTCGCCAATCCTGCTTTCAACTACGAGTTCTGCAAGGGGTACTACGCCCGGGTGGCGGATGGTGAAATCAACGGGCGCGTCAGCCGTCTATTGGTAACGCCTCTGTTGCGGGCGCTGAAGAAGGTTTTCGGTTCCATGGATTATCTGGAGTATCTCGACAGCTATCGTTATCCGCTCGCGGGAGAATTCTCTTTCCGCCGCGATGTGATCAACGACATCCGCATCCCCAGCGACTGGGGGTTGGAAATCGGTGTGCTGTCGGAGATGAAGCGCAACTACGCAACCAACCGCCTGTGCCAGGTGGACATCGCCGACGTCTACGATCACAAACACCAGGATCTTTCCCTGAGCGACGAGCAGCGGGGATTGTCGAAGATGTCGGTAGACATTTCCAAGGCAATATTTCGCAAGCTGGCTACCAATGGAGTGGTGTTCAGCACCGAGACTTTCCGCTCCATTAAGGCCACTTATTTTCGAATCGCTCTGGATTTTGTCGAGACCTATCGCAACGACGCACTGATCAACGGCCTGGATCTGGATGTCCACCGGGAGGAACAGGCGGTTGAGCTGTTCGCGCAAAACATCATGAAGGCAGGGGAACATTTTCTCGAACATCCCATGGAGACGCCGTTTATGCCCTGCTGGAATCGCGTCATCAGTGCCGTCCCGGATGTGCTGCAACAACTGAGGGACGCTGTCGAGGAAGATACCCGCGAGTTTTCGGCTGATGGATTATGGCGGATGGCTCTTTGAATCCATGTCGCGCGCGGGTGATCAATCACCTCGCGGCGGTTTATCCGGATGCCGACGTCCGTGAACTGGCGGATGAGCTGCTCAGCGTGATGCGTCTGGATCAAACTTGCACCGCCGCCGAACCATACGCCGACCAGTGGGATGAGAGCGACGTTGTATTGATCACATATGGTGATTTCTTGGTAGACGTCGAAAAGACGCCGCTGCGATGCCTGCACCGGTTCCTTCAGCAGCATTTTTCGGAAACTGTGAGCATCGTTCACGTGCTTCCGTTCTTTCCCTGGAGTTCGGACGATGGCTTTGCGGTCATCGATTATTCGCGGGTAAATGACGCACTGGGCGATTGGGACGACATCGAGGACATTGCCGCAGACTATGCGCTGATGGCTGATCTAGTCATCAATCACTGCTCCAGCCGGTCCCAATGGTTCGATAATTTCAAGCAGAACAAGAGCCCGGGAAACGATTTCTTTATCTGCCCGTCACCGCAAGACGATCTGTCGCAGGTGGTGCGGCCTCGCACCAGCAAATTGCTGCGCGAAGTACAAACCGCGGAGGGAATCAAGCATGTGTGGTGCACGTTCAGTCACGATCAGGTGGATTTGAATTTCTCCAATCCGCAGGTATTGATCGAGATGGTGCGCATCATCCGCTTGTACCTGGACCGCGGAGTGCGTGTCTTCCGGCTCGATGCGGTGGCGTTCCTGTGGAAGGAGGCCGGAACGAGCTGCCTGAGTCGTCCCCAGACGCACGAACTGGTGCGTTTGCTCCGATGCCTCGTCGAACATGCGGCGCCCGGCGCACTCGTTATCACCGAGACCAATATCCCCAATCGGGAGAACCTTTCCTACTTTGGCAACGGGAACGAAGCACACTGTATTTACAACTTCTCGCTGCCGCCGCTGCTCGTGAATGCGATGATTACCGGAAGCTGCCGGCACCTCAAAACCTGGATGATGAGCATGCCGCCGGCGCAGCCGAACACCTGTTATCTCAATTTCATCGCTTCACACGACGGTATCGGCCTGCGCCCGGCCGAAGGGCTGTTGGGTAAAGACGAACTCGAGGTGCTGCTCGATACGATGCAGCGTTTCGGCGGAAGGATTTCCTGGCGGGCGCAGGCGGGCAATCGGAATCAGGCCTACGAGATCAACATCAGCCTGTTCGATGCCATGCAGGGTACGGTGGACGGTGCGGATCAGTGGCAAATCGAGCGGTTCATCTGTGCCCATGCCATCATGCTGGCGCTGGAGGGTATTCCCGCGCTTTATTTACTCGGGCTCGTGGCGACGCCAAATGACTACCGGCGTCTGGCGCACAGCAACCACAACCGGCACATCAACCGCCGCCAATGGCGGGTCGCCGAACTGGAGGCGTTGCTGGCGGACCCGGCGAGCAACCAACGCAAGGTGCTGGACCGGATGCGCGCCCTGATCGGCGTGCGCGCGAAGCAGCCGGCATTTCATCCCAATGCCACACAGTTTACCCTGCATCTCGGCGACAAGGTGTTTGGGATATGGCGTCAAAGCCAGGATCGCCGGCAGAGTATTTTCGCGGTCAATAACATCACAAATCAGCCGCAGCGGATTTCCCTGAGTGACCTAAATCTCATCGACACCGACCGGTGGCAGAATCTGCTTGCCGGCATGCCGGTAGATAATATTCGCGGGGAATTGGTCCTCGCGCCCTACCAGAGCGCATGGATAAGCAACCGGTAGTGGCTTTCCGTGACGGAGGATGGAGCCGGTGGTTCGATCAGAGAATAGACGCACCACGGAAATGGCGTCAATCAATGCCATCTAGTTAGCGGATACGCCGTGACACCGGGTATAACCCCGTATCGTTGAGCGCACCGTTCGCGGCTTCCGGGTATGTGATATTCTGTTTCGCCGGCACCGTTGCAGGGTAGGGAGTGAGCAGTTGAACTTCGGTGAGGACTATTCATCGCCTGGGGATACAAGTTTCGTTACCAAGTATCGCGCCCGCTGCCATTGCGCTGCGGTGCGATACGAAGTCAGCGCCGATCCGGTCGATGCCAAGATCTGCCATTGTGGTGACTGCCGGGTTCTGCACGGCGCGCCCATGCAGTGGGCGGCGATTTTTCACAAACGCGATGTCAGATTCGTGGCTGGCGTCGAGTACTTGCGGTTCTATCACAGCGTTTTGAAGAGCCAGGAGCGGCGCTTGCCCTGCAAGGTGGCGTGCGCCTTTTGCGGGGCGCCGATCGGCGATGAGGGGCGAAACATGTGGCTCGCCTTTCCCACGCTGTTTGACTTCGGTTCGCCGCCGAGGGTGCCGGAGGCATTCCGGCCGAGCTGCCATATCTTCTATGGCATGCGGGTGATAGACATACATGACGCGTTGCCAAAATGGTCCGGCCACAAGGACAGTTCAACCCGGCTTTGAACTACCGCCGGACTGGTTCCACTTGCATTTATTGCTCATCCGTCGCGGCGAAGCTCGCCGCGTGCAACCCAATGGATGAAGAAGGAATAACTGATCGCATACTCGAGGCCGTGGATAGCTATGTCATTGCGCCCCGGGCGATACACGCGCCCCGCGGCGGCGCCAACGGCGCGCGGGCGGTGGTATTCCGCGTTCACCTCAAGGGCGAGCAACAGCACATACTGGTGAAATAAAAGACCACTCTTGAAAAGCGCACTACCAGGACCGGATTCGCTGTTGCGGTCGCAACGACGTCGCTTGCTATTCTTGCGCGTAGTACTCATACTCCGTTCATCTGATGGCCTATTGGCTAGTTCTCTCCGCATCCGTTCCGGGTGCTTTTATTGACCTTATCCGATCCGTCATTTGATGCCGTGCACAACGTCGTGCTCGGCCTGATTTTCAATTAATACAGAGGATCACTATGTCTACTCAAGGTACCGTTAAGTTTTTCGACACGACCAGAGGGTTTGGTTTTATTGCTCCCAAGGACGGCTCCAAGGACGTTTTTGTGCACATCTCGGAAGTCGACCGCGCGGGGTTGTCCGCGCTGGCTGAAAACCAGCAGGTCTCGTTCGACGTGCAGCGGGGGACCAATGGCAAGTTCGCTGCCGTCAACCTGAAGGCGCTGTAAACGCACTCGGATAGCGACCGTACGTGGCCAAAGAAGAGATCATCCAGATTGCCGAACGTTCTCATTGCCAGGATATCCGACGCATGGACCACGAAGCTAGCCGGTCTGAACTGAGAAAACTCATTCTCAAAGGCAAGGAACAAGGTTTCCTGACCTACCGGGAGATCAATGACCACTTGCCTGAAGACAAGCACGACACGGATCAGATCGAAGCTATTGTCAATATGATCATTGACATGGGCATTTCGGTCTCCGACAACCCATGTGATGCTGATACGCTTCTGCTAACGCAGGCGCCCGTCTCTGCTGATGACGAGGACGAAATCGATACTGCGCTATCTACCGCAGTAGAAAGCGAGTTTGGCCGCACAACAGATTCGGTGCGGATGTACATGCGCGAAATGGGGGCTGCGGATCTATTGACCCGCAAGGAAGAGGTCAATTTGGCCAAGCGTATCGAAGCTGGTATTCGGCAGGGTACCGAGGCCGTTGCCAGTTGCCCCGCCACCATCAAAGAGATCCTGCGCCTGAATGAGCAAGTTGAACGAGGCGAAATTCGACTGACAGATTTCCTCGTGGATTTCGTAGATCCGGATGCTGTGGACGAACCGATCCCACAACCGCAACGAACTTGGCCTGCTGATTCAACCGGAACTGATCATGCAGATGATACCGGTGAAGAAGAACTTGATACCGGTCCTGATCCTGAGGAGGCCAGAGAAAGATTCCAGCAGATCCGTGGCAATTACAACAGCCTGGTCCGAGCTATTGAACGACATGGAATCGGCGATAAGAAGGTCGGAAAGATACAAAAAAAGATAACGACACAATTAATGGAAATCAAGTTTGCGCCTAAGCAAGTTGCCGCCCTGTGGGATCAAACCAGGGATCTGGTTGGACGCGTGCGCGCGCGGGAAAGAGCCATTATGGAAATCTGTGTGGTCCATGCCCGGTTACCCAGAGAGACCTTCACGAAGGCCTTCGTTGAGAAAGAAACCCACAAAGGGTTGTATCGGATTTTATTGCGTGCGGCTGGTGACAATAGAAATGTGATCGAGCAATACGCCGAGGAAATTAAAGGACATCAGAACAAGCTGGCGGTGCTCGAGCAGCGGGCTGGTGTGCCTATTGAAGAGCTGAAAGAGATCAGTCGCCGAATGTCAATCGGTGAAGCCAAGGCGCGTCGCGCGAAAAAGGAATTAGTCGAAGCCAACCTGCGCCTGGTAATTTCCATTGCCAAGAAATACGTCAACCGTGGCCTGCATTTTTTGGACCTTATCCAGGAGGGGAATATCGGGTTGATGAAGGCAGTGGACAAGTTCGAGTATCGGCGCGGATTTAAGTTCTCTACGTATGCGACATGGTGGATTCGCCAGGCGGTCGGCCGATCCGTTGCAGACCAAGCGAGGACTATTCGTATCCCGGTCCATATGAATGAAGCCGTCGCCAAGCTCAATCGTGTCTCGCGCCAGATACTGCAGGAAACAGGACGTGAGGCGCTGCCCGAAGAACTGGCCGCACGCATGGATATGTCCGAGGATAAGATCCGCAAGGTGCTAAAGATCGTAAAACAACCCATTTCACTGCAGACTCCGATCGGCGAAGATGGAGATTCACATCTCGGTGACTTGATTGAGGATAAACATACAAAGGCGCCGATGGATGCAGCGACCAGTTCCAGCCTGAGGGGTGTAACCCAGGAAATTCTGGATACGTTAACTCCTCGTGAATCCAAGGTGCTGTGCATGCGCTTCGGGATCGGTATGCATACTGATCACACGTTGGATGAAGTGGGAAAACAATTCAACGTAACCCGCGAACGTATTCGACAGATCGAAGCCAAGGCCTTGTACAAACTACGCCATCCCTCTCGCTCGGAGGAATTACGCGGTTTCTTGGAACAATAAAGTGTGTGGTGAGTTTTGAACATGCCGCGCGGCTGATGCAACTTTAGCTTGCTCGCCAATCGTGAAAGCACCCCCGATTCGTATTTTCCGCCGCACTACGTTATACTGCCCAGCATTGCAAGTTGTTCGGTTCATTTCGGTAGTCGCCTTCGCTTTCTCCTGTAAATTGCCTTTCATCGTTCGCAGTAACACACTACATTAATTTTGTTCAGAGGTAATTTACATGGTTTTAGGTACCGTCAAATGGTTCAACGAGTCCAAGGGTTTCGGCTTTATCACGCCATCCGATGGCAGTGATGACGTTTTCGTACACTTTTCCGCAATCCACGGCAGCGGTTTCAGAACTCTTAGAGAGGGTCAAGCGGTAATTGCGGCGGTCGAACGCGGTCCCAAAGGACCCCAAGCCATTCGCGTCACCGTCCAGGACTAGGCCTATCTCGGGCGCGTCAACAGCACCGACTGCGGTTCTGTCGGGCGTTTCCGTCCGCGCCTTCATTGCGTTCATCTTCTTGAAGTGCGGGGTATTGTCATGAAGAAAATGTTTATATCCAATTTGCCGGCGGATGCCTCCGAGGAGAGCGTGCGCGAGCTTTTCTCCGAGTTCGGCGTCGTTCGCGCTGTCAGTATCTCCAGCGACGTCTTCTCCAGAAGGTGCCGCGGATTTGGCACCGTCGCAATGGAAGGTCATGAGGCCCGTGCGGCAATCGCGGGGCTCAATGGCAAGACCGTCGGCAACAAGTCGTTGCGGGTTCGCTTCGAAGATCCCAACAAGGCCAAGAGGCGCCGCCGCCGCTGACAACCGCGCCGCCACGATGCTAGCGTCGTACGGTTGACCTGTGCGAGGCGGAACGCCGTATTTAAGGCATTGTGGAGCCAAACCACCAGCGACGGTGGGAAGCGAGTGGAGCGCTTGAAGATATGGTGCGCGCAAGGTGTTGATCCGAAGCATTTGCTTCAATCCCTTGGAGATGGGCTCTGCACTAACCTGGATTCTCAACTCGTAGAAGCTATCGGCCGGTCCGTTCTGCGCTCGCTAAGTCTTTACCGATGCAGCATCTATCGATGCTCATCGCTAAGCCGTAATAATTATTAGCATTTCTGGCATTAAAACCGTATAGTGGACCGATCCCTGAATGGGACCTTGCGTTTCTAACCCCCGAACGGTTTGATAGCCCTCCCTGGTTGGCGACGTATGGCGGCCCTCGATTTATAAGAGTGTATGCCGTCAACGAGTGAACCAGACGATGTATTTAGCTTCGGCGTAACTCCATCCACATTGGTTTGTCTATTCAATTAACGGTCCGTCTGTGATCAGACGGACGCTGTGTATATTTATGTCATTTGAACAATTAGGACTCGATTCCAGAATACTCAAGGCCGTCAAAGGCAGCGGCTTTAATCAACCTACCGAGATTCAACGCCGGGCCATCCCATTGGTGCTGGCCGGCAAAGACCTGCTGGCGTCGGCGCAAACGGGCACGGGTAAGACCGCCGCATTTGTGCTGCCCACGCTGCAACGGCTGCTGAAACCCGCGGCGAGTCGAAGTGTGGGTCCCCGGGCCCTGGTGGTCACGCCGACGCGGGAGTTGGCGCTGCAAATCAGCGATGCCGTCGTGCAGTTCGGACGGTTTTGCCGGCTTACGACCGGCAGCCTGGTGGGCGGCGTGGCCTATCCGCCGCAGTACCGCATGCTCGCAAAACCCCTGGATCTGTTGGTGGCGACGCCGGGACGGTTGCTGGACCACATGAATCAGGGACGGGTGGATTTCTCGCGCCTGGAAGTCCTTATACTGGACGAAGCCGACCGCATGTTGGATATGGGTTTTATTCAACCCGTCAAGACCATTGCCGCGGCGGTGCCCGCCGCTCGTCAAACGCTGCTTTTTTCCGCCACCCTGGAAGGACAGGTGCTGAAAATCGCCAAGGCGCTGATGAAACACCCGGAACGCGTGCAGCTTGCCGCCAACCGCAACCGTCATGCCCTGATTAACCAACGCATCTACCAGGCGGACGACGCTAGCCACAAGCGTAAGTTACTCGCCCACCACCTGGTGCAGGACGAGCTGACCCAGGCGCTGGTGTTCACCGCGACCAAACGCGGAGCACGGCGCATGGCCAAGGTGTTGGATGCGCAAGGCCATGCAACGGGCGCGCTGCACGGGGACATGAGCCAATCGGCGCGCAAACGCACGGTAGAAAGCATGCGCCGCGGCAACATCCGGGTGCTGGTCGCCACCGACGTGGCCGCCCGCGGCCTGGACATTCGCAGCATCAGCCACGTCATCAACTTTGATCTCCCTTCGGTTGCGGAAGATTATATCCACAGGATCGGACGCACCGGTCGTGCCGAGACCTCGGGCACCGCGATCTCGCTGGTGACGCCTGAAGATCATCCAAAACTCAGCCAGATCGAACGGCTGACCGGGCGCAAATTGGAGCGCAGCGTCATTGCCGGATTGGAGCCTGACGCGCGCCCGTCTCAAAATGGGCAGGGCGCAAAGCGAAAACCGAAGTCGGGAGCTAAACTCGGTTCAACTCGCCGCGCACACAATGCCAACAAGGCAACGTCGAGCTTCAAGAAGCGAAGCGGCAACCCGCGTGGAAAGCAAAGCCCACGCGGGCGTATATCGGCAGATAGACTGGACGCGAAATTGAATAAGCGACCGGAACTGGGTTGACGATCGCAGACTTGCAAATGTTCCTTGTCGGTCTAAATAGGTTCAGGCAGTGAGGTGAGACAACCATGGCGCGTAAACCCAATTACGCTTTTGAACGCAAACAACGAGCAAAGGCCAAGGCCGCAAAGCGCGACGCAAAACGCCAGGCCAAGCTCGCCACGAAATCGGAAACCAAGACCATGGCGGTGGATGATGCCGTCGAGGACTCCTCGCGCGATGCCGATTCGGCGGACAAACCCTAGCCCGCATTTCTCGCCAGGCGCCCAGCTACTATTCTTGTTAAGCACCGAAAAGACTCATACGATAAGTCTAAGAAGACACGTCATAAATTCGAACATAGCTTGCCAAGAATAGTAGCTGGGCACGAGTCCTGCGCCAGCATCCGGGATCCTGGTGAGAAATGCGGGCTAGTACCAATCAAGCCAAGGTTTCATTAGCCGTATGTCCTTGAGTGGTTACGTAACTTTTGTGGGGGTTGGTTGGCGTATCTTTGTTGGCTGTCAGGGAGGCGATCGGTCTTGGCATACGTCCGCGGACGCTGTACCACATGCGGAATTCCGCTTGCGTCGATCAGCTCTCCCGTTGAGTCTATCGCCCCGGTGATCTGCCGCCGCTGAGCGATCCGGATCTCGTTACCGTCGCGACGAAGATTCCCGATGGGGTGATCTGCCTGATTTCAGCGCTTGCATCCCATCAGATCACGACGCAGATACCGCGCGCGGTGTATATCGCACTCAAGTGCGACGTTATACGTACAAATGCAGCCGCGAGGTCACCGTGATCAGCAAGGCTGCACGGACCGGCAACAAAAGGCGTATTCGTATCCGCACGAGAGCTTTACCATCCCTGTTCCAGGGGACGACTTTTATGCGCGTGGCAAAAAAAACGTTACTGCGAGTAACATAGAAACGCGGTAGATCCATCAGGCCTACAGTTCCCTGTAGTATACTGGGGCCACTCGCGCCCGGCAGAAGCGGATGAATTTTTGTCAATCCACACCCGGAGTGTTCCATTGATTGAAACAGAATCGGTCAAAGCCCTGATTAAGGACTCGGACCTGTTCAGGATTTTGGACGACGTCGAAAGCAGCGCACTCGCTCGTGACGTGACGATGATACGCCATGCATCGGGAAGCAGGATTTTCAGGCAGGGCGATCCCGCGGATGCACTTTACCTCATTCAATCAGGGGAGGTCGAAGTGGAAGTCCGCACGCCGGGCGACGACCTCAAGGGACTTACACGGATGGGACCCGGACAGGTGCTTGGCGACCTTGCCTTGCTTTCCGACACCACACGACTGGCCACGGCAACCGCCGCTACAGATGTCGTGCTCGTCGCGATCGACCCTCACGCCTCTCGGCAATTCAGCCTCGCGAGCAATCAGGCGGCACTGAAAATTCACCTGCAGTTCGGCAAGCTCCTGAGCGCCCGGATCCGTGACATTAATGCCACCATCGGCGGGTCGGAGATGCCGGCCGTTCCCGACAGAGAATCCACACCACTGCCGCCGGGAAAGAGTACCGTTTCGGCCCGATATCGCCAGTTCATGAGTCACATGCCCTTCTTCGAAGGATTCTCCAAAACCGAGATCGATGAAATCGCCGCGATGTTTACGGAACGCCGCGCGGACAGGGGGCAGCATATTTTTTCCCAGAACGTTCCAGGGGGCTCATGCTTCTTGATTGCCCGGGGCGCAGTCGAGATTTCAATAGCGCACGGCCGCGGAAGGCAGCGTCTCGCCGTACGCGGGCCCGGCAGAATTTTTGGCGAGATGTGCCTGCTGGACGGCGGGGCCCGCAGCGCAAACTGTATCGCCCGTGAAAATGCGGTCATACTCGAGTTGACGGCCGAGGCGTTTACCCATCTCATTGAATCCGGTACCGGCTTGGCCCTTAAGTTCCTCACTGCCATCAACCGCAACCTTGCATCCATGCTGCAGCAGGCCAACACCAGCCTGGTTGCTCTGGACCTATACGGTGCGTCGGCTGAAACCGGAGGTGGAGACAAAGCACCAACCAAAAAGGAAAAACAAAGGGACGAATACCAGCGCAACGCCCTGATCCGGCGGATCCGCGAGTCCGTGATCGGTGACCGAATCATGATCGACGGTCCTTTCGGCCCCTGCCGTATGGTCTATGCGGACTACACTGCAACCGGGAGGTCCCTGACCTTCATCGAGGATTTTATCCGCCATGACGTCATGCCGTTTTACGCTAACACCCACACCGAATCCTCCGGCACCGGGCTGCAGACAACGCGGTTGAGGGAGGACGCGCGCGGCATCATTCTGGAATCAGTTGGCGGCAACGAAAAAGACGTCGTGATCTTCAGCGGCTCCGGCGCCACCGGCGCCATCGACAAGATGATCACCGTGCTTGGCATGAAGCTGCCATCGAACCTCGACGACGAATACCACTTCAGGGAGCAGATACCGGAGAACGAGCGCCCGGTGGTCTTCGTCGGACCCTATGAACACCACTCCAACGACGTGACCTGGCGCATGTCGATCGCCGACACCGTGATGATCATGGAGGACAAGGACGGACGCATCGACTTGGACCAGCTGGAGCAGGAGCTGATCCGTTACAAGGACCGCCGGCTCAAGATCGGCAGCTTTTCCGCAGCGTCCAATGTCACGGGTATCATCTCGGATGACAAAGCTATCGCCACGTTGCTTCATCAGTACGGCGCACTCTCATTTTGGGATTATGCGGCGGCGTCACCCTACGTCCGGATCGAGATGAATCCCCCGTCCGCAACAGGCGAAGAGAGTCTCGCTTACAAGGACGCCATCTTCATTTCCCCCCACAAGTTTATCGGCGGTCCCGGTACCCCGGGTGTGCTGGTTGCAAAAAAGGCACTGTTCAAAAACAAAGTGCCTTCGGTCCCGGGCGGCGGAACGGTCGCTTATGTGTCTACCGACGACCAGGATTTTCTGGCAGATCCGGTGCACAGGGAGGAGGGAGGCACCCCGGCCATCATAGAATCAATCCGCGCGGGACTGGTATTCCAACTCAAACAGGCGGTAGGCGCCCGGTATATCGAGCAGCGCGAGCAAGAATTCGTCTGTCGCGCGATTGACGCATGGAACAAAAATCCCGAAATCTGGGTGCTGGGAAATCCCGAACTCAAACGGCTGTCCATAGTCTCCCTGGTGATCCGCCATCGCGACAAGTACCTGCACTGGAATTACGTTGTGGCACTGCTCAACGACCTGTTCGGCATTCAGGCACGTGGCGGCTGTTCCTGTGCCGGACCGTACGGACACCGCCTGTTCGGGATAGGTCCGGAGCTGTCGCACTCCTACCAGTGTGAAATCAAAAAAGGGTATGAGGGCATCAAGCCGGGCTGGGTGAGGGTTAACTTCAACTACTTCATCAGCGAGGAGGTCTTCAGCTATATTGTGTCGGCGATCGACCTGGTAGCGACCCACGGCTGGAAGCTCCTGCCGTGCTACCGCTTCAACCCGCGCACCTCCATGTGGGTGCACCGGGACGGACCTCCCAAACCGGTACTCAGGTTGACCGATCTGCAATACTCGAATGGCGAACTCGAAGTGAAGGCGTCGCAAACCGAGCAACCCGACGAGGTTCTATCGGAGCACCTGGAGCGCGCCCGTCGGCTGCTTGAGAATCCCCGCGTGGAGTCGCGAGAGATCCGCGATCCGGAGCTGCCGGATGCAGTACAGGCACTGCGCTGGTTCCCGATGCCTGGAGAGATCGAAATGGAGATCGCCGGGACCAATCCTAGGTAACAAGTAAATAATGTGCAGAGTGCTTGCTTATCTCGGCCAACCGGTGCCTGCGGATTATCTCTTGTTCGGCAGCGACAGTTCGCTGACTAAACAGGTGTTCCAACCCAGGATGCTGGCCATGCTGAACCTTGCCGGCTTCGGCATGGTGGCCTGGGACACGGCATCAGTAAATCCAGAGGTCCCCTGGCGCTATCACTCGACCAAGCTGCCGGTGTTCGATTGCAATCTGAGAGCGGTCTGCAGCAAGATCCACTGCAGTAGCCTGCTGGCGCACATACGCGGCGTGCCGCTGGATGGCTCCGCCTCGATCAGCGAGCAGAATCTGCATCCGTTTATTTTTCCAGGCATGTCCGTAGCCATGGCCCACAACGGCGACCTCTACGATTTTCAAGCCATGCGCTATTCCCTCATCCCGTACATCAAGGATGACATCCTCCACCTGATTCGAGGCACCACGGACTCCGAGTGGGTGTATGCCTTGCTGATGTCCCGGTTCGAAGATCCCGCCGCACCCCACACCGCGGCTGAGGTCGCTGCGGCGGCCCGGGAGATGCTGGAGATCCTGCGCGAGGTTCGCGCCAGTCACGATATAGAGATTGCTTCCTCACTCAACCTCTTCGTCAGCAACCCGAGCTGTATTGTCGCCGTCCGTTTTGTTTTCGACTATGGATGCTATCCGCTTCCCGGCGAGGACGGTGCACTTCAGGGCAGCGTGGATTACCTCAGCCTGTGGTTTACCCGCGGCAGCGACTACGCTTGCCACGACGGGGAGTGGAAAATGATCGGCGGCCGGGAAGCGGCCGACGCCATCATCGTCGCGTCGGAGCCCCTGACCCGGGACACGTCGACCTGGGTCGAGGTTCCGGAGTACCACCTACTAGCGCTCGAAAAGCAGGGTAACAGTATCAAGTCGAAGCTGGTCGCGCTCGAGTAAATTCCTAACGGGCTGCCTAACGGTCTACGAAAAGGCAAAAAGCAAAAAGAAGCAAAAAGGGGTCGGTGACAAATGATTCTCATTTGTCACCGACCCCTTTTACTGATGATGGCCTAAAGGCCACCAATTCCCTTTCGGCACCATCCGCGCGTGAAGACTGTGTGAACGAATGGCGACAGCGTTTCTACAGAGATTAGACGGACTAAGGAGCAATCTTTCCTTACCGCTAGCCAAGTAAGTTTGATAAACATATTTCTAATACTAACGCTTCAGGGAAAAATTGAGTTTTCTATCGTCACTCGGTGTTTCAGGCTCAGTCAGCCACGCGAGCATCGTGAAATCAACTACAACGTTTGGAGGTCTTTATGAGAACTGAATCAGCGTTGGAAAGAAACGGTAACAATCCTGTGAGTGAGGGACAGTTGAACGACGTCTTCACTGACGAGGGCGTTATATTCCTGGATGATGAATTATTTCCGGTGGATGACCGTGATGAACTAGAAGATTATCCCGATGTTCGAGACGAATGGCCCGCCAGCAGGTCTGAAATATTGAGTTCGACAGCCCCCGCTTGGCGCCGAATCGAACAATACAAGGAGCAGAAGCGATTGCACACTCAGCTCGAAGAAATTCGATGGACCACTTGAACGCCACAGCGCCATTGGACGGCACAATCGATTTAAGGGAGGTCGAATACTACCGCAATCTCGCCAAACTTTGGTGGGACCGGTCCGGGCCCTTTTGGCCGCTACACAAGTTGAACGAGCTACGCGTCCAATACCTGCAGATGACACTGAGCACTATTTTGGGGAGCGACGCCAGCTACGCGAAGCCGCTGCAGGGAGTGCGGGTAGTTGATATTGGCTGCGGCGGCGGGATACTGTCAGAGTCCATGGCCATGCTTGGTGCGGAAGTAACCGCAATAGACGTCGTGGATAATAACATTCAGGTGGCTCGGCAACATTGTCGAGAGACCGGTTTTGACATTGATTACCGTCTGTCGACAGCATCGGAGTTACGTGCAGCGGGGACCAAGTTTGACGCAGTGTTGAACATGGAGGTGGTAGAGCATGTGGCTGACCTGCCTTCTTTTCTAAACGACTGCTGCGATCTGGTGCGCCCTGGAGGCGTGATGGTGATTGCGACGATCAACAGAACCCTGGTCTCGTATTTGTTTGCCATTCTGGGGGCGGAATACGTTTTGCGGTGGTTGCCCAAAGGAACCCACCGATGGAGACAATTTCGTAAACCCACGGAGCTCGCAAGGTTGATGGCCGCGGACGGTCTCGAATTGGCTGAGAAAGTAGGAGTAAAGGTGAATCCATTCACGAGGCGGTTCTCGCTGACGCGGTCCGATCTCGTGAACTACATGCTCGTCGCACAAAAGAGTGCTCGTTGCGTGGTTTAGCCTGCGTATTGCACGCGGAGCTCCCGCCATAAACTCCATACATCGAAGGATGTTCAGTCTCAGGTTAACAATGCGTAATGAGGTTTGAAAGCCTTGCGGCAGACCGCATCTTATAACTGTTCGTAACAACGTGCATGCAGACGATGAAATTAAACTGGCTATTCGCACTGGTTCTAACACTGATCTTTTTTTCGTTTCTATCGACAACGGGATCACAACCTGCTGGCGCTGAAATCGAAATCCCTTACTCCGCGTTCTTGGACGAAGTCAAAGCAGGTCAGGTGCGGGAAGTGGTAATTCGGGATTCTTCGGTTAAAGGGGTGCGGCAGGACGGATCTCTATTTAGTTCTTTCTCGCCAAATGACCCAGGTTTGGTCGCCGATTTGCTGGAGCACGGGGTCGAAATCAACGCCAGACCACCTGAACAGCCAAGTGCGTTATACCGCATCGCTGCGTCTTTATTACCAATAGCCCTGTTGATAGGTTTCTGGATCTGGATGCTCCGCCGGCAGGGGATGGGTGGGCCCGGCGCTATCGGCAGTTTCGGCAAGAGCCGGGCACGTCAGTTGGGTGCTGAGGAAGTCAACGTCACACTCACCGACGTTGCCGGGATTGATGAGGCGAAGGAAGAAGTGGGCGAGCTGGTGAATTTTCTCAAGGATCCGGCGCGGTTCACACGGGTTGGTGGAAAGATCCCGCGGGGCATGTTGATGGTTGGCCCGCCGGGCACGGGTAAAACATTACTGGCGCGGGCAATCGCCGGCGAGGCGGGAGTGCCGTTTTTCTCCATTTCCGGCTCGGATTTTGTGGAGATGTTTGTCGGCGTCGGCGCCTCCCGCGTTCGGGATTTGTTCGAACAGGCGAAAAAGAATTCTCCGTGCATCATATTTATCGACGAGATCGATGCCGTTGGTCGGCGTCGAGGGGCCGGCCTTGGTGGGGGTCACGACGAGCGCGAGCAGACCTTGAATGCGATGCTGGTGCAGATGGACGGTTTTGAAGGTAACGAGGGAATCATCGTTGTCGCCGCAACCAACCGTCCTGACGTCTTAGACCCCGCATTGCTCCGACCAGGCAGGTTTGACCGTCAGGTGGTCGTTCCGCTGCCGGATGTCAAGGGCAGAGCAGATATATTAAAAGTCCACATGCGAAGCGTCCCACTGGAAGAGAACGTTGACGCGCAAATCATTGCGCGGGGCACACCTGGTTTCTCCGGTGCCGATTTGGCTAATTTGGTGAATGAAGCGGCACTGCTCGCGGCGCGTGCGGATCGTAAGCGGGTGTCTATGGACGATTTCGAGCGTGCGAAAGATAAGATAATGATGGGTGCGGAGCGGCGCTCTCTGGCAATGTCGGACGAGGAAAAATTGCTGACTGCCTATCATGAGGCCGGGCATACGATCGTCGGTCGACTGGTTCCCGAGCACGATCCGGTGCACAAGGTCACGATCATCCCGCGGGGACGCGCTCTGGGCGTGACAATGTTCTTGCCTGAGCGAGATCGTCTCAGCGCGAGCAAACGGCGGCTGGAAAGTGAGATTGCCACCCTGTTTGGCGGTCGCATTGCCGAGGAACTGATCTTCGGTGAAGACGCAGTCACCACCGGTGCGCAAAACGACATCGAGCGCGCAACCCAGATTGCGAGAAGTATGGTGACCAAATGGGGTCTGTCGGAAAAGCTGGGACCGCTCGCGTACGCAGAAGACGAGGGGGAGGTGTTTCTCGGCCAGGCGGTGACGAGCCGGAAGAACATATCCGACGACACGGCACGTTTGGTCGACACCGAAGTCCGCGCTTTGATCGATCAGAACTATGGTCGCGCACGACAGATATTGCGCGAAAACATCGATGTGTTGCACCGCATGGCGAAGGCGCTGGTAGAATGGGAGACCCTCGACAGTGATCAGATAAGCGCTGTGATGCAAGGACGGGAGCTCGACGAAAATCGGCCAGACGACTGGACACATCCGAACCGTGGCTCAGGTTTAAATAATGGTCCGTCAAGCCAAGCTAAGCCGCGGCAGCCGGCAGGCGGTCCCATACAGCCGCAACACGCCGGGTGAACTGCGTCTGCCTGCGACCATGATTCATTGTTTTTCGGCATTGTGTCTCAGGAATCAAACAATCAGCGTGGGTGACCAGGGCCGGTGTTGGGGACATCTCTCCGATACTGCGCTACGGAATCCAGTCGGTGACTGGATTCATCCTGAAAATTCACCTTGGATAACGCGATAAACTTCTTGAACATTCAAGCTATCCAGTCCTTCAACGCTGTATAGTTCGGAGGCGGTGGGTTGACCTTTCAATCGGTGCTTCCCCAAGGAAATGAATTTCCATTCTTGTTTTGCGCTAGTCACACTTTCCTTATTCATGATGAGTCGAACCTCAAGTTCACGGGTATATGACTCCAGTCGGGAGGCGAGATTCACTGTATTACCCAGGATGGTGAAATCCCGTTTCAGCGCAAAGCCGACGTTTCCCTCGTAAACAGAACCATGTGCCAGTCCCACCCCGCCATAGAGGCAGCGCAACGGGCTGTTAGCGGAGGCCCTTTGGCGCCGCCGACTCATCTTTCGTAGAAGGTCAAGGCTCGCCCCGATCGCGGCATCGGATTCGTGATGCGAAAAATACGCGAGCAACCCGTCGCCGGTAATTTTGTTGACCTCGCCCCCGTGTTGGCTGATCACCTCGGTACACATTTCGATATGGGAATTAACGACTTCGATCAATTGGCTCGGAGTCAGCCACTGTGAGAACAACGAGAAGCCAATGATGTCGCTGAAGAATACCGTGGCCTGCTTGCGTTGCGGGGGCAATGATGAGGGGTTGACGCCCCTCTCCAGCATGTGCAAAACACTGGGCTGTGTATACTGGGCAAGCAAATAATGTGAATCGAGCAGCGCGGTCAACATTTGCCGGAACGCAAACGGTAACGTTTCGCCCTGCGCGTTCAAATCGAAAATTCTCATATGCCAGTCCGGAAACAACCGTTTTGCCACTCCGGGCTCCGATTTCAGGCAAAGCACCTCTTTGTGCCGTGGATCATTGGCAATGACGCCGAAGAACAAGTGATCCACGGCCTTATCGGGTCCTTCGAGAACCTGAAAGAAGGTATCGCCCAGGCAAACCAGGAACCCAGTAATCCGCCGCTGCGGATTTTTTTCTCGTGAGACGCGGTCGATCGCCCCCAACTCCTCGAGTCGAAGCTTTCTAGAAAACCGGCTGACGTAATAGATTCTCTTCATGTTCCCGGCCTTACCAAGGCAGTCGCTCACCACTATACGACCAGAATCCACCGGACTGATCCGGGGTTAGCGCGGCCAGAACATCGAGCAGCAGTGCGGCGCTCCGCTCGGGACTGAACAGTGCGTCTGGAGCAACGTTTCGCTGGAACGGCTTGGATAGCGCCGTGTCGGTGGTGCCTGGGTGCAGGGCGGCGACGGTGACGTTTGGCAACGTACGGCGCCACTCGATGGCCAGCGTCTTGATACACATATTGAGCGCCGCCTTGGAGGCGCGGTAACTGTACCAGCCGCCCAAACGGTTATCGCTGATGCTGCCGACCTTGGCGGACACCGCGGCGAACACCGCCGGGCGACCGTGCTTTAAATGGTCCTGTAGCGACTTGGCCAGAAGCAGCGTGGACAGGGCATTAATGGAGACGCTGCGCAGAAAAAAATCGGGCTCTAGCTGGCGAATATTTTTCTCCGGCTGGTTGTCGCGTGAGTGCAGGATGCCGGCGGCGTTGATCAACCAGTCCACCTCACCCAGACCCTCCGACCAGTTGCGGATGGAGGACTCCCGGGCGAGATCGATGGGTTGCCAGCTTACCTTGGGGTGATCCAAATCCGGCGGGTTGTTGCGGAATGTCGCGTGCACGGCCCGCACTTCTCTGCGCCCGGCCAGTTGCTTCAGCAGTGCCCGGCCGATGCCGCCGGAGCCGCCCACTAGCGCGACCTTCATAGCGGGAGATCCAAGCACCTAGCGGTGCTTTTACTATCCACCGTCGGCGGTCGCGAGAACATCTGGGCGGCAGTACTGCGCATAATCATGGCTCACGCTATCTCGAAAGCGTCACTTGCCGCTCCTCTTTGTGGTCGATCATCGGCTGCGGATAATCGATACCATCGGGTCGACCTGACTCGGGCCCACGATGAACAGTGGTAGTGCCTAGGCACTCTGATCCAGAGCGTCAACCAGACCCAGATCGTCCGCCAGCCGCAGGTCCCGCCGAAAAAAGTATATTATTCTCCGATAAGCTTTATCTGTCATCGTGGCTGTGTCCAACTTCCCCGAAAACCCTGCGGTATCACGTTAACGTTGTAATTGGAATATATGATCGTTTTGGATTACGAATAGTGAATTGACGACACGCGGTGTTGATCCACCGCTTGTCTTGGGTGTTTGCTGAAGCGGTAACGTAACATAACCTGAATTTGGACTTTCCGAAAGGCCAAGTTGCCCCGGCTGTATGGTCCAGAAATAGGATTGTGCTGGAAAGATTGCCTACGAAGCCTCGCATGAGTAGGCTGCTCGCCCATTAGCATCGTCAACTTAATTAGTCCCCTGGCGACGGCTCTCGCAAGTTGGGTCAATCGACATCAGCGGGTTATCATCGACTATCTTATTGCAGAGAATCGCATTTTCGAACAACAGCTCAACGGGCGTCGTCTTCAGCTATCGGACAACGATCGGCGACGCCTCGCCGCCAAAGCGAAATCGCTCGCGCGAGACGTCGTGGGTAACTTAGGGACGACACCTAATGAGCCGAAGTTTGCCCGAAGCGGATATTTACGCCGACTTGCTTTTCCGCTACGACCGGCCAGAGGTATTCTTCGCTATAGGCCTTCCACACTTTCTTATTAGATCCGGAAGAGGTCCGCGCAAATGAGAGTCATTGTCGGAATACTGTGTTTGGTCGCCTGGTTACTCTATATCGGGCAACTCATCTCGGTCGCGAATTTCAATTTGGCACAACGACTTGGACTCCAGGAATCGTCTGATCACGCAGATTCACTTTTTGGTCACCTGGAGCTGTGGGCCGCCCGATGGGACCTTTGTTGGCTATGGATACTGCCCGTGGCCGGTATATTGATGTTGGTTGACCACTGGATGTGGCCCTACGCGGCGATGATTGGCGGAGGGGCGTTTGTGGATGCGGGTGGGCGCGAGGCGGCAAAAGTGTATGGCTTGAGGGGGAAAGGTGTGCGCACTGGATCGCAACGAGAACACCATCTAGCCGTGGGTGCATACATATATCTGGTCGCAATCGGTTGCCTGTCCATTGGGACTGGGTTGCTTGAGACAATTTGATGGCGGAGGCTCCTATCTGGACGTGGCTGAAGCACGTTTGAGAGGCTCTTTCGTGCAAGAATCATAGCTGGGCGACACACAACTTTGAGTTGCTAGGTAGATCGCTATGCAAACAATCCTTGGCTCCGGGGGAATTATCGGCCGTGATTTGGCCCGAATTCTCCCTGAATACACCGATAAAGTTCGATTGGTCAGTCGCAATCCGAAAAAGGTTATCCCCTCAAACGACTTGTTCGCTGCCGATCTGTTGAATCAGGACGAAATGATCAGCGCCACAGAGGCCTCGGAAGTGGTGTATCTGGTCGTTGGGCTGCCTTACAAAACAGCAGTGTGGCGTGAGCAGTGGCCTGTCCTAATGCGCAATACAATAGCGGCATGCAAGATCCATGGCTGCAAATTGGTTTTTTTCGACAATATCTATATGTACGATCGAGATCACCTTTGCCCTATGGACGAGAATACGCCGATTCGCCCGACGAGCAAGAAGGGAGCGGTTCGAGCCGAAGTGGCGCAAATGCTGGTACACGCGGCTGACAAGGGCGAGATCGACGCGCTCATTGCACGAAGTGCGGACTTTTACGGGCCCGGAAGGCAGAAGAACTCGGTGCTCACGCAAACAGTATTCGATCGCCTCAGCGCGGGCAAATCCGCCCAATGGCTGCTTTCCGTTGACCATAAACACTCATTCACCTATACAACTGACGCATCGCGCGGTACCGCAATGTTAGGTAATACTAGCGATGCATATGGTGAAGTGTGGCATTTGCCAACTGCTTCGGACCCGATGACAGGCAGACAGTGGATTGCAGCTATCGCTAAAGAATTCGATATGGAAGCCAGGGTTCAAATCATGCCCAAGTCCTTGATGACCGTGATGGGCCTATTTGTACCAGCCTTGAGAGAGTTGAAGGAGATGGCCTATCAGTATGACCGAGATTACGATTTCGTCAGTGATAAGTTCAACGAGCGGTTCGACTTTGAGCCCACTCCGCATTTGCAAGGCATCAAGACTGTTATTGACACCGACTATCGATGAATCGCCAACCACTCGGCCAGCCGCCCATGCGCGTGATCTCACAACGGGAACCATCCACATCAGCTTTATGGCAGAACGTGCTTATGGGTCGGCGCCCAGCGATCCGGGAGGAACCGACTCAAAGAAGACATTCGAAGACTTCAAATTTCGCCTAAGCACCAGAAGCGGAGGTATTCCAGGGACGAAACCGAACTGCCGACACGGGGATTTTCAGTCACTCCTGTCGCGTTCAGGTCTCGGGTTTTTCAATCACTTACCGGGACGCTCGGTGGCGTTAGTAGTGGCGTTAGCCGTCTTCGCGCACTGGCTGTTTGATTTGTTCGTTCATACGCCAGATCTACCCCTATGGAATGACACATCACCCAAGCTCGGTCTCGGTCTATGGAATAGTGCCATCGCGACTTTTACGCTCGAGGCAGGATTACTGTTATCGGCACTTTGACTCTATCTGCGAGCAACGTCGGCTACGACGGCAGTCGGAAAGTATGGTATGGGTGTCTTTGTGATTTTTTTATTGATAAATGTCGGGAATATCTTCGGTCCACCGATGGGCGACGGTAAGTGGGGACTTCCGATATTCGCGCTTACATCATATTTCTTGTTCGCCGCGGTGGCATTCTGGCTCGATACGAAGCGATTCTAACGGTAGTGACATCCACCTGAAATGTATGCCTGTTTCTGGTCAGAGACGAAGTGGAAATGAATCCGAATTTCCCAGGATGAATAACATATTGGTCTCTGGTCGATCCACACCTGCTAAGCTCGATCATGCTTGGCGAGTTATGGTGACACCGCATCGTATGCATTCGACCGTTTCAATGCCCCCTTCAGTACCGAACCCAAAGGTTTTATTGATCATACGAAAATCGTGATACCCCAGCCTGCAAAGTATTCGAACCAGCAAAGGCGGCAATTTTGACGTAGTGTGTGACAGGTTGAAATCCTCATCCGCAACCAATTGACTCGAACTACTGCGCCGCTGTAGCGTCGACGCCACGGGCGTGCTCGATGTGACGCTGAACGAGACTGCGCAGGTTACGCAAGCCACATAGCAGTCATTGTATCGTGTTCGAAATCAGCTCACTTTCAATTTGTGTGGGACGTGGCGTGTCCTTTCGATCGCGCTGCGTATCAATCTCACCATAGCGAAGTGCGTCGTTGAGGTTTTCGTAGCGGAATTGCTTGTATAAGTACACCGTTTTCTGTGTACATTTGACCCCATATCGCTCCATTAACTGCTTCTCTTTTTCAGACAATGTGGTCACAGCAGCGTGCACCCATCCTGTCGCTTGCGGTAAGGCTGGTTGCAGTCCCAACCATGTCCGGAATAATTGATGTGAGCGTTCTCCGGCACTATCACTGGGACACAGGCCTCATCGACTTCCCGATAACCCCGAGCGCACTCCCAACCGCTTCCGTAGGAGGTATTCGTTAGGTATGCATTGGCCGGCACCTTGACAGCGACGCAAGCCTCGCCAACCGCCCGATACCCCCGCGCGCATTTCCATTTGTCGCCGGAGAAGTCCAAATAGGCATGCTTAGGCACGTTGACGGCAACGCAGGCCTTGTCGACTTCCCGATACCCCCGATCGCACTCCCAGCCGACTCCGAAGGACGTATTTGCCAGGTACGCATTTGCCGGCACCTTGATGTCGACGCAAGCCTCGGCGATCCTTCGATACCCGCGATCACAGCTCCAACTATCGCCGGAAGAACTTAAATAAGCATTCGGAGGTACCTTGATGGCGGCGCACGCCTCATCGACCTCTAGATAACCTCTAATACACTCCCAACCGCGTCCGTAGGACGTATTTGTTGGGTGCGCATTGGCAGGCACCTTGATAGCGACACAAGCCTTATCGACCTCTCGATAACCTCGATCACATTCCCAACCGTCCCCATAGCTCTTGGCGTGGGCATTCTCCGGTATCTTGTCATTACCGCTCTGGGCGAGCACAAGGCCGGGCACAGTCGCCAGGAGCGCCAACATAATCAACGAGTGCATGGAAATATCACGTAGTGGTCGCACTTTACTCATAGGTCATTCCTTCTAAATTGGTGCTGAACGCGCTGCGCCGTGTTTTTTCCGACGGAATGGAACACGCGGTTTGACGTTTGCTACCGTTAGCTATGCCACACGCAGCTGACGCCTGTCCATATCCGATGAGAGGGGGGAGTAAAGACGAAGACTTAACACTATATCTTTACGGGCCGTGTGCTTCAGCAGCCGCTCTTACGAGCCAGCCCGGTCATGGACTAAAAATCACTATACGCCTAGAGTGGTGAAATAGATAGGTGTGGTGGCACGAAAGCCCATGTGTGACGCACGCCCCGCGACCGCAGAACGTGTGTTCTGCTCATGCTCTCCGGCAATAAAAGCTTCAGTCTTATGGATGCGCCAACTCCCACCACTGGTCCAAGAGGAACCGCTGATCCGCCCGCTCAGAATCGAGCTTTACGACAACTCGGTCACCCATACACCCACATCAAGGCTCGCTCCCGCGGGCCCGACGAACGAGCCGGCTACTGGCGGCACTGAATCGGGCAATCTTGCTACCGCCACAGCAATGTGATTGGTTCCTACGACTTCCCCGATGGTCGGATCGAACCCTTTCCAACCCGCGCCTGGCAAGTACACCTCGGCCCAGGCATGGGTCGCACCGAAATTGGCCGTTGAGGGTGGAGCGTGTAGGTAACCGCTGACAAAACGCGAAGCGAGACCCAAGCGCCGCGCTGCTTCCATGAACAAACACGCGAAATCACGGCACGAGCCGCTACCGCATGACAGTGTTTTTGCGGGAGTTTGGACACCGGGTTCCTCGCGTATTTGATAGGACAACGTGTCATGAATGTGGCCGCTAAGGCGTTGCAACAAAGCGTATGTCTGAAGCCGTTCTCCTGACTGCCATACATTCGCAATCCATTCAGGCACCGGACCCGTGGTTTTGTGGGTCGCGACCTTCATATAGGGCAGCAACACAACCCTGTCCTCGGGGGTGTAGTCAAACGGGTAGTTCACCGCATAATCGGCCACCAGGAAATCGAGGGGAGCTTGGTCATACTGCTGAATGATGACTTCGCTCTCAATCGAAAGCTGGTTGGCAGACAATTCGAAGGTCGCGATCGCAACAGAATTGTCATCCACGTCTCGATGCCGGCGCAAAGCGTGAGGTTCCAGCCGCACAGCGGCGGAGAAATTATAATAAGTGCGATGAACAATCTTGTAACGCTGCATATTCCATCCTGCGTGCCAATTCCAGCGGCGTCGACAGTATGTGTAGTGTACTAGCGAAGTGGTTCCAATGTCTCAGAGGAGTGCGTAAATCCCTTAAAGTCGGTTAACATGATCGTCACCGAGTCGTAGTATCCGGGTTCAACCTCATTTCCACTTTTCAACGTTTCCGCGATCTTTGTGGGAAGAATATTGAGAAGCAGTTCGTCAGATCGTGTCTTCTCTGATATAAGCATTCTCAATTCAAGCTGCGCCATAGCCTGGCGAGAGACCCGCCGCAATGATTCCGATTGCTCGGGGGTCAACTCCCGTGGTTTGAAATCGAAAACACAGACCGTTCCGAGGGCATGGTTCGCTATTGACCAATGGCGTTCCGCAGTAGAAACGAAAATGGGGGGCGCCTTTAACTAACGCATGGTTAGCGAAGCGCTCGTCCTTTGTGAGGTCGGTGACGGTCAGGAGGTCGCTTTGACAGATGGCGGTCGAGCATGTCGTACCCCGTGGTAAGTATGAGATATCCGGTATCAGCCCGCATTTTGCCTTCAGCCACTCGCGCGTGTCAGCGATGATGTTGATCAAGCCAACCGGGCACTGGCAGATCTGTGCTGCCAGCTCGGCGATATCGTCGTAAGCCGCCTCGGGCGGTGTGTCGATGACGTGATAGGATTCGATGGCAGCAACGCGTTCGACCTCTTTGATCGGCGTAGGATACACGCTGAAACTTCCTTGGTTTAATTTTGAAAATGCAGATTACAAACTCAAGCGCAACAAGAATGCGTCGAGTTACTTAAATCCCACTCCGGGTATTCCCGGCCATGTCGAGGCAGGCCTGGCGGGCACCACGTGTCATTTCATCGCGGTACTGTGGTACGCGGCGTAACGTGTTCATGGCGAATTATTGATTGCTTGCGTAGTCGACTGCTGATTTAGGAATTCGCCAATCAATACGGGATATTTCCAATCGCGGCACGCCAATCCATGATCTCCTATCGAGGTCCGACGTTTATTCATGACAACATGTCATTCAGAGACCGGATACACGTTGGCAGTCGTACCGCTATGCTATCGAAAGAAATGCTTGCAAACGAGGAGGAGTCCATACACGCCTCGCTATCTACGAATCTGCATCGCGATCGGGTAGCCCGCACACGGACCGGCAGCGCCTATGAAGAGCCGCTTTGGCGACCAGATGGGCGCTGACGGGTGCGGTCAGGAAGAGAAAACCAATAATCAGCAGCTCGCGAACGGCGACGCCTTCGCCCTGCAGAAACATATATATCATGCTTCCCAGGAGCAAGCCTCCCAGACCCAGTGTCGTGACCTTGGTCGGCCCGTGCAATCGGGTATAGATGTCCGGGAAGCGAACGAGCCCGATTGAGCCGATGAGCGCGAAGCTCGCGCCCAGCAAAATCAGAATCGCGCTGATAAATTCAAACATGGCCGGTCCTCGTTTGTTTTGTTGGTGTCACAGTGCTATTCAATGATGTCGCCGCGAAGCAAAAACTTGGCAAATGCGACCGTGCCGACGAATCCCAGCAGCGCGATCAGTATCGCCGCCTCGTAAAAAAGGGGTTTACCGTCTGCGGTATCCAACAGAACCAGCAGCGCCACGGCGTTGATGTACAGTGTGTCGAGCGCGAGCACCCGATCGGTGACGTCCGGCCCGCGCAACAAGCGCCAGAGATTGCATCCCATGGCGAGGGCCAACATAGTCAGTGCAATATTGATACTCACATTCAGCATTGGAAGATCTCCTTGATGGGGGCCTCGTAGCGCTGTTTGATGTCTTGGATCAAGGCCGATTCGTCGTCCAGGTCCAGCACATGGATGAGTAGATGCTTGCGGTCGGGGCTGAGGCGTGCGGATACGGTGCCGGGCGTCAATGAAACCGTGCCGGCCAGAGCGGTCAGGGCGAAATCGTCCGCCAGAGAAACCGAGACACGCGCAAAGCCCGGCGCGGGTCTGGACCTTGGGTCGAGGGTCAATCGGGCGACCGCAATGCTCGCAACCAGGATGTCCCAGGCGACCGTGGCGGCAAAGCGTATCAGTACGGCGCCTCGCTTGATATACACCGGCTCCGGAAAGAACCGCTTTGTGAATTTCGGGATGAGAACTCCGAGCACGGCGCCAAGCAGCAGGTGTCCTATGGAGACCGTGTGATTGAGCAGCAGCCACACAATGAGCAGCACCGCGCTCACGTCGGGGTGCGGCAACCAGCGTTTCATGGATGACATAGCGATGACTCCTTAACCTCGATCGGAAAGCACCGCCTCGATATAGCCGGACGGGTGCAGCAACTGCTCGACTGTCGCTTCCGCATAGTTGAGCACTGGCGCTGCGAACACCATGAGCAGGAATGCCGCAGCGAGCAGGGTGCCGGTGGATACGGCCTGGCAGCGTTGTGCCGGGTGCGCCTCGCCGGCACTGTGATTGGTACGCCAGAAGATAGCACTGCCGGCGCGGCTCAGGCTCGCGATCACCAACAGTCCCGACACCAAGATCGCTCCCCAGAACCAAGGGGCAGTCGCCGACCCCTGGGCCGCCTTCAATATATACAGTTTGGCTGCGAAGCCACCGAACGGCGGCAAGCCGGATACGGCGACGGCGCCAATGAAAAACAGCGTGCCCAACAGTATGGGTTGATGAACGGCACGCGGCCGATCCAATCGCGCTTCATCGCGACCACGTTGAACGGCGATCAAATCGGCGAGCAGAAACAGGCCGCCGGTAACGAGGGTGCTGTGGCTGAGATAAAACAGCGCTGCGATCAACGCATCACGAGAGAACAAACCAATCGCGGCGAGGAGTGTGCCCACGGATACCACCACCAGATAAGAGACCGTGGTGCGCAATTCCGAGGCCGAGATTACGCCAATCGTGCCGAGAGCCAGTGTCGCCAGCGCGAGCGGCAGCAACCACGGCGCCAACAAGTATGTGCCGTCGGATGGGTCAACGAAGATCAAAGTATGGACGCGAAGGATGGCGTAGACGCCGACCTTAGTCATGATGGCGAAAAGACAGGCAACGGGGGCCGTTGCCGAGCGGTACGCGGATGGCAGCCAGAAACCCAGCGGCACGAGCGCTGCCTTCAAAGCGAACACCACGAACAAAAGCAGCCCGGCCGTACGGATGAGGCCCGTATCGTGCGGATCGGCGGAAGCCGCCTTGACGGCCACATCGGCCATATTCAAGCTTCCCAACGTCCCATAGATGACTCCCAGAGCGATCAGGAATACGGACGAGCCCGCCAGGTTCAGTATCACGAAGTGGACCGCCGCCCGTGTGCGCGGCGCGCCGCCGCCGTATACGAGCAGGCAGTAGGACGCGATCAGAAGGATCTCGAAAAAGACGAACAGATTGAACAGATCGCCGGTAAGGAACGCGCCGTTAATACCGAGTAGTTGAAACTGGAAAAGGGCGTGAAAATCCTCCTGTTTTTTATCTTCGCCCGCGAGCGCATAGAATAGACTTGCTAAGGCCAGCACCGCGGACAACACGAGCATCAGCGCGGTCAGACGGTCGAGCACCAATACGATTCCGAATGGGGCGGGCCAGTCCCCTAAGTAATAGGTTTGCTGCTCGCCGGAGGCCGCCGCGGAGAGCAGCATCAGCGCGATCGGAAGCAGTGCGGTCGTGGCTGAAAGACTCAGGACTCGCTTAGTATGTGCTTCCGCACCTTGGAGCACGAGCAACGCGGCGCCGGCCACCAGCGGAACAATGATCGGGGCGATGATCCAATGATTCATTCCGCCGGACCCCCGTCCACGTGGTCAGAACCGGACTTGCCATAGGCCTTCAGCGCAAGCACCACAAGGTAAGCCGTCATACCGAATCCGATGACGATGGCGGTGAGCACCAGGGCTTGCGGCAGGGGATCCGGAGGCGAATTTATAACGGGCAACACCAGCGGCGCGCTGCCGGTAACGAGGCGGCCGGTGGCGAACAGAAAAACGTTCACGCCGTAGCCGATCAGCGTCAATCCGAGCACGACCGGAAACGTACGTGCGCGGAGCAGCAGGTAGACGCCGCAGGCAACGAGCCCGCCTACCACGATGGCGAACAATCCTTCCATCAGTCCTGCCCGGCCCGACGGCGGCGGATTACAGCGCGCGTATCGAGCGGCGCATTCAACTGACCTAAGTAGGCCAGCATAGTCATCACTGTCGCGACCACGGTCACAAATACACCCAGATCAAACAGCATGGCCGTGGCGAGCTCGAACTCGCCGATGACGGGGAGATGTACGTGCGCGAACGATGAGGTGAGAAACGGATAGCCGAACACCCAGCTGCCGATGCCCGTCGCCGCGGCGATGAGTATGCCGGCGCCGAGTAATGTCCGGTATCGCCAGCCGATGCGCTCTCGCGCCACGGCCGAGCCGTCCGAGATATATTGGAGAATCAGGGCAGTGCCGACAACCAACGCCGCAATAAATCCTCCTCCAGGAAGGTTGTGGCCACGCAGGAACAGGTACGCAGCGACGATGAGGGCAAAGGGCAGCAGTACCCGTGCGACGACCGCGAGCACCAGGGGATGCCTGTCCTGTGCCCAAGGACGGCCGCTTTCGTCGGTTGTGGTGATAGTGACGTGCGTGTCCGCCAGCATGGCGCAGATCCCCACCGCGGCGATGCCCAGCACCGTAATCTCACCCAAGGTATCGAAGCCGCGAAAATCGACGAGAATGACGTTGACGACGTTGGTCCCGCCGCCGCCGGGTTTGGCCTCAGCGAGAAAGAAATCGGAAATACTTTGGAACGGCCGCGTCAACATGGCATACAAAAGTGTCCCGGTTCCGGCGCCGGCAAGTGTGCCGAGCGCGACATCGCGCACTCGCCTCAGCGGACGAGATTCTACGGGCGATGTCCACGGCAGGAAGAACAAAGCGAGCATGATCAGGATCACGGTGGCGAACTCCACCAGTAATTGCGTCATGGCGATGTCGGGCCCGGAGAATCGGGCAAACAACAACGAAACCATCAACCCTACGACACCAATGGCCGCTACGGCGACGAGACGCTGTCGGTGAAATACCACGGAGGCGACAGAGCCGGCGATCAAGAACATCCCCAACGCCAGCGTGGCTGCGTCGACGGCCTGAGTGGACGCACTGCCGAACAAAGGTTGCTCGCGAAACGCCGAGACCCCCACCACCAACGTGCTTGTGACGAGGACAAACAGATAACGCTGCAGTGACCCATTCTCGATTGCCGCGTTCGCACGCAACGCCCACCGGAACAGCCGGTCGAGGAATGCCTCGGTCAAGTTGCGGCCACTGACAGGCGGGAACAGGCGATCGTGCAGCGCAAAGATCGGATGGCGATATGCATATACCGCCACGCCGCCGGCTAAGGCAACCAGACTCATCATGAAAGGCAGGTTGAACCCATGCCATAGACTCAGGCTGTAGTCCGGAAGACCGGACTGCACCACGGCGCGGCCGATCGCGCCGAGCACCGGTCCCACGACGTATGCCGGGGCGACACCCACGGCGATGCACAACACCACCAGGAATTCGATCGGAACCTTCATCCAGCGGGGAGGTTCGTGGGGCGTTCTCGCGAGTCCGACGGGTTCCCCATTGAAGAACACGTCGTGGATGAATCGTGCCGAATAGGCCACCGAGCCGATGCCGGCGACCACGGCAACCGCAGGCAGCAGGTAACTGGTGTAACCGATCGCGGCAAGGTCCACCGCCTCCTGGAAGAACATTTCCTTGCTGATGAATCCGTTGAGCAATGGCACTCCCGCCATGGCGCCGGCGGCGACCATGGCGAGCACCGCGGTATAGGGCATGTATTTGAACATGCCGTTGATCTTGCGCATGTCCCGGGACCCGGTTTCATGATCGACGATCCCAACGGCCATGAACAGCGACGCCTTGAACACTGCGTGGTTCATGATGTGAAACACTCCGGCAACGGCCCCAAGTTTGGTGCCTAGACCGAATAACAAAGTGATGAGGCCCAAATGACTGATCGTCGAGTAAGCGAGCAGCCCCTTGAGGTCGTGCTGCCAAAGTGCGTGGTAGGCGCCCATCACCAGCGTGATCAACCCCGCACCGCCCACGAGAACGAACCACGGTTCGGTTCCGGATAATGCCGGGAACAACCGGGCAAGCAAGAAGATACCCGCTTTCACCATGGTGGCCGAATGCAGGTAGGCGCTGATGGGCGTGGGCGCGGCCATTGCGTGGGGCAGCCAGAAGTGGAAGGGGAACTGTGCCGACTTGGTGAACGCACCGAGCAGGATCAGAAACAGGGTGACTTCGTATAGAGGATGCGCCTTGATCGTTGAACCGGCCCGCAGCACATCGCTGAGCGCAAAACTGCCGGCCATGTGACCGAGGAGGAGGATCCCGGCGAGCAGGGCCAATCCCCCGCTGCCGGTGATGAACAGCGCAAGGCGCGCGCCGCGGCGGGCTTCCGCTTCCTGCCGCCAGTAGCCGATGAGCAGAAACGAAACCAGGCTGGTGAGCTCCCAAAACACGAGCAGCAGTATCAGATTCTCGGATAGCACCACCCCCAGCATTGCACCCATGAACAGCAACAAAAAGGCGTAGAAACGACCGGTAGCGTCTTCGGGTTTGAGGTAGTAGCGGGCATATAAAATGACCAACAGTCCGATACCAATGATGAGGTAGGCAAACAGCATCCCCAGTCCGTCAAAGCGAAAGGCAAGCTCCAA